>JBBAQB010000049.1:0-1509 GCA_040400515.1 Ferruginibacter sp. | reverse complement strand
ATAAGCATTCCTATCTTAATCCATTTCATGCGGTTATTATAATATTTGTCTTCATCTTTCGTCTTTGCGTCAACTATTAATTGAAAATATTCTAATAAATTCTCATCTTGTGGTCTGATGGTTGTGAGTGTGGTTGGGGTTGGTGTCGTGGTTGGTTTTTCCGTCTTCTTTGTGTCTGGTTCTTTGGCCTTTTTTGCGTCATTCAATTTTTTGATGAGAAATTCAGGGAACTCACCAAGAACTTTACCACTTAGATATTTATACTCCGCCACACTTCCATCCGGTAGTGTGTAAGATGTAGGAGGTGCAAAGATAATAGAACCATCATTCATGATGTCAATACCTTTTACATCTTTAATGGATGTTGAAACTTGATCAGTGTATTTACAGTATATGTGATACCCTTTCTTGGTCTTGACTGTGTAATACTTTTTGAACTCTGAATAAATGCTGGTTAAGATTTCATAAGACATTTCATCATCGCAATCAATCACCGTTATACCGGATTGTTTACCAGTGATAATGCCTACTGCTTTATGCTCTTCATTATATAATGGTTTATTCGGTGTAATTGCTTGTCGTTGTTCAGTTGTGGGTAGTCCATATGGTATTTTTCTACCTTTGGAATGACTCCACTCAAGAGATTTAAAAGTAAATGAACATATTTTCATTTTTGCAAATGCTTTTATTTGTTTTTCAATACTCATTTTTTTTTATTATATAATATTATATATATATATTTTTTTAAATAAGTTTTTTAAATAAATTTTTAAATAAATTAAATAAATTAAATAAATTAATTAAATAAATTATTTAAATAAATATATATTATATATATTATATTAATATAAAATATATATAATGAGTTTTGACAACGTGAATGAGGAAACAAAAGTATGTAATATATGCAATGTAGAAAAACCAGCGGATAAATTCCGTGTTAATTTTAGACATTGTATCGCATGTCGTTATGAGATTAACAAAGCATATTCAAAACTATATTATCAACAAAATAAGGCAAGATTGATTAAACTGAATATAATCAATTATAAAATAAAAGTTGCAAACGCAAACCAAAAAATAAAAGGTCGTCCACGTATCCATAATAACGATCAACAATCCGAAGGGATTTCTTTATTGTTATAAGTGAGTAATTCAATATCCACAAATAGTTTTAACAACTTCATCAACTCTTTTCTATCTTGTTTCTTTTCATTGCTTTTCATTTGGGTTAACATTCTTTTGTTTTGTTTCTTAATTTCGCTGTAATAGGCAATCACTTCTTCTTGCATTGTTATATAATAATATATATAAACTATATATTATTATATTAAATAAATTTAAATTTAATTGTTTTTAAGAAATTCTTTTAAATCGTCTATATACTTTTCAATGGTTGGATAGACTTCCTGGAATTTCTCGTCGCTTATATCCATATGATGTTTTAATATCATGCGTACTGGTTCTTCGTAATCTTCTATACTACAAAAGGTAAATTGAAAATATAAT
>JBBAQB010000048.1:0-1602 GCA_040400515.1 Ferruginibacter sp. | reverse complement strand
CTTCTTTGAAACAATTAAAATCCATTGCCACAGTAAGAAGTGTAGGGGCTTCAACCCGGATTGAGGGTTCAAAGATGACGGATGATGAGGTAGCCGTTTTAATTGAAAAATTGTCTATTTCCAAATTAGAAGAAAGAGACGAGCAAGAAGTAATTGGTTATTTTGAAGCCTTGGATACGGTCGCTGAAAACTATGAATCCATCAGTATTTCTGAAAGTGAAATAAAAACCTTACATAAAATATTGATGCTACATGGCGAAAAAGATGCGTGGCACAGAGGAAACTACAAGCAAGTGAGTAATGCCGTAGAAGCCAATTTGGTTGATGGTACAAAGCAAATTGTATTTAAAACTGCTGAACCAGGATTAGAAACACAGGATGCAATGATGCAATTGTTTGAATGGTATCATTCAGATAAGGAAACAATTCCTTTGGTTAAGGCAGCTTTATTTGTTTACGAATTTTTAAGCATCCATCCATTTCAAGATGGCAATGGCAGATTAAGCAGATTGCTTGGTAGTTTACTGCTTTTAAAAAATGGTTACTCATGGATTCAATACGTGAGTTTTGAGCATGAAATTGAAAGTAGAAAATCAGCGTATTACAAAGTACTCATGCAAACGCAGCGAAACAGACCTGGTGAAAATGTTACGGACTGGCTCAGTTTTTTTATCAATTGTTTAATAAATATACAGGAGCAGTTGCTGGTTAAATTAGAAGAAACCAGAACAGAACAACCCGTTTCACAACGAGAGAAACGCATCTTATTCTTTATTCAAAACCACGCAGGATGTGGGTCTAGTGATATAGCTAAAAAATTAGACATGGCTTTGCCAACCGTAAAGAAATCTTTGGCTGCATTGGTTTTAAAAGGAACCATCACAAAGGAGGGACAGGGTAAATCGACAGGGTATTTTGTGGTTTAATAAGATAGATTTGGTACTATCCTAAGTAGTGTGTCTCATCTTCAAAAAGCCCACAAAAAAACCGGCCTGCTAGGGCCGGTTTTACAAAATGTTAGTTATGTGTGTTTATTGAACAAAGATCGTTTGTGCAGTTTGTTTGCCCTTCGCATCTACCAATACTACATTGTACACACCTGCGGCAACTGCATCGCCAAGTGCAATGTCTTTTACATGGCTGCCTGCTGCAACGGTTATTTGTTTGGTAAATACCGTTGCTCCTTGTTTGTTCGTAAGCCTAATGCTGTACAAACCTTCCATCTTTTGAAAGTTAATGTGCATTGTTTTATTCTCTACAGGGTTTGGCTGTATGCTAAACGTAGGCTGTGTTGCTGCACTGCTTAGTTTTACAATAGCACTGTACTGCACCTGCCCGTTGGCAGACGTTGCTTTTACACGATAGTAATTTATTGCAGCAAGTGGGCTTGCATCAATAAAGCTGTAAGCAGTAGTACCTGCCACTGCAGCATTGCCTATTGCATCAAAACGAACACCGTTGCCACTTCTCTCAATTACGTAGCCCGCAAGGTTTACCTCGTTGCTTACAAACCATTTTACTGTATGGGTCTTATCTGTGTTTACAGATGCCGTAATACCTGTAAAAGTTACCGGCAATACGCCTCCCGGCCTGAAAACAATC
>JBBAQB010000047.1:0-2253 GCA_040400515.1 Ferruginibacter sp. | reverse complement strand
GTTGAAGGTTGAAGGTTGAAGGTTGAAGGTTGAAGGTTGAAGGTTGAAGGTTGAAAAGCTGGGCCACTAAAGTTAAATTAAAAATGTGCAAACAATTTACCGTTTGCACCTTTTTTTAGTATCAATATTTTTGATACAAGATATTCCACATTTTCTTTCGTCTTCAATCTTGTGTCTTACATCTCACATCTAATATCTTATTTCAAAATACTTCTTCCAATTACAATTCTTTGCACTTCACTCGTACCCTCATATATCTGTGTAATCTTAGCATCTCTCATCATTCTTTCTACATGGTATTCTTTTACAAAACCATAACCACCGTGTATCTGCACAGCTTCGGTAGCTGTCCACATAGCAGTTTCGCTGCTAAATACTTTTGCCATACTGCTACTCAGTGTATAATCTAAATGCTCATCTTTTTCCCATGCTGCTTTGAGGCAAAGTAAACGAGATGCTTCAATTTTAGTGGCCATGTCTGCAAGCTTAAACTGAATAATCTGGTGGTTCATTATTTCTGTCTTAAATGCCTTTCTTACTTTGCTGTACGCCAAAGAAAGTTCGTACGCACCACTTGCAATTCCCAATGCTTGCGCAGCTATACCTATGCGGCCGCCTGCAAGTGTCTTCATGGCAAATTTAAAACCGGCACCATCTTCGCCAATACGATTTTCCTTTGGCACTTTTACATCATTAAATAAAATAGTATGTGTATCGCTGCCACGAATACCTAGTTTATTTTCTTTGGCTCCCACAACAACACCGGCCCATTTTTTCTCCACAATAAAAGCGTTAATACCATGGCTTCCCTTGCTCACATCTGTTTGAGCAATTACCAAATAAACACTGGCACTGTTTCCGTTGGTGATCCAGTTTTTTGTACCGTTTAATAAGTAATGATCACCTTTATATTCTGCAGTCGTTTGTTGCGAAGTAGCGTCACTACCTGCTTCCGGCTCACTCAATAAAAATGCCCCAATGTACAATTCGCCGTCTTTTTTGCCTTGTGCAAGTGGTTTTAAATATGTTTGTTTTTGTTCTTCATTTGCATATTCCTGCAAGCCATAACAAACCAAGCTGTTGTTTACGCTCATACAAACACTCACACTCGCATCTACCTTACTAATTTCCTCCATCGCAATCACATAGCTCATTGTATCTAAGCCGCTGCCACCATATTCAGGTTTTACCATCATACCCATAAAACCAAGATCAGACAATTTCTCAATTTGCTCTCTAGGGAAAGTCTGGTGTTCGTCTCTTTCAATTACACCTGGCAAGCATTCGTTAATTGCGAAATCTTTAGCAGCCTGTTGTATCATAAGCTGCTCTTCAGAAAGTTGAAAATTCATATCTATTTTTTAATGTTGCAAATTTAGGGGTTTGAATTGGTAGAAAGTCTTAAAGCGAATTGCTATTTGTGTAATTTTTGGGGACGTTAAATTTATAAGAAACGGCTCTGCCTACTTTTGAAATAACCAACGAGAAGTAGGCGAAAACAATGGAAATATGTTGTTAAGAACATAAATAAATCAAACTTAGGTGTGTAGTTTTTTTTCGGATTAATCGTTTGATTTTGGATGGGGCAGTGGAAGTGCACAAATGACCACTGGTTTTCTTTATTGTACCCAAGACCAGATACGCCAAACCGCTCATTACCGCAGTCTCAAGTAGCACTTATACAGAGCCCAATGGATTGTGTAGGACTTTTTGTTTTGTCTGTTACAGTTTAGTGTTAAAGCCCCCACACTAACCACTTAAACTTTTTGTGTCTTTACTTTTTAGTGTTATCGAATTGTCTTTTGTCTGCCAGTAACAACTTGTCAATTAGATAAGTAAATTAATAAAAAGTATAATATTTATTTGTTTCTTCTTTATTAGTAAGATGTCTTCGGCCTGCCCCAACTAAAGCCCAATAAACATATAAAAGTATATGACAATAACTGAATGCACAGCAATACTCCATTTGCCGAAACCCTTGCTATTAGTGAATTAAAGTCAATAATTACAAATTTCAATTACAATTGCATAAATACCCATGTTAACTGGTATTTTTATTTTTTTTTATTAAATGTTCTACAGGTAAGTAAACAGAAAAAATTGCACCTTCTCCCTCTATTCCCTGAGCGTGAATGTAACCATCATGAAGTTCGGCTATTTTTTTGCAGATAGATAATCCAATACCGGTACCCATAAATTCAGCTTGACTGTGTAAGCGTTGAAATACTTTGAATACTTTTTCTTCATAGTCTG
>JBBAQB010000046.1:0-2685 GCA_040400515.1 Ferruginibacter sp. | reverse complement strand
TAGGTTTAAATGTTCGTGGTCGTGATGTAAAAAGTGTGGTTGAAGAAATTCAAGAAAAATTAGATGCCAGTTATAAACTTCCAGCGGGGTATTTTATTACGTATGGTGGTCAGTTCGAAAATTTGGTTGAAGCAAACAAAAGACTTTCTGTTGCTTTACCACTTGCGTTAGGATTAATTTTGGTGTTATTGTTCTTTACATTCAATAGTATGAAACAAGCAGCTTTAATCTTTACAGCTATTCCGTTATCAGCAATTGGTGGTGTTTTTGCGTTATGGTTACGAGGAATGCCATTTAGCATTTCAGCAGGAATTGGATTTATTGCTTTATTCGGAATTGCAGTTTTGAACGGAATTGTATTAATATCCTATTTCAACCAACTAAAATCTGAAGGTATAACCGACCCATTACAACGGGTTTTAATAGGCACAAAAACCAGACTTAGACCAGTATTAATGACTGCTGCGGTAGCTTCATTAGGATTTTTACCAATGGCATTATCAACCAGTGGCGGAGCTGAAGTACAAAAACCATTAGCAACGGTAGTTATTGGCGGATTAGTTTCGGCAACATTACTAACCTTAATCGTTTTACCAATTTTGTATTTACTTTTTGAAAAGGGAATTAAAAGAAGAAAAAAAATGTCAAATCCAATTGTAACAATACTCGTTTTATTAATCAGTACTTTTTCGTTTGCTCAAAACAGCCAAACAATAACGTTAGAAAAAGCCATTGAAAAAGCGAAAGCAAACAACATCGATTTAAAAATTGCGGATAAGGAAATCGAAAAGCAAACCGTTCTAAAGAAAACAGCCTTTCAAGTTGATCCATTGCAAGTGCAATACCAAGGCGGACAGTTTAATAGTGTTGATTATGACCACAATGTTTCTATTCAACAATATTTTCCTATTGGTAAGATTACAAAAGCCAATCGCCAATTGCAAGAGGAATTAGCAAAATTGGCTGAAAAACGAAAAGCATTAACAGAATATGAAATTGAAAAAGCAGTATCATTAGCATACTATCAATATTTATATGGTGTTTCTATTCAAAAACTAAATAATGAGTTATTTGAAATTTATTCCAAATTCCTTAAAAATGCAGAGCTTCGTTTCCAAACAGGAGAAAGTGGCAATATCGAAGTCATTAGTGCTAAAGCCAAATCGAAAGAAATCGAAACCCAAAAAGCACAGTTAGAATATGATTTGGTGGTTTATCAAAAGCAATTGCAATACTTTGTTCAAACGGATGAAAACATAGTGCCTGATGCCAATACACCTTTGCAATATGCCAATCCAACCGATTTGAATAACACTAAAGTAGAAGGATTAGTAAACGATTATTACACACAGCAAATTTCTGTATACCAAAAAGAGGCCAATACTTTTAAAGCGATGCGAACACCAAAATTAGGTTTGGGTTACTTCGGGCAAACTATCGATACCAAATCCTATTTTCAAGGTTTTACAGCCGGATTGCAAATTCCATTATTTGGTGGAGCAAATACAGCAAAAGCCAAAGCATCTGGAATAAGTATTACACAATCGCAATTAGAATTAGACAAAAGTAAATTGACTTTAAAATTACAGAAAGAGGAATTACAAAATGAGTTTGAGAAACAAAAAAGCGCCTTAGTGTATTACCAAAACGAAGGATTACAATATGCCGAACAAATCATCACAACAGCTCAAAAAAGTTATGCCAATGGTGATATGAGTTATTGGTCATACATCAGTTTTTTAAACCAAGCTATTGACATCAAAAAGCAAAATGCAGAAGCCGTTAATACTTACAATCAAAGTGCTATTCAATTGCAATTCCCATCATTCAACAACAATTAATATTCAACAATATGAAAAATATAATAATAAACAACAGTTTAAAAACAAGGATCAAAACCAATCTCTTGCTTCTTTCTTCTTGTTTCTTTCTGCTAACTTCTTGTGGAGAAAAGAAAACCGAAGAAACCCACGAAGAAGAAAAATCAGAAACCGAAGTAGCATTAACTGCGACACAATTCAAAACTATTGGTATCGAAACAGGTAGTATCGAAATGAAAAACCTGAATACCGTAATCAAAGCCAATGGTTATACAGCAGTTCCACCACAAAATATGGCGAATATATCAACCTTGATTGGTGGTGTGGTAAAAGATATTTATGTGTTAGAAGGAACTTACGTTGCAAAAGGTAAAACTTTGGCAACCATTCAAAACCTTGAAGTTACAGAAATGCAGGAAGATTACAATTCCGCAATGGCTAACATTGAATACCTACAATTAGAATACAATCGTCAAAAAACATTGAGTGATGAAAATGTAAATCCTCGCAAAACATTTCAAGAAGTTAAATCAAAACTGGCAGTTGAAAGAGCCAAAGCACAAGCAGCAAAAAACAAGCTGCAAGCGTTAAATGTTAGTTTAAGCGGTAGCACTTCGTTAATTCCAATTGTTTCGCCAATAAGTGGCTATGTGGGTAAAATTAGCATAACCAAAGGAGCGTTCGCAGAAACAGGAGTGACACTTTTTGAAGTGGTAGATAACAGCCAAATGCACTTAGATTTGAATGTATTTGAAAAAGATTTAGGTAAAATTTCTGTAGGTCAAGAAGTTGATTTTGTTTTAACAAATCAGTCCAACAAATCTATTAAAGGAAAAATATTTGGTATCAACAAATCATTTTCTAA
>JBBAQB010000045.1:0-3098 GCA_040400515.1 Ferruginibacter sp. | reverse complement strand
CATGTTTTTGTTTTTTTAGAGGTTTATGATTTATTTAATTACTGGTAACGTTTTGCAGCTACCCGAAGGGCGGGACTTTTACCACAAAACTTGATTTGAAAAACTAATGTTTGATTAACCACAAAACTGTCTTTGGAACACGAAACCCCGCCTTTTGGGTAGGTGCTGTTATGCCTTCGTTGTTTTTCTTGTCTATTACTTCCAAAAGTCTAACAGGTTTTTTATCGCTTCTTGAAATAATTTTGGTGCTTTTACGCTTAAAATTAATTGTCCGTTTTTGTTCAGTAAAAAACCTACCTCAATCTCAACAATAGAAGTTTCTTCACTACCAAAAAGCACTACGGTTCTTATGATTTTATATTTTGGGTAGTGTTTTTTAATGTAAATTTTTTCAATAAAGTCAAAGGTTTTGATTTGTAAAATACCTGCATTTCTGTTTACATATTTTTCTCCCTCAATATTTAAAATTTCTTTTTCTTTTTTGTCCAACAATATCAAATCCGGTATTTCAATAATTTGTTTTTTATCTCCTGCTTTGTATAATGCTCTATTTTTATATTTTTCTAATGGTATTGGCTCTCCGCTTAATGGAAAAAAATATCCTTTTTCACAACCTGCGTGATTTTCAAAAATTGAATAACCTTGTGTAAATTCCTCTACGACTAAATGAATAAAAATCGTTCCTAATTTTTCTCCATCTTTATCATATTTCCAATAGTCGCTATTCATTCCAACTTTTGGAATTGTCAAACCTTTTAATGATATACCAATTTTATTGGCAATTTGAATAAACTTATTGGTTTTCCCAACGTGGTTTTGTAAAAGACCGTGTTGTGTGATTTCAATTTTTTTTATCCAACCTAATTCTCTTAAAACGGCAGAAATAATACTTAACGCTCCAATATTTGGGTCGTGAGAAAGTCCACCACTTTTAAAAAGTCTGCCAGAAACTTCAATTTTTGTTTTTGATTTTTTTAGCAAAATTTGCACGTTTCCTTTCGGTGCTTTTCGCATTTCGTTTTTCAAATCTATGACTTCATCAATAGTTTTGAATGGCGTAAATATTTTGGGGTCAAGTTTCTTTCCTAAAATTTCAACTCCCAAAGTCAAAAGTAATTTTGTGCCAAAAATATAGGTTGATGTTGGTTTTACCTTTTGAACAATTTGCAAATTATAAAGCATTATCTTCTTTACATTTGGATAATAACTTTGAATGAAAACAAATTTTGAGCAACGCTGATAAACCCCTGTATTTCGGCTTTCTTTGTCGTCAGTTTTTGTTTCTTCTATTGCATAAATAGGTTCATCTTTTATTGTTGGCTCGTCTTTTTGGTAGAATATTAAAAAGTCTGTAAAACTAGAATTACCTGAAACAGTCTTTACATAAACTTTATCCACTTTGTTACAACGAAAACCCGTAACTTCGTAAGTAAACGTAAATTTATTGTCGTCGAGAATAGGGAAAATACGAATAGCATCAACAAAAACTGCAAAGCTGTAATCTTTGGCAAACTTTTGAAATATCGTTTGAAGAACTTCTTTTTTAGGTCGTTCTTCCGTTAAAAACCAAAGATTTTTAGTCATATTTTTTTAGTATATAGAGTTGTTCTTGTATAAATTTTTTGGTGCTACTTTCTCCGTTGCTATTGCTTTTAAAGCGTAAATATTCAAACTCAACTAATTCAACTTTTCCATATTTTTCTAACGCAGAAATTATGTTTTCTTGTTTCATTATCCCTTCTGTGTTATAACTCAAAATTAAGGTTTTAAACTTACCTTCTTTTGCAATTTTATTGAGTTCTTGTATTGCTGTTGTTGCGTTACAAAATTTTGATTTTTGATTTTGATAATCTCTTAAACCACCAACTCCTTTAATTATAGGATTGTCATATTTTGCAATGGTTTCTAATAAGTGATAATTTGGTGCGTATTGACGTTGGTTATAAGGTGGGTCAAGATAAAAAATGTCTGCCTCTACTTTGCTTAGCAATTCGGTTGAATTTTCATTGTAAGTGAAATTTTCTTTATTGTTTACAACAAATTCAACTGGTCGCAAAATCATTTTTTTTATTGCTCTTGGGTCCCACTTTTTTTGAAATGCAGCATAAACACCCGAAATATTAGCGTAAAAAGGTACGGTTTCAATTAAACAAGCCAACAAAATAAAATATTCATTTTCATTTATTAAGTTCTCCGTTTTCCAAAGATCAATTTTTTGTCTAATTGCATCAATTATTTTTCCGTTTTGGTCTGAATAATACATTCGTGGAATTTCTAATTCAGAAGTCCCAAATGGTGTATAATTTTGAGAAATAAAACCCTCAACTGGTTCAATTTGGTTTAAATATTCTACGACAATATGTAAAGGTGAAGCAAAAAGTGAAGTGCTTTGAAAGTTTATTTTGTTTAAGACCTTTTCAAAGTTTAACACTTGATTATTTGAAACATAAGCCTTTTGTAAGACGTAAGAGAAATACAATAAATCAGATGAAAATATTTGATAATCTAACTTTTTGAAAAACCTGCTTACGCTTGTTGTACCTGCAAAAAAATCAAAAAATGAATTACCTTGAATATTTTTTGATTGCATTACTTGATATATTTTATCAAGTAAATTTTCTTTGTTTCCAATATACCTCATAAATGCTAAAAATTAAATTCATCAAAAAGAGTTTTCTCTTTTTGTGGCTTTTGAGGTTCGTAATTTGTTATAAGCACTTCAATACTTGCATTTTTATCTCTGTCTAATGTTTGGTAATTAGAATTTGAGTAATGAAAGTTAATGAAATTGATTTTATAATTTGGGTTGCTTGCAACCCAAGATTTTAAAATATCATTTGATTTTCCTTTGTGTTCCAAAACATTGGATAAAGCAAATTTTATATTTTGTTTGTCTAAATTGTCAAGAGTTTTTAAAAGTTGTTTTTCTTCGCTGTCAGTCCAGCCTTTAAAACCTCTTTTCCCATCATTATACGTTCCTGTTGTAATCAAATACGGAGGGTCGCAATAAACGAAATCATTATTATTTAGAAACGTGAAATCAAAATTATTAAAACAAACATTGGCGAAGCCAATGTTTGTTTCTTTTAATCTGATTA
>JBBAQB010000044.1:0-3346 GCA_040400515.1 Ferruginibacter sp. | reverse complement strand
TTTCTTTGTTATTTGTAAATTTAGATTGCGAAAACCCCGCCGGGACGAAAGCTATCTCCATTTAGCTATCAAACCTTCAGCTTCTTTTTTTATACGAGGATCGTCTTCTGTATGTGTTTTTATAACGAGTAACTGTTTTAACAGCGTAATAGCTTTTTGCGTTTCGTCGTTTCTGTGGTATGCCTTTGCTAATTCTAAATAATTAAGCGTAAAATTTGGCGCAAGCGATCTTGCTTTTTCATAATACATAATAGAATTTTTGAGCGATGCAGGAGGCAAACCGCCATACATGATTTTTGCCCCAGCCCTTTCTAATGCATTTAGGTCGCTTACTTCGTAGTGCCATTTGCCCAACACATGCCAAGCTTTGAAGTTTCTTGAGTTTTCAGTTACCGCTTTTTCCCCGTAACTTTTTAGTTCTTTTACTGCAACAACTTTTTCCCTTCCACTTTTTAACAACAGGCTTTTGGCTATCGAAAAAGCCATAGCCACATTTGCCTCATCGCTGTTTGGGTAAAGTTTTAATGCTATTTTTGCATAAACCTGGGCGGTTGCATAATAGTCGTCTCTTACTTTCGTATTTGTTTCTCTGCCTCCTACCCTACAACAAAGTTCGCTGCATTTTGTAAGTGCATACAAACTCGTTGGCTGTAATTTTAATGCTTCTTTAAATTTTAACAACGCGGCTTTTTCCTGCGGAATAGCCTCCAGCCGGTCCGCCTCCGCAATGAGGCTTGCATAGTCCTGGGCAACTCCCTGCATAAACGACAAAAGAAAAACCAAACAAAAAGAAAACAACTTCATCAGGAAAAAGATTTTGAATAATTAATACCTACTGTCCCAGTAAAATTACAGATCGGAGCATTTAATTTATCTATAGCAATGTTAATTGATGTTATTCGGTTGTCAACTTTATAAATTTCTTCTGAAATATTTTGTGCAAGTGTTTCCAACAATTGCGTAGGAACCTCAAAATACTTTTTTACAATTTCAAATACCGCCACGTAATTGATGGTATCTTCCAATGCAACAATTTTTTTCTGTTCGGCAAATGAAATGGCTACCGACACTTCAAAGTCTTTACCCACAATGGTTTCCTCGCTGTGCACACCGTGGTATGCAAATAATTTCATTTTGTTTAAACGTATGGTAAACATTAATGCAATCCTTTTTTACTTAAATAACGCTCCGCATCCAACGATGCCATACAACCGCTGCCAGCTGCAGTAACCGCCTGCCTGTATATTTTATCTTGTACATCGCCGGAGGCAAATACACCTTCAATATTAGTTTTAGATGTGCCAGGTATTGTTTGCAAATAACCAGCTTCATCCATATCGAGCCATCCTTTAAAAATATCGCTGTTGGGTTTATGGCCTATCGCAACAAAAAATGCACTCACCGGTATTTCTGTTTTTTCGTTGGTTTGGTTGTTTAATATTCTAACACCCTCTACTTTTTTATCGCCGAGTATTTCGTCGGTTTCGCTGTTCCAGTAAATTTTTATATTTGGTGCAGCAATCACCCTGTCCTGCATTATTTTACTTGCACGCATTTCGCCTTTTCGTACGATCATGTGTACAGTACTGCATATTTTTGAAAGATACAATGCCTCTTCTGCTGCTGTATCTCCTGCACCTACAATAGCTGCTTCTTTTCCTTTAAAGAAAAAGCCATCGCATACTGCACAAGCACTCACACCATAACCATTTAATCTTTGCTCGCTTTCAATACCCAGCCATTTTGCTGCAGCACCTGTACTGATGATCACTGAATCTGCTTCTATCCACTTTTCTTCGTCTATTTCTACTCTAAGCGGGCGCACACCAAAATCTACTTTTGTTGCCAAGCCATAGCGAATATCTGTACCCATTCTCCTCGCCTGCTTTTCAAAATGCTCCATCATTTCGGGGCCCTGTATACCATCGGGATAACCTGGATAATTTTCTACTTCGGTGGTGATGGTTAACTGCCCACCCGGCTGTATTCCTTGATACAACAAGGGTTTCATGTTTGCTCTTGCGGCATATATGGCAGCCGTATAACCTGCGGGGCCAGATCCTATAATTAAACAACTTACTTTTTCTACTGCTGTATTTTCCATTTTTCTGTTCTGTTTAAAAAAATAATTTTATTTAGATATGATTGTTTTGTATTTAACCGCATAACCGCAAAATGCACCCAATGCACCGTTTGATATATTGCCCAACACTTTGTTTGGCTGTGCAAAAGGGTTTCCTATTCCCTGAAAAGCAAATTCCCAGGTGCTCCAAAAGGTGTAAGCCGACTGTGGAATGTTACAATATTTCAAGGTAATGGTATCACCCCGTTTAAAAAAAAAGCTGTCGGGTTTGGGAGGGTTGTTTCTGTCAATACCCTGTGGCAACTGAACCGTAAACGTTGTGCCATCAATAACCTGGTCATCAAACACAGAATTTTCACCCGGCAAAAAAGGCTCGCTGTTCCTTTTGGTAAAATACCTACCATAATTACCGAGACCCTGTGGGTCTGTTGACTTTAATTGCAATGTTCTTTTGGAAGTATCTTGGTTGATTGGTGCAGGTCTTGTATAAATAGAATCCAATGTAATGGCATTTGTAGGTATATACGTTGTAGAAGTATATTCCTTCCCTTCTGCCACTACCCTCAAAGTATATGTTTTATTGAGCTGCCCAACAAATGCGGTGCCCGGGCTTGCCATGTCGTTGCTGTAAAAATAGGCCGTAAAACCCGGAGCCAGCGGCGCTGAATATTCTTTTAATTTATGCGTAGTTGTTCCGTTTGAAACGTTTACCGCTGCGTTTCGTAAAAAGGAACCTGCCAGTATTTGAGGATCTATTTTGCTGAAATAACCCAGGCTTTTTGTAAGGACGACTATAGGTGGTTGTCCGTCTTCAATTTGTGCATCAACCACCACAAGCGGTTCGGCATCTTTTAGTTTTAAGGAAACATTTTTTTCGCAGGCCTGAAGAAAAATCACCACCAAAGCCAACACACAAAATTTAATCTTCATTCGTTTATTTTCTATTTTAGAAGTACAAATTTACATCAATTCGTTCAAAAAAAGGTCGAAGCAAAACAAGCCGGGCTTTTGAGATGCAAAGTATTTTTGAAGGTCGTTTCAATTTTTTTGCCAAAGACGAAAAACAGATAAAGTTTAAAAAGGTTTCTCCCTGCCCAAAATAAATATTTTAACAAGTATCTTATTACATGCATTTTTCTGTGCAGCTGTAGCAATAAATTTTGCCACAGCTGCACTGTTTGGATTAAAAACACCTGCATTATTTTAGCAAAAATCGCACAAAAAAACCGGCCTACTAAGACCGGTTTTACAAAATGTTAGTTA
>JBBAQB010000043.1:0-4707 GCA_040400515.1 Ferruginibacter sp. | reverse complement strand
GCCGGTAACTTTTACAGGTATTACGGCAGAAGTAAATACAAATAAGACGCATACGATAAAATGGTTTGTAAGCAACGAGGTAAACCTTGCGGGCTATGTAATTGAGAGAAGTAGCAACGGTGTTCGTTTTGATGCAATAGGCAATGCTGCAGTTGCAGGTACTACAGCTTACAGCTTTATAGATGCAAGCCCACTTACTGCAGTAAATTACTATCGTGTAAAAGCAACGTCTGCCAACGGGCAGGTGCAGTACAGTGCTATTGTAAAACTAAGCAGTGCAGCAACACAGCCTACGTTTAGCATACAGCCAAACCCTGTAGAGAATAAAACAATGCACATTAACTTTCAAAAGATGGAAGGTTTGTACAGCATAAGGCTTACGAACAAACAGGGTGCAACGGTATTTACCAAACAAATAACCGTTGCAGCAGGCAGCCAGGTAAAAGACATTGTACTAGGTGATGCAGTTGCAGCAGGTGTGTACGATGTAGTGTTGGTAGATGCGAAGGGCAAACAAACGGTGCAAACGATCTTTGTTCAATAAACTGAGTTAAATAATATTTTGTAAAACCGGCCTTAGAGGCCGGTTTTTTTGTGTGCTTTTAGAAGATGAGACACACTACTTAGGATAGTACCCTTGTTTATTCCAACTCTGATTTCGGGATTAGTCAAAATTAGGTTATAAAAACTCGTAAATATTTTCATTATACTGAAAACCTTTTGTATTTTTGCTAAAATATTTCACTATGGATAGTATGTTTATACGAGACACCTACTTAAAAAAAGTAGAACCATATATTGGTAAAGAAATCATAAAGGTACTTACAGGACAAAGGCGGGTTGGTAAAACAATTTTACTGAAACAAATCCAAAATTTGGTACATCAGCTTGATAAAGAAGCAAATACTGTTTATATCAATAAGGAACAAAACGAATTTAAACAGATTAAAAATGCAGACGATTTGTTTAACTATATCGAATCGAAATTAAAACCAAAACAATCCAATTATGTATTTATAGATGAAATACAGGAGATAGAAGAATTTGAAATTGCATTAAGGCAATTGTTGGTAAAAGGGGTAGATATTTATTGTACAGGAAGCAATGCCAATATGTTGTCGGGTGATTTAGCTACGCATCTTTCTGGCAGGTATATTGAGTTTCATATAAATAGTTTGTCGTACACAGAATTTATTCAAGTGCACAAACTACCCAACAATAACGATACATTAAATAAATACATACGATACGGCGGGTTACCTTATTTAGTGCACTTAACCTTAAGTGATGAGATTGTTTACGGTTATTTAAAAAGTATTTACAATACCATTATATTGAAAGATATTGTAAAAAGGTATAGTATTAGAGATGTTGACTTTTTGGATCGTATGGTTGAATACCTGTCGGATAATTTAGGAAGCTATGTGTCTTCTAATAAAATTAGTGATTTTTTAAAATCTCAAAGGGTTCATTTATCGGTAAATACGGTAATGAACTATTTAAAATACCTTAACAATTCGTTTTTTATAAATAAGGTAGAACGCATAGATATTATTGGTAAAAAACGATTTGAAATAAACGACAAATATTTTTTTACCGATTTAGGGTTAAAGCATTCAATCATTCCTTTTACAGGAGCACAAATAGGCAGTGTGTTCGAAAATTTAGTATATAACCAATTAATATACGAGGACTATAAAGTATTTATAGGAAAACATCAGGATAGAGAAATTGATTTTGTGGCTCAAAAAGGCAATGTAACCAAATACATACAGGTTGCTTATCAGTTGCCCGATGAAAAAGTAAGAGAAAGAGAATTTGGAAACTTGCTTAAGATTGAAGATAATTATGAAAAAATGGTGGTTTCGGCAGATGAATTTACTACCGATTATAAAGGAATTAAACATATACATATCCGTGAGTTTTTGTTTAACTAATTGATATTATGAAGAACCCACTGGCGCAGATATGCAGCTTGGCTTTGTGGGGTTGCGTATCTGTGCCTTTGCAGCTCAGCATTTATAGTAAAAGCGTGAAATTGGTACAGATACCCCCACTGGCCCCACTGGCGCAGATACACCCACTGGCGCAGATATGCAGCTTCTCCCAATGACGCAGATAAGCAGCTTGGCTTTGTGTGGTTCCTCCCACTGGCTCCCTCTGGCGCAGATATGCAGCTTGGCTTTGTGGGGTTGCGTATCTGTGCCTTTGCAGCTCAGCATTTATAGTAAAAGCGTGAAATTGGTACAGATACCCACACTGGCCCCACTGGCGCAGATACACCATTGCTCATTTACTGCGCTGCATATCTGCGCCAGTGGGAAAATTGGTTAAGGTAATGGTCAAATAGAAGCACGGAATGCGTAAAAATGCTGTGACCTAATTGCTTATTTTGGGGCATGTTTTCCATTTTTTCTGGATTTAGCACCGACAAGTGAGCAAATTACAAATTGAAAATCTTTCAAAATACGGGAAATATCTTTCAAAATACGGGAAAATACCTTTAAAAGCTAAGAAAATGTTTTTTGGGTGTTTATACGTTGTTTTTTTCGTAAGATTCTTTTTATTTTTACACCGTATTTTTACTATTCGATCAAGAACATAGGATAGTAATAATGCGTAAGCTAAATCTAAAACAACAAAAAAACGCTTTTTTATGAACGTATTTTCACGTCTGAATGGTCAAAATTCTTCTCCGTATTACAAAGGTTGCTCGGTGTTTGAAAAAAACTCCACTATGTTAGCCAATTTTTCTTTTTTTAAAAATGCATTGTTTTTAACATTTTTTGTAGCCATAACCAGTGTTAGTTGGGGGCAGAGAACTGCTGGTGTTAGTGGTGACTGGAATAACACATCAACTTGGGGTGGAAATTCAGTGCCCACTTCAACAGATGCGGTTACTATCAATCAAGGTGTAACTGTTACTGTAAATGTAACCAATGCAACATGTGCATCTTTAGTAATTGGTTCTGCAAGCGGAGTTGGAACTCTTACTTTTGCTTTAACTGGTAGTCCAGTGCTTACAGTGCTAGGAAATGTTAGTGTAGGTAATTCAGGAAATCAAAATAGGAATGGAACAATAACATTTACTAGTGGGTCTATGCTCATAGCTAATAGCTTAAATCTTGGGGCAACTGGTAATCAAGAAGGAACAATTATTATGACTAGTGGCGGCTATTTAAAAGTAAATGGTTCTATTACTGTGGGTGGTACAGGATCGGTTTGGACACCAGGAACTGGAACAGTAGAATTAACCGCAAACAACACTTTACCAAATACTAAATTTACCACTTTTAATAATCTCACCATTTCTGGGGGTGCCACAAAACTTGGAGTTAATACAACTATCAGCGGAACCTTGAGTCTTACTACTGGATCTTTGGATGTTAATAATTTTACAGGTTCTGCCGGTGAAATAACAGGGAGTGGTTCATTAACCAATACAGGAATAACTGCTAGAACATTTACTATAGGAAGTTCAAATACAAACACCACCTATTCTGGGGTGATCTCTGCTACAACAGCGGCTAACTTGGCCATCACTAAAACGGGAACAGGGACACTCACATTGTCAGGACTAAACACCTATTCAGGAGCGACTACCGTTAGTGAAGGTACACTTAAAGCTGGTGTAGCAACTACAGGAGCCAATGGTGCTTTTGGTAATGCTTCGGCAGTATCAATGGCTAACGTAGCCAGCTCCATTTTGGATATAACGGGTTTTAATACTACCATAGGTTCAATGACCGGAGGCGGAACAACAGGTGGAAATGTAACATTAGGTGCTGCAACCTTAACCATCGGCGCAAACAACACAAGTCCTGCAGCTTATGCTGGGATCATTAGTGGTACAGGCGCTATAACTAAAAACGGTACAGGAGCTTTGACACTTTCAGGTGCCAATACCTACTCGGGACTTACGACAGTTAGTGCAGGAACATTAAAATTAGGAGTTTCATCATCCGTAAGCACTGCTGGTCCATTAGGAACCACAGGTTCAGGAACCACAGTAACTAGTGGTGCTGCACTTGATTTAAATAGTTTTTCATTGACCAATGCAGCCACAGAAGCACTGTCATTAAACGGTACAGGAATTTCAAGTGGAGGTGCTTTAACAAACAGTTCAGGTACCGCCTCCAACTATATTGGATTAATTACAATAGCCTCTAGTGCTAGCATCATAACTGCTGGAGATATCAACCTTGCGAATACGGGTGCTATATCAAGCGATGGCCTTGTTGTAACAGTCGGAGGCACTGGAATTGGACAAATCTCAGGTGTGTTTTCTGCTAATACAAGTATTACCAAAATAGGAGGAGGAACATGGACATTATCAGGAACGAATACCTATGCTGGCCCTACTTTGATATCAACTGGGACTTTAAAACTGGGAAACACATCTGCTTTGGGCTCTGCTTCCGGATCAGTTACGGTTTCTAGTGGTGGTGCCCTTGATTTAAATGGATATTCGCTTTCGGTTGTAAAAACCACTAGTATTAGTGGAACAGGTGTTGCTAGTTTAGGAGCCATAACAAATAGTTCCTCCACCCCAGCGACCTATTCAGGTACTATTACATTGGCAGGTAGTAGCAGTATTGTGGGTGAAACGGGGTCGATAGCAATAAGCAATATTGGACAACTCACAGGCTCCAGTTTTACACTTACTTTAGGTGGTACAACGGGAGGTTCTTTTTCAAGTATTTTAAA
>JBBAQB010000042.1:0-4846 GCA_040400515.1 Ferruginibacter sp. | reverse complement strand
CTACTTTCTGCCGCAGCAACTGCTGTACTTATAATTATTTTAAACACAAAGCTTGTAGCGCCTGCCCCCCTTGGTTCATTGTTATCGCCACAGCATGGTTTGTGGCAAAATGCTGAGCCTGCTGATAAAGACTTTTCGGCTAACTTAAAATTTCCTCAGCTACAAGGCAAAGCTTCTGTTTATTTTGATGAGAAACTGGTGCCACATGTATTTGCAGAGCAGGAAAACGATGTGTATTTTGTACAGGGATATTTGCATGCAAAGTTTAGATTGTTTCAGATGGAATTGCAAACGAACGTTGCTGCTGGTCGTGCCGCCGAAATGGTGGGAGAAGTTGCATTAAAGCATGATCGTGAGTTTAGAAGACTTGGAATGGTTTACGCTGCGGAAATTGCATTGAAAGAAATGGAACAAAATGAAACCACTAAGTCCAGTTGTGATGCTTATACAGCCGGTGTAAACGCATATATAAATACGCTAACCGAAAGTACTTTACCAATAGAGTATAAATTGCTGGGTATAAAACCTGAAAAATGGAGTAATTTAAAAATTGCTTTATTTTTAAAATTGATGAGCAACGATCTTGCTGCACATGATATAGATTTCGAAATGACAAATGCCAAGCAGTTTTTCAACAAGGCTGATTTTGATTTACTCTACCCATCGGTTCAGGATTCGCTGGATCCCATTATTCCGAAAGGCACAGTTTACAATGCGCCCGCAATGAAACCTGTTGCACCACCAAATGTAGATTCGTTGTATTTAAACAAAGGATTTGTGGCCGCAGAAGAATTTGAAAAACCCAATCCTGCAAATGGTAGCAACAACTGGGCAGTAAATGGCACCAAAACAAAAAGCGGAGCGCCTATTCTTTGCAGCGATCCGCATCTTGGTTTAAACCTACCATCTATTTGGTACGAAATGCAATTATCTACGCCGAGTTTTAATGCGTATGGTGCTACTTTCCCGGGCTCGCCAAGTGTTATTATTGGTTTTACTGATAGCTGTGCATGGGGCGTTACAAACGGTGGAAGAGATGTGAGGGATTATTACGAAATAAAATTTAAAGACGAAAGCAGAACAGCATATTGGTTTAACAATGAGTGGAAACAAACGACTTTTAGAATTGAAGAAATAAAAATAGTGGGAAAACCGTCTGTGCTTGATACCGTTGCCTATACTGTTTTTGGGCCGGTTATGTACGACAAAAATTTTAATGGCGGTAGACTAACAAATAATAAAAATTATGCGGTTAGGTGGAAAGCGCACGACAAAAGCAATGACCTGTTAATGTTTAATTTAATGGACCATGCGAATAACTACGAGGACTACATGGCGGCTGTTGTTCACTTAAAAGTGCCAGGACAAAATGTGGCATTTGCAAGCAAGGCAGGTGATATCGCTATGCGAACACAAGGGGAGTGGCCGGCAAAATGGAAAGGTCAGGGCGATTACATTATGCCTGGTGAAGACAGTACTTACATGTGGCAGGGGATGATTCCGCAAAATGAAATTCCTTTTCAATACAATCCTGAAAGAGGATTTGTGAGCAGTGCCAACCAAAAGCCAGCAGACTCAAGCTACCCTTATTATTTAGGGAGGGAGTATCCTGTTGCACGTGGATTGATTATTAATAAAAGACTTACTGCTATGGAGCAAATTACCCCCCAGAATATGATGGCGCTGCAAACTGATAACTATAATATTTATGCAGAAGAACTGGTGCCGGTGTTAATGAAAAATATTAATGTAGAAATGTTGAGTGCAGATGAAACAAAATATTTTTCGATTTTACGATCATGGAATTTTAGAAATGATGCAACATCTACAGGTGCCACTGTATATAATGAATTGTATAAAAAATTTAAAGCAAGTGTGTATGATGATGAATTTGCAAAAATTGCAAAACCCATTCAGTTACCATTTGAAAGTACTTTAATTGAGGCAACTTTAAGAGACAGCGTTTATAAATTCTTTGATGATATAACGACTGCAAAAATTGAAACACTGGCAGATGAGGCAACAAAATCATTTAAAGAAGCGGTCGTTGTTTTAAAAGAACTGGAAGCAAAGGGAAATCTTGAATGGTGGAAGAACAAGGATACAAGAATAAACCATCTTTTAAAACAGGCCGCATTTAGCAGAATGCATTTGAACATGGGCGGGGGTAAAAACATGATTAATGCTACAACAGAAGAGCATGGCCCAAGTTGGAGAATGGTTGTAAGCCTTACCGACAAAACAGAGGCTTATGGTGTGTATCCTGGTGGACAAAATGGAAACCCTGGCAGTAAATTTTACGACAGTTTTGTAGATAAATGGGCGGCAGGGCAGTATTATCCATTGTGGATGATGACCAAAGATGAAATAAAAGACAGCCGTATAAAATGGGTCATGAATTTCTCTAATTAATTTTTTACACTTTACTTTTTAAAATATGAAATTTTTTGCTTCTGTTATATTGATTGCTTTATTAAGCTTTGCATTGTGTCTTTTTTTACCATGGTGGGTTATTGCAATAGCAGGCTTTGTTGTTGCATTTGCCATACCACAAAAAGCCGGTCTTGCGTTTTTGGCTGGTTTTATAGCGCTTTTTGTTTTGTGGGCAGGATTGAGTTTTTATATAAGTGCTGCAAACAACCATTTGCTGGCACATAAAATATCGGTACTTTTTATTAAAGCAGATAATCCAACTTTGCTCATTTTACTTACCGGCCTTATAGGCGGATTGGTAGCGGGGTCAGGAAGTTTAACCGGTAGGCTGTTCAGAAAACTTATTTCTGTAAAAAATTAATTCGAGGAAATTTTTAAAATTCTTATTAAAGTGTAAAGCCATTTCCCTGTTGTGGAAATACAATTTTTAAACCGAGTTTGTTTGACTCCTTTATTTCCTGTTGTATTTTTTTAATTTTATAAACGGGTGGCTTTGCGTGGGTAACTATCACCGTCAAACCCTGCAAGGCATTGTTATCAGTCATTTTGCCAAGTGCTTCCATTTCTTTCATGAGCCAGTGGGGTGTGAGGTGGCCGTAAAGTTTATCATTGGGTTGGTCGTTGGGAAACGACACTTCAATAAAAATGCCCTTTAATTTTTTTGAATTGATGAGCGGTGAAATTTGCTGCCACAATAAGTAAAGTTTGTTGCTTTGTTCTACTGAGTCGGGGCCTGTGTCCCCCAAATAAAGAATATAATCATCGTTACTGCGAACTAAAAAAGCAGTACTTTCAAATGGCTTCACATGGCTTAGCGGAAAGGCTTTCACCAACATGGTAGTATTATTTATAGCAGTTTCTTCACCTGGTACCAGTGTTTGATAATGGTATTTTTTTAATTTAAAGCCTAACCCTTGATCCCCAAAATTTGCCCATGCAATTCCATTAAAATAATATTGCTGCATCATTTTCATACAAGCCTCTAAGGCATAAACAGTTTTGTTTGAATCATTCGGAGAAGTAATGATGAGACCGGAAACATGATCTAAATGGGCATGAGATATAAAATAACCTTTTATATATTCTTTTTGAACCCTGGCTGCATCTATACTAAATATTTTCTTTGAAACTGCCTTTTGTAAACCGGCATTTATCGTGCCTGCATCTAAACAAATATAATCTTTTGTGCCAGCTGGAGCAACCATATAGGCAGACAGATTGCCTTCTTCAATACCACCTAATACACCAAGTGGTACTACATGGAAAGCGCTTTTTTGCGCATGTGTGTTTATTAGCGATTGTGCAAATAATAAAAAAAGGAATATTTTTTTCATTGAGCGTAAAATAAGGTAATCTACACATTTAGGCAAACTAAAAAATCCTTGAAAACATATTGTTTCCAAGGATTTAATAATAATTCACTTTGTTAAATAATGCGGAGAGCTAGGGATTTTCCAAAGCCTACTCATGTTCAATATGTTATATCCTGGAATTACTCTATAGAATTTTAGTTCTGTTCTACGGCCTAACTACGACATTTGTATCATCATTATAGTAACCATTGGTAATTGCATCATATGCTTTACCCAGCTTAATGTTTTTAATATTAGCATTGGCATCTGCAATGGCCGCTTTGTATTCATTAATCTTTGAATAAATTTCCCTTAACTGATCTTCCCTTTCAGTGGCACTTCTTAACAAACGTGGCTGTTTTGTTTGCTCCAGTTTATCCAATTCTATTGCAAGTTCTGTTTTGTACATATCTAACAATTGCTGATACTCTAGCAAATTTGCCTGGCGTTTGGTATTATCTTTTTGTTTGGCTACAGCTTTTTTTTGCAATTCAATTTTATTATCTTCTATCTGTTTTTGGGCCAGCTGTTCATTTAGCTTTTCATCTACAGCACTTTTCTTTATGCTATCAATATTTAATACTGGCGCATAAGCCGGGGCCTGCTGCGAACTGCAACCAGATAAAATAATGGTACCCATTAAAATTGTAAAAATTAAAAACTTCATTAGCAGTTTATTTTTTCTTTTTTAATAATTCTATAATGTTTTTTTGTTGCCCTTCTTCTAGCTGTGGTCAAGAAATCAATTTTTTGAGATGCACATTCTCGATTCCAAATTCTATCCCATCAACTTGTAAAGTGGTAGTTTGCAGTATGCCGTACAAACCAAGTTTTCTCTATTTTTTTTAAGTAAGTGAAGGATCTGAAAATATTTTGACTGCTCATGTCTAGATATTTACTTAAACACGAGCAGTCGCAGATTTTGCAATTAGTCTATGTATAGACCTTTTTTGTTTGTAAAGCCCGTTGAAGGCATGTTTTGCGGAGAGCTAGGTACTCACACCGGATATACTATTTTACTGATTATCAATTAGTTGTCGTTGTTCATGACGCGTCAACGT
>JBBAQB010000041.1:0-5572 GCA_040400515.1 Ferruginibacter sp. | reverse complement strand
ATGACCGCTTAAAAAGTCTTGTAGTTCTTCTAACGTATCAAACACAACTTTTAATTCAAACATTTTTATATTATAATAGTTATATATTATTTTATTTAATTTATTTTAAATTGATATATCCCTAAATTAAATGTTTGTTCTTATATATAAGAGCCGGTCTGATTGCACAACATAAAATGTAAAGTTTTATTATTTTTATTTAATTTCTAATCTGTCTCAATCTGGGGAGAAAGTAGACATTAATTTGTATAATATAGATATCTTTTTCCTCCCCAGACCATAGCAGATTACAAAAAACGATATAAAAAATCATCAATCTTTTAAATAGTGCAATCAGACCGCAACCCAATATAAAAAATTAATATTTAATTAAATTTAATATTATAAAATTAATATCTCTATAAAAAATATATATATAATGCCTAAAGTTAATATAAAAAAATATAGTCGTTCTAATGTTGATACAACACAAACGGAATCCGAAATCCCTGAACAAATGGACAATAATATATTAGTGAAACGAAGAGGAAGACCAAAAAAGGAAATGATACAACAACAAGAAGAACCAATTTATGAAGCACCACAGCTAATAGAAACAGAACCAGAAACACACGAATTTGAACCATTAGAAGCGGAATTAGATCCCTTTTTAGATGAATTAACTAATGACCATTATCAAGAACCCCCAACAGAAAGAGAACAACGTGAACTAGAAAAAGAATTTAAAGAACAAATCAAAGAGCAAACCAAAGCACAGAAAAAACACGACACCAAAGAGAGAAAAGTAAATAATATAATGGAATCTAATGATTTATTTGATGAAACAGGAACGGAGATTATAGGACGAGATAGGCGTGTTATTATTAATAAAATGAATCAATATAAAAGTTTATTTCCTAAAGAACTCGCCAAATTTAAAGTGAAAAAAGGGGCATCTATAGAAGAATTACAAGCATATTTACAAGAAATGAGTACAATTGTAGAGTGTAGTTCATATGATAACTTTTTAAGTGATTCTATATTACAATCAATTAAACTAGTGGAAGGCGGAACCAAAGCAACTAAATATGATATATCTGGATGTGCTGACATGTTAAAAGGAAATCCCCAGTTTAACAATTTATTAAAACAATTATATGTTAAATATAACGTATTCCACAAGATCCCACCAGAGATTCAAATGGTTCTATTAATATCTACTACATCCTACATCTGTATTAACAAGAACAAAAACAAGGGACTTATAAACGATTATTTAAATCAACCCATGAACGGACAATAAAACAAAAAAAAATATCTTAATTATACATTATATATATCAATATGGCAAAGCATGACAAATTCTTTAATGATGTAGGTAGATTTTTTAGAAGGATCCCAAAACCAAAACCAATCAAAGGACCCAAACCAGTTAGTTTTAAAGAGTTTATAGGTGGTGTTAATTCTATTGGTAAAACATTAACAACACCTGCTAATACTCTTTTCGGTGGTCTTGCATCCATTGGAAAAGGAAACAATTTATTACTTCCTTTAATGGTTGGTGGTGGCGTTGTTCTTGTTATCGTTTTAACTCGCAAATAGATAACATTTTAAAAAAAAAAAAATCTAATGAAATAATATATATATAATGTCTTTAGAAAACCACGAAATGATTAAAGCAGTTACAGGAGGTATCGCCGCAGGGGCAATCAATCATTATATGTCTTATGGTACTGATATGAATCCAAATGCTCTTGCAAGAAGTGCAAAATTCGCCGGTGTTGTTACTGCTGGTCTTCTTCTGTCTGGTTTTGCTACACCTGGTATAGCAGCACAACAAGGAGGGAATACACAATGGATGTCTTCAAAAACATTAGAACACCGAGTTATAGAAGTAGGAATAGGTACAGGAACCGTTGTTCTTGTTAATAATTATGTATATAGAACATCAGGTCTATCAATGTTACAAACAGCAGGTTTGGTATTCGCCGCCGATTTCATAGGTGAATATATAGCTGATTACGCTACATCACAACCCCTTTCATATTTCGCATAAATTGAAAATTAAATAAATTTATATAAATTTTAAATTAATTTATATAGTTTTATTATATTTTATATATAATATATATATAGTAATGGATAAATTAGTAGGTAGAGTATATAAAATAGTATGTAAAACAACAAATAAACAGTATATTGGTTCTACTATATATCCTCTTAAATTCAGATTACAAAAACATGAAAAAGCATATATAGGTCATTTAAGAGATCCTATTAAAGTTAATTACTGTGCATCGTTTGATATATTAAAGGAAAACAACTATGAAATATTATTACTTGAATTGAATGAATATGAAACACGTAATGAATTATTAGAACATGAAAAACACTATATTCAAACATTAGAAAATGTGGTCAATCGTTATATCCCTTCACGAACACCAAAAGAATATTATAAAGATAATATAGACCATTACAAGGAAAAATACCAACAGATAAAGAATACAGATCGTTTTAAAACACGTATACAATGTAGGTGTGGAAGACATTACACAGAAAACAATAAAGGTCATCATTTAAAATCTGAATTTCATAAAAAATATATATTATCTATATTATATATAAATGTCCAGTAAGTTTGACGAGATGCGAAAACGAGAAAATAGGAGGATCAGAGAAAATTATTTTAAATGGAGTGATATGCGAAAACGAGAGAATAGGAAAATTAGAGAAGACTTTGATGGACATATGATCAATAGAAAAATTAGAAACAACCATTACAAGTTTAGTGAGATGAGACATAGAGAAAATAGGAAAATTAGAAACCGTAATTGGGATCCAGCAAACGCCAAAGGGTTTTTCACTAAAGCAGTTCCTGGATTCTTTAATTCAGCGGCGAGAGGAATATTTGGAGGAGGTGGAGGAGGAGGAGAAATAGTACAAGGAGGATATGAAGGAGGAGAAGGAGGAGCAGGAGCATATGGAGGAGGAGCAGGATCAGGAGGAATGAGTGAATCCGGTTCTATTGCTAATCCAGATTCTGGATCATCATCACCATACATCAGCGACAGTGATGGAAGTCAATCATTACCATTAATTCCAATTGCAATAGGTATAGCAGTTGTGGGGTATCTTATGTTTAATAAGAAATAAATAAATAAAACATTTAGTTTTATAATATAAAATTAATATATTTTATATTATATTATATTTATGGGAAAGAGTATTCTATTCCAAAAGTTAAATAACTTACACTGGAACGATGATAATATAGCACTTATTAAAAAATATGTAATCACAAAACAGTTTCCACCTGATTTCTCAGAATGTAAAATGAGACGATGGAAAGAAAATTATGAAAAGTTCTCTGTGGTAGATGACTATTTACAATATGATGATGAAGAGAATGAATTATCTTTAACAGTCGTTCCTAATAGTGAAGTAGAAATGACTTTACATGACATGTACACAAATCCAGATGAAGGATATGGGTTAGGAGTTCAAAGTTTTTATGAGAAAGTCCGCTTTAAATATTTGAATATCAGTCGCCAACAAGCAACAGATTTTTTAAGAAAACAAACAGGATATCAATTAACCAAAAAAGAACGACCGATTGTAAATAAACCAATTGTGGGCAATTATCCGAATGATAGATGGGCCATTGATTTAATTGATATAAAAACATATGAATCAAACAACAGAGGTTATAAATGGATATTAACAGGGATTGATTATTTCACTAAAAAAGTGTTTGGATGTCCTTTACGAGATAAATCAGAAGATAGTGTATTAGATGGATTAGAATATTGTATAGAATCGCAAATGGAAAACACCTATCCACATTTATTACAATCAGATAATGGTAGTGAATTTAAAAACTATAAAATGAAAGAATGGGCAGAAGAACACAAAATAACACAAATATTCACCGATACACATACACCAACAGGAAATGCATTGATTGAAAACGCTAATAATTTAATTCGTAGAATGATTCGTGAGGGATTTGTGAGACATTCTCATGATGAAAACCCTACGGATTGGGTAAGTCATTTACAACATTATTTAAACTCTCGTAATGATACCAAACATTCCGTAACCAAGAAGAAACCAGATGAAATATGGGTAGATGGTAGAGATTTTAACAAAAAACATCCTGTAATTGTTGAAATCAAAGAAAAATTAGTAGCAAAAGCAAAGAAGAGATTAACAGAAGCAAAACACATGGAATTAAAAGTGGGGGACACTGTTCGTGTTTCTAATGCTAAATTATATTCAGAAGTTAGAAAAGCATTAAAAGAAGGAGGACAAAAATATGTTCCTGTTAAATTCTCACCACAAATTTATATGGTTGCAACCGTGATTCGCCCTAAAAAGGCGTCAGGATATGCCAATAACCAATATGAAATTAAAACATTAAGTGGTCAAATTTTACGAACAGAAACGCGTGTCAATCAAATGGGAGGAAAAGATAGAGTTCGAGAAGCAATACGCTTTTTTGCATCCGAATTACAGAAAGTTGATAAGGATTCAGAAGTATTACTAACCAATGCAGAGGGTCAAAAGTTAAATAATATTGGTATTGATGACTTTAACGCAGAAGAAATTAGTGAAATGGAACAAGAAAAAGAAAAGAAGAAAGCAAGAGCAAAAGAATTAGCACAAGCAAGAAAGGAAAATAAGAAGAAAGAAGAACCTGAACCAGAAAGAAGAAGTGGAAGAGCACGAGTTCCAAATAAACAATTAGGGGATTATGTCACAAGCAACAAGAAAGAAAAGATTGAATTAAATTTTAATGATCCTGATAGTCCTGGAAAGACTTTCTTTAATGTTCTTCTTGCTTTGACTCGTGTCTTTAAATCGTCTTTAAATTCATTGTGTCTCATTTCATCTGTCCTATTCTCGGATACTATTTTAATTTCATTTCCATCTATTGGTTCTAAGTTAATTGATGGTTGTATTATTCCATTTATCTTTCTTCTTCTTGGTGTTTTGTTCTTGGTTAATGTTTCAACTGGATTATTATTTAATGCCATTTCTCGTGGGATTTCTATTGTCTCTTCTCCAAAGTTTATTAACTTTTTAGTGGATTGCCTTTTATTAAATTCCTTATTTCCTTTATCAACTTCTTTCTGTTCTCCCTTTTGTTTATGATATGTTTCTTTACATTCACTACATTTCAATGCTTCTCTATATGACATGCCTTTATTAGATGCATATGCTTTTACATGATCTACCCACTTCATATTAACTATATATAATTTAATTAATATAATATTTTATTTTAATTAAACTATATTATTATTTTCCGGGAGAAAGTAATTCTTATTATTATACAAATTAAAAAAAAGTTTGTCCCCAGAAATAAAAACTATATCCATTATGTTTTGCAATCTGACCGGACTCGATCAGATTGGACCAACTCAGAACGATGACCGGATAGTTCCGAACGAAAAAGAAAGCGAGTTCACCGATGGGGGAAACTACAAACAAGCGCCATGCGTATATCAAACCCCTAGGGGTTTGAGGCGCATACTTAATGATCTATTGAATCAGTGTGAAATCACAGGTTCAATTGATTATTACAAGT
>JBBAQB010000040.1:0-5750 GCA_040400515.1 Ferruginibacter sp. | reverse complement strand
GCATATTTTCCCATCTTTAAAAAAACAATGTCTGCGCCAAAATCATTAATGTTCTTGACTGCGTCTGAACAAAAGTTTTCACAGGGGTTGTTCAAAATAGACCACATTAGGCAAGATGTCATGTCTGTTGGTATTGATCCTGTTAGTGAAATAAAAGATGAAACCATCATTAAGAAATTTGGCATTAAAGGAAAATACATCATCTATGTTGGTAGAATAGACAGTGCAAAAGGATGCAAAGAATTGTTGGCTTATTTTGCAGACTATTTAAAAGATACGAAAGCTTCTTTAAGTCTTGTGCTTGCAGGAAAAAATATGATGGAAATTGTGGAACATGAAAATATTATTTATGCTGGCTTTGTGAGCGATGAGGAAAAGGAGCAACTAACAAAACATGCAGAGGCGCTTATCATACCATCGAAATACGAAAGCCTGTCGTTGGTAGTTTTAGAAAGTTTTGCCTGCAAGGTTCCTGTTATTGCAAATGGCCAGTGCGACGTGCTAAAAGATCATATTGAACTTAGCAAAGGCGGATGGTTATTTACAGATAAGCAAAGTTTTTATACCGCAATCAACGAAGTATTGGCAGATAAAGACAACAAAGAAAAAGGAGAGGCAGGTTACGATTATGTAATGAATAATTTTGTATGGGATAAGGTTTTAAAAGCCTACGACAATGCCATCGAATATGTAATAGCATCTAATGAAAAAAGCATATAAAAATTTATGAAATTCTTTTTTTTGCATCTTCAATGTCCTTTAGCATCAAAGTAGGCTTACCTGGTACTTTGCCTTTATTATTTCTGTTATCATACCGTGTAATTTTTGCTCTCATTTTTTCTATAAAAAAACCATCTTCACGTTTTAGATCCTTAGCAAATGGGTTGGAGGTTAATGGTTGTTTGGTAAATAAATGTAGGTTTATATTGTTTGTGTAGAAATATCTGTCAAATTTATTTGCAATAAATGTCAATGCTTCTACTGTATAAAAGGCAATATGCTGACCTGTTTCGTAAGAAAAATACCACCACTCTTCCATCACATTCATTTCTTTTGGAACAAGCTCAGTTGAAAATAAGACATTGTCGTAAAGATCAAATATCTCTTTTAATGCTGTAAGCGGTTCGGGTAAATGTTCTAAAACTTCGAAGGCCGTAACCAATTCAAATTTTGAATTGGGTGGCAACTCTTTCAGGTCCTGGTACTCTGCAAAAATATTCTGGCAATAAATATCGGTGGTATAAAAATCGTACCCTTTATCTCTCATCATTCTGGTAAATAATCCATACCCTCCCGCATAGTCTAAAAACTTTTTGCTGTGGTCAAAATTAAAATAGATAATTTTTTCTGTTTCAGTAACCATATTCTGGTTTCTTAAAACAAGCCCAACATCGAGTTTTGTAATAACAGAAGAGTACGCCTCCTGCAACCAAAATGGTTCGTCTGTCTGTATAAATCCTGTGTCTTTGCACCTATAGTAACCAACATTATATTTCGAAAGTAATTTGGCAGTAAACAACAATTCCGTTTCACCACCTGTAATTTTACTTTGCATATTTTTTAGTTTTTGTTAAGGCATAACGTGACCTTGTATAAAGATGCAAATTGTTTATTAATAATAGGAATTACACTTCCTCAGCCTTCTGCCCCTTCCACCACCTAAAAGCAATAAAACCTACAATAATAAACGGTGTAAACATAAGGTACAAAATGCCCGAGTTTAAGCCCTCAGCTGGTTTTTCACCAAGTTGTTGCGCCGTTTTTGTACACATAGAGCATTGCGCCATTGCAGCAATATTAAAAAGGAACATGGCTAGCAAGAAAAATAACTTTTTCATCCTGCAAAAATAAACTGTTTAAACATTAAAATACGTTAATGCAGGTTGCAGGGTATCATATTTAATTGCTATTTGAGGAAAATAAAAAATAAAACTACGGTAGAATTAATCTTCTTTTGGGTATTTGAAAAACAAAAATTCCCTTTCCGTTTCTTTAAAATCTTTCCATCGGGTTATCGGTATTTTTACAGCAAACACACCGCAAGTTGGCATTTCGTCAATTTTTACGTTGGCGCACAAAGTATTTACAAAATTTGTAATACCGGGGTTGTGGGCAAAAATGGCTACTGTGCCATATACATTATTTAAATGACTGATGCTGTTGTAAAATTCACTAGCAGGAGCATTGTATAGATTGTCTGTCAAAATCATTTCATCTTTATTTATACCAAAAACATCTATAAATGCTTTGGCCGTTTTGCGTGCCCGTTTTGCTGTGCTGCTTACAAACGCATCAATTTTAATATTGGCTTGCATTAGCTTTTCAGCCATTTCCGGTGCATCCTTTTTTCCTCTTTCGTTAAGGGGTCTGTCAAAATCTTTTTCGCCGATATTTGCCCAGCTGCTTTTAGCATGGCGCACTATTATTAATGTTTTCATATTATAGGTTTCATTCAAAATGTTCACAATTATAATACCATCTACACTAAAAACCTTGGAGGTTAAAAAATTCCTGATAATTGCATAACCAATAATCAAATGCTGTAGCATACTTTTGCAATAAAAAATATCCTATCAATACAATTCTTTTAATAACGCCTCCATTTACGCAGTTAAACACGCCTTACCCTGCCACAGCATACATAAAGGGTTTTTTAAACACAAAAGGTATTACTTCTTTTCAGGCAGATTTGGGCATTGAAGTAACCATCGCATTATTCTCCAAAGAGGGTATTATATCCATTTTTGAAAAGATAATTAATGCAGACAAAAAGTTTTCTGATAATGCACAAAAAATGATTGTGCTTAAAGATGCTTACATAAACACAATAGATGCAGTAATTGCGTTTTTGCAAGGTAACGATGCAATGCTTGCACACAATATCTGCAAGCGGGATATGTTGCCGGAGGCATCAAGGTTTGAGCATACGGATGATCTTGAAAAAGCTTTTGGCAGCATGGGCATCCAGGATAGAGCAAAGTACATTGCTACTATGTACCTCGAAGATCTTTCTGATCTTATAAAAGAAACAGTAGATCCTCATTTTGGGTTTAGTCGCTACGCAGAAAGGCTAGGCAGGTCTGCAAATACTTTTGATGAATTGTACGAAGCCCTGCAGCAACCATACACTTTTGTTGACGAACTGATGCTTAAAATACTAAAAGAAAAAATGGAATTGTCGCAGCCAAAAATGTTGGCACTCTCCGTTCCTTTTCCCGGTAATTTATATGCTTCTTTGCGTTGTGGTCAATGGATAAAAAATAATTATCCTAACGTAAAAGTGATGATGGGCGGTGGTTTTGCCAATACAGAATTAAGGTCATTAAGCGATGCAAGGGTTTTTGAATTTTACGATTTTATAACCCTCGATGATGGAGAAGCACCTATTGAAAACCTGATAGCATACATAACAAAAAACAAAACGGTAGATGAATTAAAACGTACTTTTTTATTGCAGAATGAAAAGGTTGTTTACATAAATAACAAAGCTGTAAAAGATTACCGACAGGGCGAAGTAGGTACGCCAGATTATGCTGATTTATTGTTGAACAAATATATTTCAGCCATAGAAGTTGTAAACCCCATGCACAGAATGTGGAGCGATGGCAGGTGGAATAAACTAACGATGGCACACGGTTGTTACTGGGGTAAGTGTACTTTTTGTGATGTATCGCTCGATTATATAAAGCTCTACGAACCTGTAGCGGCGGGCGTTATATGCGATCGCATGCAGCAGATAATGCAGCAGACAAACCAAAACGGTTTTCACTTTGTAGATGAAGCGGCACCACCGGCATTAATGCGGGCGGTGGCGATAGAAATCATTAAAAGGAAAATGATCGTAACCTGGTGGACGAATGTGCGATTTGAAAAAAGCTTTACTAGGGATCTTTGTTTGTTGCTCAGCGCATCTGGTTGTGTGGCAGTATCGGGCGGCTTGGAAGTAGCATCTGATAGGTTATTGAAATTAATAGATAAGGGCATCACCGTTTCGCAGGTGGCTAAAGTTACACGCAACTTTACGCACGCAGGTATTTTGGTGCATGCTTACCTTATGTATGGTTTTCCCACACAAACTGATCAGGAAACGATAGACTCGTTGGAGATGGTGCGACAATTATTTGACAGTGCTGTTTTGCAATCTGCCTTCTGGCACAGATTCGCACTTACTGCGCACAGTCCTGTTGGTTTAAATCCATCAAAATACAATATTAAAACACTCAGCGAAACCATTGGTTCATTTGCAAACAACGATGTAGAGTATGAAGATGAAACCGGTGGCGACCACGATGGTTTTGGTTATGGGTTAAAGAAATCGCTGTTTAATTATATGCACAATATTGGTATTGATGATACACTACAAAAATGGTTTGATCATAAAGTACCCAAGACAAAAATTGCGGCAACTTTTATACAGGATGCGCTGAACGAACCTGAAATAAACAACCTTAAACCAACAGCAAAAATTGTGTTTACAGGCAATGTTCTTAGTACCGAGTACACAACACAATCTAAGAAAGGCAATACAAGAGAAATGGCTGCTATAACTTTTTTAACTAAGCGTACAACACAGCAAATACAGGTTTTAAAACAACAGGGAGACTGGTTGTTGAACCTATTACCACAGCTAAACATTGCCAACGATTTTAATTTAAACCTGCAACAAATAAAAGAGAATTACGAAGCCGCAGGCTTGGAAGATTTTGAATTATTTTGGGATAATAAGCCAATAAATACACTTTATAAATCTGGGTTATTTCACTTGTAAAATTTATTTATCAAAAAGTGTAAATTAATTTATATCAGCTTTAGTAAACCATTTGGCTTTTTAATCTTGTGTTGATTATGTATAAACTTATAATCAATAATCTTTTAATATTTTAGATGGTAAGAAACGAGGAGTTTTATACCCCGTTTTATATTGAAACAATATTTTTTTATATTTTTTTTGCAAATATTTTACTTTGTTAAAATATTTAACTTAATATTACATCGAAATTAATAATCACTTATCTCTACGATTATTTATTTCAATAGCTATTCCCAGCTAAAAAGAAAAACAAACCAACCCAACCCCTTGTTAATTTCCCAAAAGGAAATTAAGATCAACCCAACATCCCTTAGCGAAGATTTATTATTAAAACATTTAAACGTTGTTTAAAGAGTATGCTCATTTCATTTTAAAATGAAATGAAAAAATTCTTTAGTCTGCGTAACAATAATAATATGCCTAAAATTTCAGATAGGTTAATGGACGATTTTAATATCCTTATGAATTTTTAAGCAATTCTAGTTAAACCACCGCTCAGATATTTACGAAGTTTGCCTAAATCCTCACTTCTAAATCATCTCGCTTTTTTCCAATTTCTGGGTTCTACATTTTTAAGAGCATAGTTGTATGCAATAAAAAATATCATAAAAATTCTTTTTGTTTTAAAATAAGAATTTATTGTTTTTCAGCTTCGTTTTGAATATACGGTTGTTTGGTTTAACAGAAATGAGTATGATCATTATAAAAAATATTAAAGGTTCTCCGCTTTTAAGTAAAAGCAGTAAGGGTGCTCTTCTTGGGTTTCTTTTTCTTGTTATTACATGTGTGTTACCACATGCTACAAATACGATTAAGAGCGAAAAGAATTACAGCATTTTTATCGTTTTTACTACGTCATTTATCCTATGCACAAGATTGTTTTTTTCCAGTTCTTAGTTAAAAATTGATCTCAATAATTCAATATGAAACTTCCAAAAAA
>JBBAQB010000039.1:0-6003 GCA_040400515.1 Ferruginibacter sp. | reverse complement strand
TTTAGGGGGTCAATTTGAAACGGAATGAGGGGGTCAGTTTAGCCGGATTTTACACTTAAATAGCTTAATTGTAACTACTCATTTTTCTAAACCCAAACTAATTCAGTTTAACGCATCACTACTTCTTTTTAAATTGAAATGTCTTTCAAACGATTTTTCCAATATTTCTTTTGCATTTTCTGTCAAATTTTGATTGCTATAAAAAACATAGATACTTTTAAAACTAATGCTGTTAAATCTGCTTTTAATTCTTACAATTTCAACTATTGGCAAAGGAATATAGTATTTAGCAGTTGCAAAAAAACAATGACACAGCAATACTTAAATTTTTGATATGTAGGATAAGATACGAATTTAGGTGTTCTATCTAAAAGATTTAAAGTATGTTCTTCAATAAAAAGCGATTTCTTAGTTGTAGTTAGCCAGGCTTTTCAATCTCATTTACTAATTCTTCTAACCAACCCGAATAATTATCATAAAGATATGATTTGGTATATTTATTGGCCTGATAGGTAATCTTGCTTTCTTCTAACATTTGCTTTAATAATTCTTTTTGTCGAGTTGTAAAGTTGCCCTTAAAATTATTAAAGATGGAGACTAATTCTTTTTCTATTTTTGATAAAATCCCATTCTTGGCATCTATTCTAATAATTTTTCTTGTAAGTGATGGCATAAGGGAATTATTTTTTAAAGCATAATGAAGTTGTAGATTTAATATTTCCAATTTGGCAAAGATTGGAGGTCTTTCATTCTGATTAAATTCATTCAAAATAAAATTTACGGTTTTCAAAGAATGCTCATAATATTTGTTTTTAAAATGTGCCTGTGCACATAAGTAGTAAAGATTAATAAGATAGTAAGGTTCAACTTCAATGCCTTGGTCTGCTATTTCAAGTTTTATAATTTTTTCTGTTTCCTTCATATCTATATGGCTATGGTATAACAGTTGATACTCTAGTTCGTTTATTTTTGCTATAACAAATAATCGCAAGAAAATAACTGATTTTTGATACTCTGTGGTAAGTGCCCACTTTGTTATTTGTTGTAATTCATCTAAAAATGATTTAGCATCAATATGTTTTTTTAATCCTAAAATGCGGTTGTAAATAGAAATATAGTCTAATGGGTTTTCGGTTTTATATTCAGGAAAATCCAATAAAATTTTTTCTATTTTATTTAGACATGCCAACTCCTTTCTAACATCGTTTTCTGCATAATGCGAATGTGCATATATTAGTTGATAGTATATTTTAGCGCTATTAGAAATTGCATTGGATGGCTTTTGTAATAGTGGATGATTGAGGAGTTTTTTAAATTTAGAACGTGTGGTAGTAATAGCGTACTTATCCATACTAATGTGTAACTGGTAACTTTCGTAATACAATTCAATTATTGTTTGAAGGTTGTTCAATTTTTTTAAAGTGGCACTAATTTCTTTATTTATATTGCTAGCCATTAGTAAACCTTTCGAATAGCCTAAACATTTTTTTTCCCAAAATAAAATTTCGATAAGTAATGAAAAATTTTCAATAGCTACGGCCATTTTTTTGGTGATATTAACCCTGCTCAATGCCTGTTTAAAAAGACCTTTATAAAACAAAATTTCAATAATGATAAGGTTGTTACGTACTACAATAGATCCAGACTTATTATGATGAAACTGATTTAAACTTTGTAAAATAAGGTTGTATAAATGATTTTTATCTGCAGCAAAAAAATCAAAATTTATACCTTGTTGTTCTAATATCTCTTTGGCTTGTTGAGTATTTTCAGTTTCTGTGGCATTAAAAAAATTATATATAGATAAGTACTTATTATTGGCTCCAATACTATGTCGCTTAGAAAAAATAGAAAAATATCTTTTCTCTGACATCGTTAATTTTTTTATCAGCGTAAATAAAGGGCTATTTTTTTCCATTACTTCAAAAATCAGATGTACTAATTTTAGTGTTTTTTATTTCAGCAAAAAATACAAACTGCTAGTTTTTATTGTAATATAACAAAAATTTTCGTCGTACCCCATAAATCTGTACCGGCTACAGTAACTATTACATTCTCTGTAGTACCAATTAAACTAAATTCTTTTAAAGTTTTAATACAACCTAATTGTGCAGCAAAATTTATTTGAGAACCAAGTGCTAATTCTACAGCTAAAAGTTTTATAATTGAAAAAAGTAGAAATGGAATTAATTTTATTACAATAGCACAAAAACAAACTGCAACAAATAATTCAGATAATCAACAATATAATTATGTTGATAACACATCAGCAGTAAATAATTATTGCAGACTAAAATTTATTGAAACAGATAATACAATTAGCTATTCAAATATAGTTTTTGTCAATAGTAATTGCAGTAGTAGATTAAAAACTTCTGTTGCACCTAAGCCAGTGGCAAAAAATAATAATGTAGTCGTAACTTTCCATCAGCCGAAACGGGAAAGGCAACCATTTTTTGGTATGATGTGAATGGAAAAAATGCAAAATAAGTTGACATTAATTAAATAAAAGGCGAAAATAAAATACTTCAAAATATTAATGAATTTAGTTCTGGTACTTATTTGCTGGCTATTTTATTTAAAGATCAAAAAACGCAATATCTTAAAGTAATTAAAAATTGAAATAGCAAACGAATAATTTGTTTTGATTAACCTAAAGGTATTTCAAGCCAATTTGAAATGCCTTTATTTATTTTAAGACGGCTTTTCACTTCAATCAGACTTGCTAATTTTTTTTTATATTTTTAATAAAATATAGCTTCCGTATTAGTATTTTTAGTAAAATTTTAAAATTATAACTAAACCTTACACCATTAAAGAACTTATAGTTTTACTTAATAAGTAACAAAATTTATAAATTAGATGAAAAAAATAATATTTAGTATTTCTCTTTTGTTTTTTGTTTTTAATACATTTTCACAATCCACTATTTTAATAAGCCAGGGAGGTACAGTGGCTGTTAATAATAATGATTTGTTTTATGACGCTGGTGGAGTAGCGGGTAATGATGGAAATACAAGTTATACTATCACATTTATACCTGCTATTGCTGGCCAAAGCATTTGCGTAGATTTTACATCCTTCAGTTCTTTTGAATCTCTCGATATTTATGATGGAACAACTACATCTGCTACCAATATTGGATCTCTTAAAGGTAATTATGGCATTGCATACAATGCTGCCGGAAGCCCTTATAATACGGGTCAAGCTTCAATTGGTGGTATCGCAGCCGAATTAAAACCAGGCATATTTTGTGCGAACAATACAGCAGGTGCTTTAACCTTTCGTTTTACCAACAGCATCGCCTCTCAATCTACAGGATGGAATGGAACAATTAAAACACACGTAAATACTACTATTGGAGGTTGTACTACAAATATTACTGCTAGCGCTACTACTATATGCTTGGGGAGTTCAGTTACTTTAACAGGAGTAGGTACCATTGGATCTTCTGTATTAAGTAATGATTTTAATACAGGTACCATTGGCTCTGGGTGGTCTGCTACACCAGGTGGGGTGTCATTTGTTAACGTGTTGTCTTGCCAACCCAATTACGGCTACAATACCCAAAAATCGGATAATTCTAATTACGCCTGGATGCAAAGCGTAGCTGCTCCAAGAGTATTAGAATCAAATGGATTTGATGTGAGTAATGGAGGTGTATTAAGTTTTGATTTTAGAGAAGCTTCTGATGATATTGGAGGAAGTGGTTGTGAAGCACTTGACGATAAAGAGGGTGTTTATGTGCAATATTCTACAAATAATGGAACTACTTGGACTACAATGAAATTAATGTTTCCGAGTGTAGAAAGTCAATTTCCTTCTGCAGCACAAATTGGCTGTGGAACTTATGTTTATAATTGGCACAAGACAACAGTTTCTTTACCAGCAGGTGCCATTTCAACAAATACTAAATTCCGATGGTTTCAAAATTCTTCATCTTCAGCATCTACAGATAATTGGGGGATAGATGATGTAAAAATCATTAAAAATAATTCTGGAACTGTTACTATTATTGATTTATCCAATAATTCTACTTTAGTCACTTCAAACACAACCTTGGCATCCGTTTCCGTTACACCAACTACATCAAGAACATATAGAGTTTCTGTTAACGATGGAACTACTACTTGCACAAATGACATTGCAATTACAGTGGTACCTGCTACTACAATTGCTTATTCTTCAGCATCACATAATACGTCAGCTTCTGCTCAAAATGTTACTGTTACCAATGGTCCAGTAACAGGCAATTATACGGCTACGCCAGCTGGGTTAACAATCAATGCTTCTAGTGGCACAATAACCCCTAGTACAAGTTCAACAGGTACCTATACCATTTCAGTACCAACAGCCTGTGGAACAGCAACTTTTACAGTAAACATTACTGCCGCTCCTTGCGGCTCTTGTGCTACACCAACTTGCCCAATAGCTGGCCCTTATACCAATTATACCAATGCTGCTGGTGCAGCACATACTTCAAATTGTCAAACTCTTGTGCCTAATATTATTGGGTCCGATACCTATTTATCATATTACAATGTAGTATCTTCCTCATCTGGAAGAATTGGTGCAATTGTTTCAAATAATAATACACCTGTAGGGTGTGCAGCTACAAGAACTGCAGTTTTATATTCATCAACTACAAATTGTAATACTTCTACAAGTCCTTTAACACCAGTTTTGGGTTCAAACGGATCACCTTATTTTAATCCTGAATGGAGTGGTTTAACCCCAGGCGCTACCTATATTATGGTTGTTACTACCACCATAGCAGCTGGTTGTAAAATTACTGATCAATGTGTTTCCTATTATCAATCAACTGCTGTATCCTGTGCTACTTGTGCAACGGCTACTTGTTCGGTAACTGCTATAACTTCTACTACCGCTGCGTTGGGTCAAACGGGTATCACAACCGCCATGTCTGGCATAAATAATTCTTACAATACAACATTAGCGCCAAATCAATCTGCTACTATTTGTGTACCCGTTACTGTTCCTGCCGGTTCAACAATATTAGGGTTCAAACAGAAAGCTGCTGTTTCGCCTGGTGGTTGTTCCAACCCTTCAGAACAAATAATTACTTACCAATTAACAAATACAAGTTGCGGATCAACTATTCTTCCTACTGTTACAAATGCAGGAGCTGTTGCTTCAGGTTTTAATCCGGAATGGAATGGGTTAGCACCTGGTAACTATGTATTATGTTATACAATGAATGTTACTAATTTTTCACTTTGTACTTCGGTAACAATAGATGCACTTGGTTACTACAATGTAATTCCATTACCAGCAACCTGCCAAGATTATCAAATACAATTATATGATAATGACTTATTAACTATTACTCATAGCGGTACTACATTTTCGTGTACTGATGCTCCAGTATATTTAGGCCCAACCACTGATCCAACTGTATTTGACCCTGGTTTACCTTACAATTCATTAAATATAGCAATAACTGCAACTAGCGGAAATTTAAATAATTTAGTAATTTATAGGTATGAAGCTGTAACCAACATTTTGGCTGAAGTTTTAACAGTACCTGTTTCTGGAGTATCAAATAATTATTTTTTAAGGCCAACCCCTGGACAATATTTTAGGTTAGATAAAACAAACGCAAATTCTGGTACTTATACTTATAATATTACTGATAACACTTCTGGTTTAGTAGTTGCTTCTGGTACATGGACAATAGTTGGAGGGGCACAATCTGGATCATCAGTTGTAATTATTCCTCAAGGAACAGGTTCTTATACTGGTCCTGGTGTTACTAATGGTTTTGACCCTAGTGGCTTAGATAATTATATCAACGATAGAGGAATAGGATATTTTAACCCTGCAGTAGCAGGCGTTGGTACTCATACAATTACTTATAATTGGAATAATGGTTTATCTGCTCCTAATAACTGTACGTTAACGAGAACAAAAACAGTAACCGTTACGGGTCCACCAGTACCTACCATCACTACAACGGCAGCCACTTGTGCAGCTAATGGCACA
>JBBAQB010000038.1:0-6892 GCA_040400515.1 Ferruginibacter sp. | reverse complement strand
CCCTCACTATCCGTAGAGTTAAGCGCAGCGCTCTACGGATTTTCAATAACGATGAGTATTTACTCAGCCGTTTAACTGTAAAGCCATATCCAAATGAATACATCACAGGGTAAAGTTTTTTTGGTAAAAGACAAATACAAGAAAATGGGGTTCTCCCACCCTCCAAGTAGGATCAGCCGCACATGAGCCTTACCTCACCCGTGGTTGAAAAATTCCCGGCCATTGCCGGCTCCTTATGTTGCGTACTCCAATCTTCGTTATTTCTTAGCATCGTTCCTGCTGGAAAACGTTGCTTAAAAATAATGTGGCATTCATTGTCCGGTCGGCTCCGCCATTAAATCACCGTCCGCCACAAACCACTCAAATATTTCCTCCAATATTTCTACACAAAAAAACCTAAGTTTACAACACTGTTAAACAACAACAATTTTAAGTATGAAAAAATGCATATACGCTCTTGCGGTCGTTTGTTTTTTAGGTAACTCACTCTTTGCACAAAAAGTGTTTACTACCGCTGATTATACAAAAGCCGTAAACAACCTGGGCAGCAATCTTGGTAAATTAATTGACCGAAGTGGGGTAACAGCACAATGGTTGCCTGATGGTAATTTTTGGTACCGGGTTTCGACAGCAACAGGGGTGGAGTTTGTGTTGGTAAATGCAAAAACCGGTGTTAAAAAAACAGCCGCTACGAGAGATGGTATTTTGCCCGATTATAAAAGTCCGAGCACGCCTTCGGCAAAGTTTAACGAAGTGCTTTCGCCTGATGGCACAAAAGCGGCCTACATTAAAAACTGGAATTTGTGGTTAAGGGATCTTACAACAAAAACCGAAACGGCTTTAACAACAGACGGTGTAAAAGATTTTGGGTACGCTACAGACAATGCAGGTTGGACACACAGCGATGCAGCTGTTTTAATATGGTCGCCTGATTCTAAAAAGATAGCTACGTTTATACTTGACCAGCGCCATGTAAAAGATATGTACCTGGTAAAAACCACCGTTGGTGCACCTGTGTTAAGCCAATGGAAATACCCGCTGCCAGGTGACTCTGCCATTCAAAAAATACACCGTGTAATTATTGATGTAACAAATACCTCGGTGGTAAAATTAAAAACGGCAGCCGACGATCACCGCAGCACACTGTGCGATGATGTAAGTTGCAGCGGCTCTTTTGACGACAATGACTGGAGTGCAGATGGTAGCAAACTGGCTTTTGTATCTACACCAAGAGATCATAAATCTGCTACGTTGCGCATTGCAAATGCAACCACAGGCGATGTTACAGAGGTTTACAAAGAAACAGTAGCTACGCAATACGAATCTGGCCAAGGGGCTGTAAACTGGAAATATTTACCTGCATCAAATGAGTTTATATGGTATTCTGAAAAAGACAATTGGGGGCATTTGTACTTACACGATGTTGCCACCGGTAAATTAAAAAACAGAATAACACAAGGCAATTATGTTGTAACAAAAATGTTGAAAGTTGATGAGAAAAAGCGGGTGATTTATTTTGAAGGAAGGGGAAAAGAAGCGGGTCGCAATCCGTACTTTAAGCATTTTTACAAGGTAGATTTTAGTGGTAAAAACCTGGTGTTGCTTACACCCGAAGATGCAGATCACGCATTGAGTTTTTCTGCAGATGAAACTTGTTTTATAGATAATTATTCAACTGTTGACAAACCAAACGTTGCTGTCTTAAGAGACTTAAACGGTAAATTAATATCAACATTAGAAACGGCTGATATCAGCAGGTTAAAAGCTTCCGGTTGGAAAGTGCCTATTCCTTTCAGTGTGAAATCTGCCGCTAATGGGTTTGATTTATACGGGTTCATGTACCAGCCGTCCAACCTTAATCCTTCAAAAAAATATCCTGTTATAAATTATATTTATCCGGGGCCGCAGGGTGGAAGTGTGAGTAACTGGTCGTTTGCTGCTACACGTGCATCAGATCACCAGGCATTGGCAGAGCTTGGGTTTGTTGTAGTGGCGCTGGAAGGAAGTTGCAACCCAAACCGCAGCAAATCTTTTCACGATGCATGTTACGGAAACATGGCAGAAAATACGTTGCCTGACCAGATCAGTGGCTTGAAACAGCTTCAACAAAAATATGCTTATTTAGACCTGGATAAAGTTGGCATTTGGGGGCATAGTGGTGGCGGCTACGCAACAGCTTCTGCCATGTTTAATTATCCAGATTTTTATAAAGTGGGCATCAGCGAAAGTGGCAACCACGACAACAGAAATTACGAAGACGACTGGGGTGAAAGATATATTGGCTTGGATGTGAAAGGCAGCAATGGAAAATCAATTTACGAGCCACAGGCCAACCAGGTAAATGCTAAAAATTTAAAAGGTCATTTATTAATTGCGCATGGCAATATGGACGATAATGTACCGCCGTACAACACCTATCTTGTAGTAGAAGCTCTGCAAAAAGCGAACAAAGATTTTGACCTTATTATTTTTCCAAACCAGCGCCACGGCTATGGCGACGACAGTTATTATATGATGCGCCGCCGCTGGGATTATTTTGTAAAAAACTTAATGGAGGCAACACCGCCAAAGGAATTTTTAATAAAGTTGACGCCTGATGGGCGGAGGTGATGGATGACTTGTTATCAAATTAGCATATACTAATTTTATTCTGAATAAATATTGAAAAGATTTACTAGTAAAGGGCAGCCTGATAGAAACGAATGCTCTTTTTTATTCTAATGTATTCATAAACCCTTTCGGATTTTGTTTCATCGGAACACAATCTTTTAAATTCCTTTAAGTAGAAATTTCTTAGGTTATATCATTATTCCCCTCGCCTTGGTTCCTGTCACCCTGAACCATTCGCTAAAATCCTCCCTTCAATAAAAGCCAAATAAATATTCAACCGCCTAAGGGCTGCGCTGCAATGTTATTTAGTTAAGGAAATTTTGAATTGCACCGACCTTTAGGTCGGTGTTAGATTATGCCTTTAACTGGGCTTTAGCCCCAATGGGAGTTGCTTTTGGGGCTAAAGCCCGTATTATTAGTTTGATTTTATCCCCGTGCTAAAGCACGGGGCAATTAAAAACCTCTTCTAACTAAATGACATTGGGCTGAGCTGCCTATCCGGAAATCCCTCGCCCGGGTTTGTGGCACAACGAACCCTTTGCTAAAATCTTCCTTCCAATAAAAGCCAAATAAATATTCAACCGTCCAAGGGCTGCGCTGCTTAGCCGCAAATCCTTTGCCTGCCCTTGAGGCAAAGATTGCAGGCGGGCAGCGGATAAATGTTGAAGTGCGATATAGTGATGAGAGCCCCAAATAAAAATCATACCTCGAAATTCACCATTCGAAATTCACCACTCACACCTACACCCTCACATAAATTTTCATCTTATCCATTATCCACGCAAAAAACCACATCATGGCAATAAATAGCAAGGCATATAGTAAAGAACCAAACCTTGGCTCGGCAGGTAAAATGGATTTGCACACATGTTCGTAAAACCAGCTGAAAGGAGAGAGGTATAACTGCTTGCCTGCTGCATTAATGGCTCCCTTTATTCTTATTAATCCCATTAGCCGCGGCAGCACCCCACTCATTACAAAAATGAACAAAGCATTTTTTCCAAACACATCAAAAAAGAGGCTCCATGCGCCTTTTGCGTTTTTAAACTCTATTAAATAAATCATTACAGATAATGTGAGTAATGCAAGCCCCGTGGTGTAAATGGTATAACTGCTCGTCCATATTTTTTTGTTGATAGGAAACACCATTTCCCATGCAAGGCCGGTTACAATAAGCAAAGCACCTGCTACAAATAAACCGTTCAGCATTTCCTGGGTTTTACCTTTTTGCAAAATATAATTACCTGCGAGGTACCCAAATATTACCTGTACAATTGCGGCAAAAGTGTTCATCAATCCTTCGGGGTCAAATGCCACACCTTCGCCTTTGTACATATGCGCTTCGCCTAAAATGTTTTTATCTATGGCAGTTCCAAACCAACCCGCCAAACTAAATGGATCGGTTGGGTTTGCAACAACACACAAAAACCAATAGCCCAATAATAAAATAGCGCCAGCAATAAATGCGCCCCTCACTTTAAAATAGTGTACAATAACAGATGCAAAAAAATAGCACAAAGCAATGCGCTGCAGTACACCAAATATTCTGAGCGTTTCAAAAGGCTTTGCTACAATATTGCCTGCAGCATCGTATTTAATAAATGGGAACCAGTTTAAAAACAATCCTATAAAAAAGATGAGGAATGTGCGCTTTATTATTTTGTACCAAAAAGTTTTCTCGCCCGCCGCTTCCAGTTTTGGCATTACAAAAGCCATGGCATTGCCCACGGCAAATAGAAAAAAAGGAAACACAAGATCCGTTGGTGTGCAGCCGTGCCAGGGAGCATGTTCCAGCGGGGGATAGATGTGCCCCCATGAACCGGGGTTGTTTACAAGTATCATAAGTGCAACGGTTGCCCCTCTAAAAACATCGAGTGAATAAAAGCGTTGGTTCATGCAGTAAATTTTAGTATGTGGGCGCCTGTTTTTAGTAAGCTAAATCACAAATATCCTTAACAAATTATAATTGAAAATAATTTAAATGTTTATTATTGCTGCAAAACATTTTCGTTGCTTGAATTTACTATTTAAAAAACTTACTTTCGGTTCTTTATAAACCAATACTTAACTGATTTTACACTAAAAATTATTTATGTCGCCTTATCTTCTTTTATCGTTTGTAATAGGTTACTTTATTTTGTTGCTGATAGTAGCTTGGTACACCAGCAAAAACTCTAACAACGAATCGTTTTTTATTGGCAATAAAAACAGCAACTGGATGCTGGTAGCATTTGGTATGATTGGTACTTCCTTATCAGGCGTAACTTTTGTAAGTGTGCCCGGTGGTGTAGGCAAAGAATCGTTTGCTTATTTTCAAATTGCAATAGGTTACCTCATTGGTTATATTGTGGTGGCTTATGTATTGCTGCCATTGTATTACAGGCTTAATCTTACATCCATTTATAATTATTTAAGTGGGAGGCTTGGTGTAAAATCTTACAAAACCGGGGCTTCCTTTTTTATCCTCAGCCGCACCCTTGGTGCTACTGCAAGGCTGTACCTTGTAGTGAAGATTTTGCAGGATGCTATTCTTTCACAATTAGGTGTGCCGTTCTGGGTAACAACGCTTATTATTTTAATGATGATCTTAATTTACACCTACGAAGGCGGTGTAAAAACAATTGTATTTACAGATACGTTGCAAACTACATTTATGCTTTCGGGTTTGGTTGTTTGTGTACTGTATATTTTAAATACCATGAACCTTAATCTGTTTTCTGCATTGGATGCCATGAAAGATAAAGGTTATTCAAAAGTGTTTTTTACAGAGCCGGAAAGCAAACTGTTTTTTGTAAAACAAATTTTAGCGGGTGCTTTTATTACCATCACCATGACGGGTATGGACCAGGAAATGATGCAGAAAACGATCTCTGTAAAACGGTTGGGTGATTCTCAAAAGAACATCATAACGCTTTCCATTATTCTTGTATCCGTATTGTTGTTATTTCTCTTCTTAGGCGGTCTTTTACATTTATACGGTGCACAACAGGGTGTTACTGCAACCGGCGACAAATTATTTCCGGAGATTGCTTTGCACCACATGCCACCCATCGTTTCTGTCATTTTTATCATTGCATTAATTTCTGCCTTGTTCCCTAGTGCCGATGGTGCAATTACGGCACTTACTTCATCTATTTGTATAGATATTATTGGTATGCAGCGCAGAACAGATATGGATGAAGCAGCAAAAAAGAAACTGAGACAGCGTGTACATTTAATGGTTGCGTTTGTGTTTTTATTATTTGTATTGGTTTTTTATAAAGTGAACGACCCAAGCATGATTGGCGTAATTTTAAAAGTAGCCGCATACACTTATGGTCCGCTGCTCGGCTTATTTACATTTGGTATACTTACCAAGAGAAGCGTGCAGGATAACTTTGTACCAATCGTGTGTATTGCGGCTCCCCTTGTCTGTTTTTTTGTAGATAGATTTCAGAAAGAGTTATTCGGTGGTTTACAAATTGGTTCAGAATTGTTATTACTAAATGGTTTTTTAACATTTATGGGTCTGTTAATAATTTCTAAAAAAGCACAACCTCAAATTGCATAGATGGAATTGATAAACCCTAAAGTGGAAGCATATACAGCGCAATTTTCAACGCCGCATGACACATTGTTGCAACAGGTTTTAGATGAAACCAATGCTACACATCCTCACGCACATATGGTAAGCGGTGCTGTGCAGGGAACTTTTTTGCAAATGATGAGCCACATGGTAAAACCGCTAAATGTATTGGAAATAGGCACTTTTACGGGTTTTAGTGCTTTGTGTCTTGCTGTAGGATTGCAACCTGGCGGCCAGGTACATACAATAGAAATAAGGGAGGAAGATGCAGCCACTGCACAAAATTATTTTAATAAAAGTTGTTATAAAGAAAATATAAAATTGCATATTGGGGATGCTAAAAAAATTATTCCAACGTTAATGCATGAATGGGATATTGTTTTTATTGACGCTGATAAAACGAGTTATATTGAGTATTACGAATTAACTTTGCCGCAGCTAAAACAAAATGGTTTTATATTGGCTGATAATGTACTTTTTCATGGTCAGGTACTCGAAGAAATTATCACCGGAAAAAATGCAATTGCCATTCATTCATTTAATGAGCATGTAGCAAAAGACAAACGAACAGAACAGGTTGTACTTTCCGTGAGAGACGGAATATCTATCATAAGAAAAATATAGTATGAAGAAATTGATTTTTATTGTAGCCGGTCTTTTATTGTGCGTAGTGTCTTTTGCACAGAAAATAACGCCTGATGAATACATAAATACCTA
>JBBAQB010000037.1:879-7133 GCA_040400515.1 Ferruginibacter sp. | reverse complement strand
CGAAATTGGATTCACTTAGTAAAATTGGCGTTAAACAGTTTTACATCATGGGCCATAGCCAGGGAGGTGCCATTGCGTATCTCTTAACAGCCCACCTTTTAAATCTTCAAAAAGATAAAAAAATCTCTGATCAACTTGTGTTTAAAACCTATTGCAGTGCTGCGCCTAAGCCTGGCAATCTATATTTTGCCTATGAATACGAAAAAATGACTCAAGGTGGCTGGTCTTTTACGGTAGTAAACTCTGCCGACTGGGTTCCGGAAGCTCCATTTTCCATTCAAACCACCATGGATTTCAATCCCGCAAATCCGTTTGCAACCGCAAAAAATGCAATTAAGAAGTCGTCATTCTTTAAGCGCATTGCGTTGACTTGTTTTTACAATAGTTTAGACAAACCGACCAAAAAAGCGAATAAACGCTACCAGAAACAATTGGGAACAAGGTTGGGAATGTTTATCAAAAAAAGTTTGCCCGAATATGAAACGCCAACCTTTTATAACTCTAATAATTATGTAAGAACAGGAGATAACATCGTTCTTTTTGCAGATTCAAATTATTACAAGTTATTTCCAATCCAAAAAGAGAAAATATGGACGCACCATGCTTTTGAACCCTACTTGTATTTGTGCGAGAAATACCAGAATAACTCAAAAACATCTAATTGATCAACGCAGCCCTGATTCGCCTATCCATCATGCGGAAATATCAAACAAGACGCTACTTTACAGTATGATTATTTACGATAAAGAAAATTCATGAAAAATTAAATCATCTTTAAAATTTAAAGATGGAAATATTGAACTGGACACATTACATGGAATTGAAAACAAGATTTATTCCCTCTACGTTTTTATAAACGGGGAGCAAAATTGAGTTATCTCCTAACCAAATGGTATCATTTCAACTAGGCACACCAATGGATTTTACGCCTATTCGTCATTTAAGTGATTATACCAACATTAATAACTTTATGTCATTCATCAGCAAACAACAATTGCTGATGTAGAAATTAAAGTATCAAAGCAGATTTTGTAATGCTACGAGAAGATTTAGAGTTAGAAACCGTTAAATTAATCGATCTCGAAAGAGAACCGGTTAAAGGTAGAACTATAAAACGCTCAGTTGAGGAGTTTCCGCTTCCCAACATTCGCAAACCTTCTTGAGGCTGCCATTGATAAGTACCAATATTTTCGCTACAAGCAGCATTTAGGGTAATCGTGTCGTTCACAGAGTAGGAGCTTTTATCAAATTGGGCGCAGGCTACAGCGCTTTTTTTACATGAACTGGCAAATGCAATCGTTGCAAATGAAGCTAGAATAAACAATAGGTGTTTCATTTTTTATTTTTTTCAGGATAAATTTAAAATAAAGTTATGATATAAAAAATCTTTATCTCAACTGGTTGAATTTTATTTTTAATGTATTCGATTTGAAATGATTTTGATGACAATTGGCTGCATTCAAAAACAAATTCAACCCCTTTTCTGGGTTAAAGAAAAAAGGATACATTTTTCTTTAGTTGATCTTCGCTAATATTTTACCGCCGCTTGGTTTTTAACAAGCTTCTTTTAGTTTTTATCAGCTGTAATTTTACTTTGCTTCTCAGCAAGGTCTCTGTCGCTTGCCTAACGTTTCATAATCCAATCTTCTTTGCCTCAAACGCAAAGTTCTCGCTGAAAAACGCTGCTGAGAAAAAACGTGGCGGAGGAAACACGCAACATGGCTGATTATTTTTTATAATTTATTTGAAATAATTCAGTAATTCAATCATACTATTATTTGCCTGATCTAATGTAATTAAACCTCTGTAAGGTCTGTCTAAATCTAAAATAAAAAATACGGTTAGTGAAATAGTTGCTCCAAAGCAAAGATTACCAAACCAATCGATGTTTCCTTTTAAAGTTGATGAATAACCGGAGAAAAAAGAAATTATAAATGCTAATAGAAATGCTAACAAAATAATGCTGTCAGGTACTTTTGCGTTTTCAGCAGCCAATCTCGTTGTAGTTATATCAAACATTTCATTCAGTGCCGGAATCATTTGGCGAGTTGCGTCGGTATTTGAATAATTGTGTGAAAGTCTGGTTGCTCTATCCCACAATGCCTTCGATAAAGATTGGCTGATTATATTTACCTGCTCTCTTTTCTCAAAGTCAAAGCCGGCTTTAAAATAATTTATTCGGGTTTCAATATATTTTTTAAAATCATTTCTAAACAACAAGCGTTCGTTCTCTGGGTACAAGTCGGCACGAAGTAAAGCGGTACTAATTGTGTTTGATTCCTCAATAATAATTTTTCTACGGGTGTCATATCTGTCTATACTCATACTAAATGTAAAGGCTAATATGAGTGCTAATAAACCAAAAAGTGAACCATAAACATTACTTGATTCTGTTAAATATTCTCCTTTTTTCTTTATTGATTTTCCAACAATACTGCCAAGTAAAGTTGAAATGAGCACTAAAAGAAGTATAAAAAGTGATATTTTCCAAGCAGCTATTTCGTTTAAATATGACATTTTTTAGCAGTTAATTTTTATTTCTTTTTACTAGGCAATTTTGGCGTTACATCTTTAACAGTATTTGTTTTCGCCTGGTCATCATCAATTATTTGCTCGTTTACAGAAGCAAAATCAATCGCTTTTAAATCAATTTTTCTTATTTGCCTGTTCCACATTGTGTGGTAGTAGTATACCTTATTTTTTAAATCAGATGCAGAAGTAACCTGGGTAGCACTAACTATATCAGTTGGTAAATGGTCTTTCGGAACCTGAGCACCCAATGGGATGTTAAAATTATCTAATATTCTAAAGGATTCAAAGACACCATCTAAAGTAGTTTCTAGTGGACGACAAGATGCAGTAAAGGCTGCGGCTCTTACAAATCTTGATGCAGGGGTAAAATCACCAGGTAAGCCTATCAACCCTGAACCGCCTCCTAATGGTTTTAAAGTATACCCATCAAAACTCTTTGGGGCATTCGGAGTTGTTGATAGGTTGAGATAATTTCTTTGGTTAATTAAATGCCAGTCATATGTAGGCGAATTTGTTATCACACCAATGTAGGGATTATATATTTTTACTTCGCCATTATTCACTATTTCAATGACTTTACTATTACCACTTGGATCAACAATTTTGAAATGAAAAGGTAGTGCTGCACCTCCAAACTCTTTATTGTCAACATTTACTACTATCACATTTTTTAGGTTGGCAACAATTTCGTCAACTGTTTTAAACGATGATAACATCCACTGCATTAAGTCACCCACACTCATTGAATTTTCTGCTTTTGCACTATCATAAATAGCATATTCAGCAAAATCGGGTAAATAATATACGCCAACATATAATCCTTCTTCATTTAATCCATCAGGTCCGTAAGGCTGGCCATATGCTGTAAGTGTTACAAAGCCATATTTTCCATCCCATTTTTTTCCGTTATAGCCCTGAGGAGTTTGCCCTATAAATTTTTTATTGCGGGGCACTACTAAAATCTTGTTGTGTTGTGCATCGTTAAGTGCCCATTCAACTGTTCTAGCTACAACAAAGCCACCATCGTTGCACTTTAATGTAATTCCTGTACACGGAGAAACGCTCGTATTAAACATAAGAAATGCTAAAGTGAAAGCAGTAATTTTTTTAAGTCTATTTTTCATTTTGGTTTGTTTTAGCGATAAATATTTAGGATGATTATTCAACATTTTCTTTTTTCGATAATAAATAATAGCCTAGCCCTAAAGAACATATCAATATTGCAATACCGATAAGCATGAGGTGATCAGAATGTTTGATATCTAGGGTTATTATTTTTCTAACAATTGCTGTGATTGCAATTAATAATATGATTTTCACTTTACTCAAGATAGTATTGTGATGATTTTTAAAGGTCTCTAATATTTCAAGAGTAATTAAGATATTAAAGAAGATAGGAACACCGGTAAGGCCCAATGGTCTTTCGCTTGCAAATGAAAATCTGCTTACTTCTTTGTAAAAAATATAAATCAAGTCTACTGTCTCAAAAAGGATGAATAGAATAGCAAGAATAGATAAGATTAAATAGACCAAATCTTCTGTTTTTACTATAATCTTGTCTTTTTTCATAGGTTCATGTTCAGATTGATGATATTCAATGAATCAGATTAAAAAATATTTTTGAGACAATGCAATCCCTCAAATAAGCATTGAAAGGTAAATTGTAAGTGAATATCTCACGGTTTACTTATCTATCACATAATAAAAGTAAAAAATAATAAATAAAAAATTACTTTTTATTTATTTAATGAATTTGTTATCAAATTATAATTTATGTAAAGGCATTATTATCAATATGTAAACCCTCGCCCAAGCTGGTCTTAGCTAAAATCTTTGTCGCCGCTTGTTTTTTAACCAGCGGCGTTTCGACTTTATCAGCGGTAATTTTACCTTGCTTTGCAGCAATGTCTTAGCCCTTGCCGGCCCTTGCATATTTCAATCTTCGTTGCATCGAACAAACGTTCCCGTTGGGAGATATTGCTGAGAAATTACGGCACTATTATTTACATTATTAACCTTTTTTTATTTTTATAGATTAAGCTTTTTTGTATTAAAGTTAAAATCAAACCTATTATTGTTCTATTTTTGAAATATAACAAAGATTAATTAGCTTTTGACTTCCATCATCCCTTATATCTGTTTATCAGGTTTGTTTTTGCCCTTGGTTATCCTTTTTTACAACAAGGGATACAAGTCTGTGAACCGCTATTTAGCGGGGTATTTATTTTTTTCGTCTTTATACCTGCTACAATCACTTACTTTTTTCTACGGGGTTTCCCCCAAGGTTGTAGCTTTTTGTACCATTTCCAATGATTTTATTTTTTACTTGTTTAGTCCTTTGTCCTTTTTTTATGTAAGGGGTGTGTTGCGGGACAACACTAAAATGGACAAGAAAGACTGGCTTCATTTTTTGCCATTTATAGTTTCTTTCACGGGCAGAATTCCTTATTTTTTTTCTAGCTGGGATTTTAAGCTTTTAGTTGCCCAAAACATGCTGAGTGAGCAATGGAACATTGATCAATTTAATTTAAATGTTTTTATACCGCACAAAATAAACCAGGTATCAAATGTATTTGTAATGTATTTTTATGCTGGCTCACTGTGGTATTTAATATGGAAGCACAAAAGAAATTTTAACAGCAGGATTTATCAGGTACCCCAATTTAAACTGATGCGCAATTGGTTGTTATTTTTTGCGTTCATTATATCCATCATTACCCTCGATTTTTCTATCACAATGGCCGATATTTTGATATATGATGATAAGTCTGTTTTTTTAGAAAAAGCGAGTGTTCCTTTGCTTTTAGCTTCTATCGTTTTTGTAGTGATCAATATGGGTATCATGTTTTTCCCTCACATTATGTATGGCTTGCCCATAGGAAATCTATACCCGCCCATAAAAGATGCTAGTCCGGCAGATAACCTTGTAATAGATGGAAATGACCCGGGTGTTACTGGTTTTTCTTCAGACACAAATAAAAAACCCGAACTTTTCTCAACAGACTATATCGATAACATTGAAGCAAAGCTTGAGGAGTGCATTCGTTTGAAATCGTACCTGCAGGTAGACTGTAGCTTATCTAAAATTTCTGATGATATAGGAATTCCACCCCATCATTTGACTTACTTCTTTAACGATATCAAAAAAGTATCCTTTTCTGTTTGGCGCAACAGTTTACGTATAGAACAGGCAAAAATTCTTATCCAACTCGGTCAAAACAATAACTTTACTTTGCAATTCATTTCCTCCAAATGTGGTTTTTCTTCTCAAACCACCTTTATCAGGGCTTTTAAAAATGCTACCGGTACAACTCCCACTGCTTATTTAAATTCAGTTTCCTAAAAATTTCTGTCCCAGCGGGGTTTTCGCAAACCTAATTCATAAAAAAAAAGAAAACCTGCTGCGAAACTCCGACGCAAAGTAGTGCGTTGTATTTACAGAGACCAAAACCAATGCTCACAAAACTCTATTACTTCTTCCCTAGGCTCCTTACACACGAGCGCTTCGCTTAGTACTTAATAAAATTTAACGATGAAATCTTTATACGGTTGCGGGTTTCGGGTTGATGGTTGCGGGTTTGTTTGGTTCAAGGAGTTTTAAATATGGCTGCGGTTGGATTTTTTATAGATGCTTTTGATTGTATTTATCTTCTACTTATTAGTGTAAACGGTTGCGGGTTTCGGGTTGATGGTTGCGGGTTTGTTTGGTTCAAGGAGTTTTA
>JBBAQB010000037.1:0-779 GCA_040400515.1 Ferruginibacter sp. | reverse complement strand
AATATGGCTGCGGTTGGATTTTTTATAGATACTTTTGATTGTATTTATCTTCTACTTATTATATTTTGGGGCGCTAAGTATTTGCTTCGTTACTTGGTTAGCTAAAAAGCAAAAAAGCATTCGTTTTTTCTTAAATAGTTTATCATAGATTTATTGCATTTGTGCATGCATAAGTATTTTTTATCATAATGCACCCTTCAAATCGTTGGAATGCACCCTTCAAATCTTAGGAAAACAACCTTTAAACCACAACTTCTTTTCATTTTTAAAAATGAAAAGAAGTTGTGGTGTTTTTTAATGCATTTTAGAAAAAAATAGCGGTAATTCACGTAGGGAATTTCTTATTTATCCAATAAAGTCTTCCTGTATGAAAAATATTTACCCTGCGTTAAGCTTTCATAATTCCCAAATAAAAGTTGGTAAAGTACCATTCATTCAGCTTAAATCACATATTAAAATATTGAAATTTGTATAAATCATTCATTAACCAAAACTTTTTACCGCCGCCTAAAGAAACAAACGCAATGCTCCCGCAGCAGTTTTGCATTGTGGTGCCAAGCCATGTTTGTGCTGTTGGGTCTTTTAACAACCCGCCTGCTTGCAGGTTAAACTAATTATTATTAACGCTCTATTTTAATTACTATTAAAAATGACAACCATGAAAAAGATTACCCTGCTTACCCTGCCCTTTTTATTTGCTTTTATAAGCCAGGCCCAGGAATTATTAAAAGTTACCCCAGGCACTGATATAACCATTTTAAGTGGTACCGCATTTAGGG
>JBBAQB010000036.1:0-7794 GCA_040400515.1 Ferruginibacter sp. | reverse complement strand
TATGCGCAGTTTGCGTATGAACAAACTGATGGAAAGACCATTTTCTTATTTTATAAAAGTATGTTTTTGTTTGCCGACGGACAGTCAAAAGAAGCAGTATTGCAACTGGAAAATGCCATGACAGAAAATCCAAAACTAATTAAGAAATTCATTCAGCTCGATCCCCGCATTCTAAAGCACAGGCAGGTAGTTGAAATAATAGCACGTTATAAAAAGAAGGGAAGTAAGTGAAGCTAAAATTTCGTTTTATTTTAGTTTAAATATATTTGCCGCTTCATTTTCAGATATCAAAATAATATTCAATGAATTTTAATCTTTCTCAAATGCCGGAGCGTACGGCACAACCACGTACAAACGGCCTTACTATGGTGATGGATAAAGGGCTTAGTATAGAAGAAGCTAAGAACTTTATGAGTGTTGCCGGACCCCATGTAGATATTGTAAAACTTGGTTTCGGTACTGCATTCGTAACGCCTAATTTAAAAGACAAATTGGCTGTGTATGCGGCCAATAATGCCCCTGTTTATTTTGGAGGTACTTTGTTTGAAGCATTTTTAATACGTAACCAGTTTGATGATTATGTAGCAATGTGTAAAGAATTTGGCATTACTACCATTGAAGTAAGTGATGGTTCGATAACCATACCACACGCAGAAAAATGTGGGTATATTGAAAAACTTGCAAAAAACTTTAAAGTGTATAGTGAAGTAGGTAGCAAAGATGCCGCACATATTATACCGCCGTACAAGTGGATTGAATTGATGAGTGCAGAACTTAGTGCAGGAGCCAGTTACGTAATTGCTGAAGCACGTGAAGCAGGTAACGTAGGTATTTACAGAGGTAGTGGTGAAGTACGTGAAGGCTTGGTACAGGAAATACTTACACAAATACCGGCTGAGAAAATTTTGTGGGAAGCACCGCAAAAAGCACAGCAGCTTTACTTTTTAGAGTTGATTGGTTGCAATGTTAATCTTGGCAATATTGCTCCGTCTGAAATGCTAGCTCTTGAAGCAATGCGTATAGGATTACGCGGAGATACTTTTGAGTTTTATCTGGATAAAAAATAAGTTTTGATCGTTCCTTGCAAAAAAACTCGATTTGATTTCGCAACTTTTCTGCACTTAAACTTTTTTACTAAATATTAAAATATGCCGGCTTTTGAAAGGCCGGCAGGTTAATTTAAAGAAAAAATGTATGAAATTATTTGGTCTCATTGGTTATCCGCTTGGTCACTCTTTTTCAAAAAAGTATTTTGATAAAAAATTTGAAGCGGAAAATATTACTGATACTGAGTTTGAATTGTTTGCAATAAAAGATATCAATGAGTTCAAAAATTTAGTAGAAGCAAATTCAAATTTAAAGGGCCTTGCTGTAACTATTCCATACAAACAAAGTATACTGCCGCTTATAGATTATGTAACGGTGGCAGCTAAAGAAATTGGTGCTGTAAACTGCATCAAATTTACTGACGGTATTTTAACGGGACACAACACAGACGTGGTTGGCTTTGAAAAGTCACTGGTTCCTTTGTTGCAGCCTCAGCATACGAAAGCGCTTGTGTTGGGCACAGGTGGCTCATCTAAAGCAGTGCAATATGTTTTAAAGCAGTTAAGGATTGATTTTTTATTGGTAAGCAGAGATAAAAGCAATTTGCAAAATTGCATTACGTACAACGAGGTAGACGAAAAAATTATGACTGAATATTCTATCATTATAAATTGTACGCCAGTTGGTATGACACCAAATGAAAGAGAGCTTCCTGCAATTCCATACAAATTACTTTCGGCAAAGCACCTACTCTACGATCTTATTTATGCACCGGAAAAGACACTGTTTTTACAGAAAGGCGAAAGCTGTGGCAGTATCGTAAAAAACGGTTTCGATATGCTGGTACTACAGGCGGAAGAGAACTGGAAAATATGGAATGCTTAATTTTTTGAATGTAATATGGCACTTAATTTTTCAGGCAATTCCCGTACTTTTTTTTCTGTATAATTGTAGCAAACCATACCGGTTTTGGCTTTGGCAATTAATATTGTGTTTTCAGCTCTGGTCATATGAATCTGGTAATACAATTCAAAGCCTGCCCTGCTTATTTCTCCCACGGAAATGTCGATTTTTAAAATATCTCCATAAAAAGATTCGCCTTTATATTCCACTGCTAAGTCAGCCATGATAAGGGAAGCTCCTTCAATATTTAACTCGGTATAATTTTCCCTTGCAAGCCATTGCACCCGGGCTTCGTGTATGAGCCGTACAAACGCATCATTGCCTACATGGTTTCCATAATTTATGTCGGTTATTCTCACAGCTATTTCTGTAGAAAATATTTTATGTTCGGGTATTAATAATTTAACTCTGCCCATTGTGATCATTTAAAAATGTTATCAATTGCACCAATGCTTTTTTTCTGTGGCTGTATTTATTTTTTTCTTCCATCTCCATTTCGGCAAAAGTTTTATCAGCACCATCTGGTGTAAAAACGGCATCGTAACCAAAGCCCATATTTCCTTCTTCTTCCTTGTTTATTTTTCCTTTGCAAACACCTGTAAATAAATATTCTTTGTTATTTAGCAACAGGGAAATAACTGTTTTAAATTGTGCATTTCTGTTATCTTTTTCTTCCATATTTTTTAACAGCATTGCAATGTTTTTTTTGTTGTCGGCCTCATCGCCTGCGTAGCGTGCACTTTTAACACCAGGCGCACCATTTAATGCTGTTACTTCAAGGCCAGTATCTTCACTAAAACAATTTTGTTTTGTTATAGAAAATATGACGGTCGCTTTCTCTCTTGCGTTTTCTTCCAACGTATCAAACGGTTCAGGAATATCAATGTCAATACCTGCTTCTTTTAATGTGACAATTTGTAAACCTGCGGTTAACGCGTTTTTAATTTCAGCTATTTTGTTTTGATTGTTTGTGGCAAATATTAACTTCATGTGAATTGGTTTAAGCAATAGAGAATATTTTTTTTAAGGCACTCCATAACAGTTTTTTTTCTTCTTTATCGCCGGCTAATTTTTGTAATGGAGGTACACACAAATATTGCTGTTTATTGTAAGACTGTACTTGGTATAAAGGAATTTGAATGGGGAAACCAAGTGATTGCGGCTCTGTGCCAATAAATAATATGATGGTAGGCGAAAATTGGTTTGTAAGCGTTTCATTGCTTATGTTGCTATCTGTAAAAATATTTACCAATGCTGCATCGGCCATGTTTATGCCGCAAGCACTCAACACACTCATTAAAAAACTAAGGTCATCGTCGCCTAAAAAAATATGGTCTTTTTCATTTACAAGTACCAAAATATTTTTCCTGTTTTTGCCTAAATATTTTATTTGATTTTGAACACTGTTATCTGTTTCTTTTAATTCTTCTTTTACAGCCAAATCAATTTGGTCGTTTTTTTTGGTAGCGAAGGATGAAACTACCAATATTTTTTCGTACATTTTTTTGACTAAAAAAGGAGATAGTTTTATATCATCTAGGCTCATAAAAAAGGTATTTGCGGGTTAATTTTCGTTTCTTTGCAGCAAAAATAAACGATTATGATTGCTGCTATTGATTTTAATATTACTAAGATAGAAAGAAGTAAGCTCAACGATATTAATCTTGAGAATATTCCTTTCGGAAAATACATGACGGACTACATGCTGGAAGTAGATTATGAAGATGGGAAATGGCAAACACCTGAAATAAAGCCTTACCAACCCATGTTAATGGCTCCATCACTTGCTGCTATTCATTATGGCCAGTCGATATTTGAAGGTGTAAAAGCCTATAAGAATCCTGCAGGAGAACCTTATATCTTTAGACCACTAGATAATTTTAGAAGATTTAATAAGTCTGCTGAGAGAATGCAGATGCCAACTATACCAGAAGAGATTTTTATAGATGGAATGAAGGAATTGATTAAGCTTGATAGCAATTGGATTCCTGCAAAACAAGATCACTCACTTTACATTCGTCCGTTTATGTTTAGTACAGACGAAACGATTGGTGTAAAGCCAAGTGAAAAATACAAGTTCATGATTATCCTTAGCCCAACGGGGCCTTATTATGCTACGCCAATGCGTATATATGTGGAGGAGCAATATGTACGTGCAGTGCCTGGTGGTATTGGGTTTGCAAAAGCAGCGGGCAATTATGGTGGTTCTATGTATCCAACAGCACAGGCAAAATTAAAAGGTTACGACCAGGTGTTATGGACAGATGCTTTTGAGCACAAATACGTGCAGGAATGTGGTACTATGAATGTAATGTTTGTTATAGGCAATACAGTTGTAACACCAGACCTTACGAACGGGACAATTTTGGATGGCGTTACCCGAGACAGCGTAATTGTTTTGCTGAAAGAAATGGGATTAACAGTTGAAGAGCGCCCGTTAAATATTGACGAAGTGATTGAAGCACACAAAGCAGGTACTTTAAAAGAAGTCTTTGGTACAGGAACAGCTGCAACCATTTCCTTAATTAAAGAGTTGCGGTACAAAGATTATATAATGGAATTTGATGTAGACAACTGGGAAGTTGCACCGAAAGTGAAGATGATGCTCAACGACATTCGTTACGGGAAATCAACCGATAACAATGGCTGGATGATGAAGTTGTAGAAAAGTAGAATTTAGACGCAAGACATTAGATACAAGACAAAATATAAAACCAACAGAGTTTTTTAATTACTAATTGGAAATAGGTAAAAAATAGGTTTTGGAAGACTGATTTAAAGGCCAAATAAGAAAAAAGACATTTTTTTAAATTATTTGAGTTTTTTTAAAACATAAATTCCTACCTTTGCCGTCCGAAAAAAAAGGTTATATAAATGCCAACTATAAATCAACTGGTAAGAAAAGGAAGAGAGATTATTAAAGCGAAAAGCAAATCCAGAGCATTGGATGCTTGCCCGCAACGTCGTGGTGTATGTACGAGAGTATATACTACAACTCCTAAGAAACCAAACTCAGCATTGCGTAAAGTAGCAAAAGTTCGTCTTACTAATAAGATCGAGGTTATCGCCTACATTCCAGGTGAAGGTCACAACTTACAAGAGCACAGTATCGTTTTGATACGTGGCGGTAGGGTAAAAGATTTGCCGGGTGTACGTTATCATATTGTTCGTGGATCATTGGATACTGCGGGTGTGAAAGATCGTAAGCAAAGCCGTAGTAAATACGGAACGAAAAGAGCAAAGAAATAAAATCTAATTAATAGATTTTTGATATTAGATAATTAACACAAACAGGGTTGAGTAAAGTTTTAAATCTTGAAGAAATTCAGCCCATAAATTAAAAATTAACAAACAATGCGTAAATCAGTTCCAAAAAAAATCCCTTTAGCACCAGATCCTAAGTTTAACGACAAATTAGTTACTCGTTTTGTGAATAATTTAATGTGGGAAGGTAAAAAAAGCGGAGCTTATAATATTTTTTATACAGCGTTAGATAAAGTAGCAAAAACAACCGGCGAAGATGGATATGAAGTTTGGAAAAGAGCTTTAACCAATATTACACCAGGTGTTGAAGTTAGAAGTCGCCGTATTGGTGGTGCTACTTTCCAGATTCCTGCTGAGGTTCGTCCTGACAGAAAAGTATCTCTTTCTATCAAATGGATGGTACGTTACAGCCGTGAAAGAAACGGACGTAGCATGGCAGATAAATTAGCAAATGAAATAGTTGCAGCAAGTAAAGGTGAAGGGGCTTCTTACAAAAAGAAAGAAGATACCCATCGTATGGCAGAAGCTAACAAAGCATTTGCACACTTTAGAGTTTAATTAAAATATTAGAATTTATATTATCAAAGCCATCTTGTAAGATGGCTTTTTTATTTTAATGAAGCAAGCAAGGATATTCATTTTACTTTAGTCAGATTCCTTATCATTCCATTAAAAATGAAATAATGAAATGGAAGTACACTTAGCCAGTATAACCTTCCCCACAGTCCTCTTGGTCTAAAGGTGGCAGTTTGCCTTAGTTGCATTTTATTGTGGCGTTTCATAATTCTAAACTCCAACCAGGCTTCTCCGGGTAATTTCATCTCTGCATACAGGAGTAATCTTTTATTTTTTTTATCTGCTATTAAAACACGCCAAAAATCCAGCGCATCGCCACGGTGTATTTCGCTGGGGTTTGTGCGCCCTCTTCGCAAGCCAACGCCTCCCATAAATTTATCCATCAGCCCCCTCACCTTCCACAAGGTATTGCCGTAATACCAACCTTTGGCACCGCCAATGCTCCAGATATTGTGCAATACTTTTTCTACGTTCTCCGGAGCTACTTCCCGCCATTTTAAATCTTTGTAACAACCATAAATGGGTATTTCAACCTGGTCCATCCATTGCTGGTTTGCATTAGATGATGTAAAGGAATCTTTCCAACTGCTTAGTACCAGATTTTGCTCAATCTTTTCAAAAGCAAGTTCTACTGCATTTTTATAAGTGAGTAACTGTATGTTTAAATCTGTTGCTAGGTTATTGGGTTCTGCAATAACATTCACTTTCATACTGTTTACCAGATTAATGGCTAAAGGGTAGGAGGTTGATGTTACAAAATAAAGCCAATAAGAAGAAATCCGTGGCGTCATAACAGGAACGGTGATGATCCATCTTTTTAATTTACGAACATCAGCAAATTGCAGCAGCATTTGTTTGTAGGTTAATACCTCGTTGCTGCTAATATCAAAATGTTTGTTGTAAGTACTTTCATTTAACAATACTCCAGTTAAAAACTCAACCACATTTCTTATGGCAATTGGCTGACACTTTGTGTTTAACCATTTGGGCGTAATCATTACCGGCAGCTTTTCTACAAGGTCTCTTATAATTTCAAAGGAAGCACTGCCTGAGCCTACTATAATACCCGCTCGCAAAGCTGTGAGTGGAATAAAACTTTCATTCAGTTTGTTTTCAACCGCAAGGCGTGAGTGTAAGTGTTTTGATAAGTGGGCTTCATTTACAATACCTGTGAGGTAAATAATTTGTTTGCAGTTAGTCTTTTCTATCAGTCTTAAAAAGCTAAAAGCAGATGCTAGTTCCTTTTCTTCAAAATTACCCTCGCTGCTCATGGAGTGAATAAGAAAATATGCAACATCAATATGCTGGGGGAACTTTATTGCCGCGTTTTCATCCAAAAAATCTACTTCTATTGTTTCAATATTTGGATGGTTGTGTTCATCTTCAAAACGCTCTTTGTCTCTCACACAACAATAAATTTGGTGGCCTTGTTCTATTAAAACAGGAATAAGTCTTTGACCAATATAGCCGTTTGCGCCGGTGAGGAGAATGTTGTGGGCCAAGAGTAAAAGTTTAGTAAAACGAAAAAATAACTAACAATTGTTTATTTAGATAAATGTATGAAAAGTTAAAGCTAGTTCAATAACTGTTCAAGTTACGATCTACCTTGATTTATTACAATAATTTCTTACCTTTGCGGCGCTAAAAGCATCAACAAATATCATTGAGGATGGAGGTTGAATGATTTAGCATTATATGAGAGCACAAAAAACATATTAAGCCCAAGCCGCAATAGCGGATATCTACTGGGAACATTATATGCGTCAAAATACGCTAAAATAAAAGCTAAATATATAGATAAAGATGAAACTTGCGACGCCTCCGAGGCTGAACACAGTTGTTGTCTAAGTTTGGCTAACAAAATAAAAAACCGAAGATTTTATATAAGATATTAGATGATTCATCGAAGTATCATTTAACAATTAAACAAAAAACAATTTAATTATTACAAAATGGGAGACTTACGTTATCAACGAAACTTTGGTATTGCTGCGCACATTGATG
>JBBAQB010000035.1:0-7891 GCA_040400515.1 Ferruginibacter sp. | reverse complement strand
ATTGTATTTAGTGGCAAACAAGGATTAGGCAAAACAACTTGGGTAGAGAAACTCGTTCCGAAACCTTTGAAAGAATACCTATTTTCTGGAACCATAAACCCAAACAACAAAGACACATTAGTGCAGCTTTCAGAATGTATGTTAATCAACTTGGACGAGCTCGAAAACCTAAACCGTTCCGAAATTGGATCACTCAAAGAAATCATTACAAAAACCCAAATCAGAATGAGAAAAGCCTACGGACACAACAACGAAACAATGCCCAGACGGGCATCTTTTGCAGGAAGTGTTAATACAGCACAGTTCTTAAACGACAGTACAGGAAGCAGAAGATTTCTTTGTTTTGAGTTGGAAGGCATCAAATACCAACACGAAGTTAATATAAATATGGCTTTTTCACAAGCGTTGTTTCTTTTCAAAAGTGGTTTTAGATTTTGGTTTGACCAGGAAGAAATAAAATCAATTACGGAGAATAACGAACAATACCAGTTACGAAGCCCAGAAGAAGAATTATTATTAACTTGGTTTGAACCAATCGAAAGAGAAAACGCAACACTTTTTTTAAACGCTTCACAAATAGCAGCCAAACTAGCAGAAAAGGCCAAAATCAACATCAATGACGGTACAATAAACAAAATCGGAAAGGCTATGAAAAAACACAACTTTATTAGAATAAGCACTAAAACAGGATATGTTTACGCCATTAAAGAATTCACTTATGAAGAAGTAGACCAAAAAAACACTAGTAATTCAATCGACAATATTCTCTAAAATTCCAGTCAACTCAATACAAATTTTAAAAGGTGCATTTTGCACCTTTTTTCATTAAAATAAGGGATAGGATAGGATAACCAAAAAACACCTAAAACATAAACTACTTTTCTAGTTCTAAACAATCGGGAAACATAAGGAAATAGTAAAGCAAATCAATAAACTACTGCAACCAATTTGCACCCAAACAGCCACTTAAATCTGTTTTTTATTTCACAAAAAAATAAAAATATCTTTTATCCTTTTTTTGGTTATCCTATCCACGATATTCAAATAACATCCTTTTACATTCAATTGCATTTTTGTATGTTTGTAGATTAGTAGTAACCTATTTTGTAATTAAGCTGCAATTTATGTTACTGTAAGAAAAATTTTCAATTGTGCCGACACTGTATGCACAATTCAAATACAATAAAATCATAATAAAACTAGCTACTCGCAATGCCAACATTAAACTGGATAGGAAAAGAAAAAGTAATAAACCATCATCAAGACGTACCCTACAAAATACTGGAGCCTCAATATGGCTTTGCTGATGGTGTACAACAACCCGAACCTAATAACAGCGGTAACAAGATTATTCACGGAGATAATCTCGAAGCCTTAAAAAGTTTATTGCCAGAATACGAAGGAAAAATAAAATGCATCTACATAGACCCACCATACAACACGGGTAACGAAAGTTGGGTATACAACGACAACGTAAACCATCCAAAAATCAAGAAATGGTTGGGCGAAGTAGTAGGTAAAGATGGGGAAGATTTAACGCGACACGACAAATGGTTGTGTATGATGTATCCAAGATTAAAATTACTTCATAAATTATTAGCTAAAGATGGTGCTATATTTATTTCTTTAGATGATAACGAGCAAGCAAATCTTAAATTAGTTTGTGATGAAATTTTCGGAATAAGTAATTACGTCCGAACAGTTGCATGTGTTAATAATCCTAAAGGACGAAGTGATGATAAGTACATCGCAACAGCTCATGAAACAATAACAATTTATAGAAAATCTTCTGAATTAACTTTAGGCGGTTTTGAACCAGATATAAAAATAACTAAAAGATACAATAAGTCAGATGAAAAAGGTATTTATCGGGAAATTGATTTACGAAAAACTGGTGATGGTGATACTAGGATTGATAGACCAAATATGTACTATCCATTTATTTTTAACAAAAAAAGCCAAGATTTTAAAGTAATAAATTTAGAAGATAAAATTCCCAATGACTATATAGTAATTTATCCCATGAAGTCTGATATTAAGGAAGGTAGATGGCGATGGGGTTTTGAAAATTCCATTCAAAATATTGATAAATTATATCCTAAATATATGCCGTCAAAAAAACAATGGTCTGTATTTGAAAAAGATTATTTAGATAATAGAGAAAATGTTAAGCCAACTTCTGTTTGGGATTTTAAAGAAGTCAATAGTGAAAGAGGAACTGAAATGTTTATTAAACATTTAGGTTTTAATAAAAGTGATTTTCCAAATCCAAAACCTGTTGGTACTATTGAAAGGATTTTAAGTATAGCTACAGATAAAAACTCAATTGTTCTTGATAGTTTTGCAGGTTCTGGCACTACAGCTCAAGCTGTTTTAAATTTAAACAAAGATGGAGGACACAGAAAATTCATTATAATTGAAATGGAAGATTATGCTAATAAAATTACAGCAGAAAGAATTAAACGTGTTATAAATGGTTTTGGTGATATTAAAAAAACCGAAGGTACTGGAGGAAGTTTTAATTATTACCAACTTGGAGAACCTTTGTTTCTTGAAGAAGATGTGCTTAATGAAGCCGTGGGTTTAGAAAATATTTTAAAATACATTTGGTATTCTGAAACTAGAACATCATACAGCCCAACAACGCACTCACTTGTAGAAGAAAACTATCGCATAGGTTCAAAAGACCAAACCGATTATTATTTTTATTACACTAAAGATGCGGTTACAACAGTAGATTATGATTTTATGGCTAAAATAAAACATAAAGCAAGCCAGTATATTATTTACGCAGATAATTGTTTACTCGAAAAAGACTTTATGCTAAAGCATCATATTATTTTCAAGAAAATACCAAGAGATATAACAAGATTTTAAAACAGTATTATTATGATAGACTATCTAGAAATAAAAGGATATAAATCTATTAAGAATTTAGAATTGGAAATGAAACCAATCAATATTCTTATAGGGAGTAACGGTGTGGGGAAAAGTAATTTTGTTTCATTCTTCAAACTAATCAATGCAATTTTCAATTTAAGATTACAAAAATTCGTTCAAGAAGAAAAAGCAGATAATTTACTTTATTTTGGTAGAAAGACAACCGAAAACTTATTTGGTAAACTTATTTTTAACAGTGGTAATAATAACAATAATGCGTACTATTTCAATTTAATTCAAACCAAAGAAGGTGGATTATTCTTTGATAAAGAAGGTTCAGGATATAATGTTGGAAGAGATAATGCTACTACTAATTATTATGTAAATTATAATCTAGAAGAAAGTGGCATTTCAAAAAATGGATCTTATAGAAATAATTATCTAAGCAATCATTTAAAAAATATTCAAGTATTCCATTTTCACGATACTTCTACTACTTCTTTTTTAAGAAGAGAATGTGATATAAATGACAATCAATATCTAAAACAAGATGGAAGAAATCTTCCTGCTTTTCTCTATTTATTAAAAGTCAACCATCCTAAAATTTATATTCGTATTGAAAAAACTATTCAAACAGTAGCGCCTTATATCGAAAAATTTATACTTGAACCAAGCCGACTTGATGAAAATGAAATTGCTTTACGATGGGTAGATAATGGTGATACGGAGAGTAATTTTTCTGCATACCAACTATCAGATGGAACCTTGCGATTTATTGCTTTGGCTACGCTTTTAATGCAACCAACTCCTCCATCAGTAATTATTATTGATGAACCAGAACTAGGTTTACATCCTTTTGCAATAGGAAAATTAGCTGGTATGATACAGTCAGCTTCAAGCAAATCTCAAATAATTGTTGCAACACAATCACCAGGATTAATCGCAAAATTTAATCCAGAAGATGTTGTTGTTATCGACAGAAGTATAGAAGAAAATCAAACGGTTTTTAGCAGATTAAATTCTGAAGATTTAAAAATTTGGTTAGAAGAATTTACATTAGGCGATTTATGGGAAAGAAACATTATTAATTCTGGTCAACCTTTTATAAAAGTATAATATGGCACGTTTAATTATAGTTTGTGAAGGGCAAACAGAACAAGAATTTTGTAATGATATTTTACAACCACATTTAATCCAATTTGGAATTGTAGTTCAAAATCCAACAATAAAGAAAACAGCGGGAGGTATTGTAAATTGGGCTTCTTTAAAACATCAAATTGAAACACATTTAAAACAAGACCCAACGGCATTTGTTACAACTTTAATAGATTTTTACGGAATTCACGCCAATCATAATTATCCAAATTGGTTACAAGCCAATCAACATAATAATAAAAACATTGGAATGGATTTAATGGAACAAGGAATGCTTGCAAGTATTCCTGCTCAATTACAACAAAGATTTATTCCTTACATTCAGTTACACGAATTTGAAGGCTTATTGTTTTGTGACATTAATGTTTTCGATAATGGGTTTGAAGAAAATGAGTTTCTTGATTATAATTATTTGGTACAAACCTTAAACGACAATCAAAATCCAGAATTAATAAATGACAGTAGTATTACTGCACCATCAAAGAGATTGTTGAAAATAATCAAAGACTATTCTAAAATAACTCACGGTTGTTTAATAGCACAAGATATTGGAATAAATAAGATAAGAATAAAATGTCCACGATTTAACAAATGGATTGATGATCTAGAACATATATAAACACTTCAATTTCATTTGATTTTGAAATAAATAGAACAAAAAAACATAAATGGAGTTAAAATCCTACCAGCAACAAGTAATCACAGATTTAGAATTATTTTTAGAATACCTCCAAAAGTATCCTAAACCTGCAACAGCTTTCAAGCAATATTGGGAAGACAAAGTTGGTCCTTACGAATTAAAACTTGACGGTACTTATAGTGGTATGGTGCCATATAAAGACAATATTCTCAATACACCACACATTGCAATAAAAGTCCCTACAGCTGGAGGAAAAACATTTATTGCTTGCAATGCTATACATTCTATTTTCAGCAGTTATGATAGCAGCCGACCAAAAGCAGTAGTTTGGTTAGTGCCTTGGAGCAATTTATTACAACAAACTGCCTCCAGTTTATCAGATCCAGCCCATCCATACCGCCAAAAATTAAATACATTATTCAATCATAGTGTTGAAGTGTACGAAAAAGAAAGTTTGTTGCAGGGAGCTAATTTTAATCCAACATCAGTTTCAGAACAATTAAATATTTTCGTATTCAATTTTAGCAGTTTAAGGATTAATTCCAAGAAAAAAGACGACCGAAAAATATACCAACAAAATGGTTCGTTAGAAGCCTTTAGAGATACCGTTGTAGAGCAAGATTTAGTTTTGCCAGACACAGACGAAAGTGCTTTAATAAATATTATTAGAAGCCTAAATCCTTTGGTTATTGTCGATGAAAGTCACAATGCCGAAAGTGATTTAAGTGTAGAAATGTTGCAAAATTTGAATCCTTCATTTGTACTAGATTTAACTGCTACACCTAAAAAGAATAGCAATATTGTTAGTTATGTCAATGCTATTGAATTGAAAAAGGAACATATGGTAAAATTACCAGTTATTGTTTACAACCACAGCCGAAAAGAAGAAGTAATCAACAGTGCATTGCATTTACAAAGACAGTTAGAACAATTAGCAATACAAGAAACTTTAGAGGGTGGAAAAAAAATAAGACCAATTATTTTATTCCAGGCACAATCAAATATCAAAGGAAGCGACAATACAACATATATCAAGATTAAAGAAAAACTGATAGAATTAAAAATTCCGGAAGAGCAAATCAAAATCAAAGTTAGCGGTTTAGACGAGTTAAAAGGAATTGATTTAATGGACGAGAAATGTCCTGTTCGATACATCATAACCATCAATGCTTTAAAAGAGGGTTGGGATTGTCCATTTGCCTATATTTTAGCATCATTAGCAGACAAATCATCGGCAGTCGAAGTAGAACAAATTTTAGGTAGAGTATTGCGCCAGCCTTATGTATTAAAACACAAAGAACCATTATTGAATTTGTCTTTTGTATTAACTGCTTCCGCTAAATTCAACGAAACATTAGATAATATCGTCAGAGGATTACAAGATGCAGGTTTTAGTAATAAAGACTATTATGCCGAAGAAATTATTACTGAAAATAATGCTGCGCCAATATCAGATCAAGAAGCTTTAAACAGGGATTTATTTGGTTCGTCAGAAGAAAACAAAACCAACGAACAATTTGATGATAATGACATTACAAATATCAATATTGATGCAATAGAATTCGATCCTATGGCAAAAGAATTTGTCCCAGTTGCAAATACTACAATCAATCAAATTACACAAAAAGCAATCGAGCAAGGAGCTGCTTTTGAGACAAGACTAACAGAAGATACTGGAGATAGTACCGAATACCTTTTAAGAGAAATGGGAAAAGAACCAAAGCGTTACAAAATTGTAGAACACTTTCATCAAGTAGCAGAAAGTATCGAGCTACCACAGTTTTACAAAAAATTAGAAACCGATGTGTTAAGTCGTGAATTGGTTTTTGATGAATTAAGTCAAGGAGAAGTTTTCTTGAATAGAGATCAGCTATTAAGCACATTCAAATTGTCTTCAAAGGATATTGAAATTGACTTTAATAGTGTTAGTGCCGAAATTGTTAAAGTTGATTATGATGAAGCTCGAAAAGATGCTGTAATTTCTAAATTTAGCGTACAAGCAAAAAAAATATTAATTGATACCATTGTAGCCAAACCAAAAGAAAAGCAAGTCAAAGACATAGCCAATATTATGGTGGGTAAAATTGGCAATATGACCCCAATTGCCGAACAGGAAATCAAGAAATACATAGAGCGCATCTTTAGCGAGTTCTCCACAGAAGAGATAATTGATGCCGTAAACAATGAGTACAACTACGTTTACAAAATAAAAGCCAAGATTTTAGAATTATCAAACCAACACGCCAAAGAAGAATTTAGCAGATTGTTGGATACCAATAAAATCATTATGAAACCAACTTTCAAGTTCAAAGAAACGCTAATTCACACCAAAGAAGGCGCAAAAATTGACAAATCACTTTACGAGCGTGAAGGCGATATGAATAATTTTGAACAACGTTTGATAATGGATATTGCTTCTCAAGAAAATGTTTTGTTTTGGCACAGAAATTCCGTAACCAAAGACAAAGGATTTTACTTAAACGGATTTAGCAACAATCACTACCCGGATTTCATATTATACACTCAAAAGCAAAACATCATTTTAGTGGAAACCAAAGGCGATTTTCTGGACAATGACGAAAGCAAAGCAAAGAATGTTTTAGGTAAAAAATGGGCTGAAAAATCAGGAGATAACTATAAATATTTTATGGTTTATGAAAGTAAAAATGTAGAGGGTTGTTATACAGCCAAAAACTTCTTGGATATTATTGGGGCTTTGTAGTCCTTAATTAATGCTAAATTAAAGCCACTCCATTAATCTAAAGCATCAAAAAGCAAATAAATGAACTTATGATTATTGTCAATTAAATAAAATCCCTATTTTTACATCCGTGAAATTTTTAAACTACATATTATCAATCTATCTTTTGGCACTATCGTGTTTGCCTTGTGCTGATATAGAAGTAAGCAGTGCAGCACATAAAGCTACTGAAATTGCTTCTAATCACGATGACCACTCACACAATAAAGAAAATGATCTATGTTCACCTTTTTGTATTTGCAATTGTTGTGGACAGCAAATCTTAAATTTTAGTCAAGAAATAGCACCTCAGTTTAGAAAAATTGCAACAGAAATAACTACTCAAATTCCTGCCTATAAATCAATACTTACTTCCAATTTCTACGGAAGTATTTGGCAACCACCTCAAATAGCATAATGCAGCCCGAGTAATTTCGGGTTAGAAACTTGTGAACTTTTCACAAATAATAGCAAAA
>JBBAQB010000034.1:0-7933 GCA_040400515.1 Ferruginibacter sp. | reverse complement strand
CGTTAGGTGCAAGCGTAAAGACCGACAAGACGACCATAAACCGACCGACAAAAAATGAAAAGAGCCAACACACATTTTAGCACATTTGCCTGCCCCATCACACAGGCGACCGCTTCGCAGGCAAAAGAGCTAAAATTTTCCACCGCACCATACTAATGATTATCTTTGCGACAATGAAATCAGTTTTTAAAATATTTCTTCTAACAATTTTATCGTGTTGCTACATCAACACGGTATTTGAATTTTCAGACACAGAGAAGAAAGTCAATTTTGAAAACGAAAGCCATAGTTACATTCACCAAGACAACAACGACCTTACAACTCCAACTACCAAGACAGTTCAGCACTTTGACATTGCATTTGATATTACACATCAATTAATTTTTTCTGCAAACTGGACAAAAAAGAATTTCAATTCCTTTTCTCAACAATATTTTTCTCCGCCCGACAGATTATTTTTGCTGTATTCCTCTCTCCTGATTTAAACACTTCACTTTTTTTGTTTCACTGCTTGACAAAGTTGAGCGGTTTCTATTTTTTATTTCCAACATCAAAAAAAGTTAAAAGTGAAAAAGTTAATTACAATTATATTATTACTTCCTGTTTTTGCAAATGCACAAAACATTTTCAAAGCAACAATCAAAGATAGTTTGACCAATGAAGCATTAATCGGCTCAACAGCAATATTGAAAGGAACGACCAATGGAAGTAGTGCAGACATCAATGGAAAAATTGAAATTAAAAATATTCCAGACGGACAGCAGACCATTGTTTTAAGGTATGTTGGTTATGAAAATCTGGAATTGACTTTTACATTTCCACTTGCCGACAGTTTGCTGGAGCAAACACTTTATCTTAAATCAAAGGCAAAAGAAATGGAAGAGGTAGTTGTATCAAGTACACGAACAAATTCGAGAATTGAGGAAATCCCAATCAGAGTGGAAGTTTTGGGCGGAGAAGAGCTGAATGAAAAAGGAAGTATGAAGCCCGCCAACATCGCAATGCTTTTATCGGAAGCAACAGGAATACAATCTCAACAGACCTCGGCAGTAAATGGAAATGTTAGCATACGCTTGCAAGGACTTGACGGTAAGTACACTCAAATTTTAAAAGACGGATTTCCTTTATATGGCGGTTTTGCTCAAGGGTTGAGCATTATGCAAATCCCACCACTTGACTTAAAACAAGTTGAAGTTATTAAAGGCTCATCATCTTCATTATACGGAAGCGATGCAATTGCAGGGATTATAAATTTAATTTCAAAACAACCACAAGAAAAAAGAGAACTTACTTTTTTAGTAAATCAAACTTCATTGCTTGGAACAGACTTGAATGGATATTTTTCTCAACGTTGGAAAAAATTTGGTTTTAGTTTGCTTTCGGCAAATAATTATCAATTTGCACAAGACGTAAACAAAGACGGTTTTTCAGACTTACCAAAAACACAGACTTTTAATTTTGCTCCGACATTCTATTATTACTTCAACCCAAAAACCACATTACGTTTTGGCATCAACTCAACTTTTGACAACCGAAAAGGTGGCGATATGAAAGTGTTGAATAATGAAACCGACACTCTACATAAATACTTTGAAGAAAATTTATCAAACAGATTAGCCACACAATTGAAATTTGACAAGCAATTTGAAAATAATAAATCGCTTACAATAAAAAACAGCATATCGTATTTTGACCGTGCCATTAACCAAGCAACAACTGCGTTCAAAGGAAAGCAGTTGAGCAGTTACACAGAGGTTGCGTTTAATTTTAAAGTTGCTAATCATCAATTTGTAACAGGCGTAAATTTTATAACGGAAAAATTCACAGAAGATAGCACCAAAAGTCATTTGCAAAGAAATTACGACTACAACACAACTGGAATATTTTTACAAGATGATTGGAAACCAAATGATAAATTTTCGTTACAAGCAGGTTTACGGACAGATTATCAAAACCGATTTGGTTTATTTGTATTGCCTCGCTTAGCATTGATGTATAAATTCACAAAAGATTTTTATGTAAGAGCTGGAAGCGGTTTAGGTTATAAAGTACCAAGCATTTTTTCAACAGCATCCGAACAAGAAGGAATAAATAATATTCAACCATTAAACAACAACATCAAAGCTGAAACATCAATTGGCGGAAATATAGATTTCAACTACAAAACAAGAATTGGCGATGAGGTTTCCCTAACATTTAATCAATCTTTTTTTGCAACTCAAATCAATAATCCAGTTGTCTTAGACACTTTTAATTTTGTAAATAAAGGCAAACCAATTTTAACAAGCGGCTTTGAAAGTAGCGTTCGTTTTCGTTGGGAAGAACTGAAACTTTTTGTTGGCTATACTTTTGTGGACGCAAGACGAAAATATGAGCCGACACAAACATTTGTTCCATTGACACCACAGCACAAAGTTGTTACGACCATTGTGTATGAAAAGGAAGAAAAATGGATGATAGGATTAGAAGGATTTTATACATCAACTATGTATCGTGATTTTGACACTAAAACGAAAGACTATTTTATTTTCGGACTTATTGCTCAAAAACATTTTAAACACTTTTCAATCATCGCAAATTGTGAAAATCTGTTAGACAGCCGACAAACACGATATGAAAATATCGTAATTCCACCGACAGCAACGCCAACTTTCAGACAAGTTTACGCACCACTTGACGGGCGAGTATTTAATATTGCAATCAGAATTAAAATTTAAAACTATGGACTACTTCACAATTTGCATTGTAGCATTTTTGGGTTCTGGACTGACTTTATTTTCGGGTTTCGGACTTGGAACTATCCTTGTTCCTGTATTCGCAATTTTTTTTCCAATTGAAATCGCAATTGCATTAACAGCAATAGTTCACTTTCTTACCAACATTTTTAAACTAACATTGCTTGGAAAAAATGCAAACAAATCAGTAATACTTCGGTTTGGCATTCCTGCAATGCTTTCCGCTTTTTTAGGGGCTTATATACTAACACTTTTAACAGGGATGCAACCGATTTTTCAGTATTCAATTTCAAGCAAAATCTTTTATGTAATGCCTGTTAAATTAACCATTGCCATTTTGCTTTCGGTGTTTGCACTCTTCGACATTTTACCAAAATTAACTAAACTACAATTCGACAAAAAATATTTACCATTAGGCGGACTGTTAAGCGGTTTTTTTGGTGGACTTTCAGGAAATCAGGGAGTATTGCGAACAGCATTTTTAATCAGAGCTAATTTAACTAAAGAGGCGTTTATTGCAACAGGAGTTGTGATTGCCGTTTTAATTGACATTTCCCGACTAACAATTTATACAAAACAAATTTTAAAAATCGGAGACAACTTTAATTATCCGCTTATAATTTCGGCAACGCTATCAGCATTTGCAGGGGCATTTATCGGCAACCGACTTTTAAAGAAAGTAACTATTAATGCAATTCAATATATCGTGGCGACAATACTTTTTGTTTTCGCATTATTATTGGGACTTGGTATCATTTAACAGCCGACACATTTGCTTGCACATTTGCATTTTTTTCAACGCACAGACCAATACTAAAAAATGCAAAAGAGCAATCAAGCCAACGCCAAAAGACAGTAATAACAATGGACAGACCACCAACGACAGAAAGAACGCCAGCACCTAGGATTGGATTTTGTTTAAGTGGGGCTGGACGTTGTATCAAGCGGCAGAGGTTCTATGCTGGGCTTCTGTTCCGGCTGGACAAGCATCGCTGAACTTTTTGTTCTTATCATCAACTTTTTTATCTTTACTCAGCAGCAGTTCCGGGCGGACGGAATTCTAATTCCCCACCTACACAAAGCCCTACACGTTGTACGTTATGCCACAGACTGACCGTAATGACATTGGCAACATCAAAAGAAATGGCACACACCTTTCCATTTTTAATGCGTAATAATTAAATCCAATATGAATTTTTTGATAGTATTCTGACCTATGTTTTAAATAATAACGTTCACTTTGAATTGACCAAGCATTTTCCCCCAACTTTTCTGATAAAAACCATTTTTCTAATAAACGACCAGCACGACCATTTCCATCCATAAAAGGATGTATTTTTTCAAATATTAAATGTATCATAGAAGCAAAATAAAATATTTCCTTATGCGACAAATCTCTACCTATTAGTTCTTTTATATCAAAAAACAACTTTGTAAATTCTTCCTTGACAAACTCAGGTTCAACAGCCATATATTCAACTTTGCCACTACTAAAAATACCGACTTGTTGATTTCTCAACTTGCCTTTTTGACTTTTTAGCGTCAAAACTGTATTACTTAAAATCTTGTGAACTTCTAAAAATGTTGTTTGACTTAATTTATTTTTCATTGCAAAATTATATGCAAGAATCAAATCGTCAATTTCTGTCATTTCTTTTGGCTTAGACTTTACTTTAAATTTTTTATTTTTTAAGTATGTATCTATGTCAATACTATTTCCTTCAATATTTGATGAATATGTTGCAGAAGATTGCACGTAGTATTCAAAATCATCTTTAGAATAAAAGTTTTTTGTTCTAAATTGATTAAACACATCGAACCAATCAATATTAAGTTTAGTTGAATACTCGTTTAAATATACAGCAGTAAGTATTTTTAAATGTTTTCCCATTCGATGATTTGATTTTAAAAGTGGTACAATAAGTACATGGCACCACTTTTTGATTTAAAACTTTGTAATCGCACTAGCTTTTAGTAACGCCATTTTAGTAACTTTTTCGGCTTCGGTTTTCGTTGTAAATGTACCGATAATTTCGCTTCCAGACAAGCCTCCTTTACACTGTAATTCCATTCGATTCATATCTGCACTAAACAGAATGTCAATCAGCGTGGAACGTTTTGTTAGTTTTGTTACAACCCAAAAATTTTGAACTTTACTCATAACCACGACAAAAGATTTTAGCTAATAATTAAAACCACATTTGGAAATATGCCAGCCCATAACACATGGGGTTTGCAAAAGCGGTGGCTTATCGCTTCGTTTGACATTTTTTGCTATCTTTAACATTGGTTCTTCGTTGGTAGTTTGGTGGTAAAATCACCGCCTTCGCAAACCCAAAAACCGTTAGCTGTTATACCAAAAAAATCCCGAATAAGAAATCATTTAACTGAAATTGATTAATTTTATGCATGAAAAACAAGAAATTAAGCTTATATATTGACACTTCTGTAATTGGAGGTTATTTTGACTTGGAATTTGAAGAAGAAACAAAAAAATTATTTCAAAGTATCTTAAATAATGAGTTTCACATCATTTATTCGACTGTAACTGAAGATGAGTTGTTAAACGCACCAGAAAAAGTTAGAGAATTATTAGACACAATTCCAAACGAAAATAAAACGAAAATTGAATTAATTGAAGAAGCTGTAATGCTTGGCGATACATATATAACTGAAAATGTGGTTGGAAAAACAAGTCGTGAAGATTGTTTTCATATTGCATTGGCGACAATACATAAAGCCGATATTTTAGTAAGCTGGAATTTCAAACATATAGTAAATGTAATGAGAATTAGAGGTTATAATGCTGTAAACTTAAAATTAGGATATTCCAATATTGACATACGTTCACCAAAAGAAATTATAAATTATGAAAACTAAAGAGAAACCAATTCAAGGATTTAAAGCAGTAAATTTTATGCGTGAAGTTAGAGACCAAATTAGTAACGAAATAAAAGATATGAACTTTGAAGAATTAAGAAAATATTACAAAGAAAGAAGGTTAAAATTAACGACTAAATAAAGGTACAACAGTTAACAGCAGTCACCCGCTATTGGGGTTTCTTCGTCAAAACGAAATTTTAATTATTAATAAAAATTATCTACATTTTATAAGATTGCAGTCAAAAATCCCGTACAGTCGGGTGGCTGCAAACCGTTATTTTTTTGGGTAATAATTATCGGCAGATACTTTCAAAACAAAGCAGAATCTTTTGTAAAATAAAGAAGCTCGCCCTTTTTATAAGTAACCAAATAAATAAATTTTACAAAATCCCAAGACAATCCGCCGCCTCCTTAGCCTTTGCACGCAGCGTATCCATATCTGTACCTACACTGTCATAAACAAGTGCAACGCCCATGCGGCGATACGGCCTTGTGGTTGGTTTGCCAAAAATACGCACATCGGTATTGGGTTTTTCAAGTGCTTTTTCAATACCGGTAATAGAAAAATGATCAGCGGTTTTAGCAGCCAATATTACGGCACTGGCTCCTGCCTTTTCTAATTGTATGGCAGGAATGGGCAAACCCAGTATTGCTCTCGCATGCAACTCAAACTGTGATAAATTTTGAGGATAGTTTTTTATGCCAAACTAAGAAAGTGTTGTTGGTGCGCCTGGCCGCTAAGCTGCGCTGAATAACAATAACGGCGGCGCTATGATAAAGCAATGAATGACTTTGAAGATTTTAATTAAATTTTAGTTGCCAACAAGGGCGGAAAAAATGCTATGGGAAAATAAAAAGGATTAAATTTTGTATGTTTGCAGTAGAGGAACGTTATCGGACGTTGCAGAGGGGGATTGTGAAAAGCAAAGCACCTGTCGCCTCAAAACTTTGAAATGTATATTGTCGCTTGAACGGTAACAGACGTAAGCAGAAGGGCCACGGCCACGGCTGCGCAAGCGGGTATCGTTTAAAGCCTTGTAATTATTTACAGGGCTATTTTTTATACACCCGAAAATATTGAAGCTGTTGTTTTATCTGATTGGGCTGCACTCCTTCTTTTAAAGATGCCTGTATAAAACTTTTGCGGGTTACATGATTTTGTAAAAGCTCCGCAATGGTTTCATCGAAGGGATCAGGATTTACGTACCAGGGTTCTATGGCTTTGCCATTCTTTGGCTCTGTGTTCTGCTTTTTGTTTTTTATTTTTTGCATGGATTGCTTTATAATTAAATTTAAAAATCACTATAAATTTGCCCACGGCTGCCTATAGAAAGAACGAGAATAATAAGATCATCATCTTCTACTTTATAAATAATGCGGTAATCCCCTTTGCGTATGCGGTACACATTTTCAAACGGTTTTACTTCTGTTATACCGTGAGGGCGGGGTTCTTCTGCAAGCTCTGAAATGGCGACAGATATAGAGCGGTAAATTTTACCGGAGAGTTTGTCTAGGTATTTCTGAGCGGCTTTTTCTATTATGATATTATAACTCATCGTACACGGTGCTTTTTATCAAGCCTTTTTTTTACTGTTTCCCAAGGTGTGTAGTCATTGCTCTGAAGTGCTTTTTCTGTTGCCATGCTATCGAGCACATCTTCCATGAGGTGGCCCCATTTTTTCATATCTACCGTTACGCTTTTTATTTTGCCGGTAGTGGTAGTTACTGTTTTTAAACCTGCTATTCGTGTCATGTTTGTTTTTTATAAAGCAAATTTAATGTTTTTCTCTTGCGGGTTTCATAAGTGTAGCAAAATCTTACAGGCTCATATCTTCTACCAGGCAAAGATCTAATACAGATACTTTATGACATTTTTCTTTTTGAGAATGGCCCGTAAATTTTCTAAACGCTCCCGGATATAGGAAATGGTGCGGGTAAAAAACCCCGGATGTTAATATTGAAAGTATCGTTTATGGAAGATGACAGACCTGCGCACGCTCCCAAATACTATGGGATGAAGGTGGTTGGGGTGAGTGAGGGGTGAGGCTGGCTTAAATAGTAAACATTATTACTTATTTAAAATAGTACTAAGTAAACAAAGCTACCACCTACTAAAGATTGCATGATGCAGGTAAAACATATAAGGAATATATTAAATTAAAAATGGACCTTGAAAGCTAATTTATTTGACGGTAATGAATTAAATTGGTGGTTAAATAACTTTGTTGGGGAATGGACAAAAAAAATACCCCCGATAAACGACGAGGGCAGCGTAAATGTTTGCACAACGGAATAATCCTTATTGTGATTTGCTT
>JBBAQB010000033.1:7943-12897 GCA_040400515.1 Ferruginibacter sp. | reverse complement strand
GAAGTTACGGGTTATGAGTTATGGGTTACAGGTTATGGGTTACGGGTTGCGGGTTGCGGGTTATGGGTTGCGGGTTACGAGTTGCGGGTTACGGGTTACGGGTTACGGGTTGCGTATAAGGAGTTGTAGCTTACAGGTCTTATTTGTAAATCTTTTCTTTTGTATGAAACTTGTTCACTTTGCCTTTTGCCCACTGCTAATTGCCAACTGCTCCCGCAAAAGTGCGGGACCAACTGCTAATTGCCAACTGTCTTTTGCCCACTGCTACCTGCTACTTCTTCCCCCTACATTTATCGCTGCAGTATTTAACTTCATCCCAAACCTTTTCCCACTTTTTTCTCCACGTAAATGGCCTGTTGCAAACAAGGCAGATTTTTTGAGGAAGATTCTCTTTTTTTATTTGTTTGCTCAAGTGTATTTTTTTTTGTTAAACATCTAAGCCCGACAGAAATTTTTCTGCGATTTCATTGTGCGCATTTCTTTTTTCAGGGGCCATTTTATCAAAGGTATTTACAAGCATACCTAACCTTGGATTTTTTTTAAAAAACGTTCGGTGTACATCCATAAAACGCCAAAACAATCCATCCCAAATTTCGCACCATGAACCTTTTTTATAATCACTCATTTTTAAGACATAATTGCTTCCGCTGATGTAGGGTTTTGTTGTCATCAATCCTCCATCAGCAAATTGTACCATCCCATAAACATTTGGTACCATTACCCAGTCGTAACTGTCAACAAACATTTCCATAAACCATTTGTAAACTTCATCGGGATCAAACTCGCAAAGCAGCATAAAATTACCCAGCAGCATGAGCCTTTCTATATGATGTAAATAGCCTGTTGTTAGTGCTTTTTTGATGGTATTGTCAATAGGCTCTATACCTGTTGTTCCATCCCAGAACGAAGGCGGTATTTTTCTAGTAAATTTCCAATAATTAGTAGTGCGTTGCTTTGTACCTTCCCTTGCGTAAACAATGCGTATAAACTCCCGCCACCCCATGACCTGGCGTACAAAACCTTCTGTAGAATTTATGGGTGAATTGTTTTTAACTGCATAGGCTAAAACCGCCTCTAAAACCTGTTCTGGCGTGAGCAAACCAATGTTAATAAGCGGGCTTATTACAGCATGATGAAGAAAGTATTCCTTCGCTACAATGGCATCTTCATAATCCCCAAAATTTTCAAATCTTGTCTGTAAAAATTCTTCCAGCCACTTTTCTGCTGCTGCAAAATTTACCGGGTAAATAAAGCTGTCTATTAGTCCGTAATTTTGGTTGAAATGCAAGGCGATGTATTGCTTTGCTTCCCTTACGTATTCATCTTCTTTTGGACAATTTATTTGAGGAGGATTTTCTTTGGTAGGAAACTTTTTTCTATTGTCTGCATCGTAACTCCACTGGCCACCCAAAGGGCCATCGTTTACCTCTAAAAGTATGTTTCTTTTTTTGCGCTGTGCAATGTAAAAATCTGTTTGAAAATATCTTTTTCTCCCGTTAAAAAAATCATCCCCCTCCTGCTTGCTGTTTAGGAATGCAGGGGTTTGATTTTCTACAATTTCAATATTATTTTCTGCACAGGCTGACGTTATTCTTTTGTTCAGCCAATCGTCTACAACTTCAGTGAAATGAATCGTTTTAATACCTTCTGTACTTAGATAGGAAACTAATTTTCTGATGTCATTTCTGTCATCAATACATTCAATATATTCAACAGTATAGCCTTGCTTCTTTAAATAATATTCGTACGATTTTAAGGAAGCACGATGCAATACCAGTTTTTGCTTGTGAAAATTAAAGTGTTTAAAAAATAAATATTCTTCTATTAAAAAAACGGTCCTGCTTTTTTGCAGTGCTGCATTCTTTTTAAATAACTGGTGCGGGAAAATAATACTGACTTCGTTCATAAAACCTTTTGAATATTATACAAAGTAAATTGTAAGGGATTAGTATTATTACGATATGCAAAATTATTGCACAATCTGTTACGTAGATAAAAGCTAAATAAATATTTGAAGATGAAATGTGCGACGCCACCGCAGCCCCATCAAAGTTTCCTGTTTGGACAACACCCAATAAAAAATGAAATTTTTTATTGAGTTAAAATTACAACAAGGGCAGCCGAAACTGCTTATTTTTGTTACATAAATTTTCATATGATATCGTTTGACAATACAGAATATGCTTTTGCTTACAAAACAGATAAAGAACTAAAAAAGGCAAATTTTCTTTTTAGCACAATGGGCAAACCCTGGCTCGTAAGTTTGGGTTTAAAGTTAATGCCTGCAGCAATAAAGCTACATATTCCTTTCACCAAAAGTGCAATACGCGGCACGATATTCAGCCAATTTGTAGGGGGCGAAACATTGCAGGAAACGGCTGCTGTAGCCAAAAAACTTGGCGAGTATAATGTAGAAGTTATTTTAGATTACGGCGTAGAAGGTGGCAACGACGGAGAAGTGGGGTATGACAATGCGACGGACGAATTTATAAAAGTTATAACTTATGCGGCAACCCAAAGTAACATTCCTTTTATGAGTATAAAAGTTACAGGCCTGGTGAGGTTTGGCTTACTTGAAACTATAGATACTGATATGAATGCCATTGAGGGTACGTTAATGAAGCGGTATACTGCCGTTCTTGATGCACTTTCAGCAGACGAACAGCAGGAATGGAATAAAGTGATTACACGTATTACAAAAATTTGCCAGGCAGGCAGCGACAACAATATTGGCGTGCTGGTGGATGCCGAAGAAACATGGATACAGGATCCTGTAGATGCACTTACTATTTTGATGATGCTGGATTTTAATAAAAACAAGGCTGTTGTTTATAACACCATACAATTATACAGACACGACAGACTTCAGTTTCTAAAAGATAGTTGCGATGCAGCAAAAGAAAAATCATTTATTCTTGGGTCAAAGCTTGTGAGGGGTGCCTATATGGAGAAAGAGCGGAAGAGAGCAACAGAAAAAAAATATCCTTCGCCAATACAACCCAATAAAGAAAGTACAGATAGGGATTATGATGATGCGGTAAAGTTTTGCATTGATAATATTGATAAAGTTGCAATGATTGTTGCATCGCATAACGAGCAAAGTAATTTACACGCAACACAGTTGCTTGATCAAAAAAATCTTCCACATAACCATAAGCACGTGCATTTTTCACAACTATATGGCATGAGCGATAACATAACTTTTAATCTTGCGAAAAGCGGCTGTAGTGTAAGCAAATATTTACCTTTTGGTCCTATTGAAGATGTAATTCCATACCTCATGAGAAGAGCGCAGGAAAATAGTTCAGTATCTGGGCAAATGGGCAGAGAACTAGCGCTCATAAAAAAGGAAACAGCAAGACGAAAAAGAATTACTGCAGTTTCATAACGTTGTTTTTCACCAGCGCAAATACAGATTCGCCAATGCTTGGTTTAATGGCAAATGTGCCGGTAAATTTACCAAAGGCAGGCAGCACAGCATATTTTTTTGCAAAGTAAAAGCAGGGTAAATTAACTGATTGTTTTGCAATGCCACGCATAAGGATGGCAGGATGAATATGCCCGCTAAAGCAATATTCATTTGCGTTGGGCTCACATTCATTTATATCATGCGTGAAGGAGAAATTGCGAATCGTCAGGTTTTTTTTATGAATTTCTATCCCAGCATTTTTATACCATTCATTTTTTAAAATATCGTGGTTCCCTTTTATTAAATGTATATCTACTCTGCTGATATCATTTCTCCATTTTAAAAAAAGTTCATGCTCTTTGTTCATACTGCTGTGAAAGAGATCGCCCACAATTATTAATTTTTTAGCACTAAAAAGGTGGATTTCGTTGAGTAAACGAAACAGGTCTTCTTTGTACAAATTCTGTGGGATAGCAATACCGCTTTTGCGAAAATGTCCGCTTTTTCCTAAATGAAGATCTGATAAAATAAGGGCTTTTTCTTCTTCCCAAAAAACAGTTCTTTGTGCAGAAATCAACAAATGTTCATCAAAAATATTATGGGAAAGAAAAGGCTTCATCAACGGTTAAAGGTACTACCATTTATCATTTTTATTAAGCTAAGTTTTGTTATGTTTTGCCAGTTCGTTAATTTGTATAACTAAACAACTTAACTATGCCAGAAACAACTTTTACAGACACAGAAAAATTAAGTGAATTTGAAACGCAAGGATTGCCTAAAGGCTTAAATGTACTAACCATTTTAACCTATATTGGTTGCGCATTTGGTCTCCTGTTTTCTTTGGCAACGCCATGGATCATGAAGTTTTCGCTCAGCATGATGGATAAAGCGGCTGAAACAAATACAGATATGACACCTAAACAGGCTGCAGATATGGAAGTTTCCAGAAAAGCAATTGAATTAACGCAAAGCAACCTGGTCCCATTACTAGCTATAGGCATAATAGGAATTATTTTGTGCTTTTTCGGTGCCTTCATGATGCGCAAATTAAAAAAAGATGGATTTTGGATATATGTTTCAGGGCAGGTTTTGCCTATTATTGGTAGCCTTGCACTATTGGGAATGGCCCAGTTTACTGGAGTTTCAAGTTATGTAATGTTTCTACTTCCTATAGTATTTATTGTTTTGTATGCTAGGCAACGAAAGTATTTGGTAAACTAAACAATATAAATGTGCTTGCTACAACATTGGTTTTATATACCTAAAGGTTTTTGTTTTTTGCAGTAAGCTTCATTTAAGACTTGTGTTTATTGCAGAACAAAATACATAATCTGAAGGCCATACTAAAAACATACTAGTATTCTCACATGATATAGCAGACACACTTGTATTTTCTAAAATTATAATGCCCTTCGCCTTGGATCGTGGCACACGAAACATTCCTCATCAATCCTTCGTCTTGGTTCGTGGCACACGAAACATTCCTTCGCCTTGGTTCGTGGCACACGAAACATTCCTTCGCCTTGGTTCGTGGCACACGAAACA
>JBBAQB010000033.1:0-7843 GCA_040400515.1 Ferruginibacter sp. | reverse complement strand
TTCCTTCGCCTTGGTTCGTGGCACGCGAAACATTCCTCATCAATCCCCGTCAAATACTTGAAATAAGTTAGTTAAAAAACCAAATTCATCTATTCCGGTTTCATAAAATCTTGCTGATCAATAATAATAATCAAGATCATCTTTTGCAAGTTTCCATTTTCCACTTACAGGATTAAAATGTATGTATTGTAACTTTTGCATGGCAACATCCCTACTATAAATTTCAACACTTAACGAATCTCTTTGCCAAAGTTCATGTTTCTTATTTGCCGCATTTACTTCGTACATTCTTGACTTTCCATTTATCTTAAGCTTTTTTAAAAATTCATGAGCCGTGTATTTCAAAAAACTTCCCTGTGGCGTTTCTTTACCATTTAATTTATTTTGCTGCCAAGTTATGTGTACATGATTCGGCATTAGCACAAAGGCATATACTGTAAGGAATCCTTCATCACACAACCTTTTTAAATAGTCAATAATTAATTGCTGGTTGTTATCTTCTGCCAATAATGGTAACCACTTGTGTATTGTAGCGGTAAAAAAATAAATTTTATTTGTGGTGTTATATGATTTGCGCTGTATTTGTTGCATGGTACAAAATACTTAATTTTAGTTGGGAGTGCAACAGGGTTTTGTTTCGTGTGCCACGAACCAAGGCGAGGGTAAATATAAAAAATTTCGTTGTTCTAAATCCCAATACAATTGGGCTAAATTAAAGAGGCATCAAGTCATCCTATCGGAAGACTTGCGCCGGCGGGAGTACACTGCGCTCAATGATCTTACATCATTGTTATTAAAAACGCAACGTCCCCATTGGGTGACGTTGCTAAGAAATAACTAATTAAAGCTAATTCTGATCATTTGGGGGATTTTCAGGCTTTATATTAACCATTTATTATTATATTTGGTTAATACGATAACCAAATAATATGATTAATAGGATAATACAATCTGCAATAATATCAAAAATAGGCAAGGGAAAAGCTATTTTAATAGTTGGACCGAGGCAGGTGGGAAAGACAACATTGGTAAAAACTATACTAAATGATGAGGTGTATTTGTTTTTAGATGGAGATGACCCTACGGTGAGAAACTTACTGACAAACCCCAATACAGAACAGTTAAAAAGTATAATTGGTAAGAATAAATTTGTTTTTATAGATGAAGCGCAGCGTATAGAAAACATTGGGTTGACCTTAAAAATAATTACAGATCAGTTTAAAGATGTGCAGTTATTGGTAAGCGGCTCATCTGCCTTTGAATTAAATAACAAACTAAATGAACCGCTTACGGGGCGCAAATGGGAATTTCAATTATATCCTGTATCGTGGAAAGAATTGGAAGATAATATAGGTTTTTTAAAAGCAACACAACAATTAGAAATACGTTTGCTTTATGGAATGTACCCAGATGTAATAAACAACAGCAGCGAAGCATTTGATGTACTGAAGGAACTGACCAATAGTTATTTGTATAAAGATATTTTGGCGCTTGGCAGTATAAGAAAACCTGAGGTTCTAGAAAAATTATTACAGGCATTGGCATTACAGGTTGGGAGTAAAGTAAGTTATAATGAACTAGCGCAATTAGTAAACATTAATAAAAATACTGTTGCAACTTATATAGATACATTGGAAAAAGCGTTTGTAATTTTTAGGCTTAAAAGCTTTAGCCGTAATTTGAGAAACGAGATAAAGACCAACCAGAAAATATATTTTTATGATAACGGTATTAGAAACATGATCATAGGAAACTTTAACCCGCTAGACCTGCGGCAGGATAAAGGTGCACTATGGGAGAACTTTTTAATAAGCGAAAGGATGAAGAAAAACAGCTACGAAAATAGTACCGCCAAACCTTTTTTCTGGCGAACGGTGCAACAGCAAGAAATAGATTATGTAGAGGATTTCAATGGAAATATTACTGCCTATGAAATAAAATGGAATGTAAATGCTAAAGCAAAAACACATAAAATATTTAATGAAACTTATAATGCCCAAACAGAAATTATAAACAGCGAAAATTTTAGGAAATTCTTATAGATAAATGATTAGCTATGTATCATTCTACCCCGCAGCAATGTTTCGGCCATTGCCGTACATTGCGCTCAATGATTTTACATCATTGTTACTAAAAACGCAACGTCCCCGTTGGGAGACGTTGCTAAGAAATAGGGCCATGGTAGTTCTCATTCCCCTCCCATGGAGGGGTGGCCCAAAGGGCCGGGGTGGTTAAATACTTAATAAAACAAACCAATTGCAAACAAACAAGACTATTCTAACCACAATAAACAACATTCCCATTAAAAGAAATTTAGTGGAGAACCTGCCCTATAATTCAGCATTAAAACAATTGGCAAAAGACAAACGAAAGGCAGGCATATATTCAGAAGTATTATTTTGGCAACAGGTTCACAAAGGCATATTTAACAAAATAGATTTTGACCGCCAGCGAATTATTGGTAATTACATTGTAGATTTTTACATAAAAACACTTGGTTTAATGATTGAAATTGATGGTACAAGCCACGACCAAAAAGCCACTTACGATGCAACAAGACAGGCCTATTTAGAAAGCCTTAGTTTAAAGATGTACCGAATTTTAGACTGGGATGTAAAGCGGCATGTGCAAACGGTAATGATGGGATTGGAGGATTATATTATTGCAGCGTTTGGTTTGAATGAAAACGGGTAATCACGTATCCTTTAGGTAATATAACCACCCCGCCCTGCGGGCAGTACAACCACCCCGCCCTGCGGGCACCCCTCCAAGGGAGGGGATTATACCCCGCAGCAATGTTTCGGCCCTTGCCGTACATTGCGCTCAATGATCTTACATCATTGTTGTTAAAAACGCAACGTCCCCGTTGGGAGACGTTGCTAAGAAATAAATGGGCATGATTTAGATTGATTTTATAACCCGAAACGGGTTGCTTTTTACCCGCTTTTGTTTAAGAACAAATTTACGCACACCCCCACTCAGGTAAACATGATTCCACCAACCGGCGTGCAGGTTTTTAAACAGCATTCTTTTTCTTAGCTTATAGGTTTTATAATGTTTCATTATCCCCAAATACGAATTCATACTGCTTAAGAAATTTGATGTTACTTCTTTTCCCGGCGTTCCATTTTTAATAGGCACATTTTGTTTTTGTATGGCGGCATAAAAATTTCCTTTGGTGCGGTTGGCAATATAAATGCGGTTGGGTTTTATTACCGTTCCTAAAAACTTAACGCCTTTGCTGTAGTGTTGTAAGTATATTTTTTTGGGATGCAAGGTGAGTTGTAAGTTGGAAAGTAAAAAGCCGTAAATTATTGGAATGAGTGATTTTAAGAATTCCTTATCAGGATGCACTATTATAAAATCATCAACATACCTGCCATAAAAACGAATGCCAAGTTCTTTCTTAATGAAATGATCAAAGGCACTCATGTAGAAATTGGCGAAAATTTGACTCGTTAAATTACCAATAGGCAAACCACAATTTGCTGGACTTTGAAACAAACTTTTGTTTTTTGGAAGGCCATCCCAGTTTTTTGAACTACCCTTTATAATGCAGTTTTTGGTTGGACTATTAAAAATGATTTTATGACAGATTGCCAATACCAGTTCCTTATCCTGAAGCTTATATTTTGCTTCAATGATTTTTTCTAAGCGGCTAAAAAGAATTTCTTTGTTGATATGCATAAAGAAACCTTCAATATCTAATTTCAACACATAGCAATCCTTTGTATAATTTTGAGAACACTGGCGAATGAATTTGTTAGCTCTACTAATTCCATAATGTGTGCCTTTGCCCACACGACAAGCATAACTGTCTTGAATAAACTCTTTTTCAAAAAACGGATTTAGTTTGTTGATGATGAGATGATGCACTACTCGATCTCTAAAATCTGCTGCAAAAATTTCACGTTGCACAGGCTTGTGAACAATAAATGCAATAGACTTGCCCGGCTGATAACTTCCATCATTAAGCTCGTTCCATAATTGAATGAGATTGCTTTCATAATCCATTTCAAAAGCGAGGGCATTAATGGTATTGCGCTTATTGCTACGGCAAGAAAAGTAGGCTTCAAAAACTTCTACTAAAGTAAAACCCTTTTTTAAAAATGCGGTTTCTGATTTTGAAAATAGTGTTAATTGCATTGCCTTTTTAATAAAAGCGTCCGAATTTTATTTCGGACGCTTTTTGTTTTGTTTAAAACCCCGAACAGCACGCACATAGTTTGTGTTGTTCTTATTGTTGTTGTTCTGGTTACCATTGTTGAAATTCTGTTTCCACGCATTGTTGTTATCGTTCTCCGTAGAACTCCAATAGTTGTTATTAGCAAAACCGCCAACCACATTTAATAAAGGTGTTTATCTAAATACAAGGCTTCTTGCACTTATTATAGCTCCGTTCATTTCTGAAAAGTAAACGTTGCTCGTTTTAACTGCTTTTACAAACAGTCCCTTCATCGCTTTTAAACTAAAACCTGCTCACTTACTGCCACCGTAACAGCAGTAATTCTGGCATTATGCAGGTTGACTTTTACTCCAACCTGTAATCTGTTTACCTATACTATCCATTAATAAACTCAACTCCGCTTGTTTTTTAATGGGCAATATTTTCATGTCAACACAAAGGCGAATTTCTAATTTCAATAATTCAAAATCATCTAAAAAGATTTCTAAATATTCTTTTTTGTTGCTTGCTTTGTTAGCTCTGTAAATACTACGCACCAGCTGCAAGGCATCTCGTTTCATATCCTGACCAAGTGTGTATTTATATTCTTTTGAAAAATCTTTGGTACATTCAAATATTTTCAAAATTAGTTGATACGTATCTCGGTAAACCGGTAAATCATAGTACAAAGCCATATTTTTCAAAAATCGACCCCGCCACGGCGGGGTTATATTTAAATAGTTAAATGGTTAAATTGTTAAAAAGCCCGAACAGCACGCACATAGTATGAGAAGTTCTTATAGTAGTAATACTGGAAACCATTGAAGAAATACTGATACCACGCATCGAAGTTACCGGACTCCGTAGAACTCCAATAGTTGCCATTAGCAAAACCGCCAACCTGAGCCTTTTCTAAATATAGTAAATTTAACTCATGTTTTGATGGGAGATACCAGGCGCCATAAGTAACGCCACCAACTGTTACTGAATATTCATTACAAACAGTTGCGGCAAAAGCAGCGCCGTCAACGGGTCCTTGGTTGGCTATAATTATTGCAGTGTTTTTTAAACCCGCACCAATACCATCGCCTCTTGCACGGGTATTTGTATAAGAACCACCATACCATCTTATAGTCGCCCCGCCATTTTGGTCAGCTGTGGCTGCTATTAAACCATGCTGCCCATTATCATATACATAAAATACAATTCCGCCACCGTAGCTTTCGCCTATGTAATGTGCGGTACTAGACCAAACTGTACCGTTGTAAACCTGAACCGCGTTGAGTGTTGTATTGTAAATAGTAAGTCCTGCAGCAGGGGAAACAATTGCATTGCGTTGGGTAGAGTCCATCCTTGGTGGTAAAAAACCCTTGGTGGTACTGCTCACCTCTAACTGCGCAGATGCAGCTGGTATTGCAGTGCCTATACCTACTTGTGCCTGTGCAAATAAGGTTGTGATCAATAATAAAGCTGATAGTAAATGTTTAAGTTGTTTCATGTTTGTAATGGTTTGTCGTTTTAAGTTTGGTTTATTGAATTACAAGTTTCTTGGTAGTGGTATTGGTTTTTAATAAATAAGTACCTTTTGCATAGCGGCTTACATCAATGGTTTTTGTACCAGCATTTGTTTGTTGCTGCCACAGCAATTTGCCTTCGGCAGTGTATAGTGCTAGGTTGATGGGTGCATTTACCTGCACGGTTAGTACATTATTAGTTACGGGGTTGCCAATGATGACAAAATCTTCTGCTGCAGTTGTAAACTTGAGTGTTCTAACGGCGCTGTAGCTGCTGCGGTTATCCATATCTGTCTGCAAAATGCGGTAATAGTTAAGCCCCGTTATTGGTTTGCTGTGCTCAAAATTATATTGGTTGCTGCTACTGCCGTTGGCAGGTTGCAAACCTATGCTTGCCCAGTTTGTACCATTGGCACTGTGCTGCACGGTAAAGTTGCGGGTGTTCTGCTCCCTTGCAGTGGCCCATTGCAACAACCCCGTTTGGTTTTGTTTGGTAGCTGTAAAAGAAAGCCAGGTTAGTGGCAGCGGGGCGGATGCTCTCGCTAGCGTAAGTTCATTTAATACAGCTGCAACATTGTTTGTAAGCACAAAATTGTTGCTTGCATCTCTGGTAGTTGCAGGGTAAGCTGACCACAGCGTTCCATTGTGTACGTTTAAGGTAAGCTCATTTTCAGGAATGCTGTTCAACTCTGCTCCATCGGTATAGTTAATCTGCACCGTGCCTGTAAAAGAATTTGTGTTATTCGTAAACTGATACACACGGGCAATGTAAGGAATGCCTCCACTGTGTACAGCAGTATTGGCTTTGCTGAGGGTATTATTGCTCAGTGTAAAATCGGCAGAAGGTGTAAGGGTAAGGCTGTCTACCCTAAATGCGGTACCACTTAAAATAGTTATATCAGTGCCAGGGGTAACTTTTAATAATTCCTGGGCATGGCTTATAAAAGCAAATAAAAAGGGCAGGGTAAGCAGGGTAATCTTTTTCATGCAGTTCATTTTTTATAGTTATTGGAAAGGGTGGTAATAATAAAATGTAATATATACAGCATTAGTGTTTTAAAAAAATTTGTAACTAAAAAATAGTAAAAAAATCACTTAAGTGCATAGAAACCCTTTCAGTAATCTTGAAGGGTTTTAAAATAAATATGCTTGTCCCCGCAGAACTGCGGGGGATTGTCCCAACAGCATTGTTGGGAGCCAAAGGCATTGGAGAAATTGCACTCGTGGGTGTAGCTCCTGCCATTGCCAATGCAGTATACAATGCAACGGGAAAAAGAATTAGGAGGTTGCCGATAACACCCGATAAAATTATTGGTTAATAATAAACGATGGAGCTCCTTTGATCACTTCAAGTAATGTACTAATGCCGCTTCAATTCCGACTTGCGCATGGGCATGCCATCAATCAATACAAATAATTGTTCGGGTGTAACAATACTGTAGGATCTAAATTTTTCGCCACCATCTTTTCCTATCAAAATCAAACAGAATTGATTGGTGGGGACTCTGTATTGTTGGTACAATTTATTGTCTGCCTTTACAACTACAATTTCCATATCTCTTTCTTTCACGCCTGCGTTAGCACTATCCAATAATTTGATTTGTTGATTGATAAGTATAGAATGCTGTTCTTCACCGAAAAGATAGACCAATCTTTTATATGCGGGATTTTTAAAAGAAATAGATGTCATTGTAATAAATGCTATCAGTGTAAATAAAACTATTTTGTTATTGAGTAAACTAAATGATGAAGACGTATGCATATTCGAAAATAATGCATTGGAGGTAAGGAACTACAAGGAATGTGTTAATTCGAGACAGTTGAGTTTGAAGATCCCTGTTTTCCTTGGGTTATGGGCAATAAAAAAGCCTTCAAGTAAACTTGAAGGCTTTTAAAATAAATATGCCTGCCCCGCAGCATTGCGGGGGCAACTACCTGCTCTTCTAACAAAATACAGGGCATAAAAAACCCTTATGTAATAAACATAAGGGTTAATTTAATAAAAATGCCTGCCCGGCAGCATTGCGGGGGCAACTACCTAATATACTTACAAAATACAGGGCATAAAAAAACCCTTATGTAATAAACATAAGGGTTAATTTAATAAAAATGCCTGCCCCGCAGCATTGCGGGGGCAACTACCTAATATACTTACAAAATACAG
>JBBAQB010000032.1:0-17764 GCA_040400515.1 Ferruginibacter sp. | reverse complement strand
AATGAGGGGGTCAATTTAAAATGGATTTAGGGGGTCAATTTGCGTGGATTTTCCAAAAACAGACGACCGCAAACCAAGACCCGGTAATATTTTATTAAGCAACAGCACCCCCGAAGCTGTAAGAACTGAATTAAAAAAGATGGGCTACACACTTTCATTTGGCGATAGAACAAGTGGCCCTATTAATGCTATTTGGTTTGATTGGAAGCATGGAAGTTTGCGGGGAGGTTCATCCAATAACGGAGAAGATTATGGCATAGGTTGGTAAGTGGGAGTTTTTAAACAAAACATAAATGCTGCGCAGAGTTGGTCAAATTTTCAGACCGACAGTGCAGCATTTTCATTACAGCAAATTTTAAAAAAAAACTACAAAATCATTTAATTCATAAGTGTAATTTTATTTATAATGCGCAGGTTGCTGCTTGCTAAAGGGTAAAAGGTGCTTTATATTAAAAGGTTTTAAAAAAGTTATTTTAAGTAATTAAAGCAACGCAGTTATCTTTAAAAGTGATGAAAATATAAACCACTTAAAATTATATAAACAAATAAGGAATAAGTGTTGGATGCTATTAAACAAACCAACGCTGTTATTCGTTTTATTTATAAATGTTTAAGTTTGTATCATCATACATGTTAGCGTAATTGTTAAACAAAATCGCATTGCAAAGCGCTCAATGTTATAGCAAACTGAGTTCTGTTTTTTTTACCTGCGAATTAAAATTGCATATAAAAAATTTTAAGGGCGAGATACATTTCGAAAACGATGCAAGTAATTTTTAGATAAATTTTACGGTAAGTGATAGAGACTAATTTTAAAGTAACATTTTCGCTGGCCTTTATCACTGGGCGTTTGTATCAAAAATAGAAATATCTTTTAAGAAATAGTTTTAAAGAAAGAAAAGTGATTAAATGCGTTTTATGGTAATTTATTAAAATAGAAAAGTTAGCCTCCATGTCAATTTACATCATACTGGTTATTATCATCAGCATCTCTGCCATTTTCGGTTACATAAACCAGCGTTTTATTAAAATGCCTTTTGTAATTGGGCTTTTCTTTTTGTCTACATTATTATCCTTGGTCATTCTTAGTTCAAAGTTTTGGGATTTTGGTCATTTTTTACAGGTTAAGGCCTTGGTTGAACAAATTGATATTAGTAAATACATCTTAGAATATATGTTGGGCTATTTACTGTTTGCCGGTGCATTGCATACGGAATGGAGCGCCATAAAGAAGCAATTAAAACCTATTTCACTTTTTGCTCTATTTGGGGTACTAATTTCTACCATTATTATTGCAGGTATGTTTTTTGGACTATGCACTTTACTGGCCATTCAAATAGATTTTATTTATTGTTTATTATTTGGTGCATTGATTTCACCGACCGACCCTATTGCTGTATTGGGTATACTTACAAAAGCAAATGTGCCCAAGAAGATTGAAGCAACAATAGTGGGCGAAAGTTTATTCAACGATGGCGTAGGTGTTGTTGTATTTATTGCCTTATTGGAAGTGTTGAAAAGCGATGGTTCAAACATTGACTTTTCGCATTTTGGCTTTTTGTTTGTACAGGAAAGTTTTGGTGGCATCTTGTTTGGCCTTGCTGCCGGGTTTATGCTGCATAAGATTCTTTCATCTATAGACCATTACGAAACGGAAGTTATGTTGACATTGGCATTTGTAATGGCGGGTTATAGCCTTTGTTTATACCTTCATATTTCCGGTGCTTTGGCAATGGTAATTATGGGGTTGTTTGTAGGGAATTATCATCATTCAAAAGCAATGAGTGATACCACTATTGACTATGTTGACAAATTTTGGGAATTAATAGACGTTGTACTAAATGCTGTACTTTTCGTAATAATATCTTTGGTAATTGTGGTCATTGATTTTAAAGCCATTTATGTATTGGTAGGTTTTTGTTCTATTTTTATTGTTTTGCTCGCAAGGTTCATTATCGTTTTTTTACCCAAACTCTTACTCCCTAAAATAATTGATTTTACTGCCAAAGAAACAAAGCTTATTGTATGGGGAGGTCTTCGTGGTGGTCTTTCGTTGGCATTGGTACTCTCGCTTCCCGATGGACCGTCAAAAAACATACTATTAATTGCTACATATGTTTGTGTGGTATTTAGCATTTTGGTACAGGGCTTAACAATTGGTAGATTAGCTAAAAATAAGGGGAGTTAAAAACGGGTACCTTATTTTGCAAGTTCATTTGGGTTGGTAATTTTTTAAAAGTATTTATTGGGCTTTAAATTTTTTAAAACGGGAAACCACAAATAATAAGCTTTGAATAATTTTTTTGATAAGTTTAAAATAGACCACGAAAAAGAAGACTTACAAACTGTTGTTACCAATATTGACAAAGGAGTAGTTTTTAGAGGCACCAACTTATGGGTGTTAATTTTTGCCATATTTGTGGCATCGCTTGGGTTAAATGTAAATTCTACTGCTGTCATCATTGGCGCTATGTTAATTTCACCTTTAATGGGGCCAATTATGGGTATTGGTTTGGGCATTGGTATTAACGATATAGCTTTATTGCGCAAAGCCATAACGAATTTTGTTATTGCAACCGGGGTAGCATTAACTACCTCTACTATCTTCTTTTTACTTTCGCCTATAAATGATGCACACTCTGAATTATTGGCAAGAACTTCTCCCACCATCTACGATGTATTAATTGCATTGTTCGGAGGTTTAGCAGGTATTGTGGCAACAGCAAGTAAACAAAAGGGAAATGTAATACCTGGTGTAGCAATTGCCACAGCATTGATGCCACCACTTTGTACTGCCGGGTATGGCTTAGCAACCTTGCAGTTTAAATTTTTTTATGGGGCATTTTATCTCTTTATGATCAATACTGTTTTTATTGCGTTGGCTACATTTCTCATTGTTCGTGTGCTTCATTTTCCAACTAAGCGTCTGCAAAATGCAAAGGCAGAAAAAATGGCTCACCTTATTGTGTGGATCGTTGTATTGGTAACATTACTGCCAAGCCTTTATTTAGGTTATGCTTTGGTGCAACAAGATCGATTTACTAAAAGTGCCAATCTCTTTGTTGTAAACGAGGCTCGTTTTGCAAATAATTATTTATTGAATAAAAAAATTGATGCAAAACAAAAAAGGATAACTCTTGTATTTGGTGGTAAGGAAATATTAGCTGAAGAAATTACGCAGTTAAAGGGTGAACTAAAAAAATATAACCTTCCGGCAGGTTCGCTGGAGATAAAGCAGGGCTTTGCATATTTATCTGATAATAAAAACAGCGAACAAAATCAACAGGTAAGCGAGTTAACAAAAGCATTGGCTATAACCGAAGCAAACAAGAATAATTTAGCCTTTAAAATTGACAGCATTAAAAAGCAGGATTTATTACATGCTCAGATCTTAGCAGAAATAAAAGCTCAATATCCTCTTGTTAAAAATGGAATTATTCAGCCATTTGTAGCAATTGGTGATAGTACTGCCGGTGAAAGGACTGTTATAATTTTGCTGAAGTCATCAGCTAATCTGCCTGCATCAGCTAAAAGAAAATTGGAAAACTGGTTAAAATTAAGGTTGAATCAGTCATATATTAATTTATTTTTTCAATAAAAATGGCAGTTATTATTCCTCTGTCATACTAAGAAAAGAAAGTTCTCATTAAATAAAAGTTGCTAAAAATATTCTTATATAACTTTTAATGGCTATCTGCTTTTACATGTGCGGCAAACGGGCTTTTATACCCAACCTTTCTTTCACGCCACCATACCATTCATCTTTTAAAATACTCAATACAATGCTGTTGCGCCTTTCTCCCGAGGGTGTAACTCCATTGCTTCTTAAAACGCCTTCTTCAACACAGCCAATGCTCTTCATGGCAGCAATGCTTTTTGCGTTTCTGTTATCGGCTCTAAATTCTACTCTCTCCATACCCAGCTCCTCAAAAGCAAATGTGAGCAATAAAAGTTTGCAGTTTTTATTTAGGCCAGTTCCTTGAAACCTGCTGCCATACCAAGTGTAGCCAAGCTGTAAAGTTTTATTTACGGGTTGTATGTCGTAAAATCTGGTGCTTCCTGCATATTGCTGTGTGCGTTTATCAAAAATAATAAATGGATATTCGGTTCCTGCCGCTTTTTGTGCAAGAGCTGTTTCTATATAATTTTTTAATCCTCCGGTTCCAACAACCGCCACCATAGAATATTTCCAGATACCAGGCTCCTTTAGCGCAAAAGAAACCAAATGTTCATAATCATCTGTTTGCAACGGCCTTAAAAGCACGGTTTCGTTTTCAAGGGTGTAATTGCTGGTATTACAGAATGGCTCCATATTATCAGTGTTATTTTCAGCTAAAATACTCCCTATTTTGTTCATAAAAGGGTGCATTACTTTCTTCGTATTTATAACAGTTTTCATTTTACATTTGCATCGGTTTTTTAGACGGTCTATAAGGCTGGCTTATTTTCTATTATAAATTTTTAGTTCGTGTCTAAACATGTCAACAAAGTTTCTGCAGCAGGTATTATAATTGCACTTGGAATAATTTATGGCGATATTGGTACCTCCCCTCTGTATGTTTTTAGTGAAATAATTAACGGTAAGGCAATTAACGATCTGCTGATTATTGGTGGCCTTTCTTGTATTATCTGGACACTTACTTTGCAAACCACCGTAAAATATGTAATACTTACCCTTAAAGCAGACAACAAAGGGGAGGGTGGAATTTTTTCTTTATATACACTGGTAAGACGGCAAAAAAAATGGCTTGTTTTACCTGCAATGATAGGCGGAGCGGCACTGCTTGCAGATGGTATGATTACACCTCCTATTACAGTTACAGCAGCCGTTGAAGGGTTGGATAACTTGCCTTTGCTACATGGTATTGATTTAAAAACCATCATTATTATTGTGCTGGTAATTCTTTCAGTACTTTTTTTTATGCAACAATTTGGTACAAATTCAATTGGTAAACTTTTTGGGCCTGTCATGATTGTTTGGTTTGGAATGCTTGCTGTATTGGGCTTTGCACACATTGCAGACGACCTTGATATTTTAAAAGCGTTTAACCCCTATTATGCAATTAAACTATTAACTCAATATCCCAAAGGGTTTTTGCTACTTGGAGCTGTTTTTTTATGTACAACGGGTGCAGAAGCATTGTACAGCGATTTGGGGCATTGCGGTCGTGCAAACATTCGCTATAGCTGGATATTTGTAAAAATTTCATTGATACTAAACTATCTAGGTCAGGGCTCCTACCTGCTACATAACTTTAGAGGAACTGTTTTTGCGACAAAAGAGTTGTTGGAGAATCCAGTTTTTATGGCCGAGCATCCAACTGCTATTATTATGAGCAACCCATTTTATGGCCTGATGCCGGATTGGTTTCTTACAATAGGAATTGTTATTGCAACGATCGCAGCCATTATAGCAAGCCAGGCATTGATCAGTGGTTCGTTTACCTTAATAAGCGAAGCCATTCGTTTAAATCTTTGGCCACGTATGAAAATTAATTATCCATCAGAAGCGAAAGGCCAGTTGTACATTCCGGGTATTAACACCTTGTTATTTATAGGTTGTTGCACCGTTGTTTTGTATTTTCAAACATCGGGCGCAATGGGCGCTGCATACGGGCTTGCTATCACGTTATGTATGCTTGCTACAACTATATTAATGGCAAACTATATGGTGAGCAGAAGGGTAAATAAATTTTTAATATATCTTTTCCTCGCTATTTTTCTTGGTATAGAAATAAGCTTTTTAATTGCAAATCTTAATAAGTTTTCTCATGGCGGTTATGTGGCTTTGCTTGTTGCGGGCTTGCTTTTTGCCATTATGTACATCTGGTATAGGGCACGCAAAATTAAAAACCGTTATGTAGAGTTTGTAAGGGTAGATGAATATGTACCTAAATTGGAAGAGCTTAGCAACGATTCATCTGTACCAAAGTATGCGACCCACCTGGTATACCTTACCAGTGCCGATAACCCAAAGGAGATTGAACATAAAATAATGTACAGTATACTTAGCGGAAAGCCTAAGCGTGCAGATATTTACTGGTTTGTGCATGTTGATACATTAGATGAGCCTTACACAAATGAATACTCAGTAACGCACATCATTCCAAACGATATTATAAGGGTAGAATTTAGACTTGGTTTTAGAATTGCACCACGCATCAACCTCATGTTTAAAAAAGTGGTGGAAGATCTGGTTGCAAACAGAGAAGTAAATATTACCAGCCGCTACGAAAGCCAGCAACGAAACAATATGGTGGGCGATTTTGAATTTATAGTAATGGAAAAATTCCTAAGCCAGGACAATGAATTACCATTTTTTGAACAGCTGATTATGAAAGGATATTTCTGGATAAAAGAATTATCATTAAGCGAGGAAAGAGGTTTTGGTTTGGAGCAAAGCAACGTTTCAGTTGAGAAATTTCCGCTGGTGGTAGCACCTGTTGGCAAACTGAAAATGAAAAGGGTTTTTCACAATGAAGAAGAAGGGTATTAGGATGGATGTTAGATATGAGACACAAGATACAAGAAGCAAGACGACGGACCATAGACCACAGATAAAAAAAGTATAATGATAAATTTTAAATGATTTATTGCTTTGCGAAGACTTATTTGTCTTTTGTTGGGTCAAAAAAATAATTAATAATTTGAAATCAATTACGGCAAAAGAACTGCACAACAAATTACAAAGCGCTGATCAATTTTTGCTGATAGATGTAAGAGAAGATTTTGAACACGAGCATTTTAATATTGGCGGTACTTTAATGCCAATGGGTACTGTTACCCAAAATATACAAAACATTCCCGTAGATAAGCCGGTAATATTTTATTGCGAAAAAGGGATTCGCAGTTTGATCGTCATACAAAGGTTGGAGCATGCGTTTGGCTTTACCAATCTAATAAACCTTACCGGTGGCATGAAAGCCTGGAGAAATGAAATAAAAGAATAACAAATAAATGTTTATTTTCATTTTCATTGAACCCTACTTTACTCTATATTATCATTGGTTATTTTGTATTACTTGCGCTGGTATATTTTGTACAGGAGCGTTTTATTTTTAAGCCTGAAAAACTGCAGCAGAATTTTAAATATGTATACGACATTCCTTTTAAAGAATTGTTTTTTGATGTAGAACAAGGGGTAAGAATAAATGGGCTGCATTTTACCGTAAAAGATCCGTTGGGTTTGGTATTGTATTTTCATGGCAATACAAGAAGTATAAAAGGCTGGGCAAAATATGCAAGGGATTTTTTAAAATATAAGTATGATGTTGTGCTGGTAGATTATCGTGGCTTTGGTAAAAGCACCGGCAAGCGCAATGAACACGATATGCTGCAGGATATGCAGTTTGTTTATGATACACTGACAGTGCAGTATACAGAACACCACATGATCGTGTATGGTCGAAGCCTTGGTAGCGGCTTTGCTGCAAAAATTGCCAGCGATAATAAGCCACGTTACTTAATTTTAGATGCACCTTATTTTAGTTTTGCTAAAGCAATGGAACGTTTTTTACCAATACTTCCCATGCGTTATATTCTGCGGTTTCAATTGCGTACAGATAAGTGGATAAAGCATGTAAACTGCCACACGTACATTATTCATGGTACAAAAGATTTTCTAATTCCTATTAGCAACAGTGAAAAACTGCAGGCCTTAAGCCCCAATAAAATAACGCTGTTGCGCATTGTTGGTGGTGGTCATAATAACCTGCCTTCTTTTCCGGCATACCATAATTTATTAAGGGATATTTTACAATACTAAAAGAACGACAATGCCCATCAATAAAAGAAGAATTTTTAACTGGATAAAAATAATTGCACTTATTTATGCATCTATAGGTATTGCCCTTTTTTATTTGCAGGAAAAGTTTTTGTTTCATCCCAAAAAATTAAGTAGCAGTCATCCTTTTAAATTTGAAGGGCGTTTTGAAGAATCATTTGTTCCTTTTAATGAAGAAGATACAATGAGCCTTGTTAAGTTTTTCCCCAAAGCAATATCAAGCAGGGGAGTGGTCTTGTATTTTCATGGCAACATGAGCAATGTAGAACACTATGCATCTTTTATGGCGCCGTTTTTAAAAATTGGTTACGAAGTTTGGGTGGAAGATTACCCCAGTTTTGGAAAAAGTACAGGAACAATTACGGAGAGAAAATTATTTGAACAGGCATTGCAGGTAAAAAAAATGGCTGATGTAAAATTTAATACAGACAGCATCATCATCTACGGAAAGTCATTGGGTACCGGTATTGCAGCCAATGTTGCCAGCCGGTCAAAAGCAAAAATGCTTATCTTAGAAACACCTTATTACAGTATTCCATCTTTATTTAATTGTTACGCATTTATTTATCCCAACTCACTCATGAGTAATTACAAATTACCTACGGGCGAATTTTTAGCAGATGTTCAGTACCCTATTACTGTTTTTCATGGTACGAATGATAATGTAATACCATACCGTTGTGCTGCGCAATTAAAACCTGTTTTAAAAACCGCTGATAGATTTATAACGATTGAAGGCGCATCGCACAATAATTTAAACAGTACCAGTATTTATTTTAATGCAATAGATTCTTTGCTCAAATAAATTAAGCAGCATTAAAAATCATAACTCTTTTAGCAACACCGCTTCCTCTGCCACAATTAATTTGTGCTTAAGTCCATGCTTTAGTGCCACGTTATATTCACCATGGCTCACTGGGAAATCGAAGCATACAGGGTAATCATATTCTGCCACAAGTTCTAAAACGATCTCGTATATATTTTTGCCAAAAGGACGTTCGGTATCTTTTAAATCGGTGAAGCCGCCAATAATTAGGCCCGCAAGCTTGTTTAACTTTCCGCTTCTTTTTAGGTGAACAAACATTCGGTCAATATGATACAATTGCTCATCCAAATCTTCTAAGAAAAGGATACAGTTATTCGTGTTTACATCAGAGGAGGTTCCTATTCCATTGGTAAATAAGGTAAGGTTGCCACCAACAAGTTTACCGGTGGCTTCTCCATTTTTATTTGCCGGGTTTGGCAGTAAGTGATAGTCGCTTTCTATACCTGTTAATGCAGCAAGCATGGTTTGCACATTTTGGCCGCTTGCACCATCGTTGTTAAATGCTGCAGCCATACTTGCGTGCAGCCCCGCAATTTTAAAATTGCTAAAAAGAAAATTATGAATGACAGTAACATCGCTAAAGCCGATGATCCATTTTGGGTGTTTTAAAAATTTCTTAAAACAAATTTTATCTATTATTCTGCTCATACCATAGCCGCCCCTTGCACACAAAACAGCTTTTATTTTCCTGTCATCTAAAAACTGCTGCAGTTCTGCCAGCCTTTCCTCATCTGTACCGCTAAAATAATTTTGAGAATTTCCCCCTACGGTTTGCCCAACCAACACATTGTAACCCTCTTTTTGCAGGGTTGTAACGCAATTGGTTACTTTATCTGCCGACATATAGCCTGCGGGGCAGCATATTGCGATTGTATCACCTCTTTTTAAGTAAGTCGGTACGGTCATTTTTTTCGTATTTTTATAGTCTTAAGATGTCAATTTATGCGTTTTTTTTGTTTTATACTTTTACTTTGTTCATTTAGTGTGAACGCACAGGTTTGTTCGGGTCCTGGTTTTACTGCGCAAAGCGGAATAGCTGTTTGTGGTTCTCTGGTTTTTAATCAGCAAACTTTAGCGTCTTGTACGGGTCCTGATTTACCCCCGAGCGGTTGCTCTGATCCTGTAACATCAAGCAATTCTAATTGGTACAAAATACACTGTTATGCTTCAGGAACGTTTGGTTTTTTAATTCAACCAGGTAATGGAGGAGACGATTATGACTGGCAGGTAATGGATGTTACAAATAGACCACCAACTGATGTTTATACAACTAATTTAAGAATGTCCGTTAATCTCAGTGCAACTACGGGATCAACGGGTTGTACGTCGGCTGGCACTACAGACATCAACTGTGCGGGTGCAACTCCCCGATTCAACAGATTATTAAATTTAGTAACCGGTGGTGATTATTTGTTAATGGTAACAAACTATTCAAATTCGGGAACCGGGTATAATTTAAGTTTTACCGGAGGCACTGCGCTGCTAACGAACGTTGCTCCTCCAACAGTTACAAGTGTCGCACAAGTAGGTTGTAATCCTTCTCAAATAAAAGTAAATTTTTCTGAAGATATTTTATGCACCAGTTTGACCATTTCGGGTAGTGAATTCATTATAAACAATGGCCCTCATATTATAACGAGTATTACCTCTGCTTGCAGTGGAGGTACCAATGCCTTTAATACGCTTACGCTAAACTTACAAACGCCACTAGTTCCGGGTACATATACTTTAACCATAAATAATGGCACTGATGGTAATACGTTGTTAGATGTGTGTAATGACCCAATGCCTGCGGGTGTGCCTGTCTCATTTACTATTGCTCCGCAAACACCGGCCACTATAACGCAGGTTACAAAAGCGAATTGCGCAGTTACCATTTTAAAAGTTGCATTAAATAAACCTGTGCAGTGTAATAGTATTTCTGCAACAGGATCTGAGTTTACAATATTACCGGGGTTACCCGCAATTTCTTCTGTTACAACCAACTGTAGTGGTACCAATCTCTCTACAGATACGATCTTTATAAACTTACAAAATCCGTTGGCAGACGGTAATTATACATTGGTTGCCAACGTAGGAAGTGACGGTAATACTTTTATAGACAACTGTAGCATAGCTATGGGTGTAGGTACCAACAGAACTTTCACGTTAGCCACAACACCTGCACCGACAGTTTCTAATCCTCCACCCTATTGCCAAAGTGAAACTGCTGTTGTATTACAAGCTACAGGTATAAATTTACTTTGGTATACAAATGCCACAGGAGGTACAGGGAGTGTTACAGCACCTGTGCCTTCAACAACTACTGCAGGCACTTTTAATTTTTATGTGAGCCAAACAATGGGCGGCTGCGAAGGGCCGAGGGCATTAATAACAGTAACGGTAAATCCATCGCCTGCTGCGCCAACTGTGAGCGCTGCAATTTTTAATTATTGTACCGGGCAAGCGGCAACCGCATTAAGTGCCACGGGTTCAAATATCCTTTGGTACACAACTCCGACCGGTGGCACTGGTTCCTCTACGCCACCAACTCCATCAACAGCTGCGGCAGGCACAACTTCTTATTATGCAACGCAAACAATAACCGGTTGCGAAAGCCCAACAAGGGGAGTCATTACGGTAAATGTAACGGCCGTTCCGGTGGCACCGGGTGTTACAACTCCTGTAGAATTTTGTCAAAATGCTGCATCAACCCAGCTTACAGCAACAGGTACAAATTTACTTTGGTACATTACAGCCACTGGTGGCACAGGTTCATCAACTGCACCCACATCACCTACGACCACTCTGGGAAGTACAAATTATTATGTTAGTCAGACAAATATTGGTTCATCTTCTTGCGAAGGGCCAAGAGCACAGATTACCGTAAATATTGTAACGACGCCTTCTTCGCCTACCGTAACTTCTCCTTTAAATTATTGTCAAAATCAAACAGTACCTGCATTAACTGCCGGAGGGTCTAATTTACTTTGGTATGCAAATGCAACTGGTGGAACAGGAAGTACAACAGCGCCTACACCATCAACGGTTACTGTTGGGTCAATAACTTATTATGTCAGTCAATCTGCAGGTACTTGTGAAAGTCCTCGCTCTGCCATAACAGTAAATGTTGCTACAACGCCTCCTGCTCCAACTGTAACACCACAGGTAAATTATTGTGTAGGAAATACAGCCGTTCCTTTAACAGCACCTGGTACAAATCTTAAATGGTACAATGTTGCCACAGGTGGTACAGCTTTTACAACAGCGCCAACACCATCAACAACAACTGCAGGTACAACATCCTATTTTGTAAGCCAGTCAATTGGTACCTGCGAAAGCCCAAGAGCAGAAATTATGGTGGTGGTTACGGCAATACCAGCAGCACCCATGGTTGGGCCAACCGTAAATTATTGTCAGGGCGAAACGCCCATGAATTTTATCGTTTCAGGTACCAATTTATTGTGGTATGCAAATGCAGCCGGTGGTGTAGGAAACCCTGTAGCACCCACAGTTTCCACAGTTGCTGTAAGCACAAATACATATTATGTAAGCCAGTCAGCTGCGGGATGCGAGGGACCACGATCTTCTATAACAGTAAACGTAAATGCTACACTGCCTGCACCTACCGTGCCGCCTACACAAATCTATTGTCAGAATGCGCCTACAAATCCATTGGTGGTAACAGGAAGTAATTTAAGATGGTATACCCAAGCAACAGGAGGTGCATCGAGTACAACAACACCTGTTGTTTCTTCCGCCGTTGCAGGAACAACGACTTATTACGTTTCTCAAACATCAGGTAATTGCGAAAGCCCACGGGTAGCCATAACAATAAATATAACAGCTACGCCGGCAGCACCAACTGTGGCAAGCATCATAAATTTTTGCCCTAATCAAATTGTCGGGCCGTTATCTGATTCTGTAACAGGCATCAATTTGTTGTGGTATGCAAATGCAACAGGTGGCACCGGTTCGTCAACTTCACCCACTGTACCAACAAATGTTTTTCCTGCAACGTATACTTATTATGTAAGCCAATCCAGCTCTGCCGCAACTGGAAGTTGTGAAGGACCAAGGGCACAAATAACAGTGAACGTTGATAATTTCTTAAACATAAATATTGGAAACGATACAACCATTTGTGAAGGGATTTCGGTAAAATTCTTTCCCACAGTTACGCCTGCGGGAGCACAGTACCAATGGCGTTCGTTGAATGAACCAAATAGTACGATTGATGTTGTTACAATGTTAAATGCTACCGTTAAGCCGCTTAATACCAGCGAATATGTTTTGCAGGGAAGATTTGGTGGTTGCATTAAAGAAGATACCGTGAAGGTTTCGGTGCGCACAAAACCGTTGGTTGATGCCGGACAAACTGCTGCTATTTGTTTAAATGATTCAACCCTGCTTTCTGCAACTATTTCCCGAATTACAGCCCCCGGCATTGTAACAAAATATTTGTGGACTCCTTCGTTTGGGATTAGAAATGATACGCTTTTGCAAACCTTTGCTTATCCAACAAAAACAACATTGTATACATTAACTGCTACAACTACTGTTGCAGATTATGGTTGTGATTTTGTTTCAACCGGAACGGTGAATGTAGTCGTGCAACCAATCGTTTTTGCCAATGCGGGCAGAGATACCATTGCTGTAAAAGGCTCGCCACACCAGTTGCAGGGCTCCGGTGCTGCATTTTACGAATGGTCATCGCCAACGGCAATAATTAATAATCCAATAATAAAAAACCCATTTACGGTTTTAAATGATGATGCTGTTTTTTATTTAAAAGCAACCGATGCTATCGGCTGTGTTGGAAGTGATACCGTATTTGTAAAAGTACTCAATGGTCCTGCCTACTATGTGCCCAATGCCTTTACACCAAATGGTGATGGGCGAAATGATATTTTTAGAGCAATCCCTGCAGGACTTGCCAACACAACCTACTTTAGGGTATTTAACAGATACGGTGTAGTAATGTTTGAAACGAACCAGTACCTGAAAGGCTGGGACGGAACATTTAACGGCAAGCCACAACCTGCCGGCGTTTATGTTTGGATGATTGCAGGAACAGACAAAGACTTTAGAAAGATTGCGTTAAATGGAACGGTAAATTTAATTAGATAGCATTGTAAAAACTATGGTTTGTATTTTGCCTGTTCGTATATTTTTTCGCTGTCCATCTTCATTAGACTATCTGGCTTAATATCAGGATATTTAGCAGCAAACTTTTTTACAATTTGCCAGCCTGCAAAGGAGCCAATATTGCCCGGTGCTTTTTCGCCAAGCTCCTGCGTTTTTGGCCCTTCGGTTAAGTAGTTTTTTATGAGGTTGTTATCTGCTATTTGTAAGAAATTGTTTTGCACAAATAAGTCCCATATTGCCGCTTCGTGCTGGTAGCAGTCTTTCATTTGTTCTGCTGTATACCCAATTAATTTGTACTCGTCTTGCTGTGGTAAAAATGTATGCAGCAGGTAAAGCCTTTTGCCTTTTTCTACCATTTGCACAAGCAATCTTTTATCTTCTGTTTTTTCAGGATACATATCTGTAACAATATTCTTTAAACAGTTTACGGCAATATAAGCCGGGGTAAAACGGGCTGTAACATAAGCGGGGTAAGTTTCCTGTACAGAACCTGTTTTGTATAATGGAAAATCTTTACCAAGGTGTGCATGCAGCCCAATGTAAAAAACATCATCATCTAAAATATCGCCATACCCATCGGCAGGGCCTATGTAAGTAATTATTTTGGTAGGTATTTTATAAGCAGGGTAATAATATTTTACAAATTGTAATCCGTTCTTAATCTCCTTTTCATACTTTGTAAAATCAGAAAAATATTTTTGTGATGTATCGAAAACGTTTTGGCTGTAGTGTAAAAACTGTTTTATATAAGCACCTGTTGTATCTGCAGACCACAGGGGATCTATCCCCAAAATGGTACCCATAAAATTTTCTCCAAAAGATGGATAAGCCGCAATGAGTTTGTCTAAATTCGGCATGATATTATTGGTATCCAAAGCAAAAAATGATTGCTCAAACCGCTTGGTAGTTAACGGTACTTTTACCGAAGATACATCTGGTGCATTGTTGTCGTTGCTGCACGAAAAAAGGAATAAGCAAACCATTAAACTAAATAACAAACGCATACATTGAACATTTAACTTTACAAAAAATAACATAGATAACGGCCATAAAGTTACCGTAACAAATAAATTGCAATGAAAATATTTTTAGCACAACAGAATTATCATATTGGAAATATTGAAGCCAATACACAAAAAATTATTGAAGCCATTTTAGCAGCAAAGCAGGCAAACGGAGATATTATTTTATTTAGTGAGTTGGCTGTTTGCGGTTACCCACCAAGAGATTTCCTCTACTTTAACGATTTTATTGATAAATGTTATGCAGCAATAGATAAAATAAAACTGTATGCAGATGGTATAGCTGTTGTGGTTGGTGCACCGCACAGGAATGCGCAAAGAGAAGGTAAAGATTTGTTTAATGCAGCCTATTTTTTAGCGGATAAAGAAATAAAGCAAATCATTCACAAAACCTGTTTACCAACTTATGATGTGTTTGATGAAGACAGATATTTTGAGCCTGCAACTGCATGGGATGTGGTAGAATACAAAGGGAGAAAAATTGCGGTTACTATTTGTGAAGACATCTGGAACCTTGGCGATAATCCACTGTACATTAATTGCCCAATGGATAACCTCATTCAACAGGGGCCTGATTTGATGCTGAATATGTCTGCATCACCTTTTGATTACACACACGATGAAGACCGACATGCAGCTATTAAAGCGAATGTTACTAAATATAAAATTCCATTGTTTTATGTAAATGCAGTGGGTAGCCAAACAGAAATTGTATTTGATGGTAACTCTCTTGCGTTTGATAAGCATGCAAATCTTTGTGGCAAGCTTGCTTCTTTTAAAGAGGATATGCAATCGTTTTTTTTACAGGACGATGGAACGATAGAGGGAGAAATTTTGCAACAATCTACGCATGTGCCTGATAGAGAATTAAAGCCTGATACGCTTACCGAAAAGCTTAATATTTCATTAATTTATGAAGCCCTCATTTTGGGTATAAGAGATTACTTCACAAAAATGGGTTTTAAAAAAGCCATACTTGGCAGCAGCGGCGGTATTGACAGTGCTGTAGTACTCGCACTTGCATGCGACGCACTTGGTGCAGATAATGTAAAAGCAGTTTTAATGCCTTCACATTATTCAACCGGGCATTCGATTGCAGATGCCGAGCAGTTAAGCATCAACTTAAAAAATGATTACAACATTATTCCAATTAAAGATATTTATGAAAGTTTTTTAACCGAATTAAAACCGCTCTTCAAAGATTTGCCTTTTAGCGTAGCAGAAGAAAATATACAGAGCCGCACAAGGGGTAATTTGTTAATGGCAATCGCAAATAAATTCGGTTACATATTATTGAACACATCCAACAAAAGTGAATTGGCAACGGGTTACGGCACTTTGTACGGCGACATGGCCGGAGGCATTGGTGTGTTGGGCGATTGTTATAAATTACAGATTTATGAGCTAGCAAAATACATAAACAGAAATGGAGAGATTATTCCGCAGAATGTCATCATCAAACCACCAAGTGCAGAATTAAGGCCTGGGCAAAAAGACAGTGACAGTCTTCCTGATTATTCCATCTTAGACAAAATTTTGTACCAATACATAGAATTACAAAAAGACCCCCAGCAAATAAAAGATATGGGTTTTGATGCTGCTGTTGTAGATAGGATTTTAAAAATGGTAAACGTAAATGAATACAAACGCAACCAGTTTTGCCCCATCATAAGGGTATCGCCAAAAGCGTTTGGTGTGGGTAGGAGAATGCCAATTGTTGGGAAGTATTTAAGTTAGTGGTTTTTAGTTGCGAGTTAGTGGTTGCTAGTTGTACTTCATTAAAATAACAAACGGACTCATAATCCTGAATATCAAAAGAGGTACAAAGAAGACAGACCCGTAACGCAGAGCACGCAACACGAAGCCATCTTTGATTTTAACATAGTTTTTCCCAATATCTAATTTTAGGCATAATTATTACACTACTGGTTCTTTATATTGCACAAAAGTAAAATTTATAGATAAATATGTTACAAACCGCAGAAGACATTCGCCTGTTAAATGATAAGATAAATCATGCATCAGGTTTTGTTTCTAGAATTAATGATGAGTTGAGCAAAGTGATTGTGGGTCAACAAACCATGATAGAAAGGTTGTTGATAGGCATGTTGAGTAATGGGCATGTATTACTTGAAGGGGTGCCGGGCCTGGCAAAAACACTCGCAATTAAGTCTCTAGCACAAACCATTCATGCACAGTATAGTCGTATACAGTTTACACCTGATCTTTTACCGGCCGATGTAATCGGTACTATGATATACAACCAGAGCAAGAATGAATTTTATGTACGCAAGGGGCCAATATTTGCCAATTTTATTTTGGCTGATGAGATAAACCGTGCACCGGCAAAAGTGCAAAGCGCCTTACTCGAAGCCATGCAGGAAAGGCAGGTAACCATCGGTGACACAAGTTATAAATTACAGGAACCGTTTTTAGTACTTGCAACACAAAACCCGATAGAGCAGGAGGGAACATACCCATTGCCGGAAGCGCAGGTTGATCGTTTTATGTTGAAAGTGGTGGTAGGTTATCCCAGCAAAACGGAAGAACAAATGATCATCAGACAAAATACCCAAGGGCTTATTGCTCCAATAATTAATGCTGTAGCATCTTCTGCAGAAATACTTACAGCAAAAGAACTTGTACGGCAGATTTATGTTGATGAAAAAATTGAAAACTATATTCTTGATATCGTTTTTGCAACACGTTTTCCTGAAAAATACAACCTTGCTAAACTAAAACCTTTGATCGGGTTTGGCGGTTCGCCAAGAGCGAGTATCAACCTTGCATTGGCATCTAAAGCATATGCATTTTTAAACAAGCGTGGTTATGTGGTGCCCGAAGATGTGCGCAATGTTTGCAAAGATATTTTGAGGCATAGAATTGGGCTTACTTACGAGGCAGAGGCAGAGAATATAAATGTGGAGAATATCATAGATGAAATTTTAAAAGCGGTAAATGTACCGTAAGAAGGTTGAAGGTTGAAGGTTGAAGGTTGAAGGTTGA
>JBBAQB010000031.1:0-22864 GCA_040400515.1 Ferruginibacter sp. | reverse complement strand
ATTATTATTTTGGATTCTTAACCGGTGCACTTCCTGCAGTTGCAGGGTTGTACGCAAGTTCATTATCAGGTACATCCCAATAATCTAAGAAACCATAGTTTATTGTTGCGTTGGTATTAAGCGTTCCTGTTGTACCTGCCAATACAACACAGCCTGTACGTGATTTTGAAGGATCTATAATATCCATTCTACGAGCATCGTAAAAAGATAGGCCTTTAAACGCTAGCGCAATTCTGCGTTCTCTGCGCAATTCTTCTCTTGCTGCAGCAGCCGTAGCCGCTACAGTAGGCGCTAAGCCTGCACCCTGGTAGTTTCTTACATTATCTACCATAGCCATACCTGCAGTAATACTTGCAGCAGAAAAACCGCCAGCATTCATCGTTGCTTCGGCCTTCATTAACTCATTTTCTTCAAAAGTTCCACATAGGGTTATTTCATTTGCACCTGCATCTGAATTTGCATATACAACAACACCAGCAAGGCCATTACCTGCTTTTCTTAGCGTATAGCGGGTATTGAATGAATTTCCTCTATCCTGATTAAAATTACCAACCCCGGTGTTTAACGTCCGCACATTGTTTGCAAAACGTTGATCGCCGGTTCTAAATTCCTGTACCCAACGCTCACTTAATTTATAGGTGCCGGTTGCTGATGCAGATGAAGCTATCTTATCCGCAATAGTGGTTCCTAAAAAATCTCCGTTTGCATCTGTGCGACCTGTAAATATCAAGTCTGTTGCAGTAATACCATTTGTGGTTAATGTTAAAATATTTGACCATTGTGCTGCAGTCATTGAAGCAATTGGGGTATTCACAAGAATATTTCTTGCTTTCATGGTATTAATATTTCTTAGAAAAGCTGCTTTAGAAAATACACCGCCCTTTCCAATTTGTAAAAAAGAAGGAATCAATTGGCCAAGCACTTCTGTGTATGCTGTAGTACTTGTAGCAGCGCCTAATTGTGTTGCTGCATTATCAAACATTGCATTAGATTCAGCAATAATATTTTCCTTGGAAACATAATTTCCATTGGTAGACTGGTCTTCGAAAGTTGCATTTTGTTTTATGCCTGCATAATAAATAGATCCAATTCTTGCATAAGCATAACCTTTCCAATAATATGCCCAGGCCAATATGGTTGCTTTTTTGGTAGCAGCTTCTGATGTATAAGCTGATTTGTTTGCAAGAGCTATAACAGTATTACTTGCTACAATCATATTGTACATATAAGCCCACTCATAATAGGTTGGGTTTGAACCGGATTGGGAGTTAAAATTTACACTTCTAAGCAGCGAATATTGTGTATTTACTGCACTTGGGTTTAAAACCACTGTCGCATTGTCTAATGTTACTTTATTAGGGCAGCCGATTTGATTGATGTAAGCATTAGCAGCTTCAACACCGATAACATCTCCCATCATTTCATGAAAGCCTGTGGCACCTGCCCAAAATCTACCATAAACCCCATCACTGTATTTTAAATCGTAAAATCCATTTTTATAGATGGCACCCTGCGCCAATGATATGACTCCTGCCTCTGAAGCCGCCGCTGAAGGTGTTGGATTATTTGTATCTATTATGTTTAATTCTTTCTTACAGGAAACTGCTGTAAGTAAAACTAAACTAAAGGCAATTGTTATTTTTTTCATTTTCTTAAATTTAATTTAGTTTATTACAAAGAAATATTTAATCCTACTGTGTAAGATTTAGTATTCGGTATAGTATTATGGTCTACTGCTCTATCAAAAGATGAATTGGTAGCACCTGAACTTACTTCAGGATCGTACCCGGTGTATTTTGTTTTTGTAATTAAATTACGACCAGATAATACCAATTGTGCTTTTTTGAAGAAAGCAAGTTTTGTATACTTTGCTAGATCAAAAGCTGCTGAAATATTTCTTAAACGCAGAAAAGAAGCATTTTCATAGAAATAATCTTTTGTACCGTTGTTTGCACCCGCCTGGTAAATACCTCTGTAAAATGCGGTGTAAGCCTGTGTCTCAGGTTGGTTTGTTGTTGGGTTTGTAATAGTTATTGGATTCGCATAATCGCTGCTTATTCCATCTCTGTACATCCAGCTTTTTGTTTGGTTGTATAAATGGCTACCATATATCCAATCCCACTGCATACTAAACGTAACAAAATTCTTAAATGAAACGGTATTGATAAAGCTCATATTGAATTTTGGATTTGGATCGCCAAATGAAAATTGAGTAGGAGAGTTGGCTGGTCTTTTAGTTGTTTTATTTACTACATAACCATTGCTAGCCACTTCGTAATTTCCTTGATCTGCTTTAGCTATAAACGGTTGCCCTGTTTTAGGGTTTAACTGATCAACCGTTTTTAAAATAAGGAAGCCATACAACTGACCAATTCTTTCACCTTCTCTCAACACATAGTTTGTGCTACCTGCCGCAGAAGTAATTACCACTTCAGCACCTTTTACTTTGGTTATTTTTGATGTTTGTTTTGAAAAATTTGTAGTGAAATCCCATGCAAATTTCTTGCTTGTTAAAACATTTAAATTTAGAGATGCCTGTATTCCATTAGAACCCAAACCGTAAGCATTTTGTGGTGCACTACCGTACCCAAGAGATGGAGCAACATCTACATTGTATATCACGTTGTCAGATTTTCTGTCCCACTTGGTTAATGAAAGAGATCCATTCTTTAACCATTTGCCTGATAATAATTTAAAGCCAAGGTCAAAGCCCAATTCCGTTTCTTTACTCACTTGGATCTCTATTTTCGTATTTCCCGGAGTTATAGGAAAAGTAAAAACATTATTTGGTCCAAGATTCGCAGCACCCAAGCTTATATTACGCTGTCCAAACCCAGGTTGTCCACCTGCTTCGCCATAAGCAGCTCTTATTTTAAAATAGTTAACGACATCGTTAATTTTACCACCCTTCCAAAAATTTAAATTAGAAATATTCACGTACGCATCTCCTCTTGGGAAACTTTGCGCTTTACCTCCTTCTACGTATGACAAAGAGGAAAAGTCACGTCTAACACCAACCGATATACCTCCTACATCACTGTAGTCTATACGTTGGTTAATTAAAGTACCATAAGTAAGGGACGATTCAGCACGATCTGATACAACTTTATAAACACCTGCCTGGCTTGCATTCCATGGAGAAAAAATTGGTGCATCATACCCGTAAGCATAAAATTGGTTAAAATTATTTTTTCTTAGGTCAAAAGCAACCTGGGTACTTGTTTTAATGGGTAAGTTTAATCCAAAATCTTTTTCAAAATCTGTTCTTACCGTTGCGGTTGTTAAAGAGTTTTGGAAAGTTGTTCTGTAGTTTATGTTATCTATTTCCCCTGTTGTACTAGGTAAACCATTTGGGTTATAATTGCTAATAAAATAATCCTGCGATACCGCATTTTTATTTAGCTCCTGGTTTTCGTAGCGATAAATTACATTTTGTTGCTGAAAGTTGATGCCGTATTTGGTATCTAATTCAAGGTATTTTTTAAACTTATAATTCAAACTGAAGTTTTGAACAACATCTATTTTGTTGTCTAAAGTGCTAGAGTATTGGTTTACGTAATTTGGATTGTAACTGTTTACGCCTACAGCATCGCCAAAGTATGCACCATAATTGCCATCTAAATCTTTTTGATCGTAGTTAGCAAATGGTCTTGTGTTGTTTAAACTATAAAGTACCCCTCTACCGGTAGCATCATTCAAAGTATTTTTTGTATAAACCAATTGTGTACTTGATCTTAAGGTTAAATTCTTTGCAAGTTCAATTCCTAAGTTACTTGTAAGGTTAGAACGCTGGTAATCTCCGTTGTTCTTAAAATTTGAATTTTGTTTGTTATTAGAAGCAGACAATAGATAATCCATTTTGTCTTTGCTGCCAGATATTGTTACGCTGTTATTAAACGCATAACCTTTTTGGAAAAACATTTTATAATGGTCGTAATACTGTAGGTTTTTATCGTAAGCTTTGTTTGCAAAACTTGTAACAGACAATGCACTATAACCCACATTAGCATTATATTCCAAATATGAAGGGTCAAATGACAGTACTGTTGTACCATTAACCACTTCATTATTAGCGTTGGTTGTAAATGCATGAAATCTAGACTTGCTTACACCACCTATATTTAATAATTCATTTGAAGTAACACTGCTGCTAATTTCAATAAGTGGTTTGCCAGGCTTGCCTTTTTTACTGAATAATTGTATTACGCCATTTGCGCCCTGTGCACCATAAAGCGTTGCCGCTGCTGCGCCTTGAACAACCTCTACTCTTTCGTATGCATTTACATCTAGAGAATTAAAGTCAGTTGCTCTTACTTCTACACCATCAATCATAATGAGGGGTGATGTTCCACCTTGTATGGAATTGATTCCCCTTAAAATAATATTCAGTGGTGCACCAGGTGAACCATTGGTACTGCTTATTTGTGCACCTGCAATTTGGCCAACCAACTGTTGTGCCACATCGCCTGTTGCTACTTTTACCTGGTTAGAAAGGTTTACAGATTCTACTGCAAATGCGATCTTCTTTTTTGAAGTTGCAACACCCACACCAGTTACCACTATTTCCGAAAGTGATTTGGAGTCTTGCAGTAAAGCAACCTGTGTGTTGCTTCCGCCTTTTACAGTTTGAGAAATAAATCCTACATAAGATACTTCTAGAGAAGCTCCTTGGTCGGCTTTTACTTCAAATGTTCCATCTGAGTTGGAAATCGCATTGGCTCTTTTGCCTTTTACGCTAATTGTTGCTCCTGCTATAGGAGATCCATCTTTTGCATCAGTTACTTTACCCATTATCTGGGCTTGAGAAACCAATGAAAACATACTAGCACATAAGAATGCTAGAAGCAGCTTACTTTTTTTCATTAGAATTAGTTTTAGTTTTTAGTTAGCGCGAATATAATAATAAAATAACTTTTTATTAACAAAAAATTTAACTAATTTATAACTCATGCGTAAATTATTAGATAAAAATGATAAACAAGAAGAAAATCAGTTATCGCTACCAATCGTTTTTCTGATGACAAAACAGAATAATTTTCGCGTATCACATATAATTATCTTTGTCACATCAGTACACTCCCCAATATATTAAACACCCCAATAGAATACATTACAGGTATTTCTGCCCAAAGGGGAGAAATGCTGCGCAAAGAATTAAACATTCATACCTACAACGATCTGTTGCACCATTTCCCTTTTAGGCATGTAGATAAAACACAGGTAGACGGCATAGTATCGCTTACTATGCAGCATGAATACGCCTATGTTGCAGGTATTTTATTAAGCCTCGATTTAATGGGCGAGGGCAGAAGCAAGCGTCTTGTAGGGAAATTAAAAGACAATACCGGTGTGATAGAATTGGTTTGGTTTCAGGGAATAAATTATGTAGAAAAAGTAATGCATGTGGGGCAACAATATTTACTTTTTGGTAAGCTCAGTTTTTTTATGGGCACCCCACAAATTGCACATCCTGAAATTGAAAATTTTTCACCACAAAAAATGGCCGGTAAGCCAAGTTTAGAACCCATTTACCCTTGTACAGAAAAATTAAAGTCACGGGGTATAAACGGTAATAATTTTGGAAAATTTACCACAGAGCTTTTTACCCGAATAGGTAGTAAAGATTTACCCGAAAGCCTTCCTCAAAATATTATTCAGCAGTATAAATTAATAGCTCGATACGATGCCTACAAACAAATTCATTTCCCATCATCTGAAAGAAATTATCAGTTGGCACTGCGAAGATTAAAATTTGACGAATTGTTTTTTGCGCAGCTTAGAATGAACCTGATAAAACTGCAACGACATCGTTTTAGCAGAGGAAATATTTTTGATAAAGTTGGTGGATATTTTAATGAATTTTATAATAATTATTTACCTTTTACGCTAACCAATGCACAAAAAAGGGTACTGAAAGAAATACGAAAAGATACAGGCAGCGGCAGGCAAATGAACAGGCTCTTACAGGGGGACGTGGGCAGTGGTAAAACGATGGTGGCATTGCTTTGTATGTTAATTGCCGCAGATAATAATTTTCAAAGTGTGATGATGGCGCCAACCGAAATATTGGCGCAGCAGCATTTAATAAGCATTACAGAAATGTTGAAGCACATGCCAGTAAATGTGCAGTTGCTTACCGGATCGGTAAAGGCAAAAGCTCGCAAAAAAATTTTGGCAGATGCAGAAGATGGAACGCTGCATATTTTGATAGGCACACATGCCGTTATTGAGGATAAAGTAAAATTTAAAAACCTAGGCTTTGCAGTAATAGACGAACAACACAAATTTGGTGTAGCACAACGGGCACAACTTAGAGATAAAAATGAAGTGCCGCCACATATTTTGGTAATGACGGCAACGCCGATTCCACGTACATTGGCGCTCACCGCATACGGCGACCTGGATTACAGTGTGATGGACGAGTTACCGCCAGGCAGAAAACCTATTTTAACAACGCACAGAAACGAAAGTGCACGCCCACAGGTGATGGATTTTATAAAGGAACAGGTGGCAGAGGGAAGGCAGGCATACATTGTGTATCCATTAATAGAAGAAAGCAGCGCAATGGATTATGAAAATTTGATGAAGGGATATGAAGAAGTAAAATCTTTTTTCCCCGAACCAAAGTACTGGATAAGCATGGTGCATGGCAAGCAGCCGCCAGAGCAAAAGGAAGCAAATATGCAGCGGTTTGTAAAAGGGGACACAAATATTATGGTGAGTACTACAGTTATTGAGGTGGGTGTAAATGTGCCAAACGCATCTGTAATGGTGATTGAAAGTGCGGAGAAGTTTGGTCTTTCTCAATTGCACCAGTTGCGGGGCAGAGTAGGGCGTGGGGCAGATAAGAGTTATTGCGTGTTACTCACAGGTCATAAATTATCAAACGATGCGCGGGAGCGCATGAAAATAATGGTGGCTACAAACGATGGTTTTGCTATTGCAGAAAAAGACCTGGAAATAAGAGGCCCCGGCGAAATTGAAGGTACTAGACAAAGCGGTGCTTTGAATTTTTTGCTTGCAAGTCTGGTAAATGATAAGGCTATGTTAGAAGTTGCAAGGGCAACGGTGGAAAAGTTATTAGAAGAAGATCCCGACATTCTATTACCCGAAAACCTGCCGGTAAAAAATTACCTTATTTCGCAAAAAGGTAAAACGAAATGGAGCAAAATTGCATAGGTTTTGTAACAATACGTTAAACAACCAAAGGATTAGGAGGTCTAAAAACATAACTGGTCTTTTTTTCGTTTATTTAAGTAAATTGTACATAAATAATTCCCAATTGAACGGTATATCATCACCCCGCTTATTTTTTTTATTTTTACTGGCTTTGCTCTTTCAAAATGAAAGCGTATTGGCGCAAATGGATTTTGTTCAAAATAAAGGGCAATGGGATAAGAAAGTAAATTTTAGAAGAGATTTTAGCAACGGTTCTTTTTTTCTGGAAAGTAAGGGTTTCACTGTATTAATGCACAATGCAGATGATATGATTAAACTTTCAGAATATACACATGGAAAAGTGAAGAAGTCTAATCCAAAAGAAGCGTTATCGGATACATTCACGTTACACTCCGCTGTTTACAATGTAAGTTTTTTAGGAGCAAACAACATGACCAAGCAAGTGCCTGAAAAACCCCAAACATCTTACAACAATTATTTTATAGGAAATGATGCATCCCAATGGGCATCTAACTGCAAGCTTTACGGAGCAGTAACGTACAAAAACGTTTACCCAAATATAGACGTGAGGTATTACAATGACAAAGACCAACTAAAGTATGATTTTATTGTAAACCCCGGCGGAAACCCATCGGCCATTGCATTACGGTATGATGGTGCCACATCTCTATCAATAAAAGAAAAAGAACTTATTATAGGTACTTCTGTTGGCTATGTAAAAGAGTTGGCTCCTTATTCGTACCAAACAGGGCTAGCCGGCTCGTCAGAAATTACTACCAAATATGTTGTTAGAGATAATGTGGTAACTTTTAGTGTAGCAAAGTATGATGAAAAAGCAACGCTTGTAATAGACCCGCAAATCATTTTTTCATCTCTATCGGGCAGTGCGGCAGATAACTGGGGTTATACAGCAACACCCGGGCCTGACGGAACTTTTTTTGCAGGCGGAATTGTTTTTGGATCGGGTTATCCAGTTTCAACCGGTGCTTTTCAAACACAATTTAATGGAGGTGCATCAGAAGGTAGTTTTGGTGGAGTTGATATGGCCATTTTTAAATTTTCGGCAGATGGAAGCCAGCGTGTTTATGCAACTTATGTGGGAGGCAATGGCAATGAGCAGCCACACAGTATGATAACAGATGCTGCGGGTAATCTTATTATTGCAGGCAGAAGTAATTCCGCTAATTATCCTCGGCTAACAGGCATACCTGCTACCGGGTCAAACTACGATATCGTTATTACAAAATTGAATGCGGCAGGTAGTGCGCTCATAGGCTCTGTAAAAATAGGAGGGTCAAATGATGATGGCGTAAATATAAGGCCGAAGTACATTGGGGCTACAGGGGCGGACAGGCTGAGAAGAAACTATGGAGATGACGCCCGTAGTGAAGTTATTTTAGATGCGAGCAACAATGTTTACCTGGCGTCTTGTACACAGTCCTCTAACTTTCCTGTTTTTCTTGCAGCCCAACCTACTTTTGGAGGTGCGCAAGATGGTGTTATTTTAAAACTTACTCCGAATCTTTCTTCCCTTTTATTTGCTACTTATTTTGGCGGAAGCGGTGACGACGCATGTTTTGTAGCCTCCATTAACCCAACAAATCAAAATTTGTATGTTGGTGGTGCAACATCCAGTAATAATTTGCTGGGTAGTACAACAGGTACAATTGGCTCCGCTTTTCAGGGAGATATTGATGGCTTTGTAACAATCTTACCGCCATCAGGTACATCTTTTTTAAAAACGACCTATCTGGGCACAAGTGCGAAAGATTTAATTTACGGGTTGAAATTTGATAAAGTTGGTTTCCCTTATGTAATGGGTACCACTACAGGTACGTGGACAGTTACGTCAAATGTTTTATTTCAAAATGCCGGCGCAAAACAATTTATTTCAAAGTTAAAACCGGATTTCTCCAGCTATGTATACTCAACCGTTTTTGGAAAAATCGGCAGTGATCCCAGTATTTCGCCTATAGCTTTTTTAGTAGACAGATGTGAAAATGTTTATGTGTCAGGGTGGGGCGGTGGTATTAATATTGATCAGAATTATTCATCTGGCAATACATCTGGTTTGCCTGAGGTAAATGCACTATCACCCATACCATCGGCCGATGGCAGAGATTTTTACTTTTTTGTTTTAAAGAAGGATGCTCAATCGCAATTATTTGGTTCTCATTTTGGAGAAAATGGGGGGTTAGGAGACCATGTAGATGGCGGTACCAGCCGCTTTGACGCCAACGGTGTTATTTATCAGGCCATATGTGCCAATTGCCAGGGTAGGGTATCTAATCCACAAATTGTTTTTCCAACAACTGCCAATGCTTGGGCAAGGCTAAACGGTGGCAGCGGTTGTAACCAGGGATCTGTAAAAATTGAAATGAATTTTGCCGGTATTGGCTCCGATGTACAGTCAAGTATAGATGGTGACGTAACAGATACAATCGGCTGTATACCACTAACGGTAAATTTTCAAGATCTTTTAAAAAAAGGCGTAAAATATTATTGGAATTTTAATTCTGGTGGAAATCCAACTGGGATCGATACAACCACTTCAAACCCTGTTGCAATTCATACATTCACCACTGTAGGCACTTACAGGGTAAGGTTGATTTCAGAAGACTCCAGCACCTGTAATATTAGAGATACGTCTTACATTACCATTGTTGCGGGGAATAATAAAGTAACACCAAAATTTAGCAAAATAAAATTAGATCCTTGCGATAGTACAACATACAGATTTACAAATCTCAGTTCGTCAAGTGCGGGTTCTTCTTTTACAGGCCAGTCATTTGTGTGGGACTATGGCGATGGGTCAAAGATGGATACACTCGGCCTTACGCCTAACCATCTTCACCGTTTTCCGGGTCCGGGCACTTATTTTGTAAAACTTACAGTAATTGATACAAGGTTTTGTAATGCACCAGCCACCATTGTTGATACGCTTAGAATAAATGCACTTGTTAGGGCATTACCAGATAAAATTGTATTAAAGTGTGTTGGAGATACCATTCAGTTTAAAAATAAATCTTTAGGAGGTTTATCATGGTACTGGAACTTTGGCGATCCTGCATCGGGCAGCTTGAATGAGTCCACAGCGTTTGAGCCAACCCATGTTTTTAATAGCCCTGGTACTTATACTTATTACCTTGTTGCTTATGATTCAACTACCTGTAATAAAATTGATACATCAGATTTTATACAAATAAAAATTGTTGAAAAGCCACAAGCTCTCTTTACATGGGCACCTAACCCACCAGAGCCAAATGTGCCTGTTAGGTTTACAAACTTGTCAACTTTTGCAGATACTTATTTATGGGAATTTGGCGACGGGGAAACATCTACTGCCTTTGCGCCTGTGCATGAATATAATGCAACGGATACTTATTTGGCAAGGCTTACCGCTACAAGCAAAGCAGGGTGCTCCAGCATATTCGACTTAAATGTAAATGTAATTGTAAACCCATTGCTTGATGTACCAAATGCGTTTACGCCAGGCAGATTTGGAGTGAACAGTGTTGTTAATGTTAGAGGCTTTGGAATAATAAAATTAGACTTTAGAATTTACAACAGATGGGGGCAACTTGTTTTTCAATCGGCCAATAAACGGCAGGGTTGGGATGGTTTTTATAAGGGAAAATTACAACCGATAGATGTTTATGGCTATACTTTGGATGCTGAATTTAGTGATGGAAAAAAAATGAGAAAAACCGGAGATATTACGTTGTTGAGATAATAATAGATGAGATACAACAAACAAAGCAACAATAAAATAAAATACAATTTCGTAAATTACATGGGTGTAAAATAATAAACAAAGAAAAAAATCATTGAAGAGAATCAGTAAAATATTATTTATAAATCTGTCGCTATTTGCGTCTGTTTCGGCATATGCACAAGATTTGCATTTTTCACAATTTTACAATTCGCCACTTACCACAAATCCCGCTAATACGGGCTTTATCCCCGATGCAGATTTTCGAATTGGCGTTAATTACAGAAGCCAATGGAGCAGCATATTATCTGCGCCATATACAACAGTAAGCGCATCTGCAGATGCACAATTTTTTAGAGACAAATTACAAAACGGCTGGCTGGGGCTTGGTGGGGTTTTGCTAAGTGATAAGGCTGGAAGTGGTGTTTTAAGGTCTGATAAGTTTTATGGTTCAGTAGCTTACCATCAAATGCTTGGGCTAAGCAGTTTGTTGAGTGCAGGTTTTAATTTGGGATACGTATCTAAAAGAATAGATCCCACTGCATTAAAATTTCCTGACCAATTTAATGGTAAATTTTTTGATGGTACTACAAGTTCAAGTGTACAGTTTAATAACCTCAATATTGATTATTTCGACTTGCAGGTAGGCTTAAATTATGCTTATTTTCCAAAGGAAGATATTTATATTAATGCAGGTTATTCCGTGCACCATGTAAACAAGCCGAAAGAAACTTTTTTTGGCGATAATACAGATGTAGGTAAAATTCCAATTCGGCATATTGGCTTTTTAAATGCGATACTGAAAGTAAACCCAAGGGTAATTATTAACCCAAATGTATATTTTACAACACAAACAAAAGCCATTGAAATAAATGGTGGTATTCAAGCCAATTACAACTTAACCGAATATGGCGAGAGCCAACTGATTGCAGGTTTATATTATCGTTATAAAGATGCAGTAATACCAACCATTGGTTTTGAAACAAATAAGACTGCATTTACCTTTAGCTACGATGCTACAGTATCATCCCTAAAGAGTTTTAATGGGTATAGAGGCGCCGCAGAAATAAGTATTGTAAAAAAAGGATTCTACCCCGGCAACAGCGACAGGCAAACTATTTGCCCTAGGTTTTAAGCGGTCTTTTTGCTACACTATTATTTGGTATTTTATCTTTACTTTATTTTATACATCCGTTCTGTTTTTTCATTGAAAAGGGAAATTTATCAAATGCATTTCTACATTCCTTTTTTTAACCCGAACTTTACAACAAATTAATAATTGTATGAACATTGTTGAAAGCCGAGTGTCACTTTACATGGAACAACTCTCAGCATTTAAAAAAATTGTAGGAGAGGAGTATGTTTTTACTGACGAGGAAACGCTGGACAATTGTGCAAAAGATGAAACAGAAAATCTTTATTTTTTGCCAGATATTGTGATAAAACCTCGTACTGCAGAAGAGATCAGTGAGGTGATGAAGATATGCAATGCAAACAAAATCCCTGTTACGCCAAGAGGAGCAGGCACGGGTTTAAGCGGTGGGGCATTGGCACACAATGGCGGTGTTGTCGTTTCTTTTCAACGAATGAACAGTATTTTAGAAATAGATGAAAAGAATTTACAGGTTACAACTGAGCCGGGTGTAATAACGCAGGTATTGCAAAATGCAGTAAAAGAAAAGGGGCTGTTTTATCCACCCGACCCAAGTAGTTATGGCAGCTGTTTTATAGGTGGTAATATCGCTGAAAACAGTGGTGGTCCCAAGGCAGTAAAGTACGGAGTAGTAAAAGATTATGTTTTAAACCTGCAGGTAGTGTTACCAACGGGCGAAATAATTTGGACCGGCGCAAATGTTTTAAAAAATTCAACCGGTTATAACCTTACGCAATTAATTGTTGGGAGTGAGGGCACGCTTGGGTTAGTTACAAAAATTGTTTTGAAATTAATTCCACATCCCACGCACGATCTTTTAATGCTTGTTCCTTTTAATGATCTGGAAAAGGCAGGTGCTGCAGTAAGTGCCATCTTTAGGGCAGGTTTTACGCCCAGCGCATTGGAATTGGTAGAGGCAAATGCTTTGAAAATTGTAAGCAAATTTGTTGATAGTACTTCTGTAAAAATTGACGATGATGTAGCCGCTCACATTATTATAGAAGTAGATGGCAATGATGTAGAAGTGTTGATGAAAGAAATGGAAGCCATTGCAGATGTTTTAGCTGGTTATGATTGCGGCGAAATCTATTTTGCAGATGATGCCCAGCAAAAGGCAGAGTTGTGGAAACTTAGAAGGAGAGTTGCCGAAGCTGTAAAAATTGACGGGTATACCATTGAAGAAGATACAGTGGTACCAAGGGCTACGCTCCCTACATTAATAAAAGGGATAAAAGAATTAAGTAAAGAATATGATTTTGAAGTTGTGTGCTATGGGCATGCCGGAGATGGTAATTTGCATGTGCGCATAAAAAAAGAAGGATGTGTTTACAGTCTAAATAACGAAAAAATAATCCCTGCCTTAAAGGCGCTTTTTATACTTATAAAATCTTTGGGAGGAACCATTAGTGGTGAGCATGGTATTGGGCTTATACAAAAAGAATTTATACCAATTATGTTTGATGAAATTACGTTGAATATAATGCGTGGAATTAAAAAAACTTTTGACCCCAATAATATTTTAAATACCGGTAAAATTTTTGATTCCAACTAAACCGTTTAAATCTTTTACTATTAATATGAATAAAATGATTAAGAAATTATTGCTGTTTTGTTTAAATACTGTGTTAATACTTTCCTTGTCGTATGCCCAAACCACACAAGACGATGAGGAAGAAGAGAGCATTAAAGGATTTCAAAAATATAATTTATTTACAGGTGGTCATGTAGCTGCCGGTTTAGGTTCTGGTGTTTTTTCTGTGGGTGTGGGTCCATACTTTGGATACAGTATAAATAAGTATGTTGATCTTGCCGTGGGGCTTAACTATAATTATATCTCCCAAAGAGATCAATTTTCGACTATAAGATACCGTCAGTCTGTAATTGGCCCTACAAGTTTTATAAGAGTTTATCCTGTAAAGTTTTTATTTGCTCATGCACAATATGAGTACAATTTCATTAAGTACAAAGTATTACCCGGTGGTGGTTTACCCAATCAATCAGAAAAAATAAATGTAAGCAGTTTTTTAGTTGGGCCAGGTTTTGCAAATGGCAGGGAAGATGAACGGTCTTTTTATTTTATATCTATTTTATTTGATGTAGCAAAAAATATAAATTCCCCTTATACCGATTTACAAGGCAGAATAGATCCTATTTTTAGAGTGGGTTATAACATTGCTCTCTTTGGTAAAGATGAACCACGGAGCAGTAAAAAACGACGTGGAATTTATTAAATATGTTTTGATAGTTCCAATGGGTCACTAATCACAGTCATTTGTTCTAGTGGATGATTGTACAAAAATCCCTCGTCATGTAAATGCGTAATATGTGCTACCATGTGATCATAAAACCCAGCGGAATTTAAAATAAATATTTGCTTGCTGTGAATTTTTAGTTGGTTCCAGGTGAGCATTTCAAAAACTTCATCAAGGGTTCCATATCCTCCGGGTAGAATGATAGCCGCGTCACATCTTTCATAAATCATTTTTTTTCTGCTGTGCATTCCATCTACCACATGCGTTTCTGTAAGCGACTCATGTATAATTTCTTTTGTTTGCAGTAACTCAGGAATAATACCGGTTACATTTCCATTATTTTCTAAAGCCGCATTTGCTATTGCGCCCATGAGGCCTCTGTTTCCTCCACCATAAATCACATCAATATTTTTTTCTGCCAGCAGCTTTCCAAGTGCCCTTGTATGTTCCTCATACAAAGGGTTGTTACCAAGTTTACTGCCACAAAAAACCGCTATTGCTTTTATACTCATACTTTCTTTTTATACCCATGCAAAGTCATTAATATTTTTTAATTGCAACAATATTTTTTGATGAAGTGTAATTGAATACAAAAAAAGAAGCCATCATTAGGTATGGATTTCTCGTTTTACTTGTTAGCCGAGTAATATCTATCTGAACAATTAAATATTTAAAACTAAATTTTTAATTGGATGAGGTTGTTTGTCATCCTCACTTCTTCTCTGTCATTATCGTAAGACCATCGTCGCGAGGTAATACGATTATTAAATCATTATTTATTTTTATACAAACAGCGATCATTTTGGTCGCTGTTTTTTTACCTTCGCTACATGAATAAAAATATTTCCAACCTCTACCAAATTGCACAAAAAAACGAACGTATCATTATTGGTTTAATGAGTGGTACTTCTTTAGATGGGTTGGATGTAGCGCTTTGCAGTTTTACAGGCAGTGGCCTACATACTAAAATCGATTTGTTGCAATTTGAAACGGTGCCTTATGATGATGATTTTCAAAATGAAATAAAAAATGTATTCAGTAAAAAGCAGGTAGATCTGGAGAAACTAACCTTGCTGAATCCATACATTGGCTTGCGCCATGCGGCTATTATAAATGACCTGCTCAGAAAATGGAATATTAAGAACAGGGATGTAGATATTATTGCAAGCCACGGGCAAACAATTTACCACGCACCCAAAATTTTACACAGACAAAATAAATTTGGCAATGCAACTTTACAAATAGGCGATGGGGATCATATTGCGGTAGCTACAGGCATTATTACAGTTAGCGATTTTAGGCAAAAACACATTGCTGCAGGCGGCGAAGGTGCGCCATTAGCTGTTTATGGCGATTATTTAATTTTTGGCAAACCAGGAGAAGATAGAATTTTATTAAACATTGGTGGTATTGCAAACTTTACTTTTTTACCGGGAAGTATGGATGCAGCAAAAGTTTTTAGTACAGATGTGGGTCCCGGAAATACCATGATGGATGCGTTTGTACAAAAATATTTTTCCGGTAAATATTTTGATGAAGATGCGGCCATTGCAAAGCAGGGCACCATTAATGAACCACTGCTAAAAGCCTTAAAAGAAAATGATTTTTTTAAAGGGGCGTTTCCAAAAACAACGGGTCCTGAATTGTTTAATATAGAATATTTATCGCAGGCACAACAAGACTCAAACAGCAATCATATTTCGGTAAATGATGTGATGGCTACACTCAATAAATTTAGTGCAGATATGATTGTAGATGCGATGAAACAAAGTGTGCAGGCACAAGACTTTGTTATTTACAGCAGTGGCGGTGGTATGCACAATCCACTATTGATGCAACATATACAACAACAATTACCAAATATGATTTTTAAAACAACAAATGATTTAAACATACACCCAGATGCAAAGGAAGCCGTGCTATTTGCAGTATTAGCCAACGAATCATTGTGCGGCGGCGAAACAAATTTTGGCAAAGCAGTACCAAGTGTGAGTATGGGGAAGGTGAGTTTCCCGTAAAAAGCCTCCCCTAACCCCTCCCGGGGAGGGGGATTATCGAAGCGGAATTATTAGCGAGTACCAATCTTCGCTCTAATCTTCTCCTCGTCCCTTCCCTCCGGGAAGGATAGGATGGGCCTCCATTGCCTTCTTCACACTTCCACTTTTCAACAACAGATCTTTAGCAGCTTCGTAATCTGTCATACCTGTTTTTTCCATCAGCATTTTTGTGCCACGGTCCACAAGCTTATCGTTGCTCAGTTGCATGTTTACCATTTTATTTCCTTCCACCCTACCTATCTGTACCATTACCGCAGTAGAGATCATATTCAACACCAATTTTTGTGCAGTGCCGCTTTTCATACGGGTGCTGCCGGTTACAAACTCAGGTCCCACCACCACTTCAATAGGAAAATCAGCGTGTGTACTCATTGGCGAACCTGGGTTACACGAAATAGAACCTGTGGTAATATTTCTTTTTCTACATGCTTGCATGGCGCCTATAACATAAGGCGTAGTGCCGCTCGCAGCAATTCCTATCACTACATCTTTCTCATTTATATTGTGCGCCTCTAAATCTTTCCAACCATCGGTAAGGCTGTCCTCTGCATTTTCAACCGCTTTTTGTATGGCTTCTTCTCCGCCTGCAATAAGCCCGATTATTAAGCCGTAAGGCATACCAAATGTTGGCGGTATTTCGCTCGCATCTAAAATGCCAAGTCTGCCGCTTGTGCCCGCACCCATGTAAAACAATCTGCCACCTGCAAGCATTTTATCTGTAATGGTTGTTACCAGTTTCTCTATTTGTGAAATTACCTTTGCAACCGCTGAAGGCACGGTTTCATCTTCCTTATTTATATTAATGAGTAAGTCGTGTACACTCATTTTTTCTAAGTGGTTGTATTTGCTCGATGCCTCTGTTACTTTTACAAAATCTAACATATTAAAACTTTAAAGTTCATGTGTCGCAATGTACGTTATTAACTTTTTTGATTTTAAATTTTCTGAGTGCTATCATGTTTTAATAACTCACTAAACGCAAAGTTTTTTCTATGAATCTGTGGCAGTAAATTTTTCCACAGATTCAAAGTTTTGTTTTCAACACTTACAATATTTTATAAAATCGCAAAACTATTCTTTGTACTTACACTTTAGGCCTTCTTAAGGTTTTCGCTTTTTAAACAACCTTATACACTAAATTATTTTTTTATACCAACTAGCTTTAATAGTTCAACTTTATCATTCAAAAGATCATCTCATAACAAAAAATCCACTAAATTTATCCGCATACACAACCTAATCTTTAAGTATGGCTACTGATATTTTCCCTGCCCACAAATTACTATCGTTCGAAAAAATTGATACCACTATTTATCCTTCAATGGAAGAAGTTTGCAACGCAGTGGCCAATGAAATAGCTGTGTTAATAAAAGCAAAACAGGCGCTTGGCGAAAATGCAGTTCTTGGTCTTGCAACAGGCGCGACCCCAAAGAAAGTGTACACGGCACTCATTCGTTTGCACAAAGAGCAGGGCTTAAGTTTTGAGAATGTAATCACCTTTAACCTCGATGAATATTTTGGTTTACACCCACAAGCCATACAAAGCTATCGCCGCTTTATGGATGAGAACCTGTTTAACCACATCAACATAAAAAAAGAAAACTGTTTTATACCGCAGGGCGATATTGCGCAGGAAGATGTAAAAAAACATTGTGAAGACTACGAAAAAACTATGGGATTTTATGGCGGCATCGATTTTCAAATATTGGGTATTGGTAGAAACGGTCACATTGGTTTTAACGAACCAGGCAGCCATGTAAGTTCTGTTACAAGATTGATAACGCTCGATAATCTTACCCGTTTTGATGCAGCTTACGAATTTGGCGGGCTTGCAAATGTGCCACGCAAAGCCATCACCATGGGCGTGGGCACCATCATGAAAGCAAAGCGAATTGTGTTGCTTGCCTGGGGCGATAGAAAAGCAGATATCATTAAACAGGCGGTAGAAGGACCCGTAACAGAATTTGTACCGGCGTCTTATTTGCAGGGCCACCACAATGTACAATTTGTGTTAGACGAAAGCAGCTCTGCAGAACTGACCCGTATAAAAACACCTTGGCTTACCGACGATGTTTTTTGGAACAAAGCCATGATAAAAAAAGCGGTAACACACCTTGCTTTTGCTTTGCAAAAACCAATATTAAAACTTACCAACAACGATTATAACCAAAATGGCTTAAGCGATTTATTGGCACTGTACGGGCAGGCTTATGATATGAATATTGAAGTGTTTAACCAACTGCAGCATACCATTACCGGTTGGCCGGGCGGCAAGCCAAATGCAGATGATGCACACAGGCCCGAGCGTGCAGAACCTGCAAAAAAAAGAGTCATTATTTTTAGTCCGCATCCGGACGATGATATCATATCTATGGGTGGAACTTTTCAGCGGTTGGTGGACCAGGGGCACGAAGTACACGTAGCCTACCAAACAAGCGGAAACATAGCCGTGGCCGATGATGAGGCCATCCGGTTTATTGAGTTTGTAAAAGATTACAATGAGCAGTTTAATTTAAAAAGTGAGCAGGCAGAAAAAATGTACGACGATGCATTGGCATTTTTAAAAATAAAAAAGAATGGCGAAAGAGATATCGAAGCATTGCGCCAGGTAAAAGGAATTATAAGAAGAGGCGAAGCAAAAAATACCTGCCGTTTTGTAGGCATACCACAGGAGCATGCACATTTTTTAAACCTGCCTTTTTACGAAACCGGGCTCGTAGAAAAAGATGATATTGGCGAAGCAGATTTTAAAATCATTGCCGACTTAATTGATGCCGTAAAGCCGCACCAGATTTATGCTGCCGGTGACCTTGCAGATCCGCATGGTACACACCGGGTATGTTTAGAAGGCGTGTTTGAAGCTGTAAAAAGATTAAAGCACCACGATTACATGAAAGACTGTTGGCTGTGGTTGTACAAAGGTGCATGGGCCGAGTGGGATATAGATGTAATTGAAATGGCCGTACCCATGAGCCCCGACCAGGTACTAAAAAAACGCAACGGTATTTTTAAACACCAAAGCCAAAAAGATGGCGTGGTTTTTCAGGGGGCAGACAGCAGGGAATTTTGGAAACGTGCCGAAGACAGAAACGCCGCCACCGCTGAGTTGTACAACAAACTAGGCCTTGCAGAATATGCCGCTATGGAAGCGTTTGTAAGGTGGAGGTTTTAATTCCCCTCCCACGGAGGGGTGGATGCCGTAGGCAGACGGGGTGGTTTTTTTGGGGCTGTGGGCGGAGAAACTTTGATGAGCATTTGTTGCGGCTGTCTGTAGTACTCCTCGTCATTTCGCTGCGCTCATTCCTGTGGGGTACTACTACCCATCCGCCACTGTGTCCCGATATTCTTGTCGGGAGCCCTTGGGCGGGAGAATGTTTTTTCGACTTTTATTGTGGAGTAGATATTTACGGAGATTTTTACTTAGATATTAGCGAGCGTTGCGTGGTGACACGCAACGAGGCGAAGACTCATTTTTTATCGACTTACAATGCTTACTATTCCCGAATAGATTTAGTAATTTTAGAAATAGATTAATTGTGCACTTACATCATTTATTCAAAATGAAATTAATTTCAATAGCATCAATATTGGTAATGACGGTGGTTGCAAATCCCACAGTACTCCATGCACAAACTTATGCGCTTGATAGTTCCAATAAATCAATAGATGTTTTTGGTTCTTTTAATGATGCAGAAATACATCTTTCCGCAGTAAAAAAACAACCTCAATTTTTGGGTGGGAAAAAAGCATGGGATGATTTTCTTCGTTCCAATATTAATATTAAAATTCCTTTTTCCAACAAAGCACAAGCTGGAACTTATAAAGTTATGATTAGATTTATTGTAGGTAGTGATGGGAAATTGCGTGGGATTGGCGCTGACTCTAATTGCGGATATGGAATGGAAGCTGAAGTTATACGGTGCATTAATAAGAGTAATAATTGGATGCCAGCAGAAACCAACAGCGGCAAAAAAGTAAGTTTTACTTTACGAACAGGAGTGACCTTTGTTGTAAAACAAAATGAAGTACTTATTCAATTTCCAGAAGACAATAGCAAAACATTGTAAGTAAAAAGTAAAATGATGTTGTTAATTACCCAAACGGCTAACGTAAGATTTAATTAGTCTAAGTAGTACGTATTCTGAACACCAATTTCTATCTGGAATTCCTCTTAAAATGTTATCTCTTAAAATAATAGATTTTCCCCTCCACAGAAATGATAAATCAATTTAATTATATATATTCGGGAAACAAAAATGAGCTTCAATAAAATAATGTTGCCAAGGCTTAATTTTTACAATAGTTGCAGAGCAAATAATTGAAAATAGTGCACCATTAATAATGACTGTAAAAGATATAACACGAGAGCTAAATACTATAAAATAATAAAATAAATAAACCATGAAACCTATTTTTTTGTTTGTGATGACAAGCTTCTTCTTTGTTTGTAATCTTTCTGTAAAAGGGCAAAATAGCGGGGATGAAAAACTAAATCTCCCCGGTGATAATTTGAACTTATACGCAGTTTTAAATCTTTTTCAGGAATCAGAAACCATCGAACTATTCGAAAAAAATCTGAATGCAGAGGATTCTAAAATCAATAATCTTGATTTGAATAATGATGAGAAAACCGATTACATTAAAGTAATAGATAATGTAGAGGGAGATAATCATATCATCGTTTTACAAGTAGCCATAAACAGTAAAGAAAATCAGGATGTAGCAGTTTTTACTGTAAATAAAGACGAAAACAAACAAATTCACATTCAACTTATTGGGGACGAAGATTTATACGGTAAAGATTTTATAATCGAGCCAAATTCTGCTGAATCAGCCGCCCAAAGTGGCACACCCAATCCTGGATATTCATCAAACACGACTAATTCGGAAGGGAAAACGATTGTGGTGGAAAAAACGGTTATCGTTCAAGTTCAAACTTGGCCAATGATAACATACATGTATGCTCCGGCATACGTTAGATGGCGCTCACCTTGGTATTGGGGATATTATCCTCCGTATTGGAACCCCTGGAGACCCTATTTCTGGGACTATTATTACGGTTATCATTCACATTGGCATTCTCATTATCATGGGCACTACCATAACAGTCGTTATTATCGTAATCCGCTGTATCAAAATAACTATTACAGCAGAAGTCGTGCGCAGTCTAGTACCGTTACAAATAATCGAGTAAATGGGAGTTATAATAAAACATATTCAAAGCCAAATTCCAGAAAAGAGGGAGAGTTAGCATTTACACAAAAAAATCAAAATAGTACACGTCCCTCTTTCCCAACTTCAAGCAATGTGAATGGCAATACTAAACCTGCAGAAAAACCCTCAACTAATACTAATATAGGAACAAATAACAAAGCTAAACCTAATATTACACCTCCAATAAACAATAATATAATTCCGGCAAATAAAACTACAAAAAATAAACCCGAAGCAACCCCTTCAAAGCCTACACCGGCACCATATAGGCCTGCAGCAGCAAAGCCTACACCGGCACCATATAGGCCGGCACCAACTAGGTCAACACCTGCACCCTACAGACCGGCACCATATAAGCCGCGGCCTACGCCAACTAGGCCCAAAGTAACTCAAAATATGAAAAGTTATTAATAGCACTTTTGTAAACACCTGCTAGCTTAACAATAAGCCTAAGTAAGCTCCCTACAGTATCAATTCCTGGACATCTAGGAATTGATACTCAATAATTTGACTTTGAAACCATACTTAGCAGCAATGTCTCGACCCTTGGCGGACGTTGCATATTCCGATCTTCGTTGCTTCGAACGCAACCCTCTCCGTTGGGAAAAGTTGCTGAGAAATAAGACGATATCATTAAAAATAACAAGTCAACCCCTAAGGATGGGTTTACAATGAATTTAAGAGTGCCTTTTTAATTAAATTGTGCCAAAACCGTAATACTGTTACAAACCGCCAATTGTTGTAATACGATTCATTTCAACCGTCAATTAATAATAATTATGAAACAAGTCATTCATGCGCCTCTGCTAATTTTTTTGTTACAAGTACTGTTGATTGATCTTTCTGCTTATGCTCAATCCGCTAAATTGAAGCCCGGATTCGATAAAGATGAGTTTATTGAGTTGCTTAAAGTTTCAAGCAGGCAGGGCGATTCTTTATACAATCCCAAGTTTCCTGCACCCCAATTCTTTAAGAAAGTGTATCGTTCCAACGTAATGGGGTTGGCCAATCGCTGGGATCTTTGGTTGTCTGATGAATCTACAGCAGTTATTAGTATTCGGGGTACTACCATGGAAACCGAAAGTTGGCTTGAGAACTTTTACGCAGCAATGGTTTCTGCTAAAGGGCAACTTAAATTATCAAACGATTTTGTTTTTGATTATCACTTGTGCGATGACGAAAAAGCGGCAGTACATACAGGTTGGTTAATTGCCACAGCATTTCTTTCTAGAGATATTTTACCGAAATTGGATTCACTTAGTAAAATTGGCGTTAAACAGTTTTACATCATGGGCCA
>JBBAQB010000030.1:0-29040 GCA_040400515.1 Ferruginibacter sp. | reverse complement strand
TTAGGGGGTCAATTTGAAACGGAATGAGGGGGTCAGTTTAGCCGGATTTTACAGCCGGGTACATTTCAGGTACTGGTTGGCAGTTCCAGCGAAGATATAAGAGCATCAAAAAAATTTATTATCACAGATCAATAAGCAAGGTATGAGTGAAACAGAAATGTTTTCTTTAAAAGGAAAAGTAATTGTAGTTACAGGTGGCACCGGCGTTTTGGGGTATTCTTTTATAAACGCTATTTCTAATGCTGGTGCAGCAGTTTGTGTTATGGGCCGCAACGAAAAAGTAGCGAATGAAAGAGTAGCGGAAATAACTGCTGCCGGCGGTAAAGCAATGGCATTGATTGCAGATGTACAAAATGAAGCAGCCCTGCAGCGCTGCTGCCAAGAAGTAACAGATACTTTTGGAAAAATTGATGCGCTTGTTAATGGCGCAGGTGGTAATGTGCCCGAAGCGGTTTTGCAACCTGATCAAGATATTTTTTCTATGAACATAGAAGGAATGAAAAAGGCAATGGATGTAAATCTGTGGGGAACAGTTTTGCCTACCTTAATTTTTGGTAAAGCCATCGCTGCCAATGGCGCCGGCACAATCGTAAACATTTCATCTGTAAGCGTACCGAGAACACTCACAAAAGTATTGGGCTACAGCATGGGTAAAGCTGCTGTAGAATCTTTTAATAAATGGATGGCTGTAGAAATGGCCAACCGTTATGGTGATAAAATAAGAATGAATGCATTGGTGCCCGGTTTCTTTCTTACAGAACAAAACAGGACTTTGCTCACCAACAATGACGGCACTTATACTGATCGTGGAAATGCCGTTATTAAACAAACGCCATTTAGGCGGTTTGGAAACCCAGATGAACTTGGCGGCGCGCTTGTATGGCTGCTGAGCGATGCAGCCAAATTTGTAACTGGTACAACCATAACTGTTGATGGCGGATTTACTGCTTTTAGTGGTGTATAAAAAAGATATATGACAAACTATCCTTCTTACGGAAATGCAGCATTCAGAATGATTCAAACCATGCGTTGGTATGGTCCTAAAGATCCAGTCAGCCTATGGGATATTCGGCAGGCAGGGTGTACAGGAGTAGTAAGTGCATTACATCAAATTCCTAATGGTGAGGTGTGGAGTGTTGAAGATATTCAAGAAAGAAAATCTTTAATTGAAGCAGTTGGTATGGAATGGTCTGTAGTAGAAAGTGTGCCTGTGCATGAAGCAATCAAAACACAAGGAGAAAACTATGAATTATACATTGAACATTACAAACAAACAATTAAGAATTTAGCTGCATGTGGAATCTATATTGTCACTTATAATTTCATGCCTGTAATGGATTGGACAAGAACAAATCTTGCTTACCCCATGCCCGATGGTTCATTGGCTTTATTCTTCGAAAAGGCTGCTGTTCTTGCATTTGATCTGTTTATTCTAAAAAGAAAAAATGCAGAACAAGATTATACTCCCAAAGAAATTGCAACTGCAAAAGCAAAGTTTGAATCAATGTCGGAGGATGAAAAATTATTGGTTCAGCAAAATATGATAAAAGGATTGCCAGGCAGTGAGGAAAGTTTTACCATAGAACAATTTACCAAGGCATTAGATACTTATGATGGAATTGATGCGGAGAAACTTCGTTCAAATCTGATTTACTTTTTACAACAAGTTGTTCCGGTTGCAGAAGCATGTGGCGTTAAAATGGTAATACATCCCGATGATCCTCCATACAAAATATTAGGCTTACCACGCATCGTAAGTACAGCATCAGATATTGAAGCATTGATAAAAGCTGTTCCTTCATTGAGCAATGGATTGTGTTTTTGCACGGGTTCATTTGGCGTTCGTGAAGACAATGATTTACCTGCAATGGTGAAACAATTTGGCGACAGAATTAATTTCATTCATTTAAGAAGTACAAGGCGCAATGAAGCAGGTGATTTTTATGAAGACAACCACTTGGAAGGTGATGTGGATATGTATGCAGTGATAAAAGAAATTGTGGAGATAATGCAACAAAGAAATATATCAATTCCCATGCGGCCCGATCATGGCCACCAGATGCTGGATGATTTAAAAAAGAAAACCAATCCCGGTTACTCAGCTATTGGCAGGTTGAGGGGGCTTGCAGAATTAAGAGGATTGGAATTGGGAATACTCCGGTCTTTAAATCACAACTAATTTTTTTCAAATCATACTATGCTTACATTATTCAGCAATGCTGCAAATGCAGGAAATACAACAGCAATTCTGTCAAATGAAAAATTATATACTTACAACGAACTATTGAATGCCTCGAAAGCATTTGCCGGCATCCTTTTGCAAAACAAAAATGATTTGCATGAATCCCGTGTTTGCTTTATGGTAACTCCGGGTTTTGATTATGTAAAAGTGCAATGGGCTATTTGGCAGGCAGGAGGTATAGCTGTTCCACTATGCCTATCGCACCCCCTGCCTTCTTTACAATATGTTATTGAAGATACAGAAGCTACTGTGGTGGGTGGTATCACCACAATACGAAGAATTATTAAAGGGATTAACAACTGAAAAAAATATTCGGTTAGTGGTACTTGATAAAGAGCAGGAAATACATGTAAGCGCCCTACCTGAAATAGACAGTCGCCGCAGGGCCATGATATTGTATACCAGCGGTACAACCAATAAACCCAAAGGCGTAGTAAGCACCCATGCAAATTTAGAAGCGCAAATTTCTACTTTAGTGGCTGCATGGGAATGGAACAATAAAGATCATACACTTTGTGTATTACCTCTTCATCATGTACATGGAATTGTAAACGTAATCTCCTGTGCCATGTGGAGTGGCGCAACCTGTGAATTTATTCCTGAATTTTCTGCGGATGAAATTTTTCGGTTATTTCAAAAAGGAGATATCAATGTTTTTATGGCGGTGCCAACCATTTATTTCAAACTGATTGCCTATTGGGAATCATTACCAAAACAATATCAGGATTTACTCACTGTTGCTATGTCAAAATTCAGGCTGATGGTTTGCGGCTCTGCAGCATTACCTGTTTCCGTAATGGAAAAATGGAAGATTATTAGTGGACATAATTTGCTTGAACGCTATGGAATGACTGAGATTGGAATGGCCATCAGTAATCCTTATCATGGGGAAAGAAGGGCTGGCTATGTAGGCCTTCCATTGCCTGGAGTTGAAGTTAAATTAGTAAATGAACAAATGCTAGAAGTAAATTTCGGTGAGCCTGGAGAAATTTTTGTTAGAGGGAAAAATGTATTCAGCGAATATTGGAACAAGCCAGAAGCTACTGCAAAAGAATTTACTACAGATGCATGGTTTAAAACGGGAGATGTGGCAATCGTAGAAAATGGGTATATAAGAATAATGGGAAGAAATTCTGTGGATATTATTAAATCTGGCGGTTATAAAATTTCTGCATTGGAAATAGAAGAGGTACTTAGAACACACTCACTCATTACTGATTGTGCCGTTGTTGGTATTGAAGATGAAGAATGGGGCGAATTAATAGTAGCTGCATTGGTTACATCTGATAAACTGATTGATACAGCAGAATTGAATAAATGGCTACGGGAAAAAATGGCGGCCTACAAAACACCTCGTAAATATTTATTGGTAGATGAATTGCCAAGAAATGCAATGGGAAAGGTTACTAAAAATGACGTAAAAAAATTATTCGTATGATAAGTAAAGTAAAAATATTTTTCTTAGTGGGCTTGTTTGCCTCTGTGTCATCTTATGCACAAAAAAGATTTCAGTCAGAAATTTTCAGTAACATTGATTCTGTTACCGATATTAAATACGGGCAGGCCACAAATTTAAAAGGGAACAGCGAGTCTTTGCTGCTTGATATTATTACGCCCCCCGCAGCCGATACCATGAAGCAACGACCACTGCTTATTTTCATTCATGGCGGCGGCTTTAAAAACAATTCAAAGAACGGTTCATACAGCTCAATGGTTTGCAACAGTTTTGCTAAAAGAGGCTATGTAACAGCAACGATAGACTACAGGCTGGGCGTGGCAAAAGATGGTAGCAACAAAGATTATTTTGAAGCCATGTACCGGGCACAGCAGGATGGCAGAGCCGCCATTCGCTTTTTCAGAAAAAATGCAGCTCTCTACGGCATTGATACAGCACAGATATTCATTACAGGCAGTTCCGCAGGTTCAAAAACCTGCATGGCTATTGGCTATATGAATCAAAACCAAATACCGAAAGAAGTAGACCAGAATAAATGGGGCACACTGGAAGGTAACAGTGGCAACGAAGGCTACTCATCAGCAGTGCAGGGCGTTATCAATGCATGGGGTGCCATTCCCGATCTGGACTGGCTCAACAAAGGAGAACCACCATTGTTTACTACAGCAGGCACTGAAGATAAAACCGTTCCATACGACAGCTCTTATTCTTATCATGGCTTCAAATACGGGCCTTATATTTTGTATGAAAAATGTTTATCATTAGGAATTCCAACAGGTTGGCGGCCATTTTACAATACCGGTCACACTTTAAATAACAATAAATTAAAACAGGATAGCTGCATACAATCCATGGCTGCCTGGTTATATACGCAACTAAAAATAAATAAAGGCAAAAATGAAGAAGGGGTTTTGCGTTGGGAAAAAGAAATAAAGGTTTTTGACAGTCTGAATGCAGTAGAAAAATATTCGGATAATGCAATCATGTTTCTTGGCAGTTCATATATCCGGCTCTGGAAAAATATCAGGGAAGATTTAAAATATAAAGAAATTATTCACCGTGGCTTTGGCGGATGCAATTTAAGAGATGTAGCGTATTATATTAAGCGAATTGTATATCCACATAATCCCAAAGCTTTGTTTATTTATGTAGGTAATGATATTGTAGCAGGCGAGAAAGATAAAGCACCAGACCAGGTATTGGAATTATATAAGTACGTCGTAAAAGTTTTAAGGGAAAAATATCCGATCATGCCCATCACCTTCCTCGCTATTTCGCCCAGCGGAAAACGTTGGGCTGCATGGGATAAAATACAAGAGGCCAATGCGTTGATAAAAGATTTTTGCACAGCTGGCTCAAATCTTTATTACATAGAATCATCCAATAAATATTTGGGGAAAGATGGCAAACCCATTACGGCTCTATACCGAGATGACAAGCTGCACTACAACGATAAAGGTTATATCGTGTGGGGCAAAAATATCAGGAAACAGGTTAAAACAATTTCTAAAAAATAAGGTATGAAAATATACGGGGTTGCCATTTTAGCTGCATGTTTTTTAATTGGTCATATAATTGGCGATGCCTTGGGAAGGGTCTTCCATTTAAACGGAAACCTTGGTGGTGTTGGCTTTGCCATGTTGTTGCTTATTTTGTTAAACGACTATGGTAAGAAAAAAAACATACTGAAGCATGAAACCGAAAGCGGTATTTTGTTTTGGAGCACCATGTATATTCCGGTAGTGGTAGCCATGTCTGCCACACAAAATGTAAAAGCCGCTTTATCTGGTGGCTGGGTGGCTATACTGGCTGGCATACTCGCAACAGCCGCATGCTATGCATTGATACCTGTATTTTCAAAAATGGCAAAATCAAAAAAATAGCCCATGGAGGAACTGGTAAAATTATTAGATAAAAACGGACTGGTGTTTGCATTTTTGGTGGTAGGTATCATCATGTATGCAGCATATGTAATTTCTAAAAAGCTAACCAAAAGCACTATTCCAGGTGCGGCTATTGCCATCAGCATAGGGTTGGTGTTGGCCTATTATGGGGGCAACAAAGGCATTGCGTCCGTGCCTGCATTTTCGGGTATGGCTCTTTTAGGAGGTTCTATGCTGCGTGATTTTGCCATTGTAGGTACCGCTATGGGCGCCAGTTATACTGAAATAAAAAAAACCGGTTTAGTTGGGTTGCTTTGCCTGCTTGTGGGTACTGTTATTGCCTTTTTTGTTGGCGGCAGCATCGGTTATGCTATGGGTTATACAGATGCAAAAAGCTTTGCAACTATTGGCGCCGGCGCATGTACGTTTATTGTAGGCCCAGTTACGGGTGGGGCTGTTGGCGCAGGTTCAGATGTAATTGCCATCAGCATTGCCATTGGTGTTATAAAATCAATTGTGGTTGCTATTGCTACTCCCTTTGTTGCGAAATCCCTTCAAATTAATAACCCACAAACAGCCATGATTTTTGGTGGTTTGGTTGGCTCCACCAGTGGTGTATCTGCAGGGCTTGCCGCCACCGATGTAAAGCTGGTTCCTTATGGAGCTCTTACTGCTACATTTCATACAGCTGTAGGTTGCTTGTTGTGTCCTTCTGTTTTGTATTTTATTGTAGATTATTTTCTTTGAATTTATTGGGGGTAATAAGAATTTTTTTTTGTGCCATAAAATCATCATGTTTTTCTATTACTGGTTATGTCCTTAGAGCTGTTTTTAAAAAGTACATAATCCTACCTCCAAAATGAGGGCAGTGAATAAAGTTTTGATGTAGCAAATATGTATTGATTGATTTGTAAAAACATGAGTACAACAAAGACAAAATAAAAACCCTAAATAAATTTGCAACATATTAGTTTTTTGTTGTTGCACCCATGCTCATTCATTTATTTATAATTGTAATTAATTCCCAAATGCTGCAAAGAGATGTAACTATTTTTTGATGACCTTAGCAAACTAAGCGATAAACTGGTTACTAATTTTGTAAGTCAATCTTTCATTTTTATTCTGAATGATAGGAATGGTCGTCTTGTTAAGTATGTGGAGGAAAAGTGCTTAAAAAATAAAGCCGCCTTTTTGCAAAGACGGCTTATTACTTACTAACCCTAGTAAAATTATTTTGAGGTTCTATTCTCCTGCCTTATTTTCTTTTATTTTTTCTCTTATTTTGGTTTCCAGTTCTTCGCCCATAGCTGGATTATCTAAAATAAGTTGTTTTACGGCCTCTCTTCCCTGGCCTAATTTATCGCCATTGTAGCTAAACCAACTGCCACTTTTTTGTACAATTCCAAGCTCCACACCCATATCTACAATTTCGCCTACTTTAGAAATTCCTTCTCCGTAAACGATGTCAAACTCTGCCAGGCGAAAAGGCGGTGCTACTTTATTTTTTACCACTTTTACTTTAATGTGGTTACCAATAATATCGTCGCCATCTTTTATTTGTGCCATACGGCGAATATCTAAACGAACAGACGAATAAAACTTTAGTGCATTACCACCTGTTGTTGTTTCGGGGTTGCCAAACATAACACCAATTTTTTCTCTAAGCTGGTTTATGAAAATGCATATCGTATTTGTTTTGTGAATAGTGGCTGTTAATTTTCTTAAAGCCTGGCTCATTAAACGAGCCTGAAGACCCATTTTGCTGTCGCCCATTTCCCCTTCCAATTCACTTTTAGGTACAAGTGCCGCTACAGAATCTATAACCACTACATCTAGCGCACCAGATAAAATAAGCCTGTCTGCAATTTCCAGCGCCTGCTCACCATAGTCTGGTTGAGATATTAATAAATTATCTATATCTACACCTAATTTTTGTGCATATATGCTGTCAAAAGCATGCTCAGCATCTATAAATGCACACATGCCACCTTTCTTTTGTGCTTCGGCAATAACATGTATGGCAAGCGTTGTTTTACCGGATGATTCCGGACCATAAATTTCAATAACCCTTCCCTTTGGCAAACCGCCAATACCAAGTGCCACATCTAAACCAATAGAACCTGTTGAAATAACCTCTACTTCTGTAACCGCTTTTTCGTTCATCATCATTACCGACCCCTTTCCAAAATCCTTGTCTATCTTATCCATCGTGAGTTTAAGTGCCTTAAACTTCTCTACATTTTCTGCCTTTTGTGTTTTTTCTGCTGCGCTCATGTGTTTGTTTTTTTAAGTGATGTATCTTGTTTTGCGTGTAAATATATATTGTGTGACAAAACTAAATAAATAAATTTAAACGAACTAATAAGTTTAGTATTATTTTAGTAAAGAATTTAGTTATAGAAGTTTAAAGTGTGTTTTTCATCCCAGCGTCCCATCTGCAATAAAATTACACATCTTTGGGAATGCTTTTGTGCATGCCTGCTGTTTATTTTATCAAAACTAACCAATATCATTGTTTTTGCTATTCTTTATCAGCAGCTAAAAGCATTTCAATAAATAGTTTTACAGGGCTAACAAATCGTCTTTAATTGCATGAAGAGCGCTGTCGTTTTAACAAGGGCTTAAGAACGGGTACTTTTAAGGAGATGGTTTAGAGAAAGTATGGCAGATGTTTTAATGAAGGAGATAAAGATGCCTTTGTTTATTGCATATAGCAAATAATATGGCCGTACAATTTATTAAACAACGATAAATAAAAACATGAAAAAGATAATAGTAGCAACAGACTTTTCCCCGGCAGCTTTAAATGCAGCGACTTACGCTGTAGAAATGGCCGAAAATATAAACGCCGAAATTTTGCTCTTTAATGTGTTTGAAGTAATAGTAAACTATGGCGAAATGATTATTGATTTAAATGTAGATGATTTAAAAAGCGTTTCTGAGAAAGATATGGCAGCTTTTAAAGAGAAGCTGTTGCTCAATACGGGATATGTGGGCAAAATAACTTCCCTTGTAAGATTGGGCGTGTTTAAAGATGAGCTGGAAAATATTTGTAATGCTGAAAAGCCCTATTTTGTAATTATTGGTTGCCAGGGTAAGAATGCAGCAGAGCGCATCATCTTTGGCGGCCATGCAATTAATACAATAAAAAGCAATTTATCGCGGCCACTTATCGCGGTACCAATAAATGCGCTGTTCAAAAGCATTAAAAATATTGGGTTGTCATACGATTTTAAAGAAGACTTGAAAATGCATGTGGTAGAAGAAATTAAGTTATTTGTACAGGACTTTAAAGCAACCCTACATATATTAAACGCAGCAAGAGAAGATGAATTTAATACATCGTTTGTTCAACTCTCCGGAAAATTAGAAGAACACTTTGCGCCACTGGAAATAAAATACCATTTCTTTGGTACAAATAATATTGACGATGGTGTAATTGAATTTGCCGATAAAAATGGAATAAATCTGCTCATTGTTTTGCCAAAACACCGCAACATGCTGGAGCAGCTCATGCACAAAAGTCATTCAAAGCAAATGCTGTTGCATAGCCATGTTCCCGTTATGGCGCTCGGTAATTGATAGCTTTGGTTTTTGTCACAAACATTTTCCCCAAATAAAAAGCGGATGCATTTTTGTGTTGAACGCTGTACTATTAACCCACAGCACTTTAATTCCTCCATCACATTTTAAAGCAACAAGATGAAAACACTCTTCTACAGTACCAAAGCGTATGAGCAACCATACCTTGAAGCTGCAAATAAGATAGCTGCAGATATTACTTTTTTACGAAAAGATTTAAATATACAAAATGCCCACCTTGCAAATGGCTTTGATATTGTGAGCATTTTTACTGGAGATGATGCAAATGGGGAAGTGTTGGATTGCCTGCATAAATTAGGTGTAAAGTTTATTGCTACAAGGGCAGCTGGCCACGATAATATTGACATTGAAAAAGCAAACGAATTGGGCATAGCAGTAGCAAACGTGCCGGCCTATTCTCCATATGCCATTGCCGAACATGTTGTGGCACTTATACAGGCGCTGAACAGAAAAATTGTAACCGCTTATAACCAAGGGCAGCAACAAAATTTTACAACAGATAAATTGATTGGGTTTGACCTGCATGGAAAAACCGTTGGTATAATTGGCGTTGGCATTATTGGTAGCGTACTGGTAAAAATAATGCATGGCTTTGGGTGTAAAATTTTATGCTGCGATCTTAAAGAAAACAACCTCTTAAAAGAAGAGCTCGGTGTGGAATATACTGACAAAGAAACGCTTTGTGCAACGGCAGATATCATTAGCATTCACACATCTTTTACACCCGAAACAAAATACTTAATTAATAAAAAATTGATTGATAAAATGAAACCCGGCACAATGCTCATTAACACTGGGCGTGGCGGTTGTGTAAATACTGCGGATGTTGTTGAAGGGTTAGAGAACGGACAGATAGGTTATTTCGGAGCTGATGTTTATGAAAATGAAAGAGGGATTTTCTTTTGTGACCTTACTGGTAAAGAAATGAAAGATGAACTGTTGAAAAAATTACTTGCTATGCCGAATGTTTTAATAACACCACACCAGGCTTTTGCAACCGTGCAGGCCCTTACAAATATTGCAGATACTACTTTTTATAATATTGATTGCGCACAAAGCGAAACCCCCTGCAAAAATTTACTGACACACTCATTGGTAGAAGAAGCGATTAGTGGAAATGGAAATAATTAAATTTGTTTATGCATTCTAAAATTGTAACAGTAACCTTTAGCCCATGTATTGATAAAAGTACATCAATACAAAAACTATTGCCCGATAAAAAATTGCAATGCGCCGCTCCAAAATTAGAACCGGGTGGCGGTGGAATCAATGTTGCAAGAGCAATTAAAAAATTAGGCGGTGAGGCAACTGCCATATTTCCAACTGGCGGTTACACAGGTAAATATTTTAACCATTTACTGGAGCAGGAAAACATAGCAGCAGTAATTATTGAAACACAAAATGAAACCAGGGAAAATATAATTGTACTTGACAAAGCTGATAACGCTCAATATCGCTTTGGTATGCCGGGCACAACTTTACTTGAAACAGAATGGAAAAAATGTATGAAAGCAGTTGAGGAGATAGATGGTATTTCTTTTTTAATAGCGAGTGGTAGTTTGCCGCCGGGTGTTCCTGTAAATATTTATGCTTTGCTTGCAAAAATTGCAAAAGATAAAAATGCAAAATTTATTGTAGATACATCTGGCGAAGCATTAAAAGAAGCTTTGCAGGAAGGTGTCTATTTGCTAAAACCTAACTTGGGAGAACTGTGTTTTATTGCCGAAAAAGAAAAATTGTTACAGCATGAAATTGCTTTAACTGCCATGCAAATAATTGAAAGTGGAAAGTGTGAAGTTATGGTTGTTTCAATGGGAGCAGATGGTGCCATGCTTGTTAGCAAAGAAATAACTGAAGTAATTACAGCGCCATCAGTTACAAAAAAAAGTACCGTAGGAGCAGGCGATAGTATGGTAGCAGGTATAGTTTATTATTTATCAAAGGGAGAAAATATTTTGGAAGCTGCAAAATATGGTGTGGCATGTGGCACCGCAGCCACCATGAATAATGGTACTGAATTGTGTAATGTGAAAGACGTAGAAGCCTTGTATAATTCAATAAAAAAAAAGTAAAAACCATTTTATGAAAACAATTTTTGCCACCACCGATTTTTCTGAAAACTCAAAAGCTGGATTATACTTTGCTGTACAACTTGCTTCGCAAAACAACTTTGAAATTGTTTTCTTTCATACTTATCACACTTTAATTCCTACTTCATGGAATGCAGTAAGGGTAGAAGGATATGAAAAAGACGAGGCGCAGATAATTCAAGAGAAGCTGGAGTTATTTATTCATAATATTTACAAATCATCCAATACAACCATCCAAAATTATAAATGTGTAATTAAAAGTTCTGTTTTTATTGATACAACAATTAGGGAATATGCGGAGGAAAACAAAGTAAGTTTTATATGCATTAGCACCAAAGGAGCAGGTGGTTTTAAAAGGCTGCTTGGTACAAATACAGCTAACCTCATAAACAATTCTGATGTGCCGGTAATTGCCGTTCCACATGACTATAAAACAGCTGCCATTACCAACATTTTATATGTGTCTGATTTGTTTAATTATGAAAATGAAATGATTAAAGTAATTGCATTTGCCCAGCCGCTTAAGGCATTTGTTGAATTATTGCACTTAACCTCTGCACAAGAAAAAAGAGCCGATTTAGAAATGATAAAACAAGCCATAAAACAGATTGATTATTACAATGTAGATTTTAAAACAATACCGCGAAATCCGGATAATTCTTTAGTATCTGATATTGAAGTTGCTGTAAAAGAAATACAACCTTCCGTAATGATCATGTTTACAGAGCAAAATAGAAACTGGTTTGAAAAAATATTTTTGTCAAGCAAATCAGCAGAATATTCTTTTGACGCTAAAGTGCCGTTGCTGGTTTTTCATAAATCATAATAAATATTAAGTATGAATATTAAATATCCAATAGATGCCGTTCATACTTTATCTGTGGAAGAAGTTGTAAAAGCATTGGAAACAAATGCTCAAAATGGGATTAGTACTGCAGATGCGGAAAACCGTACAGCAAAATTTGGTGCAAATATTTATGCTGTGCGAAAGCAAAAATCAGTATGGTTAATGCTGTTGTTACAATTTAAAAGCCCCATTGTTTATTTACTTCTTTTTGCAATAGCGGTTACACTTTATTTTCAAGATTATGTTGAGGCAATTGCTATTGGGATAGTAATTTTTGTAAATGCTTTGATTGGTTTTTTTATGGAGCTGCAAGCCCGTAGTTCTATGAATGCTTTAAAGGAAATGGATGTTATACTTTCCAACGTTATTCGGGATGGAAAAATGTTGCAAATACCTTCTGAAAAAATTACGGTAGGGGATTTAATTGTTTTAGAGGCCGGGGATGTAATACCCGGCGACGCACATTTAGTAGAAACAAACCAACTGCAATGCGATGAATCTTCTCTTACCGGAGAATCACTTCCTACAGAAAAAAACACTGAAAAGTTGCCGAAAGAAACTGCTCTTGGAGACCAGGTTAATATGGTTTTTAAAGGAACATCTGTCATAAATGGGAATGGCAAAGCAGTAATAACAGGTATTGCCGAAAATACGCAACTCGGCACCATTACTTCTTTGGTAGATAGCCATAAAGAAACGCAGACGCCGCTCGAAAAAAAGATAGCTGCACTAAGTATAAAGCTTATCTGGATAACATTAATTATGACATCCATTTTTGCCGTAACCGGATTTATACAGGGGAAAAACTGGGCATTAATTTTAGAAACCTCTATTGCTTTAGCCGTGGCAGCTTTTCCCGAAGGTTTGCCAATAGTATCTACTGTGGCTTTGGCGTATGGCATGTTGCTGATGGCAAAACGGAATGCCATTGTAAAAAAATTATCTGCTGTAGAAACACTGGGCAGTACCACTGTTATTTTAACTGATAAAACGGGAACGCTAACAGAGAATAAAATTTATGTAGATACGTTTTCTTTTCCTGAAGAAAATATAAAAGTAAGTATAGAAAATAATTCACTAAAATATGGGGACGGTAGTATTGAAGAAAGTAAAAATAATGTAGAAAAATTAATATTGATTGGTGCTTTGTGCAACAACGCTTCAGCAAAACAGGAGCAAGAAAAAATGAAGTTATTGGGTGACCCAATAGAGATTGCACTGATACATTTGGCAGATGCATCGGGCTCTACAGCGGATAAGTTAAAAGCAGGTTACCAAAGAATAGCGGAAATGCCTTTTAATTCAGATACTAAAATAATGGGCACTTTGCATAAAAGTAAAAACGGAAACTTTGTAGCGGCAAAAGGCTCGGTAGAACATTTATTGGAGAAATGTAACAAGATAATATTTGGAGAAACAGAAAAGGAATTGGGAGATGATGAAAGAAAAAAAATAATTGCCGAATCAGAAAAAATGGCAGCGGAAGGTTTGCGGGTATTGGCATTTGCATATAAAGAAGAAAGTAATATTAGTAAAGATGCCTTTTTAAATAGCTTGGTATATGCAGGCATGATTGGATTTTTAGACCCACCTAGGATGGATATAAAAGACGCAATAGTTTCTTGCAGAAAAGCAGGAATAAAAATAGTAATGATAACGGGTGACCACCCAATGACAGCCTTAAATATTGCAAAAAAAGTAGGCTTGGTAGATGAGGCAGAGCAAAAAGTCATTGCCGGAAGTGATTTACCCGAGATGGATACAATAACAGAAGAGTGGGAGAAAAAAATATTAGAAACAGCCGTATTTGCAAGGACAACACCGAAACAGAAATTGGAAATGGTGACAGTTTTTCAGAAGGCAGGTAATATTGTAGCCATGACGGGTGACGGTGTAAATGATGCACCTGCTTTAAAAAAAGCTGATATTGGAATTGCGATGGGATTAAGAGGAACACAAGTAGCAAAAGAAACAGCTAGTATTGTTTTAAAAGATGATTCGTTTACGTCAATAGCAGAAGCCGTTTCGCATGGCAGAGAAATATTTCAGAACATACAAAAGTTTGTAATTTATTTAGTGTCGTGCAATTTGAGCGAAATATTTATTGTAACCGCATTGGGTTTTATTGCACCGGCAACTACATTGTTACCATTGCAAATTTTATTTTTAAATATGGTAACAGATGTTTTTCCTGCATTGGCACTAGGCTTAGGCAAAGGCGACAGAACGGTGATGGAAAGACCACCAAGAAATACTGAAAAGCATATTGTTTCTAACAAAAATTGGCTTGTTATTGCCATCTATTCATTATTAATAACGCTGGCATGCATTGCTGCTGTCGTTTATGCAAAGCAATTTTTTTTGGTAGATAATAAAACAGCTAACAATATTGCGTTTGTTACGTTGGCATTTGCACAATTGTTCCATGTATTTAATATGGCATCTCCACATTCAAAATTATTGGTAAACGAGATTACTAAAAATAAATTTGTATGGTTGGCAATAATTATTTGCGCAGGTTTAATGTTATTGGTTTTTGCTGTACCTCAAATGAGAAGAGTGCTTGGTTTAGATATACTTAGCAGTGGCATGTGGATGCTGGCAATTATAGCAAGTTTAATGCCGTTGCTGTTAATACAGTTGTACAAAATTATTTTTGGGTTGAAAACAAATGAGGATAATAGTATGTAACCTAATTAGGTATTGTTATTGGTATAAAAATTGAAAAAAGTTTAAAAATATGCCTAATAAATTTGGAGAAATAATTAAAAGCAGCAAACCAACTTTAGTAGATTTTTTTGCAGAATGGTGTGGGCCATGCAAAATGATGAAACCAATTTTGGAAGAGTTAAAACAAAAATTGGGAGACGAGGTAACTATCTTAAAAATCGATATTGATAAAAGTCCGCAAGCTGCGTCGGCTTATCAAATACAGGGTGTTCCTACACTTATCCTCTTTAAAAATGGTGAGTCCAAATGGCGGCAATCGGGTGTAGTTAATGCTAAGCAATTGATGCAGGTAGTAGAAATGCATAAGTAATAAATTTTTAATACAAAATATTGGTTATGAAAACACTTTACATAGTTGTTATGGTAACACTGGGGCTGGCATTAATAATATTTACAATTATTCGCAATAACAAAGAAAGAAATTTGAACGTCAATCAGAAAATAATTTTAAAAAGCCACGGGTCGATACCTAGTAGCTTATCTTTTTTGTAGCAAAACGTTTAGTAGTATTAACATAAAAATATTTCATTTTATTAATACTGATTACTTATCCTTTTTTCCTAAATTTAAGAATGCTCGCTACAGATTAGAATAATTTTAATCAGTCGTATCGTTACGAAGCCTTATTTAACCATGCTTCCATGGGGATTGTAGTGGTAAACAGCAAAGGAATGATTCTTTCTGTAAATCCGTTTGCGCTCAATCTTTTTTGTTATACCATTCAAGAAATAATTAATAAACCTATAGAAATTTTAATTCCTCAACGTTTTCATGATAAACATTTAGACCATAGGAAACACTATACACACAATCCTAAGAGTCGACCCATGGGTGTAGGTATGACACTTTTTGCAGTGAAAAAAGATGGCAAAGAATTTCCAATAGAAATTAGCCTTGGTAACTATGAAAAAGATGGAGATAAAAATGTTATTGCATTTATCAGCGATGTATCTATCAGAAAAAATGCAGAGGCAGAAATTATAAAATTGAATGATGAATTGGAAGCCACTGTGGAGCAGCGAACAAAACAACTAACAGATGCAATGCACCAGTTGGAAACATCTAAAGAAGAACTATCCAAATCGCTGGCAAAAGAAAAGGACCTAAGCGAATTAAAATCTCGATTCGTATCCATGGCGTCACATGAATTTCGTACACCACTAAGTACTGTGCTATCATCTTCTTATTTGATTGAGAAATATACGAGCGAAGAAGATCAACCAAAACGTGAAAAACATTTACAGCGAATTGTATCATCTGTAAATATGTTAACAGATATACTGAACGATTTTTTAAGTGTTGGCAAAATTGAAGAGGGTAAAATACCTGTAAGAATTTCTTATTTTAATATACAAACGCATATAGATGCTGTGATAGAAGAAATAAGAAATAACCTAAAACCCAACCAGCAAATTATTTACACGCACAAAGGGGAGACAGAGGTGGAACTGGATAGCTCATTACTGAAACATATTATTATGAACCTGGTATCTAACGCCAGTAAATTTTCTGCAGAAGGAAGTGTTATAAAAATTGAAACCACCGGAACAGAACAAGAATTGATACTTAATGTAAAAGATAATGGAATAGGTATTTCTAAAGAAGACCAACATCATTTATGGGAATGTTTTTTTAGAGGAACAAATGCAGCCAACATACAAGGTACTGGCTTAGGGCTTCATATTATTGCAAAATATGCTGAATTAATGAATGGTAAGGTAGCGTGCAACAGCGAGTTGGAAAAGGGTACGGAATTTATATTGGCATTTCATAAGTAATAGAATTAAGCTTTTTGTTATGCCGAAAAAAGGCAGAAAAGGACGCAGCAAATAGTACAAATGAAAAAGATTTTACTCATAGAAGACAACAACGACATACGGGAGAATACTGCCGAAATACTTGGGCTGGCAAACTACGCTGTAACCACTGCCGCAAATGGAAAAATTGGTGTAGAGATGGCGTTGCAGGTGCTGCCTGATCTAATTGTATGCGATATTATGATGCCTGTTTTGGATGGCTATGGCGTATTACATGCCGTGCAAAAAAACGAAACGATAAAAAATATACCCTTCATTTTTTTAACGGCAAAAACAGAAAGGAATGATGTGAGAAAAGGTATGGAGCGGGGCGCAGACGACTATATTACAAAACCATTTGATGGTACGGAGTTATTAAATGCCATAGACAGCCGCTTAAAAAAAATAGATGCTTTAAGACAATATTTAAACCCGACAAAAGAAGACCTGATGGTATTGCTGCAAACATCGTACAGCCAAAATGATATGCAGGTGCTCGCAGAAAACAGGAACATAAACAAGTATAAAAAGAAGCAGATTATTTATGGCGAAGGTAACCACCCCAATAGGCTGTATTACGTGGTAACGGGAAAAGTAAAAGCCTACAAAACAAATGATGATGGCAAAGAACTTGTAACAGAATTATATTGCCCCGGAGATTTTTTTGGATATATAGCCATGTTGGAGGAAACCGTTTACCACGATACTGCAGAAGCCATGGAAGAAACGACGCTCTCCGTAATACCCAAAGAAGATTTTGATGACCTGTTGAATAATAACTCGCAGGTTGCAAAAAAATTTATACAGCTTTTGGCAAAAAATATTTCCGAAAAGGAAGAGCAGTTGTTGGGACTTGCTTATAATTCTTTGCGCAAAAAAGTAGCTGAAGCATTGATGCTGTTGCAGAAAAAATATAAAATAGAGGGTACCCACGATTTTGAAATAAGCATCAGCCGAGAGAACCTTGCTACTATTGCAGGAACGGCAACTGAATCGCTCATACGCACACTCAGCGACTTTAGAAATGAAAATTTAATAGATATAAAAGCAGGAAATATTGTGATCTTAAATGAAAAAAAATTGGCGGGTTTGATTAATTGATTTATTTTTTTAAATCAGCATTATTTATCCTCATTTTCAAAAAGCATTGCAGCCAAACGGTTATCCCTGTTGTACAAATCTTTTCTAAAATTCAGTTGTCCCCCAGAGTCTACCCAAGCCGTAAAATAGACGATGAAAACGGTCTCTGACTTTTTTAATGTTACAAATTCTTCTTTGCCTAAATGCATGGCTGTATAAATTTTTTCTGGTGTCCAGGCGGTATCATTTATTAATAAATAGTTTGCAAGTTTTTCTGCATCCGATATGCGTATACATCCATGGCTAAATGCCCTGCTACTTTCGCTGAACAAAGATTTTGAAGGTGTATCATGCAAGTAAATATTATAACTGTTTGGAAATAAAAATTTAACCAAACAAAAGTATCCATGTACAAGAACCAATTTATTGTATTTACTGTTCATTAATATTTTCTGTCAAATAATGATTAAAGTCTGTCTTGATGCCTCCAAACATTTTTTCAGCGACCTCTAAATTATCTCTAATTGCAGCAATGTTTTTTTCTGATGGATGCATAATAATTATTGAAGAGTTTTTTTTTGGATACATTGATTCCTCAATAGCTGCAACCTCTTTTTTTAAACTGGTTATTAAATCATCCTGCATTATAAATTTACTTTGGAACACTTCTACCACCTCCAGCATTTTGTTATTAAACCTATCTTTCAGCACTTCAGATAATCGGTTCTTCAAGTGAATATTTTCTTCCTGCATATATAAAAGCGTACGCCTCCAGGTTTCCACTTCATGCTTTATTTGTTTAAGTTTTAAATCAATCATCATAGCATACATTTAACTATCTAAACCTCAGAAATATTACAACTCGGTAAGTGTAAAGATCTTTTCTGTAATTACTACATACTGTTTGATAAAAAGCGATAAAACTCTTTTTTATTTTTTGCAAATTCTATTTCAAATGATCCGATTAACTCGCCCAGGTTATCATCTACTTTTGCCATCTTCACGTTGATAAACAAAGGCTTTTCTGATGCAGATTTCCTTGCGGCATCCTGCTGAAGATTTACATTGTGTTGCAACTGATCTAGATTTTCCTTTAAAACAATGAATTCGTTTTCAAAATGCTCTATTCCTTTGCGTATGTCTTCATCTGTATTTTTCAAGGAGATTTCTACCAGTCTTTTTTTAAAATATGGTATCTCCGTTTTATAAAATTGGAGGGTTCTTGTCCAATCCTCGCAAAGCAGGTGCAAATGTGCTGTAGTATCTTTCATGTGTATTATAATTTGATATTTTTTACAAACTCATATTCATAGAAATTACGGCGTAATAAATGGCCCAGCCGGCAAATCCAATAACGATGGCCCATACCCATGCAGGTATTGATCTTGGTGTTTCGCTGCCTTCTATTAAAAATATTTTCTGATCACCTTTGCCATACGCATTGATCATGATGGGTATTACGCCATCAACAATATCATGCTCGTTCAAACCTTCCACTGCCACAGATGGACCATTGCGCACAACAAAAGGTATTTTTCTGATTCCTTCCTTACCAAGTGGATCTTTACTTATAATTTTCAACACATGGTCACCATCTACCAATTTCTTTGTATCCAATTCAAAATTAATTGGTGCCAGGTATTCACCATAAGGCTTTAACTCATCATCTAAAAAAATTAAAACTTTGCTTTGGTTATTCATCATTGCTCAAAATTTAAAATCGAATATTTAATATGATCGTTGTTTTTTTCATCAGGCTTTACCAGGTATTTTATGGTATAAACAAGCGTGAGTAACACCGAAATAATGGCGATTACAACAGCAACATAATCCCAGTTGCTCGTTGGCCCTGTACCATGTGTAATGCTGCCAAAAGCAGTTTTAGCTGTTGCTCTTTCGCACACGGGGCATGCATTTGTAACGAGGCCAGAAGCAAGTAAGAATAATGCTGTCAATGTCTTTTTCATGATTAATTTATTTAGCAGATGCTTTTATTTTTACAAAGTCCATTATCTTTTTAATTTCTTCGGGGGTTACCTTTTTGCCTGTGTTGCCCCAGCTTGTTCTTTCGTAATTAATAATGGCCGCTACATCATCTTCAGTAAAGCTCATGTTTGTACCTACTGCTGCCATTACACCATATTCTGGTCTTGCATCATATCCATTCATAATAATATCTACATACAATTCCAGGTCTGTCCCACTTACAACAGGGCTGCCTTTTAATGGCGGGAATGCGCCTTTAAGGCCTTCGCCCGATGGTTGATGGCAACTTTGGCAGTTAGCTGTGTAAAGAGTTTGCCCATTTGCGCCCGCTGCTGGTGAAGCTGCACCGGCAACCTGTTGCTTTTCGTTTTTGTATAAAAACTGCATAGGTTTTGTGCCATCGGGTAGTGGTGTTTGTTTAAGCGTAAGCAGATAGGCGAGTAGTTGAAGTGCTTCTTTTTTTGCAACCACTTTTCCCGTTCTGCCACCTAAAAAATTTGCAGGCATATTTACCACCACATCTGTTTTAAGCGCAGAATCTTTTATTTCGAAAAGCCATTCGTACGATGGCATAATTGATTGTGGTATTACCGAGCGTGGGTTAAACAAGTGCATTAAATGCCAGTCTTTACTTGATTGTCTTTCCGCAACATTTGTAAGGTCGGGTCCCGTTCTTTCTGTACCCATAACCGTTGCTGTGTTTTGCCAAACATTCATACGTTTAAGGTTTGCATAATCAGAAGCTATGCCAGGGCGGGATCCAAACATTTTATCCATATCTACATTCCTTACCTGCTGGGAGTGGCAACCAACGCAGCCTTCCGCCACATACACACTTTTGCCTGCCAGCGCATCGCCACTAAGCGGCACAGACCCCGGTAATGGCGCATTGTTTTTTTGGTTTTGTAATGCAGGCATAATAACCGTCACATAGGTGAGCGTTAAAAAGAGCAAACCTGCAATCGAGTATAATTTTTTATGATCGTTAAACACATTCATTTTTGGTGCGTATTTGTTGGTTAAACTAATGGGGACAGACCAGGCTCTTCAGATAATTTTAATTGGTTAAATGCTTCCTTTTTTACATCAATTGGTTCTATTTCTTTTGTAACCATTTTATAAAAATTATATGCAAACACAATGTGGGATATAAACATAAGGCTTCCACCAACCGCACGCCACACCCAGTATTGAAACATCATTACTACACTGTCTATAAATGGTTTCCCATCCATCCACATAAGTCCTCTTAAAGTTGCGCCAATAGACAATGGCACTACATAAAAAATTAAACCAATAAATGCAATCCAGAAGTGTGCGCCTACTAGGTGTTGTGGTGGTTCTTTACCCGTAAGGCGGGGAACGATCGCATACATGCCGCCCCACAAAGTAAAAGTTATAATACCGTAGAATCCTGCGTGTGCATGGGCTACCGTAAAATCTGTAAAATGCCACAGCAGGTTTGTAAATTTAAAAGCCTCTACTGTGCCCTGCATAGATACTAGAAAGTAGTATACAACAGCTACAACAAAAAATGGCAATGTATAACTGTTGTTAATTTTGTTCCAATGGCCCTTGAACGTCATGGTAAAATTGATGGTAGCAGCCACTACAGGAATGATCATGCCTGCACTACCTACTATGGCAACAGTTTGCAGCCACCACGGTATGGCACTAAATACAAAGTGATGTGTACCTATAATGGTGTAAAAAATTATTTGTGTCCAGAAGGCTAAAATGCCAAGGCTATAGGCATAAATGGGTTTGTTTATTTGTTGTGGAATAAAATAATATAACAGGCCCACTGTAAACAGCGTAAACCACATACCAACGCCCGAATGCATAAAATAACCTTGCACAATTGTTTCGCCAATACCCTTTTGCCAAAAGGGTAGGTAAGCTGTTAAAGCAACGATGATGGTAAATAGTATAGCAGAAATAATGAACCAGTTAGAAATGTATATTTCTTTCGTCGTCCGTTTTGCTACGGTCATAAAAAAATTGATCAGTGTGAGAATGAGCGCCACGGCAAAAAATGCCATCACAGGCCATGTATATTCTCTAAACTCGCCGCCGCCGTTGCTAATGCCTGCCATGAGCGAAAGAGAACCTGCAATTACCATGATATTTGTACAGATAAGCGCTATCCAGCCTAGCTTTATACTGAATATTTTTGTGTTGCTTACGGTGGGTATAACATAATAACCAAGCCCAATCATACCAAGTGAAGCCCAGCCCCAGAAAACAATATTTGTATGCACAGGCCTTAACCTTCCAAAGCTCAACCAGCTAATATGGTCAGCATCTGGCGCTACAAATTTTATACCCAGGTATTCGCCAATGCCAGTGCCTAGTACAAGCCAAAACGCGGCACAGCCAATGTACCATAAAATAAGTTTGGTAATATCTGGCGGCAGTGAGGGACGTATGGCAGCTTTTCGTTTGACCGCAGTAAAATGTGTTTCATGTTTGTCGCTTATATTACTCAATAAGCCCTTGCTGTCTTCTGCCTCTTCGGTACCCGAAAGTTCACTGTGTGTTAGTTTATAATCTGGTAGGCTGTCTTTTTTTATCAATTCTGCCTCTATACCATGGTCGTGCATTTTGGTAAGATATTCTGCAAACTCACCTGCCTCCTTTTTTTTATTGGTATTGGCATAATTTCTTACTGCGTTGTTTGCTTTGGAAAGGGCAAATATTACCGCCAATAAAATTGGTATGAGCAAAATAACAATAGTGATAATAATGCCCGGCTGGCTCATTAAATTTTTATTGGTGCCGGCCTGCGCAAAAATATCGTTTGTATTAAAAAATAAAACGGCAAGTAAAACAGCTGTTTTTATTTTGCCGCAACCGCCGTTCCCCTTGCATTTACCACAACATTTCTTTTTGTTTTTTAGTTCTACAAATGCATGAACCTGCTTTCTGTCAAAGTTTTTTAAATACTGGTTGAATTTTATAGGTACATCTTCTCTTTTCCATGCTTTATTTTCAGTAACCTGATGCTTAAAATCATAATATAATTTGGCAATAATCAACAGCAATGGAATAATTATAAGCAAAGACATTACCCATAGCCCGAATGAATTTTCGTTTGCAGTAATTATATTATCTGCTCCCTGTGCATAAGCTGCCGCTGCAGCAAATAGTAGAAGTAAGGTACTTGTAAACTTTTTTAATGTGGTCATGAGTAAGATTACTTTTTTGGTGATGATTTATTGCGGCTGTTCTGTAAGAATATAAGTGCAACTACAAAAAATAATTGCTGTAGCAAAGGTGAAGGCGGGATGTTTCTTATTGGATGATGGCCATCAAAGTAATGGCTGATGTTTATCAGTTTTATTTGACTGAACAGATTTCACAGGTAAACAATGATTACAGTTCGTTTTGGTAACGCCCGGTTACTTTCTTTATCTTAATCCTAAACAGAATTTCTTTTATACGACCTTTATCTTCTAAAATACTAGTTACTGCATGTTCATGTGCATTTACAGATATATTTGTGAGGAGTGAAAATTCTTTTTCGAAAAGTATTTCTCTGCCAGTACCTTCAGCCTTATTTTTCAACTCTTCAAACTCGCCGTAAATAACGACACTTTGCCAATTGCGCATGTCCATCATCTGGTCTACCTCAAAACATACATCGGGGTTTTTTCTGATAATCTTCAGTTTCTTACCCATATTGGTTTGCCCATAAATATATACACCATCGTAACCAAAAGATATCGGAACAATGTAAGGCTGCTCGCCATCTGTGCAGGCAAGCCTACCTATTGACTGGCTGCAAAGGAGATTATTAACCTGGTTGGTATCTAGTTTTCCTATCATGTTACTTCATTTTCAACAAAAGTAAACGGGGTTGTTTGCGCAAAGAATGATGCAAATCATACAAAGGAATGATTGTATTTGGTTACACCTGAATTTTTATAGTTGAAGCATTATTTTGAAAGGCGTGTTATATGTTATCACACTTCTTTTTTCTTACAGATCTCTTGTTACATTTGCGCAGTAGTAAAAATTATTAAAAGAAAGAAAATGGCAAATAAAAAACAGCATATAGAAACCATTGCAGTGCATGGAGCACACAACGAGCACTTTTCTGCCAGTGATATTATACAACCCATTCACCTTTCTACTACTTTTGAAAGAAGAGCAGATGGCACGCTAAATGACTATGTTTATACTCGTGCAGGAAACCCAAACAGGCTAACTGTTGAAAATAAAATAGCAGCTTTGGAAGAAGCTGGTACAGCCATTGCATTTTCATCTGGCCTGGCCGCGGTAAATGCGCTGTTTGAAAACATACTTGAGCCCGGAAGTCATATTATTATTCCCGATGATTGCTACCATGGTACACGCTATTTAATGGATAAGTTTTTCAGCCGCTGGCAGGTAAGTTTTAGTGAGACGGATATGACGTTGATTGAAAATATTGAGCAACTGATACAACCCAATACAAAACTCATTTGGATAGAAACACCATCTAACCCACAGTTAAAAATTGCAGATATAAAAGCCATCGTTGCACTGGCGGCAAAACAAAACATCACCACTGCATGCGACAATACTTTTGCAACATCTATTTTGCAAAAGCCATTGCAAATGGGTATAGATTATGTAATGCATTCCTCCACAAAATTCTTAAGCGGCCACTCAGATATTTTAGGTGGCGTTGTATGCACCAACCACACAAACGAAACTGCAAACAACATCAGAGAATACCAGGCAACAGCGGGCGCAGTGCCATCGCCATTCGATTGCTGGCTGCTCAACAGAAGTTTGGCAACGTTCCCATTAAGGCTGGCAACACAATGTAGCAATGCAGCCATGATTGCGTCATTTTTAGATGGCTACTCCGGCATTGAAAAAGTATTTTATCCTGGTCTTGCATCTCACCCCAACCACGATATTGCAAAACAACAAATGACAAACGGCTTTGGCAGTATCATCTCTGTGCTGGTAAAAGGCGGTCGGCAAGAAGCCCTGAATGTGGCTGGGCAATTAAAAATATTTAAACACGCAACAAGCCTTGGTGGAGTGGAGAGTCTCGTAGAACATAGGAGAACTGCAGAAGGTAAGCATCCGCTAAGTCCGGAAAATCTGTTGCGTATTTCTATTGGTATAGAAAACGTGGAAGATTTGATAGCAGATTTTAAAGATGCGTTGGGTTAAACAGCAATCGTTCTAAACGTTAAGTTTATTCTTGGCGTAGTTACTTTTTTTGTAGGCGGCATCCGGTGCAGCCAATGGGTTTGTGTAGTGCCGTGCATCAGCAGTAAACTGCCATTCTCTAAAAATACTTCTACTGTTTCTTTTGTTTGTTTGTGCCTAAAGAGGAACTTTCTTTCTGCACCAAAACTTAAAGATGCAATGGCACCGTCTTTTTTTAATTCTTTCTCGGCATCGCTGTGCCAGCCCATTCCTTCATCGCCGTTGTGGTATAAATTCAACAAACACGAATTGTATTTCTCACCCGTTTTTTGTTCGGTTTTCGTTTTTATTTCCAACAATTCTTTGGTCCATGGCAATGCTTTTTTTGTCGTTTTCGAATAGGTGTAATCAAAAGCCTCCTCGCCATACCAGCCTACTTTTCGCTTGGTAATAATTAATTTTCCGTAAATAAACGATTCGTCGTTTTTCCAGTCAATTTCAGTTAATAATCTCTCTGTGTAGTAGACTGCTTCGGCAGGAGTAAATAGCTTGCCGTAATAATTTACCATTCCGTCTTTTGGTAAAAGATTTGCTGCTTCATTTATTGTAGCGGGAAATAACTGCATGAATGACTAAGCTTTTTTTAGGTGACAAATTTCTGAACTCTTTGGTGTGCGAACTTATCAAGTAAAAACTATTTCATTCCAAAAAAGTTCTTATTGAGTTGTAAAGCATCATTTTTTTCCGTTTAAAGTAACAATTCCTTCTACTAAATAGGGGAAGCTTTTGGTAACAGAAGAAAATTCATATGATGGCCCTTCAGCAGATTTAATAATGGCTCTATTTTATCACTACTTTTAGTTATTAATTGAATAGCAATAGCATTTCCGCAATTATGTCATGTATATATTAAAGGAATAGTTTTTGACTATTTGCTGTACGCACAACATAAAAAGTAATTAAACAAATATATTTGCTCAACTAATTTATTCAGCATGAACTTTGGAAAAGAATTTGAAAATTATGCAGTAAAGCATAAAGGAATAAGCAGTAATACACTTGATGGATACATCAAACACAATGTAACCAACCTTACGCCAAATATTATTGAAGAACGACCTATGAATGTGGCTGTGATGGACGTTTACAGCCGTTTAATGATGGATCGCATCATCTTCTTAGGCTATCCAATTAACGATGAAGTGGCAAATATTGTTACTGCTCAATTGTTGTTTTTAGAAAGTACCGACAGGGTGAGAGACATTCAGATGTACATAAACTGCCCCGGTGGAGGTGTCTATGCAGGTTTGGGAATGTACGATACCATGCAATTTATAACACCAGATATTGCAACAATTTGTACAGGAATGGCAGCTAGTATGGGACAGGTGTTGATGTGTGCGGGTGCAAAAGGTAAACGTACCGCACTAAAACACAGCCGTATAATGATGCACCAGCCAAGCGCAGGCGCAATGGGGCAAGCGAGCGATGTGGAGATAACTGTAAACGAAGTGAAGAAAGTAAAGCACGAATTGTACAGTATCATTTCCTTACACAGCGGCCAGTCTATTGAAAGAATTGCAGAAGATTGCCAGAGAGACAAATGGATGACATCAACCGAAGCAAAAGAATATGGTTTGGTAGATGAAGTATTGCTCATCAATGCCCGTAAGCAAAAGAAGGATTAGCCAAACAAAAACAGCAGCTATGGTCAGCATTCCCTACACTTGTGTAGGGACGTCACTTCCTTTAACATCGGGATACGACAACCCATTATTGATCTTGATAGATGCGTTATAAAAATATTAAAACTCAAAAGCCATTTTTAAAATGAATTTATACAACAAAAATATTCGTCTTGATGATGAAGAAGAAAATCCAAAGGAAATGCCCGAAAGCTCTATGGAAAAAATGATGTCAGGCTGGCAGTTTGACAAGAAATTTATTGAACAGCGCAAAATTTTCTTGTGGGGCGCTGTCGATGATAAAAGTGCGAAAGACATTACCAACAGGTTAATGTATCTGGAAGCAATCGACCCCGGAAAAGAAATTACTTTCTATATTAACAGCCCGGGTGGTGTTGTAACTAGTGGAATGGTAATATACGATACCATGCAAATGATATCCTCGCCCGTAAGTACCGTTTGTATGGGTATGGCAGCAAGTATGGGAAGTATTTTGCTAAGCGGTGGCGAAAAAGGTAAGCGTTTTATTTTTCCAAATGGCGAAGTGATGATACACCAGCCAAGTGGTGGTGGGCAGGGTGTAAGCGCCGATCTTGAAATTATGGCAATACAAATGCAAAAGGTAAAAGAAATGGGAGCGGAGATTTTGGCGAAGAATTGTGGTAAAACGAAAGAGCAAATCATGAAAGATTTTGATCGTGATTATTGGATGGATGCAAAAGAATCAGTGGCTTACGGCATTGTAGATGGTTTGATAGAAAAATTATAAGGTTAATATTATTAGATGGGTTTGCAAATCAGAAGTGGTTTGCGAACCCTTTTTTATGAATACAACTTCGCAGCATGCAACAATCCTTTCAAATATATTGTCGTTACAATGCATGAGTAGCGTCTTATCTTTACAAATTGTTTTACGCAAGGCGTGCACAAATTAAATACAAAATATTATGGCTAAACAACAGGTCCTTCATTGTTCCTTCTGCGCTAGGAGTAGAGACGAAGTAAAAATATTAATAGCGGGGCAGGATGGTCATATTTGCGAAAATTGTGTTGAGCATGCCAAAGAAATAATTGGTCAGGAAATTGGTGCTCCCGTTGATGAAAAGGCCACATCCTCCTATAAGCTAACGGTTAAAAAACCGATGGAGATTAAAAAATTCTTAGATGAATATGTTATTGGCCAGGATGATGCCAAGAAAATTCTCGCAGTTGCCGTGTACAATCATTACAAGCGCCTCAATCAAAAATTTGACAACGATGTTGAGATAGAGAAGAGTAATATCATCATGGTAGGCGAAACAGGAACAGGAAAAACGTTGCTGGCAAAAACAATAGCGAGAATGCTCAATGTGCCGTTCGCAATTGTAGATGCTACGGTGTTTACAGAGGCTGGCTATGTAGGTGAAGATGTGGAAAGTATGCTTAGTCGTTTGCTTCAAGCATGTAACTACGATGTGGCTGCTGCAGAAAAGGGGATTGTTTTTATTGACGAAATTGATAAAGTTGCACGTAAAAGTGATAACCCAAGTATCACCAGAGATGTAAGTGGCGAAGGTGTTCAACAAGGGTTATTAAAACTATTAGAAGGCAGTGAAGTGTTAGTCCCACCACAAGGTGGTCGCAAGCATCCTGAACAAAAGCTTGTAAAAGTGAATACCCAAAATATTCTCTTTATATGTGGTGGTGCTTTTAGTGGCGTAGATAAAATTATCGCCCGCAGGGTAAATACAAATGCTATAGGTTTCAACGTAAACAAAGATCTGCAACAGTTTCAGGAAGATAACTTACTCCAATACATCAGTGCACCCGATCTTAAAACGTTTGGTCTCATTCCTGAATTGCTTGGAAGGTTACCCGTTGTTACCTATTTAAACCCTTTAGATGCAGAGACGCTCAAGAACATTTTGACCGAGCCTAAAAACTCTTTGATAAAGCAATTCACAAAATTATTTGAAATTGAAGGCATAGTACTAACATTTGAAAAGACTGTGTTGGACTTTATGGTTCAAAAAGCGCTTGAATACAAATTGGGAGCAAGAGGATTAAGGAGTATTTGCGAAAGCATCTTAACCGATGCTATGTACGAATTACCTAGCCAAAAGGTAAAGTCATTTAATGTAACATTAGAATATGCACAACGTAAATTTAATACGAGTAAATTAAGCATGCTTAAAGTAGCTTAATTATATCAATTAATTTAATTATTCTCTATTAAAAAATGCAGCTTTAAACAGTTGCATTTTTTATTTTGCAAATGTTTTAAAACTTTTTATTTCTCCACACTGCCTGCCCTTGTTGAGTTGTAGACGAAACCGTTTTTTATTTTTAAAACTATTTTTTAAAATACTTTCAAAAAGTTTGGCTACCGGAGTACACATCCCTACCTTTGCACCCCGCAAGAAAAAAAGGGTGAGATTATCTAAAGAGATAAACTAGAAAACAGGGAATAGAAATAAAAAATAAATTAGGTTACTAAAAAATAGTTTTATAC
>JBBAQB010000029.1:26657-31438 GCA_040400515.1 Ferruginibacter sp. | reverse complement strand
GGGGTCAATTTGAAATGGAATGAGGGGGTCAATTTAAAATGGATTTAGGGGGTCAGTTTAGCCGGATTTTACAATTTGCTATACAAACCATGCTGAAGCAGACCAGGATGATATGGATACTTTATTAACGCTTTTAGGAACAGCAGGATGCAATTTTATAATGGGAATTCCCGGAGCAGATGATATTATGTTGAATTATCAAAGTACTTCTTTTCATGATGCTTTATACATTAGAAAACTTCTTGGCCTTAAACCAGCACCCGAATTTGAAGAATGGTTAATCAATAATGGGATAATGAATCATAATAATGAACTTTTACCCTTTAAAAGTCAACACAAATTATTAGCATTAATCAATAAATAATTTTATTTATGGAGTTGGACGATTGGCATATTTTAAAAAAATATACAAATGCAAGAATTGCACTTGGTAGATCAGGAAGTTCATTACCAACTAACCAGGTTTTAGCGTTTCGAATGGCACATGCACTGACAAAAGACGCCATAAACACTGAGTTAGATACATTGAATATAGTTGAAGATGCAAAAAAGCTTAGTTTCGACAGCATTTTAGTTCAAAGTAAAATAAGTAACAGAATTGACTATCTTATGAAGCCCAATAATGGAAGACTTCTTAATGAAACAAGCATAAAAAAACTAAAAGATTGGCCTGAAAAAAAAATCACTTTGTCTATCATTATTGCAGATGGATTATCAGCTGAAGCTGTAAATCTTCATGCCATTAAACTGATAGCACACTTAATTCCTACATTAAAATTTAATACGATTTCGCCAATTATTCTTGTAAAATATGGCAGAGTTGCTATTTCAGATGAAATTGGAGAAATACAAAACTCAACTATTGCTTTGATTTTGATTGGAGAAAGACCAGGATTGAGTTCGCCAACAAGTATGGGTGCATATATTACTTATAATCCAAAAAAAGGAAATACAGATGAAAAAAGAAATTGTATTTCAAACATACAAAGTGAAGGTTTGTCATATGAATTTGCAGCCATGAAATTGGCTTATTTAATAGACGAAATGTTATTTAAAAAACTATCAGGCGTAGATTTAAAAGATGATTTTTCAGATAAATACATCAGTAAATAAATTGAAAATATTTATTGCCAAATCACTGCCAAATACTATTTATATAAATTGTCGCCGTTGTTGGTGTGCAGCTTAGGTAAGAAGCATGGCGCACCAACAAACCAGGCTTGCCAATTTATTAAACTCATACGCTTACACAAATGTTGTTGGTACGCCCTCACCCATTTTCTGCGCTGCACACACAACAACGGCTGTGAGTGGGCTTCGAAATTTTATATATTACCAACATCGGCTTAAAAGTCTGAGGAAGAAAAGAACGTAGAAAAGTAAAGCAAATTATTTTATTTTATAAGAAACAAGAACTACAATTTGGTCCGTGACACACTAATTGATGTATCAAAAAAGGTAAAAGCAGGGGTTATTTAAAGGTGATTTGTATACATTTTAATAGTATTAATTATTTCATCAAAATCAGGTTGACCTTTATAGTATAGTTTTGCAGTAGCTTGATAACGCTTTTTAAATTCATTCCTCAATTCAGTCGATGAAAGCAAAAAAGCCTCGTTTTCAGCTATTGGAATAGCAAGGTCTTGTTTAGGGAATCGAATATTTTTATGTGCCGAATATTCAGGAGTCCCAATAAAAGCTAGAACGTCTTTGTTTTTCAATAAGCAGTACACGTCATAATATTGCCGCATATAGTTAGGCTTCTGTTTGCCATCCACTTGTTCCTGCCGGAATTTTGTTGCAATGGTTTGAAGCTTTTCGACTAGTGTATAACCAGCATTATAACATGCAATTTCATTAGCAGTGTTGTCAATGATATCTATGGTTGATAATCCAATGGCTTTGTCAAATGCCCAAGATGTTAAATGTATTCTCGAATTTGGAGTTACTGTGTCAAATCCGGCTTCTAAAAGAATTCCTTCTTTAACACCTTCAATATTGGTTGTAGTGCTTTCATATTTAAGGCGTATTCCCCCACTTCTATAATTTTTTGCGTCATCAAAAGCTGTGTCTCTTTCAATTGAAATTATCCCATCTATATTAATTGATTCTGCAAGCCAGTCGTAAAATTGCTTTCTTGATTCAACGTTTCCTTTTTTATTATTATTTGGGTCTTCATCGATTTTTAATTCAATTGGGGGTTTTATATGTATATCAATATCCTCAGAAAATCTGTCTATTATTTTAAACCCTTTCGATAAAGAAGTACCACCTTTTAGTTCAAATTCAAACCCTTGCTTTTTGAGACCATATAACACATGCATTATCCAATAATCTTTTTCAATAAGCCCAGCTAATGTTTGGGTTTCTTCCTCTAATATTCGTAGTAGGTCTTTAAAATCTTTATGATTGTGGAGATAATCTTTGGGCATTTAACAGTTTTATGCTTGAAATAACTCTTGGAATATTTTTTTAGTTTTGACATTCCCAAAATTTGAAACAGATGGTTCCAGTTTTTTTCTGCTCATATACTTTACGACATCAGATACATTACTCAACACCTCAGAAGGATCTTCAGCAAGAGAGTCTAAATTGTTAACTAAATCAACCAATAAAAATTCACGAGAAACTTTTTTAGGGAATCGAGGTCTTAATCGAAAATTAAACACCCTTCCTCCCAACTCAAATTCGCCATGACGCTTATGGTTATAAACAACTCTTTCATTATATAGTTGAGTTGTCCCTACTCCTAAACTATTATATGCATTTGGAGAAGTCAATAGAAAATTCTTATCCTTTAAGAAACTTCGCACAAGAACATGCTCGTCAGGAGGAGTTTTTCCAAAAACAGTTTCTTTCGGGTAATAATACATTCCCTGAGATAATTTTTGAAGTGTTTCATCCTGCACAAGCATATCGAGGTGTCTATCAACTGCATTTGACCATTTAGTCAAATCAGTTCTTCGATACACTTCCCCTCGTTTCAGATGTTTCTTTAATTGATCTAATCTTGACATAATTTTCGTTTCTGTGACAAATGTACAAAATTTAAACATAAAATGCATGAATTTTCATTTAAAAATCATCCAAAATAAAATTAAATAAAATTATAAATGCATGATTATTATATTTGAATCTAATACTAACAAAAAATGCTTAATAACTTAATTTATGATATCGTGCAAAGGCGATAGTTAATATTTTAATCTAACTTGAATGAAACGTATTTTTAATCAAGGTTTTACTATGAGTAAATTCACTTTTTCAAGGAAAGAATTGTTCGATCAAGTTTGGTCAGAACCTCTTACAACTGTCGCAAAAAAATATCAGACTACAGATTATGTATTAAGGATTATTTGTAGAAAGTATAAAATCCCACTTCCAAAATCAGGGCATTGGATGAAAATCCAATTTGTCGCCGTTGGTGTGCAGCTTAGGTAAGAAGCCTGGCGCACCAACAACACAGGCTTGCCAATTTATTAAACTCATACGCTTACACAAATGTTGTTGGTAAGCCCTCACCCATTTTCTGCGCTGCATACACAACAACGGCTGTGAGTGGGCTTCGAAATTTTATATAGTACCAACATCGGCTTAAGACTCTGTATTTTTTTTCGGCTCAAGTATACATTGATATAGAATTTCGTCATTTTTCGATAAATACCTTTGGATAAGGTAAAGGTCAAATTGAGTTCTATCCCAAACCGAACAGCCGATTTTCAACGAAAGTTTCTCAATTTCCACCCTGTTATAGTATAATTCTTTACTTATACTTTTCTCAAACTCTTGTTCTAATTCCTCATCTGAAATTTTTTTACTACCAGCCCATCGATAAGTACTTATTATTTGCTGCTTGCCAAGTTTAATGGTTTCATCAACAAAGACGTAGTAATCTCTTATGTTGAATCCAACTATTTTTGACATTTTTTCTAATTCTTCATTCGTATAAACTTTCTTTGAAAAGACGTTTGCAAACGTATGAAAGCAGGAATCTAAATCTTCCTGTGTAATTCCATCTTCTAAGTATTTAACACCTGACCAGGTAGTGGTTCAAGAGGGAATGGAGGTATTTATCATTATTATCATTGTCAGAGAAAATATGGATGCAAAAATTCCTTCAAAGCCCAGAAAGCTAACAATTTGTTTAAGGATTTCATCCAATCTTTTCAACCAAAAACTAAGTTTATAGAATTGTATAATGAAATTCTCAAGGATGTTTTTAGAAGTACAGGAACAGACAGAGAACTATCTAAACTAAAATTAAAAGATGATATACAAATTATCAACGACAGGTTAAACAACGCAATAATAAAAAATCTTGATGGAAAACTTACAGATTGTTTATTTGAACAAATAAGTAAAAAACTTACCAATGAAAAAACTGAATTAGAAACGAGATTGAAAACTTTAAGTAACACTGCCCCTGAGTTTGCTGAATATTTAAAAAATTCTACAACCTTATTATCTGATTTGGGAAACTTTTATGTCACAACTGATACCGAATCCAAAAAACAGCTTATTGGTTCGATATTCCCTGAAAAAATCTATTTCGAAAATAATGAATATCGAACCAATAAAATCAATGATGTTGTAGCTCTAATGTGTAGTGGTAGTAAGGGCTTAAAAGAAAACAACCTTGCAAGTTTAGCAAGGCTGTCTACTAACGCTCCCACTGCTGGACTTGAACCAGCGACCCTCTGATTAACAGTCAGATGCTCTAACCAACTGAGCTAAGTAGGAATATGTCCTTCAAAATTTTTATCGCTGTCTTGAACCAGCGT
>JBBAQB010000029.1:0-26557 GCA_040400515.1 Ferruginibacter sp. | reverse complement strand
CCCTCCCGATGTATTATCGGGATGCTCTACTCCCTACATAAACGTAGGGACTAAGTAGGAATATGTTCTTCAAAATTTTTATCGCTGTCTTGAACCAGCGTCCCTCCCGATGTATTATCGGGATGCTCTACTCCCTACATAAACGTAGGGACTAAGCAGGAATATGTTCTTCAAAATTTTTATCGCTGTCTTGACCCAGCGTCCCTCCCTATTTATTATCGGGATGCTATACTCCCTACATAAACGTAGGGACTAAGTAGGAATCTCCTGCCGATTTCTCAGCGGGATGCAAAAATAAAGATTTTTGTTTCTAAAACAAATATAATTTCAATTATTTTAACCAATTAAATATTCCGCTTTCTTCTATCCCAACAAAAATGCCGTTGGCCCTGTTTTCTATTAAATATGTTTTTAGGTAATAACCTTCACCGGTAACGTTTTTACCAGTTTGCAATGCAAATTTATAACGATGTATTGGGCAGACGATGTTTCCTGTAGAATCAATGTAGCCGTGGCTTAAATTACCGCCTGCATGTGGGCATTTGGCCGATGTGGCATATAGCTGATCTTTGAACAATGAGATGCAAATCTTTTTCCCATCTACTTCTATAGCACACAATCCTTCTGCGGAAAAATGAAGCTTGCTAAGATCATCAGCTACTTTATGCCATTTGTAAGACTTACTCATAAAGAGAGTTTTTAATTTTAATAAAAATACTCTGCTTTGTAAGGGTATCTTATCTGGTACATCTCCCTTACTTTATTTAAGATGGTTTGCCTAAGCGTATCAAAGTTCTTTTTATCTATGGCTGATACAAAGACACAGTTGCCTTTTGTTGTTTCCTCCCATCTTTCCTTCAACTCCCGCATAATATCTTTTTTTACATCTTCTTCCAGCCATTCATCAAACGTAACCTTTTCAAACTTATCCATTTTATTAAAAATAGTAATGGTAGGCTTTTCTGCACAACCAAGCTCAGCAAGTGTTTTATTTACAACTGCCAGTTGCTCCTCATATTGTGGGTGTGCAATATCAACCACATGCAGCAGCACATCTGCTTCTCTTACCTCATCCAAAGTGCTTTTAAAACTCTCTACCAAGTGGTGCGGAAGTTTACGAATAAACCCTACTGTATCGCTCAATAAAAAAGGCGTTTGTTCAAATACGCATTTGCGTGTGGTCGTATCCAGCGTAGCAAAAAGCTTATTCTCTGCAAATACTTCGCTCTTACTAAGTCCATTCATAATGGTGCTTTTACCCACGTTTGTGTAACCTACAAGTGCTACCCTTATAAATTCGCCCCGTTCTTGCCGCTGGGTCATTGCCTGTCTGTCATAATCTTCCAGGCGCTTTTTTAAGAGGCTTATTTTATCTTTTACAATACGGCGATCTGTTTCAATTTCTGTTTCACCGGGGCCACGTGTACCAACACCACCACCCTGTCTTTCCAAATGTTTCCACATACCTTTCAGGCGAGGGAGAATGTATTGGTATTGTGCAAGCTCTACCTGCGTGCGTGCCTGTGCGGTTTTTGCCCTGCTGGCAAAAATGTCCAGTATCAAATCACTCCTGTCAATGGTTCGTGTATTTATTTCTTTTTCTATATTTTGTATTTGCGAACCCGTAAGTTCATCATCAAAAACAACAAGGGTTATATTTCCTTTGCTAAGAATAAATTTTTTTATTTCTTCCAGTTTTCCCTTGCCTACAAACGATCTTGCATCAGGATGTTTTAGCCGTTGAGTAAATCTTTTAATGGTTTTTACACCCGCTGTTTCTGCTAAAAATTCCAGCTCATCAATGTACTCGTTTACCATCACATCCGTTTGTTCAGGCTGTATTACTCCAACCAGTATGGCATTCTCTTGTTGGTTTACAATGTTTTTTTTATCTATCAATTTTTTTTAATTTTAATCGTCTCCACCCCCTATTTATCCCTCTATCGCCAAGAATAAGTTGAAACTTTTATTAGACACAAGATAACCATTTAAAAAAAATGCCAGCCTATTAAAGCCGGCATCTATCATTTTACTTTTTAAACTCTGCTTAATCGTCTGTCGCCTACACCCTATTTCTTCTTAGTCATAGCTTCTACCCATGTCTTCATTGTATCACAATCTCTGTATTCAGGATCAACCATTATATAGTAAGAACTTAACCTTGTACTAAACCATTTTTCCAGCGCATCTTCTTTTTTGTTTTCTAGTGCACGCAAAGAAATTTTACTGTAATCATCCTTCATGTTTTCTCTATGGGGTTCTGTCTGTGTTTTAAGGTATACAATTCTTACGCCTTTTTTGCCTGAAGGATCAGCATATTCTGTAGCCTGCGAGAACCCGCCTGGCTTTAAGTTTTTAAGAATTGGTATCATGTCTTTGTCAAGCTGGTCTATTGTAAGGAAAGTTCCGTTGGGGCCTTGTGTCATACCTGCTGTAAATTTGCTGTTCTCATCGTCAGAATACCTGTTGATTGCTGTACCAAAATCGATGGTGCCTGCTATCAGTTTAGACCGAACAGTATCTAGTTTTTCAAAGCCGCTTTTTAGTTCAACAGCTGTTACCTGTGGTATTTTAATTATGTGACGAACAACTACATCGTTTCCATTTCTGCTTACCAACTGAAGAATGTGGTACCCAAATTTAGTTTTAAAGGGATTTGATATTTGCCCTTCTTTTAATGTAAATGCTTTTGCTATAAAGGTTGGATCTATATCTTTTTGATCTCTGTTTATTTCCATTTGCCCAAATCTTTCTTTTGCACTCGGCTCATCTGAATATTGCGCTGCTGCCTGCCTAAAATCTTTTTTGCCACTTTCTATTGCTTTTTTATATTCGTTCAGTTGTTCTTTACAATAATCTTCGGCTTCTCTGCTTGCTTTAGGAAAAACAATCAACTGCCCAATTTCCAGTTCTGTTTCGTAAAATGGTAAACTATCAGTTGGGATTTTTATGAAATAATTTCTTACTTCATTGGGCGTAATTCTAATACCATCTACAATTTTATTGCGCATGGCCATAGCAAGCTTTTGGTCTTTAATAGGATCACGCATGTCTTCTTTAAGCTGGTATACGGTTTTGCCTGCAATTTTTTCCAGCTCATCTTTCCCTCCAAACTGGTTAAGGTATGTTCTAATTCTATTATCAACATCGCCTTCAATTTCTTCGTCTGTTACCGGCAGTGAATCTTTTTCTGCCTGTAATACCAGTGTTTTAGTCCCCATTAAATCCTGCAATACAAAACACTTTCCATTGGCAGGCACTTCGGCACCCTGGCGTTGCATATCTAGCAACCTATCTTCCACATCACTTTTTAAAACAATTTTATTACCCACAACACCTATTATTCTATCAGCATTTACTTTGTTAGGCTGCGCAAATGCCGCAATGCCTGCAAACAAAACACCTGATAACAGTAAAATTCTCTTTTTCATATAACAGTTTTTCTTTTTGTAGATGTTAATACTACATCTTCAAAGATAAGCTCACAGAATATTGTAGCCTTTCTTTGCTTTCTATTTAACAAAAAATTGCAGCAGGCAAAGCTGCTGCAATGATATTATTATTGTTGTAAGTTTATTTAAAAACAAATGCTCAACAATCAATGTTCAATTCTCAAATCTCAAATTTTTCATCTCAAAACCTTCCAACATATAAAAATCACCATTCACTCTAACAGTCCCAACCTTCAACTTACAAAGTTCTCTTCACTTCCACTTCTTCAAACGCCTCTACAATATCGCCCACTTTAATGTCGTTGTAATTTTTAATTACCAAACCACACTCCATGCCACTGGTTACTTCTTTAGCATCATCTCTGTAACGTTTTAAACTTGATAATTCTCCGGTAAATATTACAATGCCTTCTCTTACTAAACGTATGCGGCTGTTTCTTGCCATTTTACCATCAAGCACCGTACAACCCGCTACTGTTGCCTTATCAAATTTGTAGGTCTCACGTATTTCTACATTACCCAAAATTTTCTCTTCTACTGTAGGCTCCAACATACCTTCCATCGCACTCTTAATTTCTTCGATTGCGTTGTAAATAATGGAATACATTTTTATTTCGATAGATTCATTCTCGGCCAAACGAGCTGCCTGTATACTTGGACGAACATTGAAACCTATGATAATCGCATCTGAACCTGCAGCAAGGTTTACATCGTTTTCTGTGATGGCACCTACCGCTTTGTGTATTACTTTAATTACAATTTCTTCCGTACTTAATTTTTGTAGTGAGTCACTCAATGCTTCTACAGATCCATCCACATCACCTTTAAGAATTACGTTCAACTCTTTAAAGTTTCCTAAAGCCAAACGACGACCAATTTCCTCTAATGTAATGTGCTTTCTTGCACGCATACCTTGCTCACGTAATATCTGTCCACGCTTGTAGGCATTTTCTCTCGCATCACTTTCGTTTGCAAATACTTTAAATGTTTCACCCGCTTGTGGTGCGCCGTTTAAACCTAAAATTAATACAGGTGTTGATGGTGGTGCTTTTTCTGAACGAACATTACGCTCATTGTACATAGCTTTTACTTTACCAAAGAACTGACCGGACACGATCATATCTCCCTGCTTCAATGTACCGTTTTGTACCAGAATTGTTGCAACATATCCACGACCTTTATCAAGCGAAGCTTCAATTACAGTTCCGGAAGCACCCTTCTCTGCATTTGCTTTCAACTCAAGAATATCTGTTTCGAGTAATATTTTCTCCAATAACAAATCAATGTTCTCACCCTTCTTTGCACTAATTTCCTGGCTCTGAAATTTACCGCCCCAGCTTTCAACCAATATATTCATACCGGCAAGTTGTTGCTTAATTCTTTCAGGGTCTGCACCGTCTTTATCCACCTTATTTATCGCAAATATCATTGGTACATTTGCCGCCTGCGCATGAGATATAGCCTCTTTTGTTTGTGGCATCACCGCATCATCTGCCGCTACTACAATTACTGCAATATCTGTAACCTTAGCTCCACGTGCACGCATAGCTGTAAACGCTTCGTGACCTGGAGTATCTAAGAAAGTGATTGCTCTGCCACTTGGTAGGGTAACTTCATAAGCACCAATATGCTGGGTAATTCCACCGGCTTCACCCGCAATTACATTTGTGTTTCTAATATAATCAAGCAACGATGTTTTACCATGATCTACGTGACCCATGATCGTTACAATCGGCGCTCTGTCTTTTAACATAGCCGGGTCATCCTCTTCCTGGTCCACTTCCAATTCTGCAGCATCATCAACTCCTATAAATTCTACCTCATAATCAAATTCACTTGCAACGAGCTCAATTACATCGGCCTCTAAACGCTGGTTAATAGATACCATTATACCAAGGTTCATACACTTGCTTATGATATCTGCAAAACTCACTGCCATTAAACCCGCAAGTTCGCTCACAGAAATAAACTCTGTCACCTGAAGCTTGTTCCCTTCATCTGGTCTGTTGTTTTGTGCCTCGTTAAATAAATCTCTCTTTTCTTTTCTATATTTTGCTTTAGAGCTTTTACCTCTGCCGCCTGCACCTGCAAGTTTTGCCTGCGTTTGCTTTAGCTTTTCCTGTATTTCTTTGGCATCAATTATCTTATCTTCTCTTCGTACTGGTTTACCAGTATTTTGAGCAGGCCTTTGAAACCTGTTACCACCAGCTTGCTGAGGACCACGAGCACCGGCCGCTGCTCCACCTGGGCCACCTGTTTGTGGCCCTCTATTGTAGCCACCTCCTTGTTGCGGACCTCTGTTATCAACACCTGGCCTTGGACCTCTATTGTCAGGTAAAGCACCTGTACCCTGTGTTCCGGGCTTTTTCTGAATTGGAATTCTCTTACGTTTGCTTATATCTTCTCTCTTCGGTCTTGTATCATTATCTACAGGCAAATTTATTTTACCCATAATTTTTGGACCGGTAAGTCTTGCTGTTTGTATATTTTCTATAGTTGGGCTAGTCTCCTTATCCTTCGCTTCTATTGTATCAAATATCCTTGATTCATCTACTATAGCGGGTTCTGGCACTATTGGTGCCACAGGTTCAACCTTCTTTTTTACCTCTGCAGTTTTTTCTTTTACCTCGGGCGCAATTACATCTTCTTTTTTCTTTGTGCCTTTCTTAGGACGGGTAGAAGAATCTATTGCATTTAAATCAATCTTATCAAGCACTTTTGGTCCTTCTAATTCCGGAGCATCTATTTTTGTAAGAGATGGCTTTTGCGGCACAACAACTTCGGGCTCTAAAACAGCAACAGCAACTTCCTCTTTTACAGGGGGAGCAGGTACCTTCTCTTTTACAGGCGGAAGTTCTACTTCTACGGGTGTGATTTGAACAACAGGTGCAGGAATATTTTCTATTTTCTCTTCTATAATTACAACAGGAGCAACTTCTTTCGGCTCTTCCTTTGCAACTTCTTTTGGCTTTTCTTCTTTCTTTTTAAAAGAAAGATCTTGCTCGTCTTTTTTCTTTTTAGGATCAGCAACGTTTGATTTTATCAATTCTACCTTATCTGCTTTTTCTTTTGCAGATTTATCTTGCTGGTATTCTCCCTGCAGCACACGATACATTTCGTCTGATAGCCTAGATGTAGGCTTTAGATCGTCGCTGCCATTTAAATTTTTTGATACAAGAAAGTCTATCAAGGTGTTTGCACCTATGTTAAACTCTTTGGCGGCTGCCATCAGCCTGGGTGTATTTAATTCTGACATTCTTACTTTTTGCTGTCTCGCTTGGCGGGACAAAATTTTCTATTGTTTAAATTTCGCTTCAGTTCATGTGGTCGTTTTTATTCTTTTTCGAATTCTTCGTTCAGGATTTTTTTAAGATCGGTAATGGTTTCTTTTTCAAGATCCGTTCTTCTTTCAAGCTCTTCGTCCGTAAGGTCTAATACTGAGCGTGCAGTATCGCAACCTACTTTTTTAAGTGCTTCTATTATCCATGGTTCAATTTCATCGGAGAATTCTTCCAAATCAATATCAAAATCATCTTCTTCTCCTTCGTTATCTCTAAACACATCAATATTGTATCCTGTAAGTTCGCAGGCAAGTTTAATATTTACTCCACGGCGACCAATGGCAAGAGATACCTGATCAGGCTTTAAATAAACCTTTGCATGCATCTTTTCATTATCAAGATCTATACTTGTAATTTTTGCAGGTGTTAAAGAGCGTTGAATTAATAACTGGGTATTTGCTGTCCAGTTAATAACATCAATATTTTCATTTTTTAATTCTCTCACTATTCCGTGTATTCTGCTTCCTTTCATACCAACACATGCACCTACAGGATCAATTCTATCATCGTAACTTTCTACAGCAACTTTTGCACGCTCGCCCGGGTCACGAACTATTTTCTTTACAACAATCAGACCGTCAAATATTTCTGGCACCTCTATTTCCAACAATTTTTCTAAAAATAATGGACTTGTTCGGGAAAGTATGATCACTGCCTGGCTGTTTTTCAACTCCACTTTTTTTACAACTGCACGTACCGTTTCACCTTTTTTAAAGTAATCTGCATTTATCTGTTCTGATTTTGGCAACAACATTTCATTGCCATCTTCGTCTAAAATCAATACTTCTTTCTTCCAAACCTGGTGCACTTCGCCACTCACAATTTCACCTACACGCTCCTCATACTTTTTAATTAAAATATTTTTCTTTAAATCGCCTATACGTGCCGCAAGTGTCTGCTTTCCTGCCAGAATAGCACGACGACCAAACTCTTTTTGTATATCTACCTCTTCATACAATTCTTCACCTACTGTATAATCGGGCTCAATTAAAATAGCATTTTTAAGTTCTATTTCGGTAAGGGTATTGTACAGATCATCATCATCTACAATAGTACGGCGACGAAAAATTTCCAAATCTCCCTTTTGGTCATTTACAATAACATCAAAATTATCATCGCTACCGTATTTTTTACGGATAAGTGTTTTAAATACATCTTCCATCACTTTCATAAGCGTGGGGCGATCAATATTTTCTGCTTCTTTAAATTCCTGAAAGGACTCTATTAAATTAATACTTGCCATATTCCTTGCCTGCTTACGTTTGCTGCCCCGCCGGCATGGGGTTTTGTTGTTAAAATTTTATTTGTACTATCGTTTGTTTTATATCTGTAAATAAAATGGGAAGCTTTGTTACAACTGCCTTTTTATTTTTACCTTCTGTATATTCTATTGTAATGCCCTCTTCAGTAGCTTCCAATAAAGTTCCTTCCTTTTTGGTATCATCATTCAGCGTTACCTCTACACTTCTACCAATGTTCTTTACATACTGGCGCAACATTTTAAGCGGCTCATCAATACCCGGGCTCGATACTTCCAAAGAAAAATCTCCTTCAGGATAAAAGCCCATTTCTTCTACCTGCCTGTACAGCCTACGATTTATTTTGATGCATTTTTCAATACCGAGGCCACTATCAGCATCTAAAAATATTTTAATGTTGTTGGTAGGTTTTACCTTCATATCAACAAAAAATATATCATCGTACAAAAGGGTTAATAATATCCTTTTTACTGTTTCTGCATTTGTTTCTGTTGCCATATTGCTTTATAAAAGAAGAAGGGAACCTCTGGTTCCCTTTCTTTCTGCGTCGTTATCTATTGCAAATATACGTACGTAGGAACTATTTACCAAAATATAACCAATGATCAACCGTAAAATTTAACAACAACATATTACTGCCCGCAATAACTTTGCCGTATGAATATTTTTAGGCTAATAGGTGAACTAGTAGTTATTTACATCCTTTACAAGTTAATTTTCGACTTTATTATTCCTTTATATACTGCCAGCAAGCAAATGAAAGGTAAAATGAGCGAAATGCAGCAACGCATGCAACAGCAGCAACGTGCTCAGGCTGAGCAACAAAGGCAACAACAACAGCCACCACAATCGCCAAGAGCTACCGAAAAGATTTCGAAAGATGATTATATTGACTATGAGGAAGTGAAGTGATTAATCCCTGCCACCTTTCTTATATTTCAATTTGAATACAGTTTTTTAAGAAATCTGCGTCCACATCCGCACCTGAACCAATACTAGTTGGTAACTGCACATTGTAACCATCATAAGTAACACCGCCAGTTACTGGGTCTGTTTTGTGGCCAAGCATACAGGTATCCATATCGTAAAAAATAATTTGTGGGTTGGCTGCTGCAAAATGTGCGAAGGCAGTGAGTGCTACCCGGCTTTCGAGCATGCCGCCCATCATACAGGGAATATTGTTTTCTTTGGCTACCGCAATTATTTTTAATGCCTCGTGTATGCCGCCGCTTTTGGCAAATTTAATATTTATGTAGTCACAGGCTTTATTTTTCGCCAACCTTCCTGCGTCGTGGTGGTTGTAAACACTCTCATCGGCCATAATTTTTATCGGCGATATTTTTATCAGCTCCGGTAAATATTCATCGTTGTAAGCACGCATTGGCTGCTCGCAAAATTCGATATTATATTCCCCCAATTGTATCAAGGCCTCTTTGGCATCTTCAAAACTCCAGCCTTGGTTCGCATCTATTCTTATGGTAACGTTGTCGCCAACAGCCATTCTTATTGCCTTCATTCTTTCAACATCCGTTACCACATCTTTACCCAATTTTATTTTTAAAATGGTCGCACCTGCATGTACAAAACCTTTAGCCTGCGTTGCCATTACAGCCGGTGAAGCAATGCCAACCGTAATATCAGTGAGCATATCTTTTTTTGTACCACCCAAATATTCGTACAAAGGTTGCCCGGCATGTTGTGCTGCCATATCGTACAATGCCATATCGAACGCACTTTTTATGGTGCTGTTACCAGCGGTAAAGGCATGTAAGTCATTCATTCTGTCTTCTATATTCAACGCATTTTTGCCTTTCCAAAGTTTTGCAAAATCTTTTGCCATTTCGTAGCAAGTGTTTTGTGTTTCGCCTACTATCATTGGAAAGGCAGAGCACTCACCAATGCCCGTTAGACCTTGATCTGTAACTATCTTTATTAATGTGTTTTGTGCATAATCCATGGTACCCGTTGAAATGGTAAATGGATGCATAGGAATGGTGTACTTGTATATTATTATTTTCTCAATTATCATCACAGCAAATTAATACTGTTTTTACATAAAAAATTTTATCATTTTCAAGATTGCAGATATATTTTAAAGCTGGAGTTGCATTCAACTTTATCATAACATTTAATTCAAAAGCTGCAAACTTTTTTAAATACGAACGTTTATACATTATTCCTCCTTACTTTTGAATTCTACATGACAATCATAAAAACATACAACGCATTCTATTATCATTTCTATTTTACCAATAGAACGGGATGCCTTATGTTGAATTAATAAAATAAATTAAATCAAAAACATAAAAAGTCCTGGCTAACAAGTCGGGACTTTTGCTTTTTGCACAAAAGGCTAAAATAAATAAATAAAAATCTATTAGCAACGATAAACCAATGGCGAAATGAAAATTAAAACAGCGAATAGATTAGAAAACATAAACGAATACTATTTCTCTCAAAAACTGAGGGAGATTGATTCATTGAATCAACAAGGAAAAAACATCATCAACCTTGGTATTGGTAGTCCGGACCTGCCTCCACACCCGGATGTTATAAAAACACTGCAGGAAGAAGCGGCGAAAGAAACGACACATGCTTACCAGTCTTACAAAGGTTCACCAATACTGCGCAATGCAGCAGCAGCATGGTATAAACAGTGGTATGGGGTAGAGGTAGATGCTGCTACGGAGATACTACCGCTGATTGGAAGTAAGGAAGGCATTATGCATATTTGTATGACTTACTTAAATGCGGGTGATGAAGTACTGATACCCAACCCCGGTTATCCAACCTATAAAAGTGCAGCAACCATAGCCGGTGCTGTGTGTGTAAATTATGATTTGCTGGAAGAAAATAACTGGCTCCCGGATTTTGATGCGATGGCAAAAACAGGTCTAACAAAAGTGAAACTAATGTTTGTAAATTATCCGCACATGCCCACGGGTAAACTTCCTTCCAAAGATATTTTTGAACAGATAATTGCATTTGCAAAATCGCATAACATCCTCGTTGTGCACGACAATCCCTACAGCTTTATTTTAAATGAAACGCCCATGAGTATACTTGCTGTAACAGGCGCAATGGATGTGGCCATTGAATTGAATTCTCTCAGCAAAAGCCAAAATATGGCAGGCTGGAGAGTGGGGATATTGTGCGGGGCCAAAGAAAGAATAGAAGAGATACTTAGGTTTAAAAGTAATATGGACAGCGGTATGTTTTTACCTGTGCAACTGGCTGCAGCAAAGGCATTAACTATGGGGAAAGACTGGTATGATGCTGTAAATAAAATTTACGAAGGACGAAAACAAAAAGCTTTTGAATTGCTAAATCTGTTGAATTGCAATTACGATAAGACACAAGCAGGTATGTTTGTATGGGCTAAAGTTCCTGCAGGTTTTGAAGATGGCTATAAACTAAGCGATGCAGTATTATATAATTCAAATGTGTTTGTAACGCCGGGGGGCATTTTTGGCAGCAATGGAAATGGTTATGTGAGGGTAAGTTTGTGTGCACCCATTGCAAAATTTGAAGAGGCCATTAAACGAATTGAGAACACGACAAAAAAGAAATGAAACAAAGAAAACAAACTAAAAGAACAAAAAGGCAAATAAGGTAAAAAAGTGAGAACCGCTACAACTTTTAAATGCTCCTTTTTGCCTTTGACCTATTATTAAAAAGTTAAAATATGTTGGAAAATGTTACGATAATCGGCGTTGGACTTATAGGAGGTTCTTTTGCCCTGGCATTAAAAGATAAAAAAATTGCCAGCCATATTATTGGGGTAGATTCTAATGAGGCTAATCTTGCAAAAGCAATAAAGATTGGTTTGATAGACGAAGCATTGCCGTTGGCAGAAGCCGTAAAAAAAAGCGACCTGATTTTTGTGGCTATACCGGTTGATGCCACCATTGCCGTAATGGAAAAAATAATGCCGCTGATTAATGAGAAACAAATAGTAGCAGATGCAGGCTCTACAAAATCTGCTTTAATTGACATGGTAAAAAACTATCCATTAAGCAATCGTTTTGTAGCAACTCATCCTATGTGGGGCACAGAACATAGTGGTCCTGAAGCAGCTGTACATGGTGCATTTGATGGAAAGGCCTGTGTAATTTGCAACAAACAAACCGCAGATGCTGATGCAGTACAAATTATAGAAAATATTTACAACAAAATAGGAATGCACCTCGTATATATGGATGCAGATGCGCATGATTTGCATGCTGCTTACGTGAGCCACATATCGCACATTACGAGTTTTGCTTTAGCAAATACGGTATTGGAAAAAGAACGGGCGGATGATGCTATTTTTGAACTGGCAAGTGGCGGTTTTGAAAGTACCGTTCGTTTAGCAAAAAGCAATGCTGCCATGTGGGTACCTATTTTTAGGCAGAACAGAGAAAATGTTTTAGACGTATTAAACGAACATATTATGCAGCTGAAAAAATTTAAAAGTTGCCTGGAGAAAGAGAACTATGAATACCTGCAGGATTTAATTGAGGATGCAAATAAAATTAGTAGAATAATAAAATAGCAGTTGGTCCCGCAATTTTGCGGGAGCGGTTATCAATTGGCAGTTATGAATATGTAGTACAATTTACAAATAACGATTAACAGATAAAGATGAAAGAAAAAGTACAGGAACTGTGGACAAAAAGACCGTTAATAATTTCGGGGCCATGCAGTGCAGAAACGGAGGAGCAAATGATTGAAACAGCTACGCAATTGGCTGCCACGGGCAAAGTTGATATGCTGCGTGCCGGCATCTGGAAGCCAAGAACCCGGCCAGGCATGTTTGAAGGTGTAGGTGTTAAAGGCCTGCCATGGTTGGCACAGGCAAAAAAAATTACCGGCTTACCAACCACAGTAGAAATAGCCACAGCAAAACAGGTAGAAGATGCTTTGAGTTTTGATGTGGATGTTTTGTGGATAGGTGCACGAACGACCGTAAACCCTTTCAGTGTGCAGGAAATTGCTGATGCATTAAAGGGAGTTGATATTCCTGTGCTGGTGAAAAACCCAATAAATCCGGACATTGAATTGTGGATGGGCGGCATTGAACGCATACAAAAAGCAGGAATAAAGCAAGTGGGAATGATACATCGTGGTTTCAGTTCGTATGGCAATACGGAATATAGAAATGCACCTATGTGGCACCTTGCAATTGAAATGAAAAGACGCAACCCAGGTATGTTGATGATCTGCGATCCTTCACACATCAGCGGTCGCCGAGATATTTTACAGGCGGTTTCGCAACAGGCCATTAATTTAGATTATGACGGGTTGATGATCGAAAGCCACATAGACCCCGATGCTGCGTGGAGCGATGCCAAGCAACAAATTACACCGGCTGTTTTGGCGGAATTATTGGATGCTCTTGAGTGGAGAAAGGACAGTACCAATTCACCCGAGTTTCATGCAGCGCTGGAAAAACTTCGCCAGCAAATAAATCAATTAGATGATGAAGTGATGCAGATTATTAGCCAGCGAATGAAAGTTGCTGAGCAGATAGGGCTATATAAAAAAGAAAACAACATCACCATTTTACAAACCAACAGGTGGAACGAGATTTTGGAAAGAGCTTACCAAAAAGGTGAATCCTTAAAACTAAGCAAAGAGTTTATGACGAAATATTATGATGCCGTACATATGGAAAGTATTACACATCAAAATAAAATAATGGAGGGGCGTGGGTAAAATTTAATAAGGTAGTGGAACGATTTTATCTAATTGTGTTTTATGAACTTGCTCTATAATTGAGGTTCATAAAATACAATTTTTTTATCAATAATTTTCATAATCAAGCCCTTCAATCGTTTCGCCTTCTAACAATAAATGAGTTTTAAAACCCAATTGTGCGGCAGTTGCAATATTATTTTCCAGGTCATCTATAAACAAGGTTTCCTGCGGATTTATAACGGCATCTTTTGCTAAAAACTCAAATATATCTGCGTTGGGTTTTCTTAAATTTATTTTATGTGAATAATAAGCCGTTGTGAATAGGTCGTCAATACTCTCTTTTCCTGTTTCCATTTTCAACATATTATTTACTGCCGCAAGGTGTATATCATTTGTATTGCTCAGCAAATAAAGTTTGTACTTTTTTGCAAGGATTTTTAAGAATTCAAGGCTTTCCATTCTCCAATGCAACAACATACCGTTCCATGCATTTGTTATCTGTTGTTCTGTTATTTTTTCGGGGTGGGATGCTATTAACTTTGTATAAAAATCTTCTGTAGATATTTTACCTGTTTCCAGTTTTTCAAACAGTGCATCTGCCGTAAACTGAGAATACATTTGCGAAAAATTACCGTAACCTAATTCTACAAAAGCATCTTCTGTTTTTTTGTAATCAATACTAAACAGCACATTGCCCATATCAAACAAAATATTCTTCAGTGGTTTTTTCATGCGGTAAAAGTATTATAAAAAAACAGCTGCAGGCACACATAAAAAAGAATGTACCTGCAGCTGTAAAATAATTTCGCATTTTATAGCAACCTAAAAATTGCTTCTTTTACCTCTTTACTGCTGCTACCAATAAAGGCCTTAAAGTCTCCGGGTTCTGCAACAAACTTTAAAGCAGCATTGTAAAACTTTAAATCTTCGGCAGTTATTTTAAAGCTGATTTCTTTGCTTTCTCCCGCTTTTAGAAACACTTTCTGAAAGCCCTTTAATTCCTTTACAGGTCTTGTTACGCTGCCTACCAAATCCTGAATATAAAGTTGCACTACTTCTGCGCCGTCTTTTGTACCGGTATTTTTAAGTGTTACCGTGGCAGTAATATTACCGGTATTGTTCATTAATTTACTGGTTAGTTTCACATCGCTGTAACTAAAAGTTGTATAGCTCAATCCATAACCAAAAGGGTATAAAGGGTCGTTGGAAACATCCAAATAATTAGATCGGAATTTTTCAAACCATTTACCTTCAGGCAATGGGCGACCGGTATTTTTATGTGCATAATAAATGGGTACCTGTCCTACACTCTGCGGAAAAGAAGTGGTTAGTTTTCCCGATGGATTTACATCGCCAAACAACACATCGGCAATGGCATTGCCAGCTTCTGAACCTGCAAACCATACATTTAAAATGGCAGGTACATTTTTATTTTCTTCGGTTAATACCATTGGCCTGCCTGCAAATAAAACCAACACAACAGGCTTCCCAGTCTTTAGTAATGCGTTTAATAAATCTTTTTGTGTTTGTGGTATTTCAAGATTTGTTCTGCTCGCACTCTCGCCACTCATTTCTGCCGCTTCGCCCAAAGTTGCAACAATCACATCGCTTTCATTTGCTACTGCCAGTGCTTCATCCATCAGCTGTTTGGTTGTTCTGTTATCACGACCGAGCGTTTTACCAAATAAGGTTGCTCTTTCTTCCATGGCAGCATCTTCAAATAAATTAGAACCCTTTGCATACACAATTTTTGCATTGGTGCCTACTGCTTTTTGTAAACCTTCTTTTACCGTTACTGCAGTTTTAAAATCTGTAGCCACACTCCAAGTACCGGGCATGTTTTCTTTGTTATCGCCAAGGGGGCCAATAACAGCAATGGTTTTGGCTTTAGCTAACGGCAAAATATTGTTGCTGTTTTTTAGTAACACAAAACTTTCAGCAGCAGTTTTTCTTGCAGCAGCTATGTTGGCCAGTGTACCAATTTCTGTTTTGCTTCTTTCAGGATTACAGTAGCGGTAAGGGTCTGTAAACAAACCAAGTTTGTATTTTGCTTCTAAAATTCTTCTGCAGGCATCATCAATTTGCTTAAGCGTTACTTTCTTTTCCTGCAACGATTTTTCCAACGTCGTTAAAAAACCTTCACCCACCATATCCATTTCAATGCCTGCATTTAAAGCCAATGCAGATACCTTTTGTAAATCGCCCATGCCATGCGCCGTCATTTCATTTATACCAGTATAATCCGTTACTACAAAGCCCTTAAACCCCCACTGGTTGCGCAACACTTCTGTCATTAACCATTTATTCCCTGTAGCAGGCACACCATCTACTTCATTAAAAGACGCCATAATACTTGCTGCACCAGCATCAACTGCTGCTTTATATGGCGGAAAATATTCGTTGTACATTCTTATGCGACTCATGTCTGTTGTGTTATAATCTCGGCCAGCTTCAGCAGCACCGTACAAGGCATAATGTTTTACACAGGCCAAAATATTATCCTGTTTTGAAAGATCGCCCTGGTAGCCTTTTACCATTGCCTTTGCAATTGCTGAACCTAAGTATGGATCTTCACCACTTCCCTCTGCAATTCTTCCCCAACGTGCATCTCGGGCAATATCTACCATTGGGCTAAAAGTCCAGCAAATACCATCGGCACTACTTTCCATGGCGGCAATTCTTGCACTTTGTTCTATCAACTGCATATTCCATGTGCAGGATAATGCTAATGGAATCGGAAATTCTGTTTGGTATCCATGAATAACATCCATTCCAAATAACAACGGAATTTTTAAGCGACTGTTTTCTACTGCGATTTTTTGTACAGCTCTAATTTTATCAACACCTTTTATATTAAAGAGCCCACCTACTTTTCCCTGTTTTATTTTCCCTGCAATATCCGAGTTACCCGCCTGCCCGGTTAAAATATCCCCAGAGCCAGGTAGATTTAACTGGCCAATTTTTTCGTCCAGTGTCATCTTTTTCATCAACACATCTATAAAGCTTTTCATAGCTGTGTTAGTTGTTTGCGCAGTTGCCTCAACAGTGATGATGATTAAAAAAGCGAGCATCAGGGTTTGTACTATTTTCATGTTTATTGTTTTATGCTTCTAAATGTATTGCTTCTTGCTTAATTATTTGTTTTACTTGTTGTTCAAAAACACCCACTGCCTAAAATTGCCTTCTACAAATGCCTATGCCAACTGTTTTGGTTTGCGTTTGGGCAGGTGGTAACCTTTGCAGTGCCACCTTCATTCAAAATAGCAGTAGCCATATCTTCACTGAGTTGTAGATTTACAACATTGTCTTTTTCGTTATGAAAAAACCACCAATTGGTTTTAAATAATTTACCGGCAGTTGCGGAGTTTCCGCCGCCAAAAATAGGCATTGCGCCTGCAAACAAATTTGGTCTTCCACCTGCTATTTCAAAAATACCCATTCCGCCCATAGATAATACGCTTTTTTGTAGTGTCTCTTTGTGCGCTCTAAAAAATTTATGCGATTCATTACATGAGCGGTTTTTACGCTAAAACCAAGAAAGAGCAGAAAGAATTAGTGATAAAAGTTTTTTTAAAAAAGTGTTTTATCCGGAGCCATTATCACAGTAAGATTATTTGAAATTTTAGGTCCACTTTAATTTTTGCTTTCTTTATTATTTTTATTATGAAATTTCTTACTTTTGCAATCCTTCATAATAAACAAGAAACCTGCAAATGGTTTTTTGATAAAAGAAAGGGCCTATAGCTCAGTTGGTTAGAGCACCTGACTCATAATCAGGTGGTCCTAGGTTCAAATCCTAGTGGGCCCACAAAAATGGTCTCTGCAAAAATGCAGGGGCTATTTTTTTATAATGTTTAACCTTTCGTTAACCCATGTCGCAATTATTTTTGCCACACAAGAACTAATTATGAGAAAAATTTCTGCAATCGTTATTGCAATTATCATTTCCGGTACTGCTTTTTCGCAAACCACCAATAAAATCCCATCTAAATTAGGAAACAGGGCTGCGGATCATTTGATGGTACAGGTGGCATCTAATTACTGGAGCGGCACTGCAGATAGCGTGAGCAGTTATATAAAAGGATTAAATCGCAGTGCAAATGTTTATTTAATGTATGATAAACAATTTAAGACCAACCCACGTTTAAGTGCGGGCATTGGTATTGGGGTTGGTACAAGTAATATTTACTTTGACAAAATGCAAACCCGCATTTCCTCCTTCAATGCAAAACTTCCATTTATAAGAACAGATACAGGTAACAGCTTTAAAAGATACAAGCTGGCAACAGCGTTTTTAGAAATACCTGTTGAGCTTAGGTTTATGGCAAAACCAGAAACGCCCAATAAATCATTTAAAGGAGCCATTGGCGTAAAAATAGGTACCCTTGTTAATGCACATACCAAAGGCAAAAGCCTGGAAAATGCAGCGGCGCAAAAAATAAATGGTTACACAGTAAAAGAAAATAGCAAATATTATTTTAATACAACAAGAATTGCAGCCACTGCACGCGTAGGTTATAGCATATTCTCCATTTTTGGTTCGTACAACATTACGGGTATTTTTAAAGATGGTGTGGCGCCAGATACCAAATTGCTTCAGGTAGGCTTTGCAATCAGTGGCTTATAATATTACCAAAGACAAACGTTAAAAATCCCTCCCTTAGTGGAGGGATTTTTGTTTGCTCCAGAGTAATCAGCTAATTTTGCAACTCACTTCACCAGTTCAATTGATATCCTGTAATGAGCGATGCAATAAAACATGAATGTGGACTCGCTTTTATAAGGCTCCGCAAATCATTCAGCTACTACCAGCAGCAACACAAATCCGTACTTTATGGCTTAAACAAGTTGTATCTTTTAATGGAGAAACAACACAACAGAGGGCAGGATGGTGCAGGTATTGCTGCAGTAAAATTAAATACAGAACCCGGTTACCCATTTATGTACCGCCTACGCAGTTGTGCGCAGCAACCTATTGCAGATTTGTTTCAGCAAATTGGTAAAGAGATTGAAGAAATAGAAAAATACCAGCCAGATATTAAAAACCATCCGGGTTTAATGAAAGGGCATATTCCGGTACTTGGTGAAGTATTATTAGGACATTTAAGATACGGCACACAGGGAAAAAATGATGTACAGTTCTGTCACCCATTTATAAAGAAAAATACCATTCCTTCCCGCAACCTTACCCTTGCGGGGAATTTTAACCTTGTAAATACGGAAGAACTTTTTGATCTGATTAATGTAGATCCAGGCAGTTTTCAAAGCCAGAGCGATCTTGCAGCCATGATGGAAGTTATTTATCATTTTCTCATAAAAGCAGATGAGCTAAACCCCGGCAACCCTGACATTGCGGCCATGCTAAAAAAAGCAGTGCCCCTATTCGACGGCGGATTTAACTTTGCAGGCATTACAGGCAATGGCGATGGTTTTATTGTGAGAGATGCGCACGGTATTCGCCCTTCGTACTATTATATAAATGATGATATAATCGTGGGTGCAAGTGAGCGTGCGGCCATACGCACGGCCTTCGATCTGGAAGAAAATGAGGTAAAGGAATTAATGCCTGGTACCGCTCTTATTTCTAAGGCAGATGGCAGCTATAGCATTGAAGAAATTGTAGCGCCTCAAGAAAGAAAAGCCTGCAGTTTTGAACGGATTTATTTTAGCCGCGGCAGCGATGAAAAAATTTACAGAGAACGAATAGCTCTTGGATACTTCTTAAGCAGCATCGTTTTAAAGGCCGTTGATTACGATCTTAAAAACACCATCTTTTCATTTATTCCAAATACAGCAGAAACAGCTTTTTACGGACTCATTAAAGGAGCGGAAGATTACCTCAACGAAATAAAGAAAGAGCGAATTCTTAGCTGGAATAAAGACTTTGACGCAGATAAGTTATCTAAAATGATCAACAGAAAAGTGAGGATAGAAAAAATAGCCATTAAAGATGTAAAGCTTAGAACCTTTATTACGGAAGACAGCAGCAGAAATGAAATGGTGCAGCATGTTTATGATATAACTTACGGCACTGTAAAAAAGAATGAAGACACACTTGTTGTAATTGATGATAGCATTGTAAGAGGTACAACCTTAAAAGAGAGTATTATAAGAATGCTCAACAGGCTTAAGCCAAAGAAAATAATTGTGGTATCCTCCGCTCCGCAAATTAGGTATCCTGACTGTTACGGTATAGATATGAGCAAAATGGGCGATTTCATAGCATTTAAAGCAGCAGTTGCGTTGCTAAAAGAACGAAACCAGGAATATGTGTTGACGGATATTTTAGAGCAATGCAAAAGTCTTCAGCGCAACAACAAATTACACACCGAAAACCTTGTAAGGCTGGTTTATAAATCATTTACGCCAGAAGAGATTTCAGATAAAATTGCTCAGCTTATTACGCCTGAGGACGTAACTATACCTGTAAGTGTAATTTACCAGACAATAGAAACATTGCATGAAGCCTGCCCAAATAACAAAGGTGATTGGTATTTTACCGGCAACTATCCTACACCTGGTGGCAACCGGGTATGTAACAAAGCATTCATTAATTTTATGGAAGGTAAAGATGTGAGGGGATATTAAAAAATGGCATGATATTTAGATACATTCATTAATTAAATTTTAAACTAAACAAAGAATAGTTAATGGGAGATAATATAACAAACACCGGTAAAGCTATGAACATACTTATAATAGAAGATGAAGGTGATATTTCTTTGATTTTAAATTTAATGCTAAAAAAAGAAAACATCGAAATTGAGCATGTTACAACTCTTGCTAAAGCAGCTTCCTTTTTAAACGAACAGCAACCTGATATTATTATTATGGATAACCGGTTACCTGATGGCCTGGGAATGGACTATATTCAAAAAATTAAAGCCGATTACGCACAGATAAAAATTATAATGATAACCGGCAATACGGAGAGTACTGACAGAGAAAAAGCTTTAAAAAATGGTGCAGATGTTTTTTTACAAAAACCTTTTACAAAAGAGCAAATACAGGCATCATTAGAAACTATTGCTCACTATAAATTTGCATAGGATTTACAAACATTTTTATTAGAAACAGACCGATTCGTCATTGAATCGGTCTCTTTTTTTGATTTTTTTTTATTTATTATTTTACAACTACAATTTTAAAATTCTATATTTCTTTTGCATCATTTGCCACTTTAAAAGTAAAAATTTCTTGCGAGATGCTCATAATTTTAAAAGTATGGGGCCCAACTACAAGTACTTATGCAAGCATGAAGTGCCATGCAGCATTCACCCGGTGCCCTTTCACTTTCCCTATAGAATTAGAAACATTTATATGAAGCTCTTGTTGTGCGTCTTTTGGTGTATAAATCGCTAGTATTTGAAATGGATTTACCATAATAAAAAAACCTTCCAGATTACTCTGGAAGGTTTTTTATGATCAGTCATCTTTATTAGAAACTACTATTGCAAAACATTAATTTTAAATGTTTCGGTAGTTGTTCCGTTTTCTAAAACACGCAGTGTGTAAAAACCCTGAGCTAAGTTCTCAACTGATAGGCTGTTAGGTCCGTTCTTAAGAACGTATGACTTAACAAGTTGCCCTGTTGCAGAATATAAATCTCCTTTTACACTTGCTTCGTAGCCCGCAATGTTTACGTTAAGCAATTGATCTAACCTTACCGGATTAGGGAACACTTTTACAACTTTGTTGTTACACTCAGTTGTAATGGGTACTATTTTACTATAGGTAACAGACCCGTCTTTGTCTATTATTTTAAGCCTGTAGTAAGCTTTACCTGCTCCCTGTGTGGTATTAAACTGGTACTTACCTGTGCTGGATGATCTGATGGTACCGGCTTTTTCGAACTTCACACCATCGGTGCTTACTTCCATTTCAAACTGTTTAAGGTTTGTTTCGTTGCCTGTTGACCATTTAACCTGCGCATTACATTTATCTGCAATGCCATCCATTTCCGTTATCGTAACCGGTAAAACACCGCCCGTTGCTGAAACTACTGTAATAGATACAGTTTTTGCATTGTTGGTAACATCATCGCTGCTTGCAACTGTTTGTAGTTGCAAAAGGAACGGTGCAGTACCGGCTTTAACCCCGGCAATGGGTACTAATACAGATTGTGTATTTATTAACCCGCCCGCAATTGGCTGATTGTTTACACCTACTAATACTAGTTCAGCCGGATCCCAAGTAAAATCGTACTTACCCGAAGTAAATGTAGCAGGGCCATTGTATCTCACTATGTTGTTTACACTTGATGGTGAAAAGAATGAAAGAACTGCTGTCACTGAACCTGTTGGGTATGCACATCCTGTAGGGTCCGTACCGATGTTTACCAGAGGAATTCTTATTGTTCCGGTACCGTTAGCTGGCATACTCGTTACAATTGCTGTTCCAGCTGTGTTTCTTAGTTCCATTCCCGTAGATGAAATATCGCAGGGAAATGTTTGAGCTAATATTGATGATGTGTAACCTACAATAATAGCCGCAATTAAAAATAATCGTTTCATAATTTTAAATTTTAGTTACTTATTGTATATGTTTTAGAACCTTTGTTATTTGAACTGTTGTTATCTCCAACAACTGTTGCTACACCACCTGTACCATTTCCTAGGATAATAACCATATCACCGGAATTTGAAACGCCACCTGCTGCATCAACATTGAAACCAATTTTAAGGTTTGTGCCTGCAGGTATCATTACTCCCGGTTTAGATGTGATTGCAAATCCTAGTCCTGGATAGCTTACTATATCAAAATCATTGTTGTTAACACTGGTTGCACCTATCGCTGTAGTTGTTTCACCAATTGTTAAATTAAAGTTTGATGGAGCATACACTTCAAAATAAACTGCGCCTGTTGTAACGTTTGGCGAAATGTTATTAAGATTAATGTAACCAAGTTTAGTAGCCGCCGGAGCAACTATTGGGCTACCTATACTAAAGCTCGGTGTTAAATCAGGAGCAGGATAATTAGCTCCAACTACTGTAACCGTTGCAGTAGTGTTTGGTGTTACAACACAACCAAAAGCATCTGTTACACTTACCAATGTGTATGTGAATACACCAGGTGTAGCATTTGTTTGAGGAATGCTTGTTACCAACCAGTTAGGATCTGCACCAATTGTACTTGAGTTGGTTGCTGAAGTAACAATTGATTGTGCACCTGCACTTGGGAAACCTCCTGTTGGTGCTGTATATACAATTGTGTACGGAGCCGTACCAAATCTTGTTGTAAACTGAACAGTTGTTGTTGTTGTAGCGTTCTGTAATACTGTAGCAGGGCCATTTACTGCAATTGCACTTGTAAGTGGTCTTGTTACGCTTACAGTATAAACACATGTTGCTGTATTACCAGCTGCATCGGTAGCTGTATAAGTAACAGTGGTTACACCAAAGTTAAATGTACGTGTACCAAGGTAATTAATACCTGTTGCAGGAGAACTTGCAGTTGTGACACCCGTTAATGCCCATGTTAATTTGGTAACACCACAGTTATCAGTAAACGTTGGGTTTGGTGTAGCTACAGTAGCTAAACAACCTGCTGTATTGATTGGTGGGTTAACAATATTACTTGGACAAGAAGTAAATACAGGAACGGTGTTATCGCTAACTGTTACTGTAAATGTGCATGGTAAAGAAACATTACCTGCTGCATCTGCAAAAGTGTAAGTAACTGTTGTTGTACCTACAGGGAATACAAAACCTGGAGCGTGAGACCTTGTTCTTACAAGGTTTGCTGCTGCTGTACAGTTGTCTGTAGCAGTAGGCTCAGTCCATGTTGCTGCCTTACCACAAATGGTAGAACCTGCACCTGTTGTTAACACTTGGTTAGCAGGGCAGTTTGCAATAAGAGGTCTTGTATTATCTATTACTGTAACCGTAAAGCTACAAGTAGATGTGTTACCTGCTGCGTCAGTTGCTGTATAAATAACTGTTGTAATACCTACAGGGAACGTTGCACCTGGTGCGAAGTTGCTTGTAATTGGTTGTGTTTGCGTAGCTAAGTGAAGACATGCATCAATTGCTGTTGGAGGAATCCAGGTAGCTGTTTGGCTGCATGTAGTGTTTCCTAAACCAGTATTTACAGTAATGTTAGCCGGGCATCCTGAAATTACAGGAGGGGTAACATCTGCAAACGTAATTAAGAAAGTGCATGTAGAAGCGTTACCATTCTTATCTGTTACTGTAAGAGTAACAGGAATAGAAGTGATAGAAGCACCTAAAATTGAACCTACAGGTATACTTTGTGTAACACTGTTAGCGTTAAAACCACAAGCATCTGCCTTGGTAACCCTAAAGGTTAAATCAGGCATGGTGTAAGTACAGTTTGCATCTTTGTTAATGGTAGTATCGCCAAAGCATGAAATAACTGGTGCCGTATTGTCTACAACAGTTACTGTTGCAGTACAAGTACCAACGTTACCACACAAATCAGTAACACTCAATATTACGCTGTTTGTACCAACGTTAGAACAGTTAAAGGTAGTTTGGCTTAAGCTATATACTAACTGAGAAGTTGGTGTACAATTATCAAAACTTCCGTTGTTTACGTTAGCAACTACTATTGAACCATTCCCTGCTGCGTTTAATACAACTGTAAATGGTTTACAAATAGCTGTAGGAGGAGTTAGATCTTTCAACTCTACTACAAAAGTAATAGTGCTGATGTTTCCACAACCATCGGTTGCCTGTATAACTACGTTTCTAAAGCCATTAAAACCAAATACCATCGTACCAGGTGCATTAGGAGCTAGCTGGGTTAATGTGAAAGCACCGCAATCTGTTGCAGTAATACCAAGTAAATTAATATAATTTGGCATTAATGCGCTACAATTTGCACCTGCACCAGTATTTAATATCTGGTTAGGGTAAGTTGTAGTTGTAAATACCGGAGCGCTTATATCTCCACCACTGTAAGTAATAACGAAATTTGGACGTGCATTACCGCAATTGTCTGCAATGGTATAAGTGTATGTTACACTCCAGGCGCAGTTTGTTCCTGTTGGAGTACCAGATTTGGTAACTACTACAGTTCCGCAATTGTCAGTATACAAAGCAGCAATCTGCGCAGCTGTTGGGCCGGCAGGTGCACTTGCTATGCAACCATTTATTTCTGATTGACCTACCGGTAATACACCTGTTAATACCGGAGCGGTATTATCAATAATTGTAATTACCTGCGTAAATACTGCACTTACGTTTCCACAATCATCCGTTACTGTCCATGTGTTGGTACGGGTACCTGCTTGTGGGCAAGTTGCGCTTGCTACAAATGCACCCATTACTTTTACGATGTTGGTTACGTTAGCATCGCAGTTATCAGATGCTACAGGGAACAAGGCCTGTGTGGCTGCTAGAGCTGTTGCATCACTACATTGTACTGTTCTGTTTAAAGAACCAGTTACTGTAGTCCATGTTGGAGCTTGTGTATCTATTATTGTAATTACCTGCGTAAATACTGCACTTACGTTTCCGCAGTCATCAGCAACTGTCCAGGTATTTGTATAAGTACCCGCTTGTGGGCAAGTAGCTCCTGCTACAAATGTACCAGATACTTTTACAAGGTTTGTTACACTTGCATCACAGTTATCAATCGCTACAGGGAACAAGGCTTGGGCAGCAGCTATTCCTGCTGTATTGCTACACTGCAATGTTTGGTTCAATGCTGTAGAAGCTGTAACCCATGTTGGCGCTTGTGTATCTATTATTGTTATTACTTGCGTAAATACTGCACTTACGTTTCCGCAGTCATCAGCAACTGTCCAGGTATTTGTATAAGTACCCGCTTGTGGGCAAGTGGCTCCTGCTACAAATGCACCTGATACTTTTACAAGGTTTGTTACGCTTGCATCACAGTTATCAACCGCTACAGGGAACAATGCCTGAGCAGCAGCTATTCCTGCTGTATTGCTGCACTGCAATGTTTGGTTCAATGCAGTAGAAGCTGTAACCCATGTTGGTGCTTGTGTATCTATGATTGTAATTACCTGAGTAAATACTGCACTTACGTTTCCGCAATCATCTGTTACTGTCCATGTATTAGTGTAAGTTCCTGCTTGTGGGCAAGTAGCACTTGCTACAAATGCACCGGATACTTTTACTAGGTTAGTAACATTAGCATCGCAGTTATCAGATGCTACAGGGAACAATGCCTGAGCGACTGCTATTCCTGCAGTATTGCTGCACTGTAATGTTTGATTAAGCGCTGTAGAAGCAGTAGTCCATGTTGGAGCTTGTGTATCTACAGTTGTAATTACCTGAGCGTATACTGCACTTACGTTTCCGCAGTCGTCAGTTACTGTCCATGTATTGGTACGAGTACCTGCTTGTGGGCAAGTTTGGCTTGCTACAAGTGCACCCATTACTTTTACAACATTGGTAACGTTGTTGTCACAATTATCTGTCGCTACAGGGAATAATGCCTGTGCAGCAGCTAAAGCAGCAGCATCGCTGCACTCAACTGTTCTGTTTAAATTTCCTACAGCCGTTGTCCATGTTGGAGCAAGAATATCTCTTACTGTAAACGTACGTACAATAGGTGTATATAAACAGTTGCAACAGCTTGTGTTTAATGGCGTAAACCTTACGGTTACTGTTCCGTTAAATGGACAAGATGGTGTAGTTACATTAATGCTTCCTAAAGAAACATTTTGACCCTGACCAATTGTAAACGGAGCTCCCACCAATGGAGTAGCTGTTGCTATCCAGTTATACAATGCAAACTGTGGCAATACATAACTGTTTGCAGCTTGTGTTGTTGTAAATGGAACCACTGTACCCGGGCAAACATCGCCTGTTGGTGCAGCTGTAACAATTAACAA
>JBBAQB010000028.1:30555-41978 GCA_040400515.1 Ferruginibacter sp. | reverse complement strand
TTTAGGGGGTCAATTTGAAACGGAATGAGGGGGTCAGTTTAGCCGGATTTTACACAAAGTAATGGTTGATCTGATAAAAAATAAAGGGAAAAGTATATTGCTTCTTTATAAAGAAAAAGTTGCTTCTATATAATTTTCTTCCTGTTTAGTAATGGTAACACTAATTACCCTTTCCATTTCTTCTTCAAGTTCCTTTTTTATTTTGTGAAGATCGGGTCCCTTTCCTTTAATAAAAAGGTGTTTAGTTTCCAATAGAAATTTAGCTTGTTCGCTCAGTTTATGTTTCATGTTAAGAATAGTTATGGTGCAAAATACATTTATTAAGTTAACTTATTGAAAACGTTTTAATTAACTCTAATAGATTATTAGAAATTTGCTAAACACTCCGCCTCATTTCGAGTCAATTCGAAACGTACGCTTCAATCTCCTTCATCATTAATGCCCAAAAATGTTCCCCTGCTCCTAATAGCCACGATGGGCAGTAGTAGCCCTTGCACATAATAAACTTAAAAGTATAAAACAACTTGTGTGCAAGGCTACTACTGCCCATCGTAATACAAATGCATGGCTTTGCACCCCAGCACATGCTCCAAATAAACCACCCCGACATAAAGGACACCCCTCCAAAGAAGTGAATAATACCACCCCGTCCGGCTTTGGCGGCCACCCCTCCGTGGGAGGGGAAATAAAAGAACCCCTTTTCATTTTACTGAAAAGGGGTTACACAAAAACACACTTTCTGAAGCCACCCGGGTCTTCTACAGAGGCGAGGTATTAGTCGGGTTTTTTGCCGTCTAAAAAATTATTGATGGTATTTATTTCTGCTTGATTTTTATCGTCGGAACTGACGGTGTAATTGCTGTAAAAGGTTTCTACATCTGCAATCTGGTTGTGTATTTCCATATTACGACGGAGGTAAGCAGGTACAGTTTCAAACTCATTGTTCGGATCAGCTGCGTTAATGTTGAAGGAAAGATTCCTCAACTTTGCTATTCGATCCGCTGCCCGGCGCCTAAGCTCTTCTGTTTCGTCTTGCATCGCAGGCTCCTCAACAGAGTTGCTTATATAAGGCTGTGTTTGATACTGCACGAATGGTTTATCCTCCGCCGTTTCTGGTTGTTCTTTAACTACGAGCTGCATTTCTAAAATAGGTTCGTCGGCCTGTATAGTTAACTGCTGCGGTAGTGGTTGTTCGTTAGATGTGGATGTTTGTTTCTCCGGTTTGACCTCTGCATAAATTTGCAAGGGCTTTACCAGAAAGCCTCCCGACGAAAGTTGGCTTTTATTGCTAGCTTCTTTTTTTACTTCTTCTTTAGTTAAATTGTCATTTTCATTTATAACCTGTGTTGGTAATGGGGCTATAAATTCAGTATCAAACTGTATTACCGAAGCCTGATCTGATGACAAAGATATTTCAAAAAACACTGGCGAATCGCTCAAATTATCCACAGTAGTTTTACTTGGTAATTCTACGTTGTTTTGTTCTGCCATCGTTGGCATCATTGGATCTTGCACAGGCAATATTTCTGTTGTAGCATTTTCTGTTGTCTTATCTTCAAACTGAAGCGTGGGCTGTGTTACAGCTGCCACAGATGATACATGTTTGGGCATTTCGAGCTCCATTACTACTTTTTCGTTGGTAGGTTTTGAAGCCTCTGTAACATTCAGCTTCCTGGCAAATGGATCCTTGTGTTCAAAGCCTGTTGCAATAAGTGTTATTCCTATTTGGGCACCCAATGTGCTATCGTAACCAAGGCCTAAAATAACATCGGTATCTTCTCCAGCCTGCTCTAGAATATAGTTCTGTATAATCTCTACCTCATCCATTGTAAATTCATGCTCGCCTTCGGCAGAATTGATATTGATAAGTATCCATTTTGCACCACGGATATCGTTGTCGTTCAACAAAGGAGATGTCAATGCATTTTCAATTGCAGCAAATGCTCGGTTTTCCCCCTCGGCAGTTGCGCTGCCTAAAATAGCCACACCACCGTTGCTCATTACAGTACAAACATCTGCAAAATCGACATTGATTTGTCCGGTGCTGTTGATTACATCCGTAATACACTTTGCAGCTGTCGCTAAAATATCATCCGCCTTGTTGAAGGCTTCCTTCATTTTTAAATTACCAAACTGGTGACGCAATTTATCATTGCTAATTACAAGCAAAGTATCTACATGATTCTTCAATAACATGATACCTTCCTCAGCCTGCGCTATTCTTTTCTTGCCTTCGTATGCAAATGGCGTGGTTACAATACCTACTGTAAGAATTTTTAAATCTTTACAAATTTTTGCAATAATAGGCGCACCGCCTGTGCCTGTACCACCCCCCATGCCTGCAGTAATGAAGGCCATTTTTGTGTTAACTTCTAAAATTCTTTTTATTTCTTCCAGGCTTTCTTCTGTTGCCTGCCTGCCAATGGCTGGGTTAGCACCTGCACCTAAGCCTTGCGTAAGATGCGGGCCGAGCTGTATTTTATTTGGTACTTTACTCAGTGCAATTGCCTGCGCATCTGTATTGCATATAATAAAATTTACCCCTTCAATATTTTGTGCAAACATGTGGTTTACTGCATTGCTGCCACCGCCGCCTACACCTATCACTTTTATGATGGAAGACTGGTCCTTTGGCAAATCAAAATGTATCATGTTATGTTATTTAATGTAAGTAATTGGGTTACGAGTTGCTGAGTTGCGGGTTAACGAGTTAGGCGCTAACTAGTTTCAAAAACTTTAAACTCCATTTTATGTTTCAATTTTTTTTTAAATTTATTTTATTTTTCAACGAAGAGAAAAGGGTTAGCTAAGTTTTCGCAAAGAGGTCGTTTTAAAAAATCTTAAACCCCCAACATTCAACCTCCAACTTTTAACTTTTTACAGCTCCCCATCCTCTTCTTCTTTAAACATTTCAATTAAATTGGTTTTAAAGCTGTCCATAAAACCTTTAATAGTTTTCTTACGCTTTACAATTTCCGGTTCTTTCTCTTCAGATGTTTCCTCCAGTTCAGTTTCAACAGGGGCTTGCTGCATAATACCGGTGCCGGAAACCTTAATGAAATTGGTATCGAACTTTCTATTCTTATTTTCGTAATCGTTGTAACCTTTTAAAATTAAACCGATACAAGTGCTGTACATTGGCTTTGATAATTCATCAATCTGCGAACCTGATAAATGTTCGTTGGGAAAACCAATGCGTGCATTAAGACCTGTAACATATTCTGTTAACTGTAACAAATGCTTTAGCTGAGAACCACCACCCGTAAGGATGATACCACCATTCAACATTTTATTATCGAGCCCAACCTGCTTTAAATGAAAGGTTACAAAATCCATGATCTCACTCATACGAGCCTGAATAATGTTAGCAAGATTTTTTACAGAAATTTCTTTTGCAGCCATACCACGCAAACCCGGGATAGTAATAAATGCATTTGCTTTTGTTTCGTCTGCTAGCGCACTACCAAACTGAATTTTCATTTGTTCTGCCTGCGTTTTTAAAACACCCAATCCAGTTTTAATATCATGCGTTATATTTTCGCCACCAAATGGAATAACAGCCGTGTGCTTTAAAATACCTTCGTAAAACACGGCAAGATCGGTTGTACCGCCACCGATATCTACAATGGCTACGCCTGCTTCCAGATCCTGATCGCACATTACTGCCGCTGCAGATGCAAGTGGTTGCAACACCAAATCCTGTGTTTTTAATCCAGACTTTTCTACACTGCGGTTAATGTTTCTGATAGCATTTTTATCACCGGTGATAATGTGAAAATTTGCTCCAACTTTTACACCGCTGTAACCGATTGGGTTGGGTATGTTTTGAAAATTATCTACCGTAAACTCCTGCGGAATTACATCGATGATCTGATCGCCTGCAGGGATATAGGTGCGGTACTGGTCTGCAATTAATTTATCAATCTCTTCTTGGCGTATCTCATCGTCGTTCTGCTGGCGCACAATATCGCCACGGGTTTGTAAACTTTTAATGTGATGCCCCGCTATACCTACATATACTTCGCTGATGGATAGACTTGGGTTAGATGCATAACAATTTTCCAGCGCAGTTTGAATGGCTTTAATGGTCTGATCGATGTTTAAGACCATACCATGTTGTACACCATTGCTGTTGGCTCTTCCGAAGCCTAAAATCTCCAGCTTACCAAACTCATTTTTGCGCCCTGCAATTGCTGCAATCTTTGTAGTTCCAATGTCTAAGCCTACGATAACGGGTTGTTCCTGATTCATAGTTGTGTGTGTTTTAAGCCCCCTAAATCCCCACTGGGAGGAATATAAAAGCCGTGTGTTAATGTTTGTGTTTGTTTGTGTTATTTTAATAGTTTCTGGTTTTGAGTTTCGGGTTTTTTATTCGAGCCTTTTACTTTTTGCAGATAACCAATTTTATAGTTTTAAAATATTTTATTTTTTATGGTTTATTTTTTTGTCTTGTTATTATTCATTATCGGTTTTTTTATTCTGTACCACTGCGGGTTTCTTTGCCACAGGTTTTATTACAGGCTTTAATATTACCGGTTTCTTTGCCTCAGGTTTTGTCACCAACGGCTTTACCACATTTATAACAGGCTTTGCAACGGGCATTTTCACTGTTGTTGTTTGTGGTACCGCAGGCGCCGCAACATTTTTTGTTGGTGCAGTTACAGCAACGGGTATTTTATAAAATGCAGGAGAAACCCCTTCATCTTCCCTCTCCATAGATTGCTGGATTAAAGAACTATCGGCGCCTCTTCGATCAACATCAGGCAAAAATGTTTGCGATGAATCTGCAGATCTTCTCGCAGCATCATCTGCAATAAATTTCATCAGTTGCAGCGTTTTCAAAGAATCTGCAGCTATATCTTCTTTACCCCTTATGGTTGCTACAACCTGGTTTTTATACTGAAGATTAATTACACTGTAACGGTTCCATCCTGATTGTGCAATTACATCTTTGTAAAATAATTTCAACTTGGCAAATTTTGTATCTACATCTGCTGCATCGCCAAAAATAATACGTTGTTTACCCAATTTTGGCACAAGCTCAAAAGAGCGATTTGCGTCAATATCTATTTGGTCTATCATGGCCATTAAAAAAGTATCAGCCAATATTTTTATGCTGATGTCTTTTACGCTGCATAATAAAGAACTGTCTTTTTGCGAGAGTATTTTTGCATCACTTATAAATCCGGTAAACACTGGAAGCCTTGCAGAAAACTTATCGCTCAAAGGCAACATCATACAACTGCTATCTATGTAAAATGTATTACCTGTTATTGTAAATAACCTTGCAATTGGCTCTCTCTCTTCCACGGAAACCTTTAAAAAATTGTTGTTATCAAAATATAATTCAGCATTTTTCACCCACACATCTTTTTCCAGGGCTTTTTCTATACGCCCAAGATCAATGGATGTGAGAACCATTTTTTTTGTGCTGTCCCCACCAAAGTTTTTTATAATATTATATACATCCGTTTTATCAATAAAAAAAGTATTACTTACGCCTGAAATATTAATTTCCAATCCTTTGCATACTTTGGTTTCCTTATTGTGCACAGCAGATATAAGCAGCGTGATGCAGCCTGCACCAATAAATACCCAAAGCAGGGCAGTAAAAAATTTGATAATATTTTTTTTATTGAACGTCATTAATTTTCTAAAATATTTTTAATCGGTTCTACCAGTGTCTCAATATCGCCCGCGCCTGCTGTTATAATAAGTGCCTGCCCAAATCCCTCAGCAGGAGTGGCTTTACAACTCCTCAAATATTCCAACAACTCATTTTTATCTAACATCTTTTTATCCTGGTTTGTCATCTTTTCCAAAATCAACTCACTTGTTACACCCAGCATTGGCAGTTCTCTCGCAGGATAAATTGGCAATAAAATCGTTTCATCTGCAAGGCTTAACACTTCTGCAAAACCATCTGCCAAATCTTTTGTTCGGCTAAACAAATGCGGCTGAAAAATAACTGTACACTTCTTACCCAGGAACAGATTTTTAGCTCCCGTAATCAATGCCCGCAGTTCTTCGGGATGATGCGCATAATCGTCAATCATAACAAGCCCCTCCTCAACCCTCCCCCGAGAGGACGGAGCAGAGCGTATCACGTATTCAAATCTTCTTTTCACTCCTTTAAATGATGCAACCGCAGCTTTTATTTTACCATCATCTATTTTTAAATATTTAGCTACTGCAATTGCTGCCATTACATTTTCAATGTTGTGCAAACCGCCCATATTTAAAACCACCTCATTAATCGTCCAAAAATTATTTATAAGATTGAACCGATACGCACCGTTTAATATTTCTAAATTTTCAATAAAAATATTTGCAGTCGCATCTTCAAAACTGTAAGTACAAGTATCAGCAACCTTAAATTCATCCATTCGTTTTAATCCCTTCTTCACAATTAAACAGCCACCCTTTTTTATTCTTTCTGTAAATTGAATAAAAGCATCCTGCATATTTTCTTCCGTACCATAAATATCTAGGTGGTCAGCATCCATAGCAGTAATGATTGCTACATCGGGACTTAGTTTTAAAAAACTCCTGTCATACTCATCTGCTTCCACAACAGAGACTTTGTTTGTGCTGCCCTCCGAAATGATTGGAGCAGGCCAAAAATTGGTATCATAATTTGCAGCTATACCCCCTAAAAATGCATTACAACCATACCCGCTGTCTTTTAAAATATGCGCTATCATGGCACTCGTAGTAGTTTTACCATGTGTACCAGCTACACAAATATTAAAAGTGTCAGCAGTTAGCAAACCCAATACATCACTGCGCTTTAGCAGGGTATAATTATTTTCCCTATAAAAATTTAACTCACTGTGTGTTGCAGGAATTGCCGGTGTATAAACTACTACATCGGCATTTTTATCTAAGTACTTTACATCATCTTCAAAATGAATAGCAATACCTTCAGCCATTAATTTTTTTGTAAGGGTGGTTTCTGTTTTATCATAACCACTCACTTTTACACCCTGCTCATTAAAATACCTTGCAAGCGCACTCATGCCAATACCTCCGATGCCGGCAAAATAAATTGATGCTATTTTTTTGATGTTAATCATGCGTTATTAATCACCTCCAATATTTGTAAAGCAATTATTTCATCGGCGTTATTTACTGCAAGTTTTGCAATATTTTCTGCCATTATCATTTGCTCGCTTTCATTAGTACATAACTTTAACAATGCAGGAATAAGTTCGCTCATCACTGCATCATCCTTTATCATAATCGCTGCCTGTTTATTTACCAATGCTGTTGCATTTGCCGTCTGGTGATCTTCTGCTGCAAAAGGATAAGGCACAAATATGACAGGCTTTTTTACTATACAAAGTTCAGCAACTGCCATGGCACCACTTCTGCTTACCACCACATCTGCCGCTGCATAAGCATATTCCATCTGCTGTATAAAATCCTTCATGTAAACACCTTCAAGTCCCTGTACGGTTACCGTTGCTTTTTCAAAATATGGTTTTCCTGTCTGCCATATTATTTGCAAATTATTTTGCGCAAACTCCATAATATTTTTATCTATTACCTCGTTTATAGATTTTGCTCCAAGGCTTCCACCAACCACCAAAACCGTTTTCTTATGTTGATCTAAACCAAAATAATTCATTGCCAGTTCTTTTGTAACCTTGCTGTGGCTGATGGCCTGCCTTACAGGGTTACCTGTAAGTACAATTTTTTCATCGGCAAAAAACTGCTGCATACCATCTGATGCTGTAAAAATCTTTGTAGCTTTTTTACCAAGCATGATGTTACTCTTACCGGCAAATGAGTTGCTTTCGTGAATAAATGTTGATATGTTTTTTCCCTGTGCATACCTAAGCACGGGATAACTGGAATAACCACCAACGCCAATAACAGCATGCGGCTTAAACCTTTTAACTATTTGCGCTACCTGAAAAAAACTCTTTATTATTTTAAAAGGCAATCCAATATTTTTTATCAAAGAACTTCTGTTGAAACCTGCAATATCCAGCCCTTTAATTTCGTACCCTGCCTGCGGCACTTTTTCCATTTCCATTTTTCCTTTAGCCCCTACAAATAAAAACTCCGTCTGTGGCATTAGCTTCTTTATCGCATTTGCTATCGCAATGGCAGGAAAAATATGACCACCGGTGCCGCCACCTGCTACAATAATACGCATTGGTTTTGCCAGCGTATTGGTAAACAGAGTTTCATTTAATACCGATATATTTTTTACTTCACTCATTTATGCAACTACTGCTTCTTTTTCTGATGAACTAATTTTTGCATTTTGTTGTGCCAGTTTACCTTCCTGCTGTTCTACATTTCGTGCTACACTTAATATGATTCCTATAGACAAACAGGTGAATAAAAAGCTGCTGCCACCCATACTCACAAGTGGTAATGTAACACCGGTATTGGGGAATAAATTTACATTTACACCCATGTTTGCAATAGCCTGTATAACCAAGGTGAAACTTAGCGCCAACGCTAAAAAAGCACCAAAAGCAAAAGGGCATCTTCTATAAATCCTTATACACCGAAACAAAAAAAGCAGGTAAATAAAACAAATGACCGCAGCACCAAAAATGCCATACTCTTCAATTATAATGGCATAAATAAAATCGCTGTAACTGTGCGGCAAAAAATTTCTCTGCTCACTATTGCCCGGCCCCCTCCCAAGCCATCCACCTTTTGCAATGGCTATTTTTGCCTGGTTTATCTGGTAAAGTTTTTCGTTGTTGTCTTCTTTTTTACTGTAAACAAAAGTCTGTATACGCCCTATCCAAGTTGGTATACGACCTGCAGAAAGTATAGCAGGTAATTTTTTAGATTCGCCAGCTTTTGCATCGTAGTTAGATACTGCAATTGATATAAGAATTATAACAGGAATCATTGCCACAAACATTGTTATTAAAATATGTTTTGTGCTTACCCTTCCTATAAACATTAATAAAAAACTTGTACCAGCAATTAAAATGGCAGTAGATAAATTTGCCGGCGCAATAAGCAAACAAATAATTACTACCGGAATTACAATTGGCAAAAACCCTTTCTTAAAATCTTTTATTACATTTTGCTTTCTACTTAATTGCCTGCTCATATACATAAACAACGCCAGCTTGGCAAGATCTGAAGTTTGAAAAGTCATATTTATTACAGGAAGCTTTATCCATCTACTGCCTGAATTAAGTTCTACACCAAATAAAAGGGTGTATAACAACAATGGAATAGAAATTAAAAACAATACCAATGCTACCCTTGAGTAAATGGTATAATTTATTCTATGTGCAAAATAAATAACCATCAACCCGAGTATGATAAATGCAAACTGCTTAAATAAATAACTTTCCGTACTCTTACTCATTCTGTATGCGAGAGAGCCTGTACTGCTATACACGAGCAATAAACTTGCAAGCGTAAGGATGATTACAATTGCCCATATAACTCGGTCTCCCTTCGTTTTTTTAACAAGGTTACCGCCCATATTTGCAAGGTCAGGCTTAAAAAAATCTCGTATGTTATTTGCTTCGAGCATTGTTTGTATTAAAAATCTATTTTTATATTCTTACCTTAACCGCAAAGACGTTGAGACGCAAAAAATATTTATTCCTAATTAGCACCTTAGCGGTGAAAATGTGTCTACAAATCCTTCACAGCCTGTTTAAACTGGTTCCCTCTATCTTCATAATTCTTAAATAAATCAAAACTTGCACATGCAGGGCTTAATAAAACTACATCCCCTTTTTCGGCAAAGTGAAAAGCCGCCTGTACCGCATCTTTTGCATTATCGGTATTCACCATCAACGAAACAATCTCACCAAAAGCCTCATGTATTTTTCTGTTTTCGGTACCCATACATACAATAGCTTTTACTTTTTCCTTCACCAGTTCTTTCATTGCTGCGTAATCATTTCCTTTGTCTACGCCGCCAAGTATAAGTATTACCGGCTTTGTCATTGTTTCTAGCGCATACCAAGTACTGTTTACGTTTGTTGCTTTACTATCGTTTACAAACTCCACCCCTCTTATGGTTGCAACAGGCTCCATGCGGTGTTCAAGGCTTTCAAAAGTTTGTAGTGCCTCTCTTATTTTTTCTTTTCTTATACCGATAGATGTACCCGCCATGCTTGCTGCCATGCTATTATATTGATTGTGTTTTCCCTTAATAGCAAAATCAGAAACATTCATTTGCATTTCTTCTCCCTTCCACTTTAAATGCATTTCTGCGTTTGTCAGATATGCTCCTTCCGGTAATTCTTTGCTCATAGTTATTGGTGCTTTTAATGATCTTATGGTATAGTTTTTTAAATGCCTTGTCGTTGTCTCATCATCCAGGTTATAAATAAAAACATCTTCGGCAGTCTGGTTTTCTATAATTCTGAATTTGCTTTTTATATAATTTTTTACATCGTATTCGTATCTATCTAAATGGTCTGCTGTTATGTTTGTGATAATCGCTACATCCGGCTTAAAACTTTTTATATCATCCAGCTGAAAAGAACTTACTTCCACCACATATAGTTTTTTAGGATCTTCTGCTACCTGCCGTGCAAATGAAAAACCTATGTTACCTACCATCGCACAATCTTCGCCGGCTTCTTTACACACATGGTAGGTTAAGGCCGTGGTAGTGGTTTTGCCGTTGCTACCGGTAACTGCAATTATTTTACTCTCGCCTTTATACCTGTAAGCAAATTCTATCTCACTAATTATTTCAATACCACTCGCTCTTATTGCTTTTACCATTTCATTCTTCTCAGGTATGCCCGGGCTCTTCATCACCACCGTTGCATTCAATATTTTTTCTTCGGTATGAAATCCTTCTTCAAAAGAAATATTGTTATTTAAAAGATCTGTTTTATAATTTTCCTTTATTTTACCTGCATCACTTACAAACACATCCCAACCCTGCTGTTGTGCAAGTATTGCGGTACCTATACCACTTTCTCCTGCCCCGAGTATTGCGATTCTCTCTTTCATTACCTCAGTTTTAATGTTACAATTGCTACAGCAACACACAATACGGTGAGTATCCAAAAACGAACTGCAATTTTACTTTCGTGGTAACCCAATTTTTGATAATGGTGGTGCAATGGACTCATTAAGAAAACCCGTTTGCCTTCACCATATTTCCGTTTGGTATATTTGAAATAACTTACCTGTATCATTACGCTACAGAGCTCTACAAAAAATGCCAGACAAAAAATAGGGATCAATAATTCTTTTCTTACAATAATTGCGAGCGCTGCAATTATTCCACCCAAAGCAAGGCTTCCGGTATCGCCCATAAATACTTGTGCTGGGTAAGAATTATACCATAAAAATCCAACACATGCCCCAACAAATGCTGCAATAAAAATGGACAACTCACCAAGGTTTGGTATGTACATTATATTGAGGTATTCTGCAAATTTTATATTACCGCTTACGTATGC
>JBBAQB010000028.1:0-30455 GCA_040400515.1 Ferruginibacter sp. | reverse complement strand
ACTGTTACACTCGGGCTAAAATAAAGTGTAACGCCAATGATAATTCCTATGACCACCTGACCAAATATTTTAAACCTACCGGCTAGTCCGTCGCTATCACTTTTTTTATAATCATCGCCCTTTAACTTGGCCAAACGCTTACTTCTTATTTTTAAGTAATCATCTATAAACCCAATAGCACCAAGCCACACCGTACACAGCAACATTAACCGTATATATACTTTATCTAAGTTTGCGAGTAATAAAGTAGGAACTATGATAGCCAGAATAATAATGAGCCCACCCATAGTTGGTGTGCCTTTTTTTTGTTGCTCGCCGGCCAAACCAAGGTCTCTAACTGTTTCGCCCAACTGCTTCGTTAATAAAAAACTGATCAGCTTTTTACCGTAAACAGTTGTAATAATCAATGATAAAATCAATGCCATCATTACACGAAAACTGATGAACTGAAAAAGCCCACTTCCGGGGAAGCTTGCCTTGCTCCAGTGTTGTGTAATCCAGTCAAATAAATGATACAGCATAAATACAAATTTGTTAATTAGCTAATTCGCTGATGTGTTAATTCTTTTAAATTATAATTCTTTTTATTTTACAAACTTCTTACGAAATCAAGGTACTCATTAGCCTCTTGGCACTTCCGCTGAGTATCTTATTTATTTAAAAGCTCAAACATTTCCCTTAACACCTTTTTGTCATCGAACTCATATTTCACTCCCGCTATTTCCTGGTATTTTTCGTGTCCTTTTCCTGCTACCAGTACAATATCTTCTTTGTTGCTTAAGCTCACAGCTGTTTTAATGGCTTCTCTCCTATCAGCAATTGTTATATATTTTTTTCTTGCAACTACGTTTATGCCTGCCTCCATTTCTTTTAAAATATCAGCTGCATCTTCATTGCGTGGATTATCAGATGTTAGTATGACCCTGTCGCTGTGCTCACATGCAACAGCCGCCATAATAGGGCGCTTTGCTTTATCTCTGTTGCCACCACAGCCAACAACAGTTATTATTTTTTCATGCCCATGCCTAAGTTTTTTTATAGTGGCCAGTACATTCAGCAAAGCATCAGGCGTGTGCGCATAATCTACTATTCCAATTACATTTTCCCCTTTGCTCACTTCATAATCAAATCTTCCTTCTGCCCCATCTATATTACTCAGCCCAAGCAAAACCTCTTCTTTTTGCATACCAAGTAGTGTTGCAACCGCATAAACAGCCAGCAAGTTGTAGGCATTAAACTCTCCTATCATTTTAAAATAAATGTCCGTATCATCTACCAGCATGTGCAACCCGCCAAGCCTGTTTTCTAATATTTTTGCTTTAAAATCGGCTACCGTTCTAAGGCTGTAATAATATTTTTTAGCAGCAGTATTTTGCAGCATCACGGCACCACGTTTGTCATCTGCATTGCTTATTACAAATGCGGTAGAAGGCAACTGATCGAACCATGATTTTTTTACACGGATATATTCATCGAATGTTTTGTGGTAGTCTAAATGATCGTGTGTAATATTTGTAAAAACACCACCCCTGAACAAAATACCTGCAATTCTTTTTTGTTCTATTGCATGGCTGCTGCATTCCATAAATACATATTCACAACCTGCCGCCACCATTTTTTGCAGCAATGCATTTAAAATGATAGCATCTGGCGTTGTGTGGGTTGATTGGATAACAGCACCGGCTATTTTATTTTCTACGGTACTTACTAAACCGCAACTGTAACCAAGCTTTGTAAAGAGATTGTATAAAATAGTAGCTACTGTTGTTTTTCCATTGGTACCAGTAACACCCACAATTTTTAATTTTGCGGATGGCTCTCCGTAAAAATTATGTGCCACGAAACCAGCAGCTATAGCACTATCAGCAACTTCTATATATGTTACGCCTTCTAAAATATTTGTTGGCAACTGCTCCACTATTACAGCTACTGCTCCATTTTTAATTGCAGCATCTATATAATTATGTCCATCGGTTGTTGCTCCCTTTACTGCAATAAAACAACTGTTTTTTTCAACTACACGGGAGTCTATGTGCAGAGATGATATCTCAACATCAGTACTTCCGTGCACCGCTTTTAGTTTTACTTTATATAGTAGGTCTTTTAACATTAATTTAAAAACAGGGTTATTTTTTGACCTTTACTAAAATTTGTACCTGCAATAATGCTTTGGCTTATTACTTTGCCTTTGCCTTGCAAGGCTATTTTTAATCCTTTATTCTCTAAAATATATACAGCATCTTTTAAACCCATACCAGCCACATCAGGTATCGTATTGTTTAGGGTATTGCTAACTGCAGCCGTGTTTAATGTTGCGGTATTTTGAACAAGTTTTATATTTCTCCAGCTTCCACTTTGCGAAGAATCAGAAAAAGGAATTGCCATATAACCAAGTATAGAGCGCATATCATTTTTCATCCCCATGGCGTTGTTCAACAAAGAGTCTTTTACCAAGGCCGTATTGTAAGTTGGTGTTGTTAAATAACGTGCATATAGTTTATCGCTTATTTCTTTAAACACAGCACCGGATACATCTGCACCGTAAACAAGTTTAGATTCTCTGCTGTTTTGAATAACCACTGCCAGCGTAAATTTTGGCGCTTCAGAAGGGAAATAACCCATAAAGGAAGCCTGGTATATTTTGCTGCTTTTGTTGTAACCTTTGTTATCTAAAGCAGAGACAGCCGTACCGGTTTTGCCCGAAATAGAATAAGCAGAATCAAACAAAATTTTATGTCCTGTACCATGTGCATAATCAACCACCTCCCGCAGGCAAACTTTTAACTTACCCAGCGTTTCAGGACTGCATATTTGTGGGTTTACCACTTGCGGATCAATCGTTTTAATTGTAAGGCCATATTCTTTTATTGCGCTTACTAAATATGGCCTCATCATTTTGCCATTGTTTGCTACCGCATTGTATAGCATGAGCATATTTAAAGGCGTTACCATTTCTTCATAACCATGCGCCATGTAAGGTATGGTAGTACCGCTCCAATGTTTTGATGTTGGTTTTTTTATGGTTGGATAACCTGACGATGCAACAATATCAACCCCTGTTAAAGTATCTAAACGCAGTGCATGCAAACGATCTGTAAACTTTGATGGCTGGTTGTGGTAGTACATATCAGCAAGCGAGGCAAATGCCACATTACTACTTACAGCAAAACATTCTTTTACAGTAAGGTCTTTTGGCTCTGCATGAGAATCCTTAATTCTTAAACCAGAAAAATACATAGCACCACCATGCAACTGTACCATCGTTCCGGTATCTACATATTTATCTTCCAGCAGGCTAAGTAAGGTTGCCAGTTTAAAAATAGATCCTGGCTCTGTTGCTTTACCTATACCATAATTGAGGTCTTCAATATAAGTACCATCAGGCTGTTTGCCCAGGTTGGCTATGGCCTTTATTTTACCTGTAGCAGTCTCCATTACGATTGCAGTACCGTGGGTAGAGTTGTTATTCACCAACATTTTCATTAATGCACTTTCCGTAACATCCTGCATGTAAGTATCAAGCGTGGTCACGATGTCTTTCCCATTTATGGGATCTAGTTCTGAACCCTCAACCGGCATGTAGGCACCGGCAGCATAGCGCATAAAACGCTGACCAGATGTACCTCTTAGTAAGCTATCGTATGTCAATTCAAGCCCTACATTCTTAGACATATTCTGGCGACTTAGCCCAATGGTTCTGTTTGCAAGCAACACATAAGGGTTAATTCTTTTGTCTTTTGCACCTATAATAAAACCACTCTTATTTCTACCCAACCGAACCAAAGGAAAATCTCTAAGCTGTAAAAACTGTTCGAAGGTCATTTTCTTTTTAAGAATAAAATACCTGTCTTTTTCCTCATAGGCCTGTTGTAATTGCTTTTTATATTCTCCTGTATTTTTATCAGCAAAAAGGGCTGCAAGGCAGTAACTTAAAGAGTCAATGTTATCTTTAAAACGCTTGCCTTGTTTCTCCCTTAATCCATCGGCTGCAAAATCTACATACACATCAAATACAGGCACCGATGTACTTAGCATGTTGCCGTCTTCACTGTATATAGTGCCACGTTCTGCAACGATTGGCTGAGGTTTTATATGCAGGCTATCACTCATACCTACCCAGTATTTTCCCTGAGCAGTTTGTATATAAATGGCTCTTCCCAATACAAATACGCAAAGCAATACCATGCACAAAAAGCACAGGTAAACTCTCCATAGTATGTCTTTTTTTACGTCCATTTATTTATCGCTATTTGCCGTATCAATTACTTTTTTTACAATGGTATCTCCCAAAAGCATGGGCGGTAACTTAGATTCTTTTAATCCAAGCGGCTCCACTGCTTTAATAAGTTCGCTTGCTTTGCTTCTAAAAATCAAATCACTCTTCACTGTCTTGTATTCGTACTGCAACTCTTTTATATTCTTTTCTGTCACGGCGATTTTTCTCACCAGTTTATCTGCATGGTGCCCGTTATATATGTACAACACAGCAAGTAGTGCCAAAAAAAGAAAAAAAGGAATATTTCTAACTATTCTGTTGTAGTTAAAAACCTGTTTCCATTCTGCTTTTACAACTTTCGGTTCCTTATCTATTTTTTCTGCTGGCATTTATTTTTTTTGTGCTGCTCTCAATTTTGCACTTCTGCTTCTCGGGTTCCTTTTTTGTTCTGTTACCGATGATGTTATCGGCTTTTTTGTGATGATGGTAAATGGATTCTCCAACCTTGTTCCATAAACATCATCTGCTTCCTGCTCCTGTATTGATCCGTTTTTAAAAAAGTTTTTCACTACCCTGTCTTCAAGCGAATGAAAAGTTATAATGGCCACTCTGCCCTCTTTATTTAATACTACTTTGGTTTGCTCCAGCATTTCTTCCAGCACTTTCATTTCTTCATTTACCTCTATGCGCAATGCCTGAAAAACCTGCGCTAAATATTTATTTGGGTTACCTTTTACTACCGTCGAAATACTTTTTTTAAAAGTGGTGATGGTTGTAAATGGCTTTATCAATCTTTGCTCAACAATTATTTTAGCGAGTGTTTTTGCATTGGTTACTTCTCCATATTTTTCAAACATCTTGTGCAATTGCAATTCTGTAAAACTGTTTAATACAGTTGCAGCAGTTATTGTTTGCCTGTTATCCATCCGCATATCCAACGCTGCATCAAACCTTGTACTAAAACCTCTTTCCGCTGTATCAAACTGGTGACTTGAAACGCCCAAATCAGCCAAAATCCCATCTACCTTTGCATATTTGTGCAATCTTAAAAAGCGCTGTAAGTGCCTAAAATTCTGCGGCACAAAAATTACACGCTCATCAATTGGCAGCCCTGCCTGTCCGGTAGGCAGGTTTTTTTTTGCATCTTCGTCCTGGTCAAAAACGATTAATTTCCCATTTGCACCTAAGTGCTTCAATATTTCTTTGCTGTGCCCACCCCCACCAAATGTGCAATCAACATAAACGCCGTCTTCTTTTATATTTAAGGCGTCAATGGCTTCCTGTAATAAAACCGGTACGTGGTATTGGTTGATTTGTTGATTGGTTGATTCAATGTCTCCAATGTTTTTTGCTTCACTCATTTTTTCAACTTTTTTAACCTTAAAAGAAAATTCATTTTCTCTTAAACTACACGATCAACTATTCACCAATCAACTATTCAATTTCCCCTTGTTTACCCATTACCTCATTTGCAATAGCACTAAAACTTTCATCTGTCATACTTTCAAAAAACTGCTCGTACATTTTCTTATCCCATATTTCAATTTTGTTAAGGGCCGATACCAATACAATATCTTTATCAAGCGAAGCGTATTCTTTTAAATTTTTAGGAAGTAATAACCTGCCTGCGCTGTCCAATTCCACCGGCGTAGCTCCGTTCAAAAAATAACGGCGAAACGATCTTACTTTAGGGTCAAAATCATTCAACTTACTTATGTTTGCAAAAATTGGTTTCCAGCTTTGTATAGGATAAATGGTTAGGCATTTTTCAAACCCTCTGTTTATTACGAATTCTACCCCATCATCTTTAGGCAACTGTTTTTTAAACGCTGCTGGTAAAAGGAACCGTCCTTTTAAATCGATGGTGGATTCATATTCGCCTAAAAAGCTGATCATTGTAAGAAAAGGGAGAGTTATTTGTAACTATCTAACACAAAATAACACTTTTTACCACTTTCGAACACTATTTGTAAAAAACATATTTTTCCACAGGGCTAATAGTGCCTGTGGTTGTGCGTTTTAGGTGCATTTAGTACCTATTAACTGTGCATTAAATGTGAATTGATGTGGAAATAATGTGAATAGCTAAATTATGTAGTTATTTAGCCAATGGGAAAGAGATGGTAAATGCGCTTCCTTTCCCAACCGTACTTTCTGCTTTTATAGTTCCTTTGTGAGCCTCCACCATGGTTTTTACGTAGCTTAAACCCAAGCCAAAACCTTTTACATTGTGCACGTTACCTGTATGTGCACGGTAAAATTTTTCGAATATTCTAGATAAGGTTTCTTTGCTCATACCTATACCATTGTCTTCAATTTTAATACGGAATAGGTTGCCGGAATTTGTTGTCGTTAATTTTATAAGGGGAACTTCTTTTGAATATTTAAGCGCATTATCCAACAGGTTGTTTACAAAGTTTGTAAAATGTACTTCATCTGCCATCACCATATCTTTTGCAGCATCAAGGTTTATTTCCAGTTTGCCGCCACGTTCGCTTATTGGCAGAGAAATATTGTTTACGGCATTTTTTATAAGTTCGTTGGCAGATAATTTCTTTAGGTTTAACTGTACTTCCTGCTTATCGAGCAAAGCAGCCTGGAGTATGGTTTCTACCTGTTTATTCATCCGTTTATTTTCTTCCTTTATAATCCCAGTGAAGTAAGACGTTTTCTCTTTATCGCCCACTACCTTTTCATTTTTAAGTGCGTCTACCGCTAATGATATCGTAGCCAAAGGTGTTTTAAATTCGTGGGTCATATTATTGATAAAATCAGACTTTATTTCGCCAAGTTTCTTTTGTATTAATAAAGTACGAAGCGTTAAAAAAAATGCGGCAATAATAATAAGTGTAAATATGATCGAACCAACAATAAACCAAGTAATTTCTTTCAACACAATTGTATTTTGGTGTGGCACAATTACAACCAAAGATTCCTGCGGAACGAGGTTTTCAAGGTTGCTTCCACTTTCCGGCACCAATGGAATAATCTGCATAACATTATTTGCAGAATCCTGATAAACACTCATAAAGTTTTCTGTATCTATTTGGTCGCCTGTAATCTGGTCGTCCGTTACTGCAAACTCAAATCTAACATCTTTCAAATCATTGGAACCTAGCGACTCCTTTACTATATTGTAAATTTCCTCTTTACTAAAACGCTGCATTACAGAATGCTTTCTAAAATCAAATTGCAACCTATCTGGTGTAATTAAAAGATCATTTTTTTTGGGATAAACAAAAGCAAGTTTTTCATTGGTAAGCCTCGATGCAGTTAGAGCTGTAGCTTTTGTTACATTGTCTTTAAGCCTCTGTTCTCTGTACTTCTTCACACTATCGAGCCATAACACCTGAAAAAATATAAGACCAAGCAAACTAATTGTAATAAGTATGGTTATAATAGGAAAAGTTTTCTTCATGTACTTTTTTTAGTGAAGATGTTTGCTGTTTGCTCAATTACAAATGTAGGATTAATCAGTTTTTTTTGAAATAATACTTTGTTATAAAATAAAAGCACTCTTAAAAATATCGCCAATTTCAATTCTTACAAAAATGTTAATGAATTTGAAAAAATTATTTACTTTCATTCATATGATAACACCTAGCAATGGCGTTTTATTAATCGCAGAGCCTTTTTTAAAGGATGCCTCTTTCATAAGAAGCGTAGTGCTTATCTGCAAACACAATGAGGACGAAGGTACTTTTGGCTTTGCCTTTCACAGAAAACTGCACACTACCTTAGACAATCTTTTTGCAGATATGGAAGGATTTAAAATTCCTGTATATCTTGGCGGACCCGTGCAGACAGATACACTGCATTACATACACAAGTACCCGCAGCTTTTTTCAGATGCAGTTGAAATTTCTGAAAATGTGTACTGGGGCGGTGACTTTGAGTTGATGAAAAAATATATAAAAGAAGGCGCCGTTGATGTAAATAATATAAAATTCTTTTTGGGCTATAGCGGTTGGAGTGCCGGCCAATTGGAAGAAGAAATAAAAGAAAACAGTTGGATAACGTTAAAGGCAAATGAACAACTGATTTTTCATACGGCGCCGCAAGATGTGTGGCAACTGAGCTTAACAGCATTGGGGGGTAAATACAAAATGATGATACATTTACCTACAGACCCACAATTAAATTAAAATTTCTACCGCAGAGAACATGAGTAAAAGAGTTTTCTCAGAGATATTTATTGAATCTTATAATTACTTATTAATTGCTTTACAAACTCCTTCATTTTCCTGCAAAACTTGCATTGTTTATTTGGTGTAGGCATTTGCATATAAATAAAAAAGAGCTTTTACAGGCCAAAGGACCGTTGCTTATTGCGGCCAACCATCCCAATTCGTTTTTAGATGCTATTTTGTTATGTGCGCTGTTTAAACGCCCAATTTATTCGCTTGCAAGGGGAGATGCTTTCAAAAATAGGTTTATAAGCAAACTTTTGCTTTCGTTAAAAATGTTTCCGGTATATAGAGTAAGCGAGGGTGTAGAAAACCTGGAAGAGAATTATAAAACTTTTGATGATTGCCTGCAAGTGTTTAAAAAAAATGGAATTGTTTTGATTTTTAGCGAAGGCAGGTGTATCAACGAATGGCATTTAAGACCCTTAAAAAAAGGTACAGCCCGGCTTGCGCTTAGTGCATGGGAGCAGGAAATCCCTTTAACGGTTTTGCCACTAGGCATTAATTATAACTCTTTTACAAGTTTTGGTAAAAATATTTTTATAAATTTTGGTGAATTTATTACGCAACAAAATATTGCATTTAAAAATGAAGATGCTTATGGTGTAAAAGTGCAGACTTTTAACGCTGAATTAAAATTACAATTAAAGGAATTGGTTTATGAAATAGATGCAAATAATAATGCTCAATTACTGCAAACATTTTTTCAAAAAATATCCGTCTCTAAAAAAGTATTTCTTCTTTTACCGGCAATGTTAGGGTACAGTCTTCATGCGCCACTTTATTTACCAATCCAACAATTTGCATTTAAAAAATTTGGTAAAATAGATCATTATGATTCTGTTGTTGTTAGTATGTTGTTTATTCTTTATCCCATTTATTTGATCATCCTCACCTTCGCCCTTTCCTACTTTGTTGGTTTATGGGCCGTTTTAATTTTTGTGTTGTTACCCTTTTGTGCATGGAGCTTTGTTCAAATAAAAAAGCAGTTCTAAAAATTAAATCCCACATCTAGGTAAAATGTAGATCTTAAACATCACCTATAAATATTCAGAAAATCTTTACTTATACTCAAGCAATTATTAATAAACTTTGTACACCTTATTTAAAGTGAAAATAAAATATACTTTTTTTTACATATTCAAAACAACTTTAGATTCTTTTTTAAAATAAAAAACCTGTAAGCCGATACAGGTTTTTTGTACAATTTGAATTTTAAATTTCTATAGCATCTTCCATTAAAACGATTAGTTTTTTATTAAGTACTTCTAAAAAACCACTTTGGATAGCAAGTGAGCTTTTACCGGTTTTTACCTTTTTTTGTATTTTAAGTTTGCCCTTTTTTAAAGTTTCTTCCTAGTGTATTTGCATTTATGTAAAAAATAAGGCGGTTATGTACAATATTACATTATGCGCACCATAGATTTTTGACTATTGACTATCAATGGTCAAAAATCTATTACCTTTAACTATTCATATTTATAAAACATGAAAATAAAAGATAAAATAATAGAACTGCTTTTAGAATCAGGTGATCTATCTGTCAAGGAAATGGTAGATATAATGGATGTGTCTAAACAAGCAATTCATGTTGCACTTGTTCAGCTGTTAGACGCAGATGAAATTATAAAGTTTGGAAGAACCCCAAAAACCATTTACCGATTAAAAGCGAAAGAGAAAACAAATGCTCTTTTAACTACAAACATAGACAATGAAAACTTGGGTTTTCTTAGCCAACATTTTTTATTAATAACGGAAACGGGTAGCATGCTTACAGGAATAAATGCTTTTGCTAAATGGTGCGAGCAAAGGCAACTACCATTGGAAAAAACAATAAATGAATATTTGAAAACCAAAGAAAAATATTTTGGCTATTATAACAACATTAATATTATTGATGGGAAAGAAAAAATAGTAAACACTAAGGGATATGATAAAATATACCTTGACGAAATATTTTATCTAGACTTTTATGCAATCGAAAGATTTGGCAAAACGAGATTAGGGACTTTATTACACTATGCAAAACAGGGGCAGAATAAATTTTTAATGAAGATTTTGGTTGAGGAGGCGAAACCAATAATTAAAGATTTACTTGCGATCAACAATTTTGATTCAGTTGCCTATGTACCTCCTACAATTAGAAGAGAAGTACAATTGATGAAATATTTAGAAACACATTTGAAAATAAATTTGCCAAAAGTCACCGTCCAAAAAATTTCCGGTATCATACCAGTGCCTCAAAAATCGTTAAATAAATTATCAGAAAGAATCACTAATGCAGAAAATACTTTTGCGGTAACTGAAACGATTAAATACAATCATTTATTATTAATAGATGATGCTGTAGGCAGCGGTTCAACCTTAAATCAGGTAGCAGGAAAAATAAAACAAAAAGGCATTGCAAAAAAAATAACCGCACTGGCTATTGTAGGAAGTTTTAAGGGCTTTGATGTAATTACAGATGTTTAATTAATTGAAATAAAACATAAAAAGCCTGTATTCACATACAGGCTTTCAAAATTCATTCTAATAAGTTATACTTCTACCGCACCTTCAACAAGAACAGTTGCCTTGTTATTCAAAACTTCTACAAATCCACTTTGAATTGTATAAGATTCTGTCTGCGATTTATCTTTTAGTATTTTTAGTTTCCCGTTTTTTAAAGCACTTACCAATGGTGCGTGCCTGTCTAATACTTCAAACAAACCATTAATGCCAGGTAATTGTACCCCGTACACTTCGCCGCTAAAGATTTTTTTTTCGGGTGTTAATATTTCTAAGACCATAGTATCAAGTATCAAGTATCAAGAACACAAGACAAAACACTGAATTCTTTAAATGTTTTTAAATTTAGAAGTACCAATCTTGTGTCTTGATACTCATATCTCAAATCTTTCTTAAGCTGTCGCCGCTGCCATCAATTTCTTACCTTTCTCTACTGCATCTTCCAAAGTTCCTACCAAGTTAAATGCTGCTTCAGGGTATTCATCAACTTCACCGTCCATAATTGCATTAAATCCACGGATTGTATCTTCAATAGGAACAAGTACACCTTTTAAACCCGTAAACTGCTCCGCCACAAAGAATGGTTGAGATAAGAAACGTTGTACTTTACGTGCACGGCTTACAACCAATTTATCTTCGTCACTCAATTCATCTAAACCAAGGATGGCGATGATATCTTGTAATTCTTTATAACGCTGTAAAATTAATTTTACTCTATCGGCCGTGTTGTAATGCTCCGCACCAACAATAGCTACTGTTAATATTCTTGATGTACTATCCAACGGATCTACCGCAGGGTAAATACCAAGATCCGCAATTTTACGACTCAAAACCGTTGTTGCATCCAAATGCGCAAACGTAGTAGCAGGTGCCGGATCGGTCAAATCATCTGCAGGTACATAAACCGCCTGTACAGATGTAATTGAACCATTTTTAGTTGAAGTAATACGCTCTTGCATCAAACCCATTTCTGTAGCAAGTGTTGGTTGGTAACCCACCGCACTTGGCATACGACCAAGCAAAGCTGATACTTCAGAACCTGCCTGTGTAAAACGGAATATATTATCTACGAAAAACAAAATATCTTTTCCTTGGCCATCACCTTCACCATCACGGAAATATTCCGCCAAAGTAAGACCGCTCAAAGCCACACGTGCTCTAGCCCCCGGCGGCTCGTTCATTTGTCCAAAAACAAAAGTTGCTTTAGAATCTTTCAAACCCTCCATATCAACAGAAGCCAAATCCCATCCGCCTTCTTCCATACTATGTTTAAATTTTTCACCATAGTTCATGATACCTGCTTCAATCATCTCACGCATCAAATCATTTCCTTCACGTGTTCTTTCGCCCACACCTGCAAATACCGAAATACCACTATATGCTTTCGCAATGTTATTAATCAATTCCTGAATCAATACTGTTTTACCCACACCTGCACCACCAAACAATCCAATTTTACCACCTTTTGCATACGGCTCAATCAGATCAATTACTTTAATGCCTGTAAACAAAATTTCATTTGCGGTACTTAGGTCTTCAAACAATGGCGGCTTGGCATGTATCGGGCGACCATTTTCTTTGCTTACCTGTGGCAAACCATCAATAGCATCTCCGGTTACATTAAATAAACGTCCTTTGATTGCTTCACCAACAGGCATTGTAATTGGTCTGCCAGTATCTGTCACAACCATGCCACGCACCAATCCTTCGGTACCATCCATTGCAATCGTACGCACACTGTCTTCACCCAAATGCTGCTGCACTTCCATAATAAGCTTATCTCCGTTTTCACGGGTAAGTTCCAATGCGTTCAATATTTCCGGAAGTTTTGAATCGTTTTCAAACTGCACGTCCACAACGGCACCAATAATTGATTTTACTTTACCTGTACTTGCCATATTTATATATTAAAATAATTGAGGGTTCAAAATTTGCCGCAAAGGTAAGGTTTGAGTTTTGTAAATAAAAATCCCTTTGGTATTTTTTTGGGTGGTTTATGGGCAAAGAAGCAGTCCCGCAATAAGCGGGAGCATCATCGTTGTGTCACTCACTTGTACGGCATACCATTTTTCATTATTAATTGTGTAGCAGATTATGCTATTTTTACAATAAACAAATGGGGCACATTGCCATAACTGTGCTCCTTTTCAAGTTCGTCTGTTTTAACCTCAACTTTCACCAACCTAGCTACACACAAATGATCAAAATCATCTTTCCCATATTGGCATTAATTATATGTACTAACATATTTGCTCAGAACTCCATTCTAGTTTTCGTTAAAGACAGTTCCGAAAATAAATTTCTTATTGGAGCAACTATTAAACTTAATAAGCAAAATGCAGTTACTGATAGCAGCGGTAGCTTTTATTTCAATCAAGTTCCTCATAGTCTACAAAATATTGAAGTAAGCTTTTCAGGTTATAAAACGCAGGTTTTATCAATACTTCCCTTTGCAGACAGTATTTTAGCTATCACGGTTAATTTAGAAACGGAGGAGGAAGAAGAGGAAGAAGAAGTCATAGTAATAAGCACGAGAAGCAGCCGAACCATAAATGACATACCGACAAGAGTTGAAACCATATCAGGCGAAGAGCTTACAGAAAAAGGCAATATGAAGCCGGGTGATATAAGAATGTTGCTAAACGAAAGTACAGGCATACAAACCCAGCAAACTTCTGCTACCTCCTACAATTCCAGTATAAGAATACAAGGTTTAGATGGTAGGTACACACAAATATTAAGAGATGGTTTCCCACTTTACTCAGGTTTTTCCGGTGGGCTAAGTTTAATGCAGGTAGCCCCACTCGATCTAAAACAAATCGAAGTTATCAAAGGGTCTTCATCAACACTATACGGCGGCGGGGCTATAGCAGGTTTAGTAAACCTTGTTTCAAAAACACCAACAACAAAAAGAGAACTAAGTTTTATTAGCAACGGTACATCGGCCGGTGGTCTTGACCTAAGTGGCTTTTATAGCCAAAAATTTAATACAATAGGAGTAACAGTATTTGGATCAAGAAATACAGGACGAGCTTACGACCCTGCTGGTATTGGCTTAACCGCCATTCCAAAATTTGAAAGATACACCATCAATCCAAGGCTTTTTCTATACGGAAATAAGACAACAGCAAACGTCGGAATAAACTACATCACAGAAGATCGTATTGGTGGCAGTATGGCATTTATAAAGAACGGTACAGCAGGTTTTTTTGAAAAGAACAATACAGATCGTGTAACAACACAAACCCAAATAACACACAGAATTAATGACAAATCACAGTTAAACTTTAAAAACAGTTATAGCAGGTTTGACAGGTTCATACAAATCCCTTCTTATGCTTTTGAAGGATTACAACAATCAACGTTTACAGAGGCTACCTATAGCACTAATGGTGAAAAATCAGATTGGGTTTTAGGAGCTAACTACCTAACAGATAATTTTAAAGAGAATTCTCTAAACAATAACACCTTAAGAAATTATAACTACAATACATTCGGAACATTTATTCAAAACACTTGGTCACCATTACAAAAATTTACGCTAGAAACCGGTTTAAGAGGCGACTATGTAGAGCAGTTTGGTTTTGAGTTATTGCCAAGAATATCTGCTATGCTAAAAGTAACTCCAAAACTTACAGCAAGATTAGGAGGTGGTTTGGGTTACAAAACACCAACTGTTTTTAATGAAGAAGCAGAAAGAACACAATTCCAAAATATACTTCCCATCAATCAAAGCCTTACCCAATACGAACGTTCAGCCGGTGGAAACTTTGATATAAACTACCGCACTACAATAGGTGAAGTAGGCTTTGCGCTTAACCAATTGTTTTTTTATACACGCTTAAACAGTCCATTGGTATTGACTAACGCAGGCAGTGGCAACACTCAATTTTTAAATGCAAAAGGCAACATTGATACTAAAGGCATGGAAACAAACCTTCGATTTACATATAGTGATTTTAAATTGTTTGTAGGGTATACTTATGCTGATGTAAACACACATTTTAACAATACAAAAAACCAATTTCCATTAACAGCCAAGCACAGGCTTAATAATGTGTTGATGTATGAAAAAGACGAAAAGCTAAAGTTCGGTTTAGAAGCATATTATTTTAGCCCTCAAAAGTTAAGTGATGCTGCAATAGGAAAGTCTTATTGGACCTACGGTTTAATGGGTGAAAAATTATGGGAACATTTTTCCATCTTTATCAATTTTGAAAATTTTACTGATACCAGGCAAACGAGATTCGACACCATTTTTACCGGCTCTGTTGCTAACCCAACATTCAGAGACATCTATGCACCTGTTGATGGCTTCGTGGTGAATGGAGGTATTAAGGTAAAGTTGTGACATAAATGAAGCTACCAATACTTTTCTAAAAATTAGTATTAAACACTACATCATGAACAAGAACTTATCAAAATATTTCAAAGCAGAATTAACCGAGGCTCATGAATTGATAACAAAAGGTGATTTTCAAAAAGGTTGGTATCATTTAGAGAGAGCACAAATACTCGGACAGCCCTTCTTTGCAGCTCACACGTTGGTACATTGGAGGATGCTATGTTTCGGTTTTAAAATAAAAGACACAAAAGAAATTATCGGACAAATTCCAAGGCTGCTGTTTGGCGGTGTAAAATCATTTGTAGGTAAAATACCAATTGGAAATACCGGAGGCGCTAATGTACCTCCATTAAAATCAATGGAAATACCTGATGATCTAAAATTGATAATTGAAGAGTCAAATAAGTAACAAAAAAGCCGTCAAAATTGACAGCTTTTTTTTAAAATTTAGATTTAATTCTTTCTGATTAAAATTTTGCTCCTAGGCTCACAAAAAAAGTTCTTCCATCTGCAGGCAATGCGCCAGGACCAGGGTAACCACCTGCACGTCTTGTAAAATAAATTTTATCAAAAACATTGTTTAACCCGGCTTTTATTTTTAACCCATTTTTTAATTTGTAACTGGCTGTAATATCTGAAACGGTGTATGAAGGAATTAAACCATTCTGTGAATTAGCCGTAACTGTTTCGGTATTATTTGCATCACTAAAAACTTTGCCAACAGAGCTAATTTGGGTAGTAAAAATTAAATCTTTGTAAGTAAAAGTGATGCCTCCTCTGAATATATTTTGAGGAGCATTTTCTACTCTTTTACCTTTCGTATTAGCATCCTTAAAATTGCTGCTGTACTTTGCATCTGTATAGCCGTAAGAACCAAACAAAGAAATATCAACAAGATAATTCTGTGCGATAATTTTTGTGGGACTAAATTCTACAAAACCTTCAACCCCTTTACTAGTGCTTGCTCCTACATTTGTAATTAGCCTTGTATTGGTGCCTGCGGGTGTTACTGCACCTATTCTGTTGTTATATTCCAAATAAAAAGTACTTACATCAAACTGCAGAAAGTTTTTTACTTTACCTCTGTAACCAAAATCTACATTATAACCTTTTGCATCTTTTAAGTTTTCATCAATTACATCAGTTGCGGTAGGTGGCGCCTGCAAATTTGCAAATTGAATAGGCCGGTAAGCTTGAGAAATATTACTATACATTTCTGTACCACTTGTTAGGTGGTATTCTGCACCAAAACCTGCCAATAAAAATTTTCTGCTGCGTTCAATATTTTGCAATAAAATTTCGCTACCGGTATTTGTAAAGCCGTTTCTACCGCTGGCATTTCCTTTTACAAATTCGTATCTGGCACCAGGTATCAGCAAAAATTTCTTTCCAACCCTAAAAATATTCTCTATAAAAAAAGCGGCATTTGTTGAATTAAACACAATGTCTTTTAGGTATTGCCCAATTATAGAAACATCGTAATCCTGCCCTGTACTTCCTTTACCTTCAGTTTGCCTGTATGTATTTCCGGTATATAATCTTACACCGCCAGATAAAGTATTTTTCATTTTCCCAATATTGTAAGAAGTTAGCACCCTACTTTCCATTCCGTAATTTCTATATTTATCAATATTAACTGCACGGTTATTATATTGTAGTGTACTCGCATTAATGCTATCCTTCATTGTTATTGCTTGTAAAAAACCAACGCTGCTTCTATTACCTATTGTACCAAAAAATTTTGTATTCCAAATCGTTTTGTCGTTTACATTATAGATAAGTGTTAGTGCAGGTGTTGTCCAGGCAATATCTAACCAGTTTCTACTACGCAAACTTTGTTTTGAGTTATCGTATAAAGCTTTATCTGTGAGCCCGCCCGCTTGTTGGGTACGTGTGTGAGATTGCATAAGCTCAGCCGTAAGCAGTATTTTTTTTGATGCTTTATAGGTTACAGTGGCAAAACCACTCTTGGCAAAAAAATTACTGTTGTCTCTGTATCCCTCGCCATTTTTATAATCAAAAAAGGCATAATAATTAAACTTTCCTTTTTTGCCGCCAATGGCATTGTAACTATTGAATAAGCTGTTACTACCTAATGTTTGTTGTGTTTCAAATTGAAATGGCTTAATAATATCACTTCCATTCTTTAGAATATAATTTACCATGCCACCAAACTGAGGACCATACTGCAGTGAGCCATGGCCACGTACAACTTCTATGCGTTGTACAGCCTGCAGTTGTGGATTGTAATAGGCCTCAGGGTATCCAAAAGGGTCGGCTGCAATATCGTATCCGTTCTGCCTTATATTAAATTCCCAACTCCTGTTGGGGCTCAATCCTCTTGCGGCAATTCCAATTTGAGTGCCACTTGGGTCGCTTTCCCAAATGTGAATGCCAGGCACTTTTGCCAATACCTGTCGCATATTATTAGTGGTTACATTTCCCTGTACATTATCTATAACTATTAAAGTACTTTTTTTACCTGCATAAATATTGGTGCCCACTATTTCGGGCATTTGCTGGTAATCGCTTTTGCTGTTTTTACCCACGATTGTTATATCGGGCAAAAACTTCATGCTGTCACTATTTTGCTGTTTTATTTGCGCTTGTAAAAGTGTTGCTGTTAGAAGGTATGTAACCGCAAAAAATACAATTCTTTTCATCGTTTCTGTTTAGGGCTGCAATTTGCATTATCATTAATAACAATTGAACAAAGATTAGGAAAAGCACTTGCAAAATCGGGAAAAAGGAAAACTACAAAACTTCAAAAATTCATTATTAAATCATATCATTAAAAATAGTAATTAAACTATTTGTTAGATACCACTAACTTTATTGTTTAATTAATTAAACAATTCTTTTAATGTTAAAATGTATAGTTGCAGTTATTCTCTTATTTAGCACAGTTTTAGGAAAAGCACAATCGGCCATCCAAACCGATAGGCCAGACCAAACCGAATCTCCCTTCGTTGTACCAAAAGGTTTTATACAAATTGAAAGTGGTTTGGGGTATGAAAATATTGGCAAAGAAAATAAGTATATCACCCACCCTACTGTTTTATGGAAATATGGAATGTCAAAAACATTTGAGTTGAGGTTAATTACAAATTTTAGTACAGAAAAAAACAAGGACATAAAAATAAACGGAATTACTCCAGTAACTGTTGGTTTTAAAGTTAATATAAGTGAAGAAAAAGGGTTGCTCCCACTCACTTCATTTATTGGTCATTTAGTACTTCCGTCCTTTGCATCAAAAAAATTTAAAGTAGATTATTTTGCGCCTGCTTTTAGGTTTACCATGCAACATACACTATCTAAAAAGGTTACACTTAGCTATAATATTGGTGCAGAATGGGATGGATTTACTGCAGAACCTGCTTTTATTTATACACTCACTGCGGGGTATAGCATTACAGATAAAATAGGAAGTTATGCAGAAGTTTATGGGTTTCTTCCCCAAAAAAACAAAGCTGACCATAGAACGGATGCGGGTTTTACGTATTTCTTATCAAATAATATGATGGTTGATTTATCTGGCGGTGTGCGATTAAACTCAATAGCGCCAAAAAGTTATGTAGCATTGGGTTTTTCATTTCGCTTTAATACACGCAAGGCATAAACGAATCCTAAGATCATTTCTTGCATCGTCTAATTTTAAATATGTTATTTATTTAGTGTGTGGCATTTTTGCTGAATGCATAATAAAAATCTTCTTCTCGCTTTCTTTATTGTTACAATTTTGTTTATTTCTGCCTGTTCATCCCGCAATGGTTTTAAAAAAGATAAAAAGATGTTTGAAACATCAAAAGTAATTACAGAATACAAAGCCATTGCAGATATGAATGACGCTTATTTTGTAATTAAAGAAAATAACTTTTTTGAATTTTACAGAGCACTTTTTGATAGTGTAAAAAACACATCTTACCCCGGTAAGTATACAAAAAATGGTGACACCCTTTTTCTTAGCTTTTACAACAAAAGAGGAAACGAATTATTAGGAAACAAAGCGCTTATTAATCCTGATAAAAAAGAAATTATATTCTTTGATAGTTACACAGGTGTAAAAAAGAAATTACTCTTTAATTAAGCGAGGTCTTTCTGGCTCTGTTCGCAACATAAACGCCTATAAGTATAATAACGAGACAGGAAATTTGTTTCCAGCCGACCGTTTCTCCATAAATAATACCCCAAAAGACTGCTACAACAGGGATGGCATAAGTAACCATGGAAGAAAACACAACTCCAGACCTTTTAATAAGCATGTAAAAAATAACAGAGGCAACTGCAGTACCAACCACGCCAAGTACAATGGTAAATGCAGTAGATACAAGCATTCCTTCAGCAAGCATATCCTGCTGAAAATACCCGGTGTAGTACAACACAATAGCGGCAGGTATGGCATTTAACGAAAGAGCAATAGCAACAATATTTATAGAGGGAATATCTTTTAAAAATTTACCCACCAGGTTTACATTTATACCATAGCACAAAGTTGCAGCTATCACCAACAAAACATCTGTTGCGTTGCTGCTTTTATAAAATCCTGGTTGGGCAAAAAACAACAGAATGCTGCCCGCAAAAGAAATAGCAATACCTAAAATTTTATTACGGGCTGTATTTGATTTAAAAAAAAGTGCTCCAACAATGATTGCAAAAATGGGTGTAAGGGCATTTAAAGTGCCGGCAAGAGAACTATCAATATGCTCTTCTGCAATACAAAAAAAATAGGCAGGCAATAAACTCCCTAAAACGCCAGACAGGAAAATGAGGCCAATTTTTTTTGCTGGAATTTTAATTATTGACTTAACTACTATAGGGAAGAAAATAACCCCTGCAGATATAATTCTTAAAGACGCTACCTGAAAAGCGGTTAAAAACCTTAATCCCTCTTTCATTAAAATAAAACTACTTCCCCACACAAGAGAAAGTACAAGAAAAATAAGCCAGTTAAAAGCATTGTTGTTTTTCAAAAAAAATATTTGTGCAAATGTGCGGTATAAATATTTGAAGATTTTATTTAATTTTTGAAAAAAAAAACCTTCTTTTACCAAATTTTTTTTTTTTACCATTTAAAAACATCCCTTATGAGTTTAGTGAAAGAATTTAAAGACTTTATTTTAAAAGGCAACGTTATTGACCTTGCCATTGCCGTAATCATCGGTGCCGCATTTGGCGCAATCATCTCGTCGCTTGTAGATGATATTATTACCCCTCTATTACTTGCCCCGGCTTTAAAGGCTGCGGGAGCAGAAGACATCAGTAAATTAACGTGGGGAGCTGTTAAATACGGCAACTTTTTAGCAGCTATTATTAAATTTTTAGTTATTGCTGCAGTATTATTTGCAATTATTAAGACCGCCGCCAAACTGAACAAAAAGGAAGAAGAAGCTCCTGCAGGACCATCATCTACAGATGTGCTACTATCAGAAATACGGGATGAATTGAGAAGAAAATAATATTTTAACAAAAAAACCATGGCCGTAAAAAAGAAATTTTTTACGGCTGTACCATTTATATGATATGAAACAACTAATTTTAATACTGTTTATAACAGCAATAGCAAAATATACATCAGCACAGGATGGAACCGTAAAAGATCTAAAAAAAGATGCTGCCAAAACAATTGCAAAAGACGCCGCTGATACAACCACAAAAACATGGAAAAAAGGCGGTATGTTCAGCCTGAATGTGAACCAGGGCTCTTTAAGTAACTGGAGTGCGGGCGGCGATAAATTTTCGTTGTCAGTAAATGCATTTTTAAATACTTATGCATTTTACAAAAAAGATAAACATGGCTGGGATAATAACCTTGACCTTGCTTACGGCATTTTAAATACCACCAGCCTTGGCAGCAGAAAATCGGCAGACCGAATTGATCTTACCTCTAAATATGGCTATAGCGTATCAAAAAAATGGAGTGCTGCTGTATTGGGAAATGTACGCAGCCAGTTTGCAAAAGGGTATGCCTATGGTAAAACCCCGGCCGGTGTTGAGTTTTCCACCGTAACTTCCAAAACATTTATGCCGGCTTATGTTCTATTGTCGGTTGGTATGGATTATAAGCCTAATGCAGACTTTTCGTTGTTTTTATCGCCGATTACAGCCCGATGGATCATTGCAGGAGACGCCATGATAGGAAAACTTTATGGAATACCTACAGGCAAAAAATCTAAGAATGAATTTGGCGCATTTCTATCTGCCAATTACATGAAAAAATTAAGCGAAAATGTAAACTACAAAGGAAAACTGGACCTGTTTTCCAACTACAAAAGCAATCCACAAAATGTAGATATCTTCTTTTCCAATGTATTAACAGCCAAAGTATCTAAATACATTAATTTTTCGCTTAACCTCGATATCATATACGATGACGATACAAAAAATACGGATGTAACAAAGGGCCCGGCACCACAAATACTGCAATTAATGGGTATTGGTTTTGCCTACAAGTTTAAAAACTAGGGTTACAAGGCTGCTCCCTAAAAAATACTTATTTTTACAGCCCTCCAACTAATATTGGAGGGCTTTTATTTACACTAATAAATTAACCGTGAGTACCAACGAATCGTATCAAATAAAACTAGACCAATTTGAAGGGCCATTTGATCTGTTGCTTTTTTTCATAGAAAGGGATGAGCTGGATATCTATAATATTCCTATCACAAAAATTACCAACGATTTTTTGGATCATATACACGAAAGTGGCAAACTAAATATTGAGCTGAGCAGTGAGTTTATTCTATTTATAAGTACGCTGATGCGCATAAAAGCAAAGATGCTGTTGCCACGCAAAGAAATAGATGCACAGGGTAACGAAATAGACCCTAGGCAGGAGTTGATTGATAAAATACTCGAATACAAAAAGTTTAAAGAAGCATCTGCGCAGATGGCAGAAATGGAAGCCACTAGAATGCTGATGATAAAGAGAGGAAACCTGCAAAAAGAATTATCCAGCATTGGAGAAGAAGCCGGTGAGGGAACGGAAATACAAACATTTAGTTTATTTAAACTAATGAAGGCTTTTGAAAAGGTAGCGCAAAGGTTACATGAACGCAACAACAAGCCAGTACATACTGTTGTGCAATATAATTACAGCATGGAAGGTGTGCGGGAACATATGCTTTTTATCAGTAAAACGCATAAAACCCTTGCGTTTGAAAAAATATTTGACGAGTGCGAAAACCGTATCCACGCCATCTTTATTTTCTTAAATATGCTGGAGCTGGTTCAACAAAAATACCTTCACATATTAATTGGTGAGGGCCGCAATAATTTCATTATTGAGTTTAACGAAGAAAGAGAAGATGACCAAAGTACTGCACTAACAGCAGCAGACTTTAACCAGTGGAATTAACAGCCCCCTAAATCCCCCGCTAGGGGACTTTTGCACCCCGACAGGTCAACGTTTTTTTTAAAGAGTGTACTTATAATGCATGACAAAAAAACATGGTATAATATTTGATGTTTAAACATCGAAAATAAATTATTATGAAAACAATTGTAACAAGAGCAAACGAAAGAGGTACTGCAAACCATGGCTGGCTAAAGCCTGCCCATTATTTTAGCTTTGGCGGTTGGCACAATCCTAATAAAGTACATTTTGGAGAACTGAGGGTATTGAACGATGACTGGATTGCCGGTGGTGGCGCATTTCCTACACACCCACACGATAATATGGAAATAGTAACCATTCCATTTACGGGTGCATTAAAACATAAGGATAGTACTGGCGGTGCAGGTGTTATACAGGCTGGTGATGTGCAGATTATGAGTGCAGGAACAGGGGTACAACACAGCGAAGCCAACGAATCGGCAACAGAACCAGTTACACTTTTTCAAACATGGGTTTTTCCAAAAGAAAGAAATATAACGCCTAGGTATGACCAGCGAACATTTGATGTAAAAGAAAGAGAAGGAAAATGGCAGGTAGTTGTTTCGCCTAGAGAAGAAGACAATGCCTTGTGGATAAACCAGGATGCACGTTTTTCTTTAACAAACATTGCAGCAGGTGAAACAATTAATTATGAGAATGCATTTACGGGCAATGGCGTTTACCTGGTGGTAATAAAAGGTTCAGTAATTGTAGATGGTATTACATACGACAGCAAAGATGCTGTAGGAATTTGGGAAGCGGACAGCTTTGACATTGTCGCCAAAATAGATGCCGAATTACTCGCTGTGGAAGTGCCGATGGTTCGATAATTTGTAGAGAATTTTTTTAATAGTATATCCATAGCAATACCGGTTTTTCTGATTGCTGGATATACTTTTTTAATTGCAGTAAAAAAGAAGGTGCTACAGTGGGGCAACCAAGGCTTGTACAAATGGGTGATGGATAGACTTCTTCATCTGGCACGCAACTGTGGCTGTGCAATACCACAAAACGATTAAAGGCATTGCTGTTGGTTTTATCTAAACCATGTAATTTAAATGCCATCCCAAATTTACCGTTGTACTCATTTCCTATTTTATAACGGCCTACAGAAGTTGCATTGCTGTTGGCAATGTTGGAAAATGACAGTGCGTCTGTTGCTGTTTGAGAGCCGCCTCCGTGTGTAACAAGGCCTTTAGCAACCACCATATCTTTTTTAAAATCGTACACAAAAAAGCGGTTCTTCCCCGGGGGGATCTTCATATCTGCCAAAAAACAAATTTGCTCGTTGTAGGCATGTTGCCGCAGGTAAGACTTTATTTTAGCCGCATGCAATTTTACCGATGCTGTATTGTTTATCGCAACAGCTTTACTTTCTTTTAAAACATGCAGGGATGTTGCGACTGGCAGTTTAACAAAAGACAGACTATACAAAAGAATTACTGCCATAACTAAACAGCAGGCCACCATTATTTTCATGAAGTAATTGTTTGGGGAGTAGATTCAAAAAGAAATCATTTCCACAAAAATCGTAGGATTTATTTTATGTGTATTTTGAGTCTGCAAACTTTTTGTTGTGGGGAAGAGTTTATTTCACTTCCTGCATATCTACCAATCTTTTGTAAAAGCCATCCTGCCCTATTAAACCGCTGTGGGTGCCTCGCTCCACTATTTCACCTTTGCGCAGCACAATAATTTCATCTGCATGTTTAATGGTACTTAACCGGTGTGCAATTACTACAGACGTTCTGTTTTCCATGAGGTTGTTTATGGCATCCTGTACCAACCTTTCGCTTTCTGTATCGAGCGACGAAGTAGCTTCATCTAAAATAAGTATGGGGGGGTTTTTTAAAACGGCCCTTGCAATGGTTACCCGTTGCCTTTCGCCACCACTCAGTTTCATACCCCTGTCGCCAATATTTGTATCGTAGCCATTTTCTTTTTTCTCAATAAAGGCATGTGCATTTGCAATTTTTGCTGCCTGTATAATTTCTTCGGTATTGCAGTTTTCCATACCAAGCGCAATGTTGTTGGCAATGGTATCGTTGAATAAAATAGGCTCCTGTGTTACAATGCTCATGAGGCTTCGCAAAGAAAAAAGAGAATAGTCTTTTATGTTTATGCCATCAACTAAAATAGCCCCATCTGTTGCATCGTGAAAACGGGGAATAAGATCTGCCAATGTAGACTTACCTGCACCACTGCTGCCCACCAATGCAACGGTCTTTCCTTTTTGAACCTTAAAGCTGATGTTCTTTAAGATGGCAACATCGTCGTAATAAAAACTTACATTTTTAAATTCTATGCTGTCTGTAAATTCCTTTATCTGTGTACCGTTCGGGTTTTCATTTACTGTTACGGGCGCATTCAACACTTCTTCTATACGTGCAATGGCTGCACTGCCCCGCTGCAAGTTGCTAAACGCACCCGATATGCTTTTTGCAGGATCAATAATGCCCCAAAACATGGCCATATAAGTTAAGAACGTGGCGCCATCCAACGAAATACTGTGCCCTATTACTTTGCTACCGCCATACCATAAAATGGAAGTAAACATTATTACACCAAGCATTTCGCTCATGGGCGATGCGAAACTTTGCCTGTAGCCTATCCTATTGCTGATGCGTAAAAGATTGTAACCGTTATCTGAAAACTTTTTACGAATGGCTCCTTCAATATTAAAAGCTTTTATAACCCGCAAGCCACTGAGTGTTTCGTCTAATATAGAAATGGACTCGCCACTCTTTTGTGCAATTTCACCGGAAGGTTTTTTGAGCGAACGTCCCAGCCTGCCAATAAAAAATCCCATGATTGGTATAAAGAAAAGGATCACCACTGTTAATTCTACACTTACAGAAAACAAGGCTATCAAATAAAAAATGATTTGCAGCGGATCCTTTACCCAACCTTCTAGTGCTGACAATACAGAACCCTCTACCTGTCCCACATCGTTTGTCATACGGCTCATTAAATCGCCCTTGCGCTGCTCGGTAAAATAGCCGATTGGCAGGCTTAAAACCTTATTAAAAATATCGATCCTAAACCTTGTAGATACTTTGTTTTTTGCCGGCATGAGCGACCGGGATGCCATATACAGGAAAATGTTTTTTAATACAATGCTTACAATAATTAAAACACACACCATGGCAAGGGCGTGTAATTTATCGCCGGAGTTTATAAGGTCACCTACTTTATCTTTTAATAACTCAATGGGTGAAAATTTACCGGCGCTACTTATAACAACCGGAGAAGCTTCATTTACCCCAAATAATACCTGCAAAAAAGGTGCAAACATAGCAAGCGATACGATACCGAAAACAATAGAAAGTAAGGTAAAAATGATGTACGCTGCTATGGCGAGCTTGTAATCTTTGAGGTAAACAAAAATTCGGGAATATTTTCTCATTGTATAAATAACGTTCGGGAAAGCGCAAAGTAACTAATTTTACAGTTATTAAAAGAGCAAAATTATGTTAGAAGGGAAAAGACAAAAACAAGTAGCGGCGGTATTGGAGAAGGATTTAAATGAGATTTTTCAAAGAATGGGGCTAACCATGATAGATGGTGGCATGGTATCTATAGCAGCTGTAAAAATTACGCCCGATCTTTTTGATGCGAGGGTTTACCTTAGCTTTTTTCAGGTAAAAGATGCTGTGGGCACGCTGAATAAAATACAGGAACAGGCATGGGAAATAAAAAAAGAGCTAACAACAAGGGTGCGCCACCAACTGCGCAGCATGCCCCAACTTACTTTTTACATAGATGATACCCTGGAGTATGTAGATAAAATGGAAGTTTTATTTAAGGAGATAAAAAATGCCCCCCCTATCTCCCCCGAAGGGGGAGGACATGGAGAAGATGGAAGCGAAGATAGAAGATAGAAGTGGAGACCTTGAACTACAACTTTGAACCATCAACCTTGAACCTTGAACCTTTAACTTTAAACATTCAACAAGTAACTTATAACTCGTAACCTTCAACCATTAACCATTGTATTTCCGTTTTGCATGGCGATATTTTAAGGCTAAGAAATCGGCCAATGCAATAAACATTATTGCGTGGGTAACCACCATTGTAATTGCCTTTGCTACCTGCTGCCAGTTGCTGGTGTTGAGTGTATTTAATGGTTTTGAAGGGCTGGTAAAATCTTTGTACTCCTCTTTTTACAACGATATTAAAATTATACCCGCAAGCGGCAAAACATTTACGCTTACACCTGATCAGCTAAAAGCCATTAACAGTCTTCCGTTTAATGCCGGCACCTCCCTTATTGCAGAAGAAAAAGCGCTGCTGCAAAACGGCGAATCGCAAACGGTCGTTTCTCTTAAAGGTGTGGACGAAAATTACAAAAATATTAGCGGCGTTGTTGCCAAAATAGCCGGTGGCGACTTTGATATTGGCAATATAGATACCCCCAAAATAGTGGTGGGTTATGGCATACAGAATGCTGCATTTATCAATTTAGGTGAAGCATTTCCGGCCTCTGTGGTAACACTTATTTTGCCCAAAAAGGCAGCGACCAACAGTGCCTCAGATGCCATGAGCGAGGGAAATGCAAAAGCAGCCGGGGTGTTTGCCATACAGCAGGAAATTGATAACCAGTACGCTATTACCAATATTGATTTTGTAAAACAACAAATGGGGTTTGCAGCAGATGAGTTTTCGGCCGCAGAAATAAAATTAAAGGATAAAGAAAATGTAGAGAAAGCAGCACTGCGGTTAAAAGAATTACTGGGCACAGGCTATAAAATACAAACCCGTTACGAGCAAAATGCAAATTTATACAGCACCATGCAAATGGAGAAATGGGCCATTTATGCTGTGCTTACACTCATTTTAATCATTGCTGCATTTAATATGGTAAGCGCCCTTACCATGCTCGTGTTAGAAAAAAGAAAAGACATCAGTATTCTTCGCAGTATGGGCACCACCAAAAACGGCATCAGAAAAATATTTTTGGCAGAAGGGCTGCTGCTTGGCATTATAGGCGCTGCATGCGGTATTTCACTGGCACTCATCATCTGCCTTTTGCAAATAAAATTTCACATCATAAAAATAAGCGGCGGCTCTTTTTTAATAGATTATTTTCCTGTAAAGCTTATTGGTACTGATTTTTTAATGGTAGCCACCACGGCGGTTTCTATAGCTTTTTTAGCATCGTGGTTTCCGGCGGGTAAGGCTGCAAAGCAAAAGATAGCGTTGAAATAAAAAACTATTTGAACCACAAAAGATTTTGAACCACAAAGGATTTTGAACCACAAAGACACAAAGGCGCAAAGTTGCACAAAGAATAATCGCCAATAGTTACTCAGCAAAGGAAGGAAGAAGTACAGAGGCCTACTATAGGCACCCTCTTAAAGAATAGATACTGCTATATGCACGATACAGGTATGATACGGGGTATGTGCGGGTAATCCTACAAGGTAAACGACTATAACTTGACTATAAGTTGACCATAAGTTGACTATAACTCGAGGGTTTGGTGTAAGTGGATGATGGTTGGTGGGTTGTAGATGATGGTTGGTGGATGTGCATTATTTTTATAGCGTTGATTTAAAATATAAGTTGATGAGAAATAAAAAAAAGCAATTGCCTGCCTGCCCTGACCCTGCGTTGTACATAGCCGTACACACAAAAGAAGGAAGTTTTTGGCGCAGAAAGAGAGGCAGTATAAAGCCTGTAGTGCTTAACCAAGCATTTAAAGCTACTGCAACAAATGCTGCCATTACGGGACCTGTAGCTAAAAGAATCTGCAATAAACTGCAACCTTTTACAGATGGCCTGGACACCGGCAGACAAACCATTGCCATGATAAACCTGCTGAACAAAAGCCAGGCTACACATGCAGTAGTGAATTATTCTTTTTTTGAAGACTATGAGTTTCAAAAACGGCACCCTTTGAACGCATTGCTGGAGGCGGGTTACAACTTTAGCATAAAAAAAGACATACTGTGCGTAGAAATAGATTTGAGTTTTGAACCTGTAAAACGACACAATAAAATAGCCACCCATTATTATTTTGACCTGATACTACTGCACGGCAACCCTACGAAAGAAAATACACTGCGTGTAGAGGCTGACCAATCTCTGCTGTATTCTTTTACAGAAACCTACGATGTCACGTGTAGCCTGAGCCTGCAAATGCCTAAACAAAAACCCTGGATGTTAATATTGAAAGCATCGTGTATGGAAGATGACAGACCTGCGCACGCTCCCAAATACTATGGGATGAAGGTGGTTTGGGTAAGTGAGGGGTGAGGCTGGGCTTTAAAAGAAAATCGCTAGACTCCTATTAACATTGTGAAACAAATTAGATTTAAAACATCGTTATTGGATTAAATGTAAAATACTGACATAATAATTGCTATTCCTAAGCGTATTTGGCTTTTTTCGGCCTGTTTGATATTGGCGAACGTTGCGTGAGTCACGCAACTAGGCGGAGGTTTCGCGATAGGTTTTCTTTCTATTTTAAAGTATGTTTGTGAGAGAACCCCGCCGAGACAGAATATTGGTAACGTATTGCTACAAAATAAACTGAAAACGAAAAACTAAATATATAAAAATAATAGGTAACTTAGAAAATAGAAATCTACCTATATAAACAAGTTAGGTAACATGCTGAAAACGCCATGAAATGGGAATCTAAATTAATTAAATACAAAGGGGCAGCTAGAATATCTGTCGCTTTTGAAAAAAACATTAAGCTAATTGCTCGGATAAAAACAATCGAGGGCTCCCGATGGAGTCAATCATTACGGGTGTGGCACATTCCTGATACCGAAGAAAATAGGCTTCGATTCAAGCTTCCATTACAATCTATATCAACCCCCTCGGAAGAAGGAATTTTACAAATAGAAAAGTTCAAACAATGGCTACTTTCAAAACGCTACAGTCCAAGCACCCTCAAAACTTATAGTGAAGCATTGAAATCGTTCTTGATTTTCTATAGAGAAAAACCTATTGCCGAAATCAGCAATGAAGATGTAATTATTTACAACAACGAGTATATATTGAGAAACAATTTATCGGCTTCCTACCAAAATCAAATCGTCAACTCCATTAAATTATTCTTTCAAACCATTAGAGAAACAAAGATGATGGTAGATAAAATACATCGCCCAAAACGTTCTAAACTATTACCTAATGTATTGAGCAAAGAAGAAATAAAATTAATTTTGAATGCGCATAATAATATTAAACATAAAATGATGCTTTCCTTGATATACAGTTGTGGTCTTCGCTGTGGCGAATTATTAGCATTAAAACCTGTACATATTGATTCTAAGAGAAATATCGTATTACTTAAAAATTCAAAGGGGCAAAAAGACAGAATTGTACCCTTAAGTCCATTTATATTAGAAATGTTACGTGAATATTATAAAATATACAAGCCTAAAACCTATTTATTTGAAGGACAAAATATTGGAAAACCTTACGATGCTAGAAGTTTACAACTCACATTAAAACAAGCATTGCAAAAAACTGGAATTACAAAACCAGCAACTTTACATTGGCTTCGTCATAGTTATGCTACACATTTATTAGAAAGCGGTACTGATTTAAGATACATACAAGAATTATTGGGACATAGCAGTAGCAAAACCACTGAAATTTATACTCATGTGAGTACAAAAAGCATTCAACAAATAAAAAGCCCATTTGATGATTTGTAAGAAAAAAAATATATTTAGAAATGCAAAATGCGAAACAAACCTTCGCCAATCTATAAAAATTTGGGGTGATAAGCGAAGGTTTGTTTCGCCTATAAGCTAGTTACAAGCAACCCTAACAGACCGACAGTGCTAACATAAACCGACAGAAAAACAG
>JBBAQB010000027.1:0-44175 GCA_040400515.1 Ferruginibacter sp. | reverse complement strand
TTAATTTTTTACAAGTATTGATGGTATTCCACTAAATTACGTTTAGATATTTTTAACAATCTCCTGATTACCGATGGCCTCTACCCAAATAAAGATTGCAATTGCTGACGACCATAAAATTTTTAGGGACGGTATTAAGATGGCGCTCTCTAATAAAGACAACCTTAAAATATTGTGGGAGGCCGAAGACGGCAAGGATATGATGCATAAAATAGCCATCAAAATGCCCGATGTACTATTAATGGACATCAGGATGCCCGAAATTGATGGTATAAACGCTCTACAAATTTTACGGAAGGAGTATGAAGCCGTTAAGATTATTGTACTTACTATGTACGACGATCACCAAATGATTAGCAAAATGATGGAAATGGGTGCAAATGCCTATTTAACCAAAACAACTGACCCTGAAGAAATTTACGAAGCCATCCTTGCCTGCATGAACGATGATTATTATTTTAATGATCTGGTAAATGCCGCAGTAATGGGAAAATTGATGCAAAAAAAGAGCGTACGACAAATTTACGGCGACAGCCTGCCGGTAACCTTCAGCGAAAAAGAGATAAAAATACTGCAACTGCTATCAGAAGATAAAACAACAGAAGAAATATCAAAAATAATTTTCCTGAGCCCCCGCACAATTGAAACCATTAGGCAGAATATGAAGACCAAGGTAAATGCAAAGACCATTGGCGGCCTTATTATGTATGCAATGAGAAATAAGTTGATTGAGTAAGCAGCGAGGCGAAGCAGCACTCACAGCCCACCATAGGGGGAATATAAATTATCATTATTTTTATTCTGCAAAACACGAGTTCTTTATCACATTTTTAGCCCCCTTTTTTAAGGCCCCAATTATGAGGTTTTTGAAATCGTTTTTTAGGGGGTCAATTTGAAACGGAATGAGGGGGTCAGTTTAGCCGGATTTTACACCAAGCCAAGGTTTTCAACCAGCCAGTCACCTATTACCCATTAAAAAAATAAGAAGAAGTATCAAAAGTAATTTTCCTTAGCCCCCGTACGATTGAAACCAACAGGCAGAATAGGAAAACCAGGGTAAATGCAAAGAATATTGGAGGACCTATTCTGTATGAAATGGGGAATAAACCAATTGAATAACAAAATCTTAATTAATTCCTCACCACATATTATATTTTTTACAACTAAGTATTTTTACGTGATTTTAAGCTGGTGCATACTTTTTTTAAATAATACTCGTTAAAGTATCGTAAAGTTACTTATCAAAAAAAGTTTACTTTTACCATGCAATTATGAAAGACGAAACAACAGAACCTATTAAGGTAATTATTGCTGACGACCATGTGTTGTACAGAGCAGGCGTAAAAGCCGCATTAAGCCAAAAGACAGATATTAAAATTATTGCTGAGGCAGATAATGGCATGCACCTGATTAACATGCTAAAATCTATTCCCGTAGATGTGATATTATTGGATATACAAATGCCTGTAATGGATGGTATTCAAGCACTACCCGAAATAAGAAAAGTAGCGCCAAATGCGAAAGTAATTATGCTTACTATGATGGATGAACATAGTATGATTACAAGGCTAATGGAAATAGGTGCCAATAGCTATTTATCAAAAACGAGCGACAGCGAAATAATTTATGAAGCAATAAAAACCTGCCATAAAGACGAATACTATTTTAACGCACTTACCAACCAAGCCCTGCTTACCAATTTAAAGCAAAGAAACATACAGGTACCACAACAATTAATAATGCCTGAAGTTCAATTAAATGATAAAGAAACTATGATACTTCGCTTAATGTGCGAAGAAAAAAGTACAAAAGAAATTGCCGACATTGTAGAACTAAGCCCAAGAACGGTGGAGGCTTTACGAGATAAGTTGAAAGTAAAAACCGGTGCAAAAAGTACAGCAGGCTTAATATTATATGCTGTTAAACATAAACTAATTGAGGAAATATAATTTCAATTCAAACTTTTTATAACTTTAAAATCTTCCTTTGTGGAAGATTTTTTTATTTAACGCCCCGCCATGATCTATTTTAATTACAACGGAAAGATATTTAGTGAGAATGAATACATCATTGGCCCCTCCAACAGAGGCCTGCGCTATGGAGACGGTATATTTGAAACACTTAAATATAAAAACGGACAAATCATACTGGCTGCCGAACATTTTAAAAGACTTTGGGCCGGCATGGAAGCACTCGAATTTACTGTTCCAATTCATTTTACTGCTGAAAAGCTGGTTGTAGAAATACTGTCATTGATAAAAAAAAATAAACTAAAAGAGGCCAGGGTTAGGGTTACTGTTATTAGAAGTGAAGGTGGTATATATGATCCAAAAAACAACACCCCAAATTATATAATTGAAGCAATTAAACTGCCCGAAGACAACGGTGCTTTAAATATAAATGGCTTACAGGTTTGTATTTATGAAGCTGCGATAAAATCTATTGATACATTTAGCAACCTAAAAACAAACAATTATTTGCCCTACTTTATGGGTGCAAAATTTGCTAAAAAACAACAATGCAACGATGCATTTATTTTAAACAGCAAAGGGAATATTTGCGACAGCACTATTGCAAATATATTTCTCATAAAAAATAAAGTCATTTATACCGCAGCATTAGAAGAAGGTTGTGTGGCAGGTGTAATGAGGCATTGGCTAATAAATACTTTAAAAATGTTGGAGTACAAAGTTGAAGAAACGACCGTTTCTAAAAATCTATTGCTAGAAGCAGATGAAGTTTTCTTAAGCAATTCTATTTACAACATAAGGTGGGTTTCAGCTATTGAAAATAAAACCTACACGAACACAGAAGTGCAAAAACTGAACGAATTGCTGCAAAGGAAATATCCTGAAGTTTTTTGTTGATGCTATATTAAAATTAAAACGATAAAAATCACAAAAGAATAACAATGAAAGTAAATATTTTTTGGTTTAGAAGAGACATGAGATTGGAAGACAACACTGCTTTATACCATGCATTAAAAAGTATATACCCTGTATTACCTGTTTTTATTTTAGATAAAGATATACTGGACAAACTTGAAAACAAAAAAGACAGCAGGGTTCATTTTATAATTGATACACTGCAACAATTGCAGGAAAAGCTTACTGCACAAGGTTCTTCATTATTTGTTTTAAATAGCACACCAGAGGTTGCTTTTGATGACCTCATACAACAATTTGACATTCACGCTGTTTTTACCAATACAGATTACGAACCTTATGCCAGGGAAAGAGATGCAAAAATAGAAGCGCTCTTACAAGACAAAGGAATAAATTTTAAACAATTTAAAGACCATGTAATTTTTGAAAAAGAGGAAGTTGTAAAAGACGACGGTAAACCGTACACTGTCTTTACTCCTTATAGCAGAAAATGGAAAACCGTTTTAAACAACGACACTTTCGAAAGCTATCAATCAGAAGATCTTTTTAATAACTTTTTTAAAACTGGCCCCAAACAAATTCCAACTTTAAACGATATGGGATTCGAAAAAAGTGAGCAGGCATTTCCTTCTAAAAGTGTGGACGCTGAATTGGTAAAAAAATATGCAGAACAAAGAAATTTTCCCGCTGTAAAAGGAACATCTCATTTGGGACTGCATTTAAGGTTTGGCACGATCAGTATTAGAAAACTGGCAAAGTACGCAACACCAAAATCTGAAACGTTTTTGAATGAATTAATATGGAGAGATTTTTACCAGATGATTCTATGGCATTTTCCGCATGTTGGCAAAGGAAAATCTTTTAAACCTGCCTATGATCATATTAAATGGTTGGATGATGAAAATGGATTTAATAAATGGTGCGAAGGAAATACAGGATATCCAATCGTGGATGCAGGCATGAGAGAGCTTAATACAACAGGTTTTATGCACAATAGGGTTCGTATGATTGTGGCTTCCTTTTTATGCAAACATTTGTTAATTGACTGGCGATTGGGCGAAGCTTACTTTGCAGCAAAATTATTGGATTTTGATTTAGCTTCTAACAACGGTGGCTGGCAATGGGCATCTGGAAGTGGTTGCGATTCTGCACCCTACTTCCGCATATTTAACCCTTACTTACAAACAAAAAAGTTTGACCCCGATTTAAAATATATAAGAAAATGGGTACCCGAATTTGAAGAACTAACCTATGCAAAACCTATAGTAGATCACACTTTTGCAAGAGAGCGCTGTTTAAGAGTATATAAGGAGGGATTGGCAGTTGGGAGTGGGCAGTAAGCAGTGGGCAGTGGGTCCCGCGATTTTGCGGGAGCAGTTGGGGAAACACAATGCACTTTAAATTATCGCATTTTTAAATATTATTTGTCCGTAGGCCGAGGTCTGTTTGATTGTCGTGTGTCGTTCGTTGCGCATTGTCAGTTCGATCATACACTTCTATCAATTTTTTTACTGCATCCCTACCCTCTTCGCCTAAATCTAAAGAGTATTTATTTACATACAAATCTATGTGCTTGCGCATAACATCTTCGCTCATTTCTTGTGCATGGCTGCGTATGTAATCATTTAAAACAGGATAATGAGCAAAAGCAAATTCTATACTTTGCTTTATTAAAAATTCAATTTGTTGCTGCGTTTGTGTGGGCATCGTTTTCTTTACAACAATACCTCCAAGTGGAATTGGGTTGCCGGTTTTTTGTTCCCAATAGTCACCTAAATCTATCATTTTTATGAGTCCTTTATCTGCATAGGTAAACCTGTTTTCATGAATAATAACACCAAACCCCTTCCCCTCTAACACAAAATTTTCAACTTCATCGTAGCGTAAAAATATTTTGTTTTTTGCAGTGGGATATGCCAATGAAAACAATAAATGAGCTGTTGTGTTTTTACCAGGTATCGCAACTAAACAATCTTCTACATTTTTATTTTGAAATGCATCGTTTGTAATTAACAACGGACCAACCCCTCTGCCCAACGCACTACCGCTGTTTAATAAATTATATTGATGTTGCACCATTGGCAGAACCCCATAGCTCAATTTTGTTACAGCAAGTTTACCTTCAATAGCCCACTGGTTAAGCGTTTGCACATCTTCCAACACTGGCTCAAAAGATAAATTACCTGTATCTATTTTATTATTAACCAAAGCATCAAAAATAAAAGTATCATTTGGGCAAGGAGAAAAACCAATTTGAATAACTTGTTTGTGCACAGAAATTATTGATTTAATTGTTTAACAATTCTTGAAAGGTTTTCGTTTAAACCTACAATTGATTCTTTCATTTTCCAGTTGGTCTTTATGCGTTCGCCTACAAAATTACTTACACTACGCAATTGTAAAAAAGCAACATTTTCCTGAATACATACGTAGTGGAAAGCCGCACCTTCCATAGATTCTATATCTGGATCATACTTTTTAGTAAACATCGATGTCTGTAAAAAATTATCGGTTACCGTATTAACAGTTATAGATTTTGCAGTTGCCAAGTTGAAACTATTTTCCGCAAAATTTTCGAGCCAGCCATTTTTATAAGGCACAGCGTTGGGATCAACGAAATTTTTTTCGAAAAGCGTAAAAAAACGTTCATTCTCATAAATTCCTAAATCTGCAAAGGCATCTGTTTTAACAAAAAAAGTTTCGCCTAATGCAAAGGCATTTTTGAAAGTGCCTGCAATGCCCGCCTGGATTACAAAATCGTATTTGGAAACTTGTAAACGCTTTGTGAGTGCGTACATACATGCAGGGCTACCCACGCCGGTAATAAGAATTTCGGCGTCTTTATTATTTGAAATATAAGGTGCAATCTCAAACTCTGTAGCTGCTACAATAAGTAGTTTCATAAAGCAAAGTTAGCCCCATCCATTATAGAATATTAATATTACCCGCTACCTTTGCAAAGATTTATAACTTGCGCAATGGTTTACATAACAAGAATAGAACATTTTAATGCTGCGCACAAGCTTTTTAACCCCGGCTGGAGCAAAGAAAAGAACGAAGAAATTTTTGGGAAATGTGCAAACGAAAACTGGCACGGTCACAATTTTGAATTGTACGTAACTGTTAAAGGTTTACCTGATAAAGAAACGGGCTTTGTATTTGATGCGAAGAAGCTAAGCGCAATTATTAAAGAGCACGTTACTGATGTGCTTGACCATAATAACTTGAATGTAGATGTGGATTTTATGAGGGGCAAAATTTGCTCAATTGAAAACCTCATTATTGGAATTTGGGAACAACTTAAAAATAATTTGCCTCCAACCGCACAGTTGCACGCATTAAAATTGTACGAAACACCAAGAATATTTGTAGAATATTTTGGGGAATAAAAAAAACTTGATCGATATAAATAAAAGAAAAATATGCATTCAACGTCAAATAAGGTAGCGGTTTTTAGAAAAGAACATTTTAACGCTGCGCACAGGCTCAACAATCCCACCTGGGATGATGCCACCAATAAGGAAATATTTGGCAAATGCAATAACCCGCATTACCATGGCCACAATTATGATCTTATTGTAAGGGTTACAGGAGTGCCTGAAGCAGAAACAGGTTATGTGATGGACACAAAAAAACTAAGCGATCTTATAAAAGAAAAAGTGCTTGATAGATTTGATCACAAAAACTTGAATGAAGATTGTGCAGAATTTAAAAACCTAAATCCTACTGCAGAAAACATTGTAATAGTTATTTATAATTTACTCAGACCAGAAATAAAAACAGAACTTGATATACAATTAAGGCTGTATGAAACGGAAAGAAATTTTGTAGAATATCCTGTGTAAAGCGTGAATGATGAAGGGCTGCGGGACAAGCAAGTAGAAGCGTTTAGCCCGGATAAATGATTAAAAATAAAATTAGGCGAAAGCCGCAATAAATAAAAAACAAAAAATGGCATACAAAAAAGTAGAGAGTTACGATGCAGATGTAACTGCAGGGCTTATAAAAAATTATAAAGACAATATCGCATTACTCGGTGAAGATGTAGAAAGAGAGGGTTTGCTGAAAACGCCTGAGCGTATTGCAAAAGCGATGCAGTTTATAACGCAGGGCTACGGACAGGATGCAAAAGCAATTTTAGATTCAGCACGTTTTCATGAGGACGTGAAGAAAATGATTATCGTAAAAGACATTGAATTGTACAGTATGTGCGAGCACCACATGTTACCTTTTTATGGCAAGGCACACGTAGCTTATATTCCTAACGGGTATATTACTGGCCTAAGTAAAATAGCAAGAGTGGTAGATGTTTTTAGTAGAAGATTACAGGTACAGGAGAGGCTTACGAACCAGATAATGGATGCTATACAGGATTCATTACAACCGCTTGGCGTAGCAGTTGTTATTGAAGCCTCGCACCTTTGTATGATGATGAGAGGTGTACAAAAACAAAATTCTGTAACAACAACATCTGCATTTACAGGGCAATTTGAACACCACGAAACTAGGAGTGAATTTATGCGACTGATAAGTTCGAAGTTGCACTAAAGCCATAAATTAAAAACATCTAAACTGATACAACAATCTCTGGTGAGTACAAAGGTTGTCGTATCGGTTTGTTTATATCTGTTATCGGTGAGTTCAAAAACCTCTATTGATTTTTTTTGAGGATCTGCAAGGATATAATATTTTACACCGCACATTTCGTACAACATAAATTTTGTATTCCTATCCATTAATCTGGTAGAATTTGATGCTACTTCTAAAACCAAAATAGGTGGTATGGTAACATGACCTTGCTTTTTCATTTCGCCACACACAATCATACAATCGGGTCTAACAACTGTATCGTCACTAATGATCCAATCCATTTCAAAAAATACTTTACAGTTGCAACTTTTATTGCAAGACTTTAATAGCATGTTTGTTTGAGCAAAAAATTCACCTGAAAAATCATGATGTTCAATGAAAGGAGAAGGACTCATGGCCTGAGGATATCCCTGTATCAATTCCCAATCTCCTTGCCACGACTTATAGTCATTGTAGGTATATAATGTAGGTTCAATAATTTGTTTGGATAAATTCATATACCAAATTTAAATTTTATTTTCGATCTTACGCAAAAATAAAACGACTATGAAACACGCTTTTGTATTCCCGGGCCAAGGTGCACAGTTTGCAGGCATGGGCAAAAATTTATATGATAGCAACGAAGCAAATAAAAAATTATTTGAAGATGCAAATGATATTCTCGGCTTTAGAATAAGCGATATTATGTTTACCGGTAGCGACGAAGATCTTAAGCAAACCAATATTACCCAACCCGCTATATTTATACATTCAGTAGCTGCTTTTAAAAATATGGAGGCCGCAAAACCAGATATGGTAGCGGGACATTCTTTAGGAGAATTTTCTGCATTGGTGGCAAACGGAACACTCAATTTTGCAGATGCATTAAAATTAGTATCGGTAAGAGCCCAGGCCATGCAAAAAGCTTGTGAAGCCAACCCTAGCACCATGGCTGCTGTACTTGGATTGGAAGATGAAAAGGTAGAGGCGATTTGCCAGCATATTGCCAATGAAACAGGCGAGGTTGTGGTGGCTGCCAATTATAATTGCCCTGGGCAGTTGGTAATAAGTGGTAGCATTGCGGGAATTGAATACGCTTGTGCCCGAATGAAAGAAGCAGGTGCCAAACGAGCATTGGTATTGCCTGTTGGCGGAGCGTTTCATTCACCGCTAATGATATCTGCAAAAAACGAATTAGAAGCTGCAATAAACAGTACGCTTTTTAATACTCCCAATTGTGCCGTTTACCAAAATGTAGTGGCAATGGCGGTTACAGACCCTAATGAAATAAAAGATAATTTAATAGCGCAGCTTACAGGTCCTGTAAAATGGACACAATGTGTGCAGGCAATGATTGCAGATGGTGCTACACATTTTACAGAATGTGGCCCAGGAAAAGTATTGCAAGGTCTTGTATTGAAAATAAACAAAGAGATGGCTGCAGAGTCACTTAGCTGATAAAAACTTAAGGCATTAAACTTATTGCAAAATGCTTTAATTATTTAAAAAACGGGCTTTCTCAAATTAAGAGAAAGCCCGTTTTACTTTTAGTATACATAATATAAAGCCTGTCAGTATTTTAGCTGATCATAAATAAAGCGCTTCATTATAAACTTGCAAGCACGCTATTCATTGAGCGAACAGCATCTGCACTTTTTGCAAACGCAGCTTTTTCTTCGTCATTCAAATTATAATCTACAATTTTTTCCCAACCATTTTTACCAATGATAACCGGCACACCAATACAAATATCGCTTTGCCCATATTCACCATCTAAATAAACGCAGCAAGGAATCATTTTTTTCTCATCACGTACAATTGACTCTACTACTGCTGCACCCGCAGCACCCGGCGCATACCATGCACTTGTACCTAGCAAACCGGTAAGTGTAGCTCCACCAACCATTGTATCTGCAGCTACTTTTTGCAATTGCTCTGCACTTAAAAACTGCGATACAGGCACACCACAATAAGTAGCTAACCTTGTAAGCGGAATCATAGTCGTATCACCATGGCCACCAATAACATTTGCTGATAAATCATTTGCACTACAACCCATTGCCTGCGATAAATAATAACGGAAACGTGCACTGTCTAATGCACCACCCATACCAATTATTTTTTCTTTTGGCAAGCCTGTTTCTTTTAATGCCAAGTAAGTCATAGTATCCATCGGATTACTAATAACTACGATAATACAGTTTGGCGAATATTGCAAAATATTTTTTGCAACGGTTTTTACAATACCTGCATTAATACCAATTAATTCTTCACGTGTCATACCTGGCTTACGGGGAATACCAGAAGTTATAACAGCAACCGTACTACCTGCAGTTTTGCTGTAGTCGTTTGTGCTGCCAATAATTTTTGTATCAAAACCTTCCAACTGGGCCGTTTGCATTAAATCCATTGCTTTGCCTTCTGCAAAACCGTCTTTAATATCAACTACTACAAGCTCATCACATAATTGCTTACGAGCAATGTTATCAACACAAGATGCACCAACTGCGCCGGCACCAACAACTGTTACTTTCATGATTTTTTATTTGGTGGTAAATGTTTTTTTGCAGCGCAAAGGTAATTGATAATGTATTTTTTTTATAGATATTTTAATGAAACAATGAAGAAAAATTTTAAACCAATTTACGGGCGATCTTAATGAACGTTTTAACTTATTGGAAGCAACAAAGCAATTATTTTTGTAGCCTATCCTTAAGACAAACATGAAAAACCTCCTCCTGACTGTTATACTATTTGCAGTTTATTCCAGTGTAATTGCTCAAAATAAAACGATACTTACAGCATTATTTGACCAAAATACAAAAAACGTAAAATTGCGTTGGCAAAATATACCTGATGCACTTTCATACAGCCTTCAAAGCAGCAGCGACAACAACAGCTTTAAAGATATTTTTAATGTTAAAGCAAGTGACGTTTTGGTGGGAGATTTTATAAAATACAACGATAATAAACCTGTTGAGGGGAAAAATCATTACCGACTAAAAATTTACAAAACCAATAACAAGATGGAAACTTTACCATATATAATACTTGTTACCGGTAATACAGAAAATGCCTGGTTGGTATATCCTGTTCCGGTTGGACAAGTTATAAATTTACAATACCTCGGCAACAATGCGCTTAACGGAGTCATCACCATATTAATACAAAGTGTAACCTCGGGTACTGTCTTTACCAGGTTAAGGCTTGCATCTACAAGTAGAAAAATAACCATTCCCATTTCTAATATTGGCAGGGGAACTTATGATATTAAAATTTATGTGAGCAACAACATCGTTTGGAACCAACGTGTAATTAAATATTAAAGCGCCGCAGCAATAACTTTAAAATTAGGATGATCTGTAAAATCCATTTTAAATGCTCCTTTCTTATTGTATAAAAATATAGAAGGAAAACTTTTTACCTTATAAAATGAACTTAGAAATCTCTTACTGTCATAACCAACATGAATATTAGGGTATTGATTAAGATTTAAATCTTTATAAAATTTTTGGATACTCTCATAAGAAAGGGAACTCGCAAGTACTATTTCTGTCTTTTTAAAAGATTTGATATTTAAAATTAAATCCTGCGTTGCGTGGATACAATGGTCGCAATCCGGACTAAAAACCATTACCACAACAGCTCTTTTTTTCTTTAAATTATCCTTGCTAAATAAAACACTATCAGGAGATAACATTAAACTAAAGGGAGGAATTGTAGGAATTCTTTTGTACGCCGGCTCATCAGGGATTTGAACCTGGGCAGATATTGGACCATAAAAAAAAGCTGATAATATTACTAGGAACAGTGTTTTCATTTTCTAATTTTTGTGCAAGTTAGTTTATACATTATTTCCAAATTTAACATAGAGCCGATATTAAGCAATAAGTATATTTTTTAAGTACGAGGGGAGCAAATAAACTAGTCTTCTTTACCAACCTTATCGCCAACAAAATATTGATCTTCATTTTTAAACAACACATTAAAGGTTGTAAGCGAGCCGTAGCAACGGGTAATATACTGTTGTATATTTACTTTTTCTTCGTCGTTTAATTTTTTGTGGCTGTTTATATTTTGTTCCAAAACTCTAAGCCTATCCCTCAGCAACACTATTTTATGAAAAAAATCTTCGATGGGAATTTCCTTAGGCTTAAGGGTTTTATCTGCCGTTTGCAAAACCATGGTGCCGCCAAGCCATTTATCGCCGAGCGAAACAGTTTCTGTAATGCCTCCCCACATTTTTAAAATCTTTAAAAGTGATTTTTCAACATCAGAAGTTGTTTCAATCTCTTCGGTTACATTTTCTGGTATAATTTCTTCAAGCCTGTTATCATCCTTATCAATTTCTTTAATACCTCTATCAATAAACGAAATGATGTAGGTGGGGTACTTAACGCCAACAATTACGCCCTGCCCATGCAATGTGTGTTGCAAACGTGTGCCTATGCCCAAAGTAAGTTGGTCCATCATGTAATTTTTTGTAACAAATATATTGTACTATTTAAATTTCTAAAATATTTACCGTGAGAATTCATTTTCATTTTTTTACACATAATTGCACTTTTACTTAAATGACAAATTTTCCCCTACTTTTGCAGCCAACAAAAAAACAGCTATAATGGCAACTACACAAGATATCCGCTCTGGGTTAATTATTAAAGTAGACGGAAGTTTATACACGGTTATTGATTTTGGGCAAAATAAAACAGCCCGTTCTGCAGCAAAAGTTTGGGCAAAACTAAAAGGTGTAGATAACAGCCGTACCATTGAACAAACCTGGAACTCAGGCGAAACTATTTTCCCTGTAAGAGTTGAAAAGAAAGCGTACCAATATTTGTATAAAGATGATACAGGTTATAGCTTTATGGATGTAGAAACTTTTGAGCAAATTACCGTTGCAGAAACAATGATAGATGCACCAAGGTTTTTAAAAGATGGGCAAGAGGTTACTGTATCTATAAATGGTGAAACTGATATGCCAATGGCTGTTGAATTGCCAGATAAAATTGTTCTTTTGGTCACTTACAGCGAACCCGGTATGAGAGGTGATACGGCTACTAAAACCTTAAAACCTTGTACAGTTGAAACCGGCGCAATGGTAAACGTTCCTCTTTTTGTAAATGAAGGAGAATTGATACGAATTCTTGCGAAAACAGGCGAATACGTAGAAAGAGTTAAAGGATAATTTATAACATTTAGCATATTTAATTTAAAGGGATAACCGTAAAAAGTTATCCCTTTTTTTGCCTCTTCGATAAGGTCTTATAAAACAAAGAAAACTGATATTTAAGCCATTTTTATATAAAAATGGGCATTTTATTAGCTTTTTACCCAAAAAAAGGTAAAAAATCGACATTTTTCAAGAATTTTACTTGGGTACTTGTTTAATCATTTCCTATCTTAGCCGCCCGGTACAAAATTGCATTTAACCATCTAATAAACTATTATGGACATTAAGCAAATTCAGGAGTTGGTAAAGCTCATAAACAAGACCTCCATAGGAGAAATAACCATCGAAGAAGATGGAACTAAAATTACCATTAAGCAAAAGAAAGACCCATCTCAAAAAATATATACACAGAGCGCTGCACCCCAATTCAGTGCACCAGCTCCCCAGGCGGCTGTTGCAACTACTTCTGCAGCACCAGTTGCGGCCACTCCGGTAACTGCACCAAAGGCAGATAATTTAATTACCATAAAAAGCCCAATGATCGGAACTTTTTATCGCTCATCAGCACCTGACAAACCCTTGTTTGTAAATGTTGGGGATGAAGTAACATCAGGCAAAGTTGTTTGTATAATAGAAGCCATGAAACTCTTTAACGAAATAGAGAGTGAAGTAAAAGGCAAAATTGTAAAAGTTTTGGTAGAAGATGCAAGCCCTGTGGAATATGACCAGCCATTATTTTTGGTAGATCCTTCGTAATTAGCACATCAGCTAACTAGTTAAGTACATTAATAACAGAGCAATGAGTTGGCGTCATTAGCCCATAAGCTCATTGGCACACTATCTAATAAAAAACTATGTTTAAGAAGATATTAATTGCAAATAGAGGAGAAATCGCTCTTCGAGTTATACGTACATGCCGTGAAATGGGTATTAAAACCGTAGCTGTTTATTCAACTGCTGATAAAGATAGCCTGCATGTAAAATTTGCCGATGAGGCCGTGTGTATAGGTAAGCCTGCCAGTGCCGACAGCTACTTGAACGTAGCACACATTATGGCAGCTGCAGAAATTACAAATGCAGATGCCATTCACCCCGGCTACGGATTTTTAGCAGAAAATGCCAAGTTTGCAAAAATATGCGGTGACCACGGTGTAAAATTTATTGGCCCAACGCCAGATATGATTAACTCCATGGGTGATAAGGTAACTGCAAAGGCAACTATGATTGCCGCAGGTGTACCTGTAGTGCCTGGTGTAGATGGATTACTTGATAATGTGGAGCATGCAAAATGGGCTGCAAAAGAAATTGGCTACCCGGTAATAATGAAAGCAACTGCAGGCGGCGGCGGTAAAGGAATGCGTGTAGTATGGGAAGAAAGTGAAATAGAAAAGAATTTTGATAATGCAAAAGCAGAAGCTGCTGCGTCTTTTAAAAACGACGGGCTCTACATGGAGAAATTTGTAGAAGAACCTCGTCATATAGAAATACAGGTAGTGGGAGACCAATATGGCAATGCCTGTCATTTAAGTGAAAGGGATTGTTCCATACAGCGCCGTCACCAAAAATTGGTAGAAGAAAGTCCTTCTCCATTTATGACAGACGAATTGCGGGAGCGCATGGGAGATGCTGCAGTAAAAGCTGCAAAATGTATCAATTATGAGGGCGTAGGTACCATTGAGTTTTTGGTAGACAAGCATCGTAATTTTTATTTCATGGAAATGAATACACGTATACAGGTAGAGCATTGTGTAACTGAAGAAGTAATTAATTACGATTTAATAAAGGAGCAAATAAAAGTTGCTGCCGGCGAAAAAGTGAGCGGTAAAAATTACTACCCACAAATGCATGCCATTGAGTGCAGAATAAATGCTGAAGATCCATACAACGATTTTCGCCCATCGCCTGGAAAAATAACGGTACTTCACCAACCTGGAGGCCATGGTGTGCGTATAGATAGCCATGTGTATGCAGGCTATGTAATACCACCGTATTACGACAGCATGATCGCAAAATTGATTACCGTAGCACAGACCCGTGAAGAAGCCATCAACACCATGTACCGAGCGCTGAGTGAATATGTAATTGAGGGTGTAAAAACCACTATTCCATTTCATTTACAGTTGATGCAGAACGAAGATTTTAGAAGTGGAAATTTTACAACAAAGTTTTTAGACGGATTTACGATGCAGTAGTTTTTGAACCACAAAGGACACGAAGAGAAAACACAAGGTTCACAAACAAGAAATTTTATTTACTTGGGCACTTCACTAAACTGACGTGCCCTTTGTTTAACCCTTGTTCCCCTTTTTTACTTTTTGTTCTCTTAGCTGAATGATATCTGTCGGTTTATAGTAAAAACCTTTGTGACCGTTGCGTTTAAATTATTGAATAATGTACTCCAATAAAGACATCGAACAATATTACGACCTCAGCCAAACACACTACAAACGTGTATGGAACCTGCAAAAGAGCCAATCATTGCATTATGGTTATTGGGACAGCAGTACAAAAAACTTTCACGAGGCATTACTAAATATTAATAAAATACTTGCAGCAAAAGCAGACATAAAAAAAGAAAATAAGGTACTCGATGCCGGTTGTGGCATAGGCGGTTCATCTTTATGGCTTGCAAAAAACATTGGCTGTAACGCAACAGGCATAAGCCTTAGCGCAATGCAGGTAGCTACGGCCAATAAATTATCTGCCGAAGAAAACCTACAAACCATTGCCCTATTTGAGCAACAGGATTTTACAACAACTACCTACCCAAACGAAAGTTTTGATGTAGTGTGGGCAATAGAAAGTGTATGCCATGCAACAGATAAAAGTAAGTTTATTGCAGAAGCCTATCGCTTATTAAAAAAAGGCGGAAGGCTAATAATAGCAGATTTTTTTAAGCAGCAAAACCTATCTGGTAAAGATGCTGCATTAATAACCCAATGGGCAAACGGTTGGGCTATTGATGATTTTGCGACCATCGAAAAATTTACTGAACAACTGACCCATGCAGGCTTTACCAATACAAGTAATGAAGATGCAACCGATAAAATAATCCCCTCTGCAAAAAGATTATACCGTGCGTATTTCCCCGGCGTGGTAGGTGGTTTTTTGTACAAACTCTTTAACCCCAAGCCAACCGTTTACGGCAAAAAAAACATTGATACCGCTTACCTGCAATACAAAGCATTAAAGAAAAATTTGTGGAGGTATAAGATTGTGCTGGCGGCGAAGAATTAGAAGCATGAGCATTTGATGGTTTGATAAACATTTGTTTCACGCTGTCTGTAGTAGCCTTGCACGCAAGCTATTTTATACTTTAAAGTTTATTATGTGCAAGGGCTACTACTGCCCATCGTGGCTATTGGGATCAGGGAAATATTTTTCAACTATAATTGCGGAGCAGCCTGAATCGAACGTTTCATGACGACGAAACGAGGCGGAGGAGGTTGTAACCTTTATCGAAACAACAAAGCATTTCCATTACACCTCCAACTCAAATAAACTAATCTCCGCATTATGATAATGCGGCGGCAAGCCATCTGTATTCTTTAGCTTTCTTAATTCCAAAAATGTAAAGCCACATTTGCTATAATGCGCAATCAGCTTTTCATTCAGCCCCGTAGTATCTAACCGCACATATTTTTTATCATTTGCAACAGCATATTTCTTTGCCCATTCCACTATGTTAACCACAAAGTTCTTCCCTCTGTAATTTTCGTTGGTTGCTATTCTGTGTATGTAAACCGATGGGTCAATATTTCTTTCTTCCCAAATTAAAGGATCGGTAAATGTGGTGGCCCATACACAAGCAATTTTTTCATCAGTCATTAATTTCCATTGTCTGCTTTCTGCAATTTCATTAGCTACCATGTCCCGCTCAAACTCGGGCCAGTGAAATTTATATCTTTCTTTCTGGTATTTTGTGGCCGCATCGTATAATCTAAAAATTTCATCAATATCTACTTTTACAGAGTTTATAATATGCATACTCCTACAAATTTTCTACTAAAAATACTCAACCGTAAGCAATTCCTTACCTATAATAGAAAACAAATCTGTTCACTTATAGAAAAAAATAATTTTACACCCGCTGCAACTTAAATTTGCAAAGTATTTAAAGAGTTTCATTACAATCATATCCACTTTTGAATCAGCAAATATTACTAAAAGCCTACACCCATATCTGCCAGGCCAAAGCCATGGCAGCCGTTTACGAAGCCAACCGCAGCATCTGTAAATATGTTCACAGCACAAGTCGTGGCCACGAAGCTATTCAGCTTGCAGCTGCATACAATTTACTCCCATGCGATTATGTGAGTCCGTATTACAGAGATGAAAGCATGATGCTTGGTATGGGCTTTTCGCCTTATACTTTAATGTTGCAATTATTGGCAAAAGGCGAAGATATTTTTACCGGTGGTCGCTCTTATTACAACCATCCAAATTATAGAGGAGCAGATAAACCAACCATTATACACCAAAGCAGCGCTACGGGTATGCAGGCTATTCCTACAACGGGGGTAGCACAAGGGTTGAAGTACATGCGCCAGTTGGCAACGGGCAATTGGCAAAAGGCAACCGACAATGAGCAACTGCCAATTGTAATCTGCTCCCTCGGCGATGCATCTGTAACCGAAGGTGAAGTGAGCGAAGCGTTTCAATTTGCAGCACTGCATCAATTACCTATTATTTTTCTAGTGCAGGATAATGAATGGGGTATCAGCGTAACCGCTGCCGAAGCCCGCACTTGCAATGCTTACGAATTTATTGAAGGCTTTAAAGGCATAAAAAGAATTACCATTGACGGCTATAATTTTGAAGAAAGTTTTAATGCCATGCAGCAGGTAATAAACGAAGTGAGAGATCATTCAACTCCTTACCTCGTACATGCGCGAGTACCATTGCTTGGGCACCACACCAGCGGTGTGCGAAAGGATTTTTACCGCACAGAAGATGATCTTCGCAAACACAGCAGCGATGACCCTTACGATAATTTAAGAAATATTTTACTGCAACAAGGTGTTGATGAAAACCATCTCAACAAAATAGAATCAGAGGCTGGTACATTTATACAGGCAGAATTTGATAAAGCCGTTGCTTCTCCGGAACCGCTAGCATCATCGGTTTCAAACCATGTTTTTGCACCTACAACTATTACCGAAGAAAAAGGTGAACGCGCACCGCAAGACAAGGAAAAAGTATTAATGGTAGATGCCGCATTATTTGCCATAAGAGAAATAATGGAAGACTATCCCGAAGCATTGGTTTACGGACAAGATGTAGGACGTAGGCTTGGTGGGGTTTTTAGAGAAGCCGCTACTTTGGCAGAGCAGTTTGGCGACCATCGGGTTTTTAATACTGCCATACAGGAAGCATACATTATCGGAAGCACCGTTGGCATGAGTGCGGTTGGAGCCAAGCCCATTGTAGAAGTTCAGTTTGCAGATTATATTTACCCCGGTCTTAACCAGCTCGTTACAGAAATTTCTAAAAGCTGTTATTTAAGCTGCGGTAAGTTCCCGATTCAAACGCTGATACGAGTGCCAATTGGCGCATACGGCGGTGGCGGACCTTACCACAGCGGCAGTGTAGAGAGTACGTTGCTGACTATTAAAGGAATAAAAATTGTATATCCAAGCTGTGCAGCAGATATGAAAGGTTTGCTGAAAACTGCATTTATGGATCCAAACCCCGTTGTAATGCTAGAGCACAAAGGGCTTTACTGGAGCAAAGTACCGGGCACCGAAGATGCTAAAAATACAGAACCAAGCCGAGATTATGTTATCCCACTCGGCAAAGGAAATATTGTTTTAAAGGCCGATGATGAAAAGATAAACAATGGCGAGAGTTGCTGTATCATCACCTATGGCATGGGAGTTTATTGGGCAAAAGCTGCAGCCAAAAACTTTGCAGGGCAAATAGAAATCATTGATTTAAGAACGCTCTTTCCGTTAGATGAAGAACTTGTTTTTGCAACCGTAAAGAAACACGGTAAATGTTTAATACTTACAGAGGAACAACAAAACAATTCATTTGCAGAAGCGCTTGCAGGCAGGGTTTCAAAGGCATGTTTTAAAAATTTAGATGCAGCGGTAGAAGTAATGGGCGCTCTAAATTTACCTGCAGTACCAATGAATGTTCTGTTAGAAAAAGAGATGTTGCCTAATGCAGAAAAAGTTGCTCAAAGAATTGAACAACTTTTAAACCAGTAAAGAGATTATTAATAATTACTAAGCAATACGGAGCAACCATTTTTTAGACTAAAAAAATTTCTAATCTCGGCTATTAACTTTATCATAATGTAAATTTTAAAAGTGAACTTGTTTTCTTTTTTGACTGCTCGTTCATAAAAAAATTTAATCAACATCAAATAAAAAATTGTTTATGAAAACATATTTAGTTGTAGGTGCATCATCAGGCATAGGTTTACAAATGGCCAAAACCCTTGCTGAACAAGGCGATAAAGTTATCGGAACATTCAATACACATTCAATTGACAACAGCGACCATATTACTTACCACCAGGTAAATGTGATGGATAATGAAATTGATTTTTCATTTTTACCAGAAGTGCTTGATGGAGTTGTGTATTGCCCAGGCAGCATAAACCTTAAACCATTTGGTAGAATAAAGCCCGAGGATTTTACCAACGATTTTAATTTACAGGTTGGTGGATTGGTAAAAGTTTTACAGGCCTCTTTTCCTGCACTTAAAAAAAGTGCACATGCTTCGGTTGTTGTTTTTTCAACAGTTGCAGTACAATTAGGTTTGCAATTTCATTCGCAGGTTTCTGCATCTAAAGGCGCTATTGAAGGCCTTACAAAAGCACTATCCGCAGAATGGGCACCAAGTATCAGGGTGAATTGTATTGCCCCATCGTTAACAGATACGCCACTTGCAGCAAGCCTTTTAAATACAGATGAGAAGAAGGCGGCAAATGCACTACGCCATCCGTTAAAAAAGATTGGTACAGCAAGCGATATTGCAAACATGGCAGCATTTTTATTATCTGAAAATGCAGCATGGATCACCGGGCAAATTATGCATGTAGACGGAGGAATGAGTACGGTGAAGGTTTAAAGTTCAAAGTTGATGGTTGATGGTTTATGGGCAGAACCATCAATGTTGAAGATGCCTGAATTACTCAGGACATCTCGAAATAACGTTCTATCAACCACCAACTATCAACTAATCAGCTATCCTCCCGTCTTTCATTACTACAACCCGATCTCCCATATAGGCGAGTTCTTCGTTGTGTGTTACAATTAAAAAGGTCTGTTCAAATTTATCTCGCAGTTCTATAAAGAGTTTATATAAATCACGGCCATTGGCGCTGTCAAGATTGCCTGTAGGTTCATCTGCCATTACTATCAATGGATCATTTATTAAAGCTCTTGCTACGGCCACTCTTTGCTGTTCACCACCTGATAATTGATTTGGCTTATTTTGTAACCTGTTTTTTAATCCAAGTGTTTCTAAAAGCTTAGCAGCTTTTTTTTCAGTATCTGTTCTTTTTGCCCCAGCAATCCAGCCAGGTATGCACACATTTTCCAAAGCTGTAAACTCCGGCAGCAAATGGTGGAATTGAAATATAAAGCCGATATTTTTATTTCTGCAAGTTGCCAAGGCTTTGCCTGATAAATTGTCAATTCGTTTACCCGTTAAAAAAACTTCTCCTTTATCAGGAGCGTCCAATGTACCAACAATATGCAATAACGTGCTTTTACCTGCGCCTGATGAACCAACAATACTTACAATTTCGCCTTTATTAATTGTAAGGTCTACAGCTTTCAAAACCTGCAATTCCCCATAAGATTTTTCTATTTGCCTTGCTATTAACATTTGCACAAAATAATTAATAAATATGATTACAAATTTTTTAACCCCTTTTTTGATTGCAAAATCGCAGCATTAAAAAAAATTACTTAATGAGCAAATTGAACGCTATTCCCTAACGTTCAATAAAATAGCTACATTTATTTGCCTAAAAAATTTGTTTATAAACATGTTAAAAAAACACTTTTGGTTATTTCGTACGAACATCTACATTTGCACAAATTAAACAGTTAATACGATGTTTTGGACACTAGAACTTGCCTCACATTTGGAAGATGCGCCTTGGCCGGCAACAAAAGATGAATTGATTGATTATAGCATACGCAGCGGCGCTCCTATTGAGGTCATAGAAAACCTACAGGAACTGGAAGACGAGGGTGATCTTTACGAAGGTCTGGAAGACATATGGCCCGATTACCCTAGCCAGGAGGATTTCTTTTTTAACGAAGACGAATATTAGACTTGAGATTTGAGATTAAAGACACAAGACTTTAGATAATTATACAACAAAGACCTTTCGTAATTGAAAGGTCTTTGTCTTTGTCACTATCTTATATCTCACATCTTGTGTCTAGTATCTTTTCTCTAGTATCTCACATCTATTTCTACTTCTCCATCTGATCTATCACTCCCTGCGTTACACCTGTGCTGCTAAAACCACCATCGTGAAATAAGTTTTGCATAGTCACCATTTTTGTAAGGTCGCTAAATAAAGTAATGGTATAGTTTGCACAATCTTCCGCACTCGCATTACCAAGTGGACTCATATTTTCTGCGTAAGATATAAACCCATCAAAACCCTTTACACCACTGCCTGCTGTTGTTCTGGTTGGGCTTTGAGAAACGGTATTTACACGAACATGTTTTTTCACGCCATAATGATAACCGAAACTTCTTGCTACACTTTCTAACAAAGATTTTGCATCAGCCATTTCATTGTAGTCAGGAAAAACTCTTTGTGCAGCTATATAGGTAAGTGCAACCACACTTGCCCATTCGTTCAAAGCATCATGTTTCATACAACAAGCCAGCACACGGTGCAGGCTCATGCTGCTTATTTCAAAAGTTTTAAGATTATGTGTATAATCGATCTCGGTGTAATGCTTCCCTTTGCGCACATTTATACTCATACCAATGGAGTGCAAAATAAAATCGAAACCACCACCAAAATGTTCCATCGTTTTTGCAATTAGGTTTTCTACATCATCTGCGCTGCTCACATCACAAGCAATTACAGGTGCCCCGATCTTTTCCGCAAGCTTATTTATTTCTCCCATGCGCATCGCAACAGGTGCATTGCTCAACACAATTTCTGCGCCTTCTTCATGGCATTTTAAAGCAGTTATCCACGCAATAGATTTTTCATCCAATGCACCAAATATGATCCCTTTTTTTCCTTTCAGTAAATTATACATAATAAGTTTGTTGATTAATTGGGGGTTTGTAAAATGCTAAATTAATTAATAATTTTTTAAAGGAAGACATGGCGCTTTCATCACATAAATTCTGTTCAACTTTTGTTCGGGCTATTCGCTGCAAGTCCTAGTTGCGCTGCAATGTGGGCTTCCCCCTGCTATCCCGCAGCAGTTAGACAATCTATCTTTTTTCAACTTTTAAAAATTCCTGCCGTATTTCAATTCATCATTTCCTTTGCATTCTCTAATGCTGCAGCAGTAGGTTTTTCGCCACTCAGCATTTGTGCAATAGCAACAATTCTCTCATCTTCATTTAATAACCGTACAGATGTTTGAATGTTATCTTTTACAATTTGTTTGTAAACAAAATAATGTGCATTTGCCTTGGCAGCAATTTGTGGTTGGTGCGTTATAGCAATGAGCTGGTGAGAACCTGAAAGTTCTTTCATAATTATCCCAACCTGCTTGGCAGCTTCGCCACTTATGCCGGTATCAATTTCGTCAAATATTAAAACTGGCAGTTGTAATTTTTTTGCCACCAACGATTTTACCGAAAGCATTAAGCGGCTTAATTCTCCACCACTTGCAACTTTATGCAGAGGTTCAAAACGATTGGCTTTATTTGCATCAAACAAAAAGTTTATTTCATCGCTTCCATTTACAGAAAGCGTAATAGGGTTTATACCAACTTTTATTTGTGCATTGGGCATACCAACCTGTGTGAGCAAATCATTTACTTTTTGGGTAAACGACCTCACCTGTGCAACCCTGTTTGCATTTATTTTTACAGCTATTACCGTTGCCTCATCGAATAATTTGCTGCTTTCTTTTTCTGCCTTTTCTATACCATTTGTAATGTTAAAAACAGCATCGAGTTTTTGTTGTAAAGTTTCCTGTATTTCTAAAAGCTGCTGTGTAGTTGTAACGCCGTGCTTTTTTAGTAATTTATAACCTGCAGAAAGCCTTTCGTTTACTGTATTTATGCGGTCGGCATCATAAATGATTTTATCATCTATGCCCTCAAGCTCCTCTGCAACATCTTGTATTTCCAACTGTGCACTCAGTAATCTTTTTTGCAGTTCTTCAATGGCTGTATGGTATTCTTTTAGCAACGAAAGTTTTTGAGAAAGAGATTTTAAATTTTGCACAATCGGTTCTTCACCACCTGATAGCACACCATAAACTGCACCGAGTTGCATTTTTATATCTTCAGCATTGCTCAATATCTTTATTTCAGCATCCATTTCCTCCAACTCATTTTCTTTAAGCTTAATGTCTGTAAATTCTTCCAGTAAAAATTTATTGTAATCTGCTTCTTTATCTGCTTTTGTTTGTTGCAGCCGCAATGTTTCTAATTCATTTTTTACAACACTGTATTTCGTAAAAACTTCTTTTAATTGCACTAGTAAAGGTCCATTATCAGCAAGTGCATCCATCACTTCTCTTTGAAAATTTTCTGAACCAATTTCAAGGGTATCAAACTGGCGGTGCAGATCTACAAGGTTTGTTGTTAACTCTTTTAACTGTGTAAGATTAACCGGTGTGTCGTTTATAAAACTTCTGCTTTTACCATTTGCTGCAATCTCTCTTCTAATTAAAATCTCTTCTTCCTTATCAAGGTCGTTGTTTATAAAAAATTGATGTATGGCTTCGTTATTTTTTATAACAAAAGTTGCTTCTACAACACATTTTTTGTCTTTATCTTTTAAAATTGAGATATCTGCACGTTTGCCCAAAACAAGATCGAGTGCACCCATTAAAATACTTTTTCCAGCACCAGTTTCACCAGTTATGATGTTCAGTTTTTGTGAGAAGCTGATGCTTAATTCATCAATGATAGCGTAGTTGAGTATTCGTAATTTTTGCAGCATAATTGTGATGGCAAATTAACGAAAAATGAACTTGAATTGTAGTAGAATATTTGTTTTGTTTGAAATAAAAAATTTTGGTGAGCAGTAAATCTATTCCACAATAAAAGTTGAAAAAGATTTATGGATGAACGACTGCGTTGCTGAAACGATCCCGCAAAAAAATGCGGAATTGCTACCTCTGCCTTTGCAGCCAGGCAGGTTTGGGCAAAAATATTGTAGGCGGGTAACGGACAAATGCTGAATACCAGACTAACCTCAAAAGCCACAAAACAAAAATGCCCGCATCAATGCAGGCATTTAAAAGCTATCATTTAAAATTCAATTTTCTAACTAAACATCTCTCTTACTTTATCAAAAAACGACTTGTCATTTTTTTCGGGGCTTGGTGCAAAGTTTTTAGAGTCCTGCATTTTTTCAAGCGCCTCTTTTTCGTCGCTGCTCACATGCTGTGGCGTCCAAATATTAACCTGTATTAATTGGTCACCTTTTTCGTAACTATTTACATTAGGAAAACCCTTCCCTTTTAGTCTAAAAATTTTACCGCTTTGTGTACCGGGTGGTACTTTTATTTTTGCTCTACCATCAATGGTTGGCACTTCTACCTGTGTACCAAAAACCGCATCGGGAAAAGTGATGTGCAAATCAAAACCAACATTTAATCCTTCTCTGGTAAGCTGCGGGTGCGCTTCTTCTTCAATAAGCACAATCAAATCTCCGGATGAGCCACCACGCTCGCCTGCGTTGCCTCTGCCCGAAACGCTGAGCTGCATTCCTTCCTGTACACCAGCAGGAATATCAACCGTTACTGTTTCTTCATCATACACCCTACCCTCGCCTTTACAGGGAGCACATTTTGCAGTAATGGTACTTCCCTCACCACTACAGGTAGGGCAAGTAGTTACGGTTTGCATTTGGCCCAAAAAAGTATTTTGAACTTTTCTAACCTGCCCGCTGCCGCCACAGGTGCCACAGGTTTGCATGCTGTTTTTATCTTTAGCGCCACTACCGGTGCAGGTATTACATTTTACGTATTTTTTTACTTTAATTGTTTTGGTAACACCTTTTGCAATTTCTTCAAAACTCAGTTTCATTTTCACCCGCAGATTACTGCCTCTTGTGCCACGGCTGTTACCGCCACCACCTCGCCTTCCTCCACCAAAAAAGCTACCAAACCCATCATCATTTCCACCACCAAAAATATCTCCGAACTGGCTAAAAATATCGTCCATATTCATGCCACCAAAACCTTGGCTGCTACCACCTCTGCCGCCGGCAAATGCATTGTGCCCAAAACGGTCATACTGTGCTTTTTTATCAGAATCGTTTAGTATTTCGTAGGCCTCAGCTGCTTCTTTAAATTTATCTTCAGCCGATTTATCGCCAGGGTTACGGTCAGGGTGAAACTGCATAGCCGTTTTTCGATACGCCTTTTTTATTTCTTCCTGCGAAGCGCCTTTTTGTACGCCCAAAATTTCGTAATAATCTCTCTTCATAAAACTAGTGTGATAATTTGCTAAACCCGCTTGGCAGGGACCATAACAAACTTCTTATTTTTTATTGTTTATTCTTTGATGGATGTTATTTGCCTACTACTACTTTAGCAAAACGAATTAACTTTTCATTCATATAATACCCTTTCTGTAACTCATCTACCACTTTACCCACCTTATCTTCTCCTGCAGGTATTTCTGTAACTGCCTCATGTTTTTCCACATCAAAATCGGTATCTATGCTGCTCATGGCAACAATTCCTTTTTGTTGCAATAAATTACGGAGCTTATTAAACACAAGTTGCACGCCTTCCTTTACGTGGTTAAGATCATCATCTGAGGCGATTTGTTTTTCTGCACGATCCATGTCATCTGCAACATCTAACAATGCAATTGCCATTTCTTTACCAGCTGTCTGCATTAATTCCAAACGTTCCTTTGCTGTGCGACGCTTATAATTATCGAATTCAGCAAAAAGGCGCAAATATTTATCTTTTTGCTCTTGAATTTCCGCCTCTAATTTTTCTGTAAAATTTTCTGCATGCTCATCGGAGTTGCTTAGATCTGTATTTCCCGTTAGGTCTGCGTCTGAATTGAGATCCATTTGCTCATCTTCTGTAACCGGAATTGTTTTTTCTGTATCCTGCATAAATTTCTTTTTTATTTGAATGTGTGCAAATGTACAACAGTCAAACATTTTGCCAATGCAGGTTTTCAGTCAAATTGACACCAATAAAAACAATTGAAAGGGTAAATTAATTTACAACCAGTAGCTTGCCCGATTGTACAACGATACCGTTTTTATCCATCAGCTGGTAAATATAAATACCTCGGTAAAATTTTTCTTCCTTTACATTGATTGTAAAAAGAGAGGGAATATTTTTAGCTTCATACATTTTCTTTCCAATAGAATTAAGTACCTGGATAGAATAGAAACTATTGTAATCTTTTTGAAATTCAAAATTTACCACCGTAGAGGCGGGATTGGGATAAGATTTTATAATTTTTGCCTGAACACCTGTTTCGTTGCTTAACGATGTATTTTGAGCAAAAGGAGTAAAATTTATTCCAATAATGAAGATTAATATGCAGTTTATTTGTTTCAACTATATAAAAATAGTAAATTAATTTAATAGTATTAAAAAAATAGAACAGATTGAGATGTAATTTATTATAAAAAAAGCAAGCCGATGATACAAATATAAAATTTAACTCAAACTTTCCAGTTTTTCGTTTATGGCTACAAAATTTGGGATGTCGCCGGCACTTTCCAATACCTCTTCATATTGAATGACCCCTTCTTTGTCTATTATAAAAGCTGATCTCTTACTTACACCCTTCATCATCATTGGCGTAAAATTCTCATATAAACTATCATATGAACCAGACACTTCTTTATTAAAATCGCTAAGCAGTGGGAAGTTATAGTTTTGATCTTCTTTAAACTTTGCTAAAGTAAAAACCGAATCCACAGAGATACCCAATACCTGTGCATTGGCATTGTTATAGCGCGCAATATCGTCTCTAATGGCACAAAGTTCTGTTGTGCACACCCCTGTAAAAGCCATTGGAAAAAATAAAAGCAATACATTTTTACTTCCTTTAAAATCGGTCAGAGATACCTTTTGCATTGCAGAATCGTACAGCGTAAATGCTGGTGCGGGCTGTAAAATAAACATAGACATAAATTATTGAATTTTTGCGAAGATAGATTGAATCGAAATTGATGCATTTTACAACAGCAAATAACATTTACCAATTAAGAAAATCTTATTGAATTCTTAAATTGATACAGTAATCGTCTTAATGGATAATGTACTTCTGCTCAAAAAATAAAAAAGCCCGCATTTAGCAGGCTTTTTTTCCAAACAATCCATAAAACAAAACAGTTTATTAAAATTTTGGACAACGAGTGGCATCGTTGCTGGTATTATATTTATCAAGAAATTTTTGAAAAATGAGGGATATTTCAAAACCGCCCCTACCTGTACTAACTTTTTTTAAGCCAGAAATGTTTACGTCGTAGCTCACAGCGACTGCTATTGGTTTAGATTCAACTTTAATAACAGGAATAATAGCATCATTCAATCTCATATAAGCACCACCATGTATAATATATTTTGGTACTTCCGGATCATCAAGCTTTTGAGAATACAGAACGCCTGCTATAATTTCTTTTGTAGGACCTTGTGTGGTATAATCACCCTCAAAAGTGATGTAAGAATAATCTGTTGTACTCATTCTAATGCCGCCTGATGCTACCCATTTAGGTGTCATTCCCAAATTTCCATCACTGTAAAAAGATACTTTTTTAGATTTATTAAAATGATGATAAGCAACGCCAATAAACATATTATTATCAATATTATTGCCTAGCTGCGTATTAAAGCTCAAGCCTGCCGTTCCATCAAAATAAGAATAAGATGATTTTGCAAAAGTTTCTCCATTGGCCATATTAGGATCGTAAGCACTACCATTAAACTGGCTATTGGTTGTAATTTTAGAACGATCTATACTTCTCTGCACGTAACCACCCATAAATGCCATCGATAAATACATACTTCTCTCAGCACTTAGCGATTTATGGTAATTAATAGCGGGTAGTATTTGAGTCGTTGTAAGGTCTACAGAACCTGCTCTGTCGTAAAATACCTGGCCTCCAATGGTAACATAATCTGATGTTTGGCCAACCGGTAATTTATATTCCACATTTGCTGATACTGTATTATACGCATTAGTCACGCTGTTCCATTGAGATCTGTAAACAGTTTGTGCCCTTATATCTCCTGAAAAAAGACCAGCAAGTGCAGGATTTCGTAACAGAGGTGTTTCAAAAATTTGCGAAAAATGTATATCCTGAGCTTTTGCGCTGAAGCAGAAGCTAATCAATAAAAATGAAATGAAATATGGTTGTAAATTTTTTATCATTGTAAACAGGTACTTGTTCACTTAAACGAATTTATTTCGAATTTGTTTTAAATTTAAAGAACAAGTTATTCACAAATAACTTTTATTTGATGAGTGCAACATTTCCTTTATAAACCAATGTGCTGTTGTTATCGCATTGTATTTCTATCATATAAACATACACGTCAGCAGTAAGTTTTTGTCCTTTGTAAGAACCATCCCAACCCAATGAGGCATCATTGGCTTTAAAGTTATATCGGGCAAAAACCTCTTCGCCCCAGCGTGTGAAAATCCTTGCCTGTTTTATTGTAAACAAACCTGTTCCCCTCGGGTAAAACACGTCATTTGCACCATCAGCATTGGGCGAAAATGTATTTGGTATAAACACATTTGCACCATCGCATAAAACAAAAACATTCACTGAAGCAGAAGCAGTGCAACCGCCCGGATTTTCAACCTTTACAGTGTATTGTGTTTCGTAATTTGGCTTTACCGTTATCGATGGCGTATTGCTGCTCACCACCCATGTTGATGGCGACCATTTTACACTTGTAACATCTGCAGATACTGTTGGCGTAAGTGTAATAGTCTGTCCTACGTTGATTGTTCTGTTTGCCCCGGCGGTTACCGTTGGTATTGGATAAACCTTAATCGGAAAAAAAGCTGTATCCGTAAAACAATTTTTATCATCTGTGCCTATAACCATGTAGTTTGTAGTTACAGATGGCCTAGCAGTAACCGAAGCATTTGTAGAAGAATTGAGACCTGCCATGGGTGACCAAACGTATGTTGCGGCTCCCGAAACACTAAGTATGCCCGATTGCCCCATACATAAAGTGTCTCTTAAACCTCCCACCATTTGAAAGGGATGTTTTACGGAAACCCTCACTACATCTGTATTACTACAACCAAATGCAGATGTTCCTGTAACGGTATAATTTCTCAAAGAGTCGGGCGTTGCCACAGGCGACTCGCAATTGGTGCAACTTAGGCCTGCTGCGGGAGACCAATTATAGGAGGCTGCACCTGTTGCACTTATTGTTTGACCGGTACCTTGGCAAATCAAAATATCTTCCCCTGCATTTATGATCGGTTTGGGGTAGGCTTCAAAATTACTGTAAGCTGTATCTATGCATCCGTTGCTGTTGGTTGCAGTAAGTGCAAAAGTATATTGCCCGCCCGTATTAAAAATTTGCGGAGAAAGGTTTTGCCCATTTGCTACAGAGCCATTACTGAATGCCCACTTCCAGTTAATGGCGGAGGTATCTCCATTTAAAAGATTTCCACTAAGGTTCATCGTGAGCGGCACACAACCATTATTTGATTGGGCAACAGAAATAACTGGTGTCTTAACCACCCTTATTGGCACTGGAGATGTAATGGTATCTGTACAGCCAGATTGTGTATTTGCAACAAGTGTAGGATAATACAGTCCTGTTGAGGCATAAAAATGTGTTGGTTCAAATGCAGTAGATGTAGTACCGTCCCCAAAACTCCATTCGTATCCTGTAATAATATCGTTGCTTGCTGTAGTGTTTGTAAACACAACATCTCCGCTTGTACATCTTGTAAGTGTATCAGGTGCAAATGCCGTAATTACACCACTTACCTTTATCGTGTCAATTCCGTTAATTGGTACATTACAACCGGACGCATCTGTCAATATCATTTTTGGAACATACACACCGGGTATTGTGTATGGGTGGGCTACTACAGAATCTAATGTCGCAGAAGTATTCCCATCATTAAAATCCCATATAAAAGAAAGCCTATCCTGTGTTGTTGCTGTAAACGTAACATTTAAAGGAGTGCAACCAACAATCGGATTATAGGAAAATGTTCCCCGTGGACCTCTCACAGTCATTAATTTTGTTTTCACATCTGTGCAGCCACCAAAGGTAGTAACCGTAAGCTTAGCAGTAAAAACGCCCGGTACCCCATAAGAATGTGGTGGGTTAAGCACGGATGCAGTACCACCGCTGTCTCCAAAATCCCACACAAAGGATTGCATGTGCTGAGATGTATTTGTAAACTGCATGATAAGAGGCGGGCAGGAAGCAAATGAATCAGTAACTGTAAAATCTGCAACAGGCGTATTAACAACAATAAATTGAGGAATTGACTTGGTTGAAGTACAGCCATACATATCCGTAACGGTTAAGCTAACTGTATACATGCCATCTGTGGTATATAGATGAACCGGATTCTCTTGGGTACTTGTTCCACCGTCGCCAAAGCTCCAAGAATAAATTAGAGATGGCCCTGTAGAAAGATTTTGAAAGATTACAGGTTTACCGGGACAAGACACCGTATCTATGCTTATAAAATCTGCCACAGGCGTTGAAATAATAAGAGCATTGTTTAAGTTAATACTGTCTTTACAGCCGTAATTATCCTGCACAACAAGCGATACATTGTAAACGCCGGAAGCACTGTACATATGCTGAAATGGTGAAACAGTAAGCGTATCACGCACACCATCACCATAATCCCAATACCATGTGGTTAAAGCATGCGTACCATCTGTTGTTGATTGGTCGTTAAAAGTAACTGCAGCATTTAAGCAGCTACCCGGAACCGCTGGCGCAAAACCTGCTGTTGGCCCATTTACTATTATATAATTATTTTTAACGAGTGTATCCTTACAGCCGTTTACATCAGTAATGATGAGCCTAACAGTGTAAAACCCCGCTGCTGTGTAAGAATGGCTGATATTGTTTCCAGAAAAAGGTCCCGTTAAATCTCCAAAATCCCAGTTATAATTTACGATGGCACTATTGGCCTGTATAGATGTTGCGGTAAAAATGGTAGATGAGTTTTTACAGAGTTCCGTATTTGCTGCTATAAACAATGCCTGTTCATTTGCTATTGTTACAATACTTGTTTTTGTATAATCGCAACCGGTAGAAATATTTGTAACAGTGAGGGTGATTGTATAAGTACCTACAGATACGTAAGTATGTACAGGATTTTGCGCAGTTGATGTATTGCCATCACCAAAATTCCAGCTCCAGGTATCAGCACCAATTGATTGATCCGTAAACGTTCTTGTAAATTTGTTTGCACAAGATGATGCAACATCAAAAATGGCAATTGGCGGTTTTACATGAATATAATTTGGTATAATGAGGGTGTCAGCACATCCATTATTACTCACTATTAATGTAATGGTAAAGAAGCCCGTATCCTCATACGCATGGGTTGGGTTAGATATTGTTGAGGTACTCCCATCACCAAAATCCCATAACCATGTAGTAACTGTGCCAACGCTAATATCATTAAACTGTACATCTATTTTTGCACACACATCTGTTGGGGTGGCATTAAAATTTGCAACAGGTTTTATCGCGGCTTTTACTCCTTGCAAAATTTTTACTGTATCTGTACAACCTCCAGCTGTTGTAACTACAAGTTGAATATCGTAATTACCTGCAGGGAAGGAAAATGAAGGGTTTTGAAGGTTTGACGTTACGCCATTGCCAAAATCCCACTGGTAACTTACAATGGGGTCCACACTTGTAACTGTAGATGAAAAACTTACACTTAACGGTGCACAACCTTGCTGCGGTAAATTATTTATTAAAGCAACAGGTGGCTCTATTTTAATGTAATCAGTTTTAATGAGTGTGTCCGTACAGCCATTTGCATTGGTGGTAATAAGCTTAACAGAATAGGAACCGGCGTTGGTATATGTATAAGTTGGGTTGGCTAGATTAGATGTTCCGATACCATCCCCAAATACCCACTCAAAAGAAACAGCACCAACAGTAGTGTTACTAAAATTAACCGTTAATGGTGCAGCGCAACTATTTCTTGGAGTTCCGCTAAAAAGATTTGTAGGTTTTGCAAAAATTGTAATGGGATAGACTTTGGTTGCTTGGCAGCCGCCAAAGTCGCTGGTAAGTGTAATATTATAATTACCTGCAATGGTATACGTTTTTATAGGATTTAAAGCAGTAGATGTTGTTCCATCTCCAAACGCCCATGATGAAGAAACAGGTGCAGGCGAAGATGTATTTACAATAGCAATAGCCGAACCCACACATGCTGTTAAAGGTGCCGTAAAATCTGCACTTGCCGTTCCTATTACTATGGGATTAGGACTGGTAAAAGTATCGGTACACCCGGTTGAGTTTGTTACCACCAACTGCACAGTATAGCTACCCGCCGCCGAATAGGTATGGGGTGGGGCTAAACCGGTTGCTGTAGCTCCGTCGCCGTATGACCACAGATAAGAAATGGTACCAGTGCCTGTTGATTGATTTTGAAAAGTGATTGTTTGTGGCGCAGCACAACTGGAAGGTATGCTGCTGGTAAAGGCAGCCGAGACGCCATTACTAATAGAAACATAACTTGTTCTTGTAAAAGATTTTGAGCACCCATTTGAATTTGTCACAGATAACGAAACGGTATAATTTCCAGATGCTGAATAAGTATGCGACGGGTTTTGACTGGTAGATGTATTACCATCGCCAAAATCCCACAACCAATTGGTAATGGTACCGCTACCAGGAGTACTAAGATCTGTAAACGACACCGGTAGTGGAAAGCAGCCCGTTAAAGGTGTAGCTGAAAAATTTGATGTGGGTTTTGCATAAACATTTATGTAGGCTGTCTTCGTTAACGAATCCATAGTACCTGCAGCATTTTTTACAACAAGTTTTACTGAATAAGTACCAGGGTTAAGGTAAACTGTTGATGGATTCTGTAAAAACGAGATAGTACTGTTTCCAAGATCCCATTTCCAATAATTTGGGTTACCCGTAGATTGATCTGTAAAATTAACACTGAATGGAGCACAACCTGAAAGAGGTGTACCCGTAAATTGGGTTACAAGCTGCGCTTTCAATAAAAAAGTCATGAAGAAAAAAGCTGCAAAAAAAACTATTTTCTTCGTGAGCGATTTTGCACTCATATTGAATACTATTTGTTTAGATGTGCAGGTCGTAGAAATCTACACATCAATATAACTATTAAAGTTTAAAAAAATTGTACAAACTTCAGAAAAAATGGCAAAAAAGTTTATTATAGCGGTATCTTAAGGTTCAAATTTTTTCCTACTCAATAAAGGTAAAAGTAATTTACGAACCAACTGTAGATTATACACGTAACCCTAAGTAGCATAAAAACTTTATAAACAATGATTTAAACTACAACCTAGTAATACATACTTCTATAAGGACTAATATTTTAAAAATTTTTCATCTAAATAGTCTATAAAATATTTACTGCTTAAAAACTGACCTGTAGCCTGCATGCAAAGCTCTTCAGATGTAAAAAACCTGCCATGTGCATAGATTTTGTTTTGCAACCAATTCCACACTTTTGTAGTGTTGCCTTCAGCTATTTGGATATCTGTTGATGGAACTGCTTTTTTTATTGTTGCAATAAATTGGGCAGCATATAAACTACCAATGCTGTATGTAGCAAAATAACCAAAACTACCATGGCTCCAATGTACGTCTTGCAAGCAACCTCTTACATCATCAGGCACTGTAATACCCAGGTATTTTTGGTAATGCTCGTTCCAGTAAGCTGGAATATCTTTTGCAGAAATGCTTCCTTCAATTAAAAGCTTTTCTATTTCATACCTTACCATTACGTGAAAATGATAGGTAAGTTCGTCTGCCTCTGTTCTTATAAGCGATGGCTGCACTTTGTTTATTCCTTTGTAAAATTGTTCAACAGAAATAGTACTAAACTGTTTTGGAAACTTTTCCTGCAGTAAATTGAAGTTGTAGCTCCAAAATGGCAATCCCCTACCAATACAGTTTTCCCAAAGCCTGCTCTGGCTTTCATGAATACTAAGGCTACAATATTCCCCAAGCGGCAAACCATATTCATCGTCGGGTAACCCCTGTTCATATAATGCATGCCCGCCCTCGTGTATGCAACTCCACAACATGTTACTAAAATCGTTTTCATCAACCCTTGTGGTAACCCTTACATCTTGGCTGCTAAAGTTTGTGGTGAAGGGGTGTTCGCTCACATCCTGCCGGCCAGCATCAAAATTAAAATGCATTCTTTTTAAAATCTCTATGCCAGTATCCCACTGTACATTTTTATCAAAATGCTGATGAAGAAAGGAATTATCAATAGATGGCTGTGCTGTAATTTTTTCTAACAATGCTGATAATTGCGGCCTTAAATCGGCAAATAATTTATCTACAATTGCTGTGGTAAGTCCTTTATCATAATCGTTCATTAATGCATCATAAGGATGATTCTCGTAACCCAAGTATTCTGCTTCCTGCTTTTTTAAATCAATAATATCCTGCAACGGTTTTTCAAAAGTTGAAAAACTGTTTTCTTTTCGGGCCTTTATCCACGAATGAAAACTTATGTTCACTACCTCACTCATTTTACGTACGAAAGCTGAAGGCAGCTTTTTACTTTTATTATAATCTTCGAGGGTTAATAAAACATTTCTTTTCTGTTTTGTTGAAAGATCATTTACTGCAGCCAGCTCCTGTAACAAAACACCTAATGACTCATTTGTAAATTGCTCATGGGCAAGTTCATTTAAAGTGGCTATTTGCCTGCCTCTTGCACCGTTGCCATTTTTCGGCAAATATGTTTCCTGGTCCCATTGAAGAACGGCAGAAGCATATTTTATATCGGCTATTTTTTGTAAGATGGTTTTATACTGGCTAAACTTTTGGGAGGATTGAGACATTTCCTTTTTTGTGTAAATGTAGAATAGAAAAAAGGAAATAACTGATCTCAAAGAGCTCGAAAATTGTAGGTATCTTTCGGTTCATCAATCTGCAAATCAATATTGCTTGCGTAAGTACAGCATCTTCATTTAAATTGTGGTAAGTTTAAAAAAAATACCATGTTACTTAAAGAAATAATTGATTTTCTCGAAACAGTTGCTCCACCCGCTTTACAGGAAGATTACGACAACGCTGGCTTAATTACAGGCAACAAAAGCATGGATTGCTACGGCGCACTCATCAGCTTAGATTGTACCGAGCAGGTTGTACAGGATGCTATCGATAAAAAATGCAATGTAATTATTGCACACCACCCCATTGTTTTTAAAGGATTGAAAAAAATAAACGGAAAAAACTATGTTGAACGCACCATCATCAAAGCCATAAAAAATGATATTGCCATTTATGCCATTCATACAAATCTGGACAATGTGTTGCACGGCGTAAACGGAAAGATAGCAGATATGCTGGGCCTTCAAAATGTGCAGGTACTATCTCCGAAAAAAGACATATTAAAAAAACTGGTTGTTTTTTCGCCACCAAAAAATGTACAAAAGTTAACCGATTCACTTTTTGCTGCAGGCGCAGGAAATATTGGAAACTACAGTGATTGCAGCTTTTTAACGGAAGGAACCGGAACTTTTACGCCGGGCGAGAACTCCAATCCACAAACCGGCCAAATCGGCATTAAAGAAACGCTCAACGAAACTAAAATTGAAGTAATCTATCCTGCATGGCTGGAGCAAAATATCTTACGGGCAATGAAAGAAAACCACCCATATGAAGAGGTAGCGCATGATATTTCTAACTTAAACAACGCCTACCAAACCACAGGAAGCGGCATTATAGGAGAACTAGCAACGCCTTTAAGCGAAAGTGATTTTCTGGCTCAACTTGCAAGTACTTTTAAATTAAATGTGATAAAACACACCGCTTTGCTTGGCAAAAAGTGCAATAAGATAGCTATCTGCGGCGGGGCAGGTAGTTTCTTAATACCCGCAGCAAAGGCTTCTGCAGCAGATTTTTACCTTACTTCAGATATTAAATACCATGAATTTTTTGACGCAGAAGAACAAATGGTACTTGCAGACATTGGACACTATGAAAGCGAACAGTTTACCATCGACCTTATATATGAACTTTTGACCAATAAATTCCCTAACTTTGCACTCCTAAAAACAGGTGTGAATACCAATCCTGTTCAATATTTTGTTCCTTAAAAAACATTAAATACAAAAAATACCATGGTAGCAGTTAAAGAATTTTCAGTAGAAGAAAAATTGACTTCTCTTATACGTTTACAGAAAATAGACAGTAAACTGGATGAAATTCAAGTACTTAAAGGGGAATTGCCGATAGAAGTAAAGGATTTGGAAGATGAAATTGAAGGTTTGCATGCTCGCCAAACACGTGTTGAGGAAGAGATAAATGGAATTACTGAGTTTATTGATTTACGCAAAGCCGGTATAGCAGAAGCGAAAGCCATGATAGCCAAATACGAAAAGCAAAGCGAAAATGTAAAAAACAGCCGTGAGTTTGAAGCCATCAACAAAGAGATTGAAATGCAGCAGTTGGAGGAAAAACTTTGCGAAAAGCATATTAAAGATGCAAACGAAGAAATAGGAGAAAAAGCAAGACAACTTGAAATTGCTAAAAGAGCAGTTGCTACAAAAGAAGCCAACTTGAGTGGTAAAAAAGGCGAACTTGAAAAAATAATAAGCGAAACAGAAAAAGAAGAAAAGCATTTTAGCAAAGACATAGACGCAGCAAGAGGTCACGTAGAAGAGAGATTACTTATAGGTTATGATCGTATAAGAAACAATTACCGCAACGGCCTTGCTGTGGTAGCAGTAGAAAGAGACAGCTGTGGTGGATGCTTTCACGCAATTCCTCCACAAAAGCAAAGTGAAATTAAACTACGCAAAAAAATTATGGTTTGCGAAAACTGTGGTAGAATATTGGTAGATGCTGAGTTAAACGACGCAGTAGAAGTAAAATAATAAAACAAATTCTTCATTCAAAAAATTGAAAAGCCTTCTCCCTGTAAGAAGGTTTTTTTAGTTACACCAGCAGGTATTAGCTGATACCAAGTTTAACCCCCTTTTTTCTAAGCCCACACTTTATTATCCACATTTACACCTTCCCCCGTTTATATAGTTTACCTTACCCCAAAACCCACACAACCAAGCCAAATTGGGTAAACAACCCGGGTTTTTAAACAAATGGCAAATAGTGATATTGAAAAATCCAAGATCCATTCTGAGAATCTTTTCCCTGTAGTGGGCATTGGTGCTTCTGCGGGCGGGTTAGATGCGTTTAAAAAATTAATTGGCGCCATTGCCGAGAACTCCGGTATGGCTTATATTTTGGTGCAACACCTTCACCCGGAGCACAAAAGCAATCTAGCTGAAATTCTACAACGTCATGCAAAAATACCCGTGGTAGAAATAAAAGACAATGTGTATGTGGAGCCCAATAAAATCTATTGTATTCCCTCAAACCAAACATTGGTAGCAACCGATGGCATTCTGCAATTGAGCCCACGCCCGAAAGGAAACAAACAATTTTTATCTGTCGATATTTTCTTTTCCTCTCTTGCTGAAGTGCATAGAGACCACTCTATTGGTGTTGTACTATCAGGTACAGGTGCAGATGGTACAACTGGGCTCAAAGACATTAAAGACAATGGTGGATTAACGATTGCACAAGACCCCGAAACCGCTGCCTACACAGGTATGCCACAGCACGCTATAGATGCCGATCTAATTGATTTTACTTTAGCACCTGAACTGATACCGGACAAATTGTTACAAATAAAGCAATCCTATAGGGAACCAGTTGAAAACCCTAAAAAAGAGGAAGAGCAGGAAATTAATGAGCAGTTTAAAAAAATAATAATGCTGCTAAAAGTTAAGGTAGGTGTAGATTTTAGCTTTTATAAACAAACCACCGTGCGCCGCCGTATTTTACGCCGAATGGTCTTACTACACCGCGAACATATTGCTGATTATTTAGACTATCTTAAAAATGACAAAGCAGAACTAAATACCTTGTTTTTTGATTTGCTTATACCTGTCACCTTTTTCTTTAGGGATGCGGAAATGTTTGACACTTTATGTGAAACAATTTTTCCTAATTTATTAAAGAATAAAAGTCTTACAAATCCTTTGCGAATATGGGTAGCAGGCTGTTCTACCGGGCAGGAAGCTTATTCAATGGCAATGTGTCTGCACGAATTTTTAGGAGATAAAATAGCTGACGTAAAGATCCAGATATTTGCCACTGACCTTTCAGAAATTTCTGTAAAAAAAGCACGTATAGGGTTGTATTCAAAAAAAGCAACTGAGGGTGTTTCAGAAGTGAGACTTGCCAGGTTTTTCAATAAAACAAATGGCGATTATCAGATTAGGAAAGAAGTGAGGGATATGTGTGTTTTTGCAGTACATAATTTTTTAAAAGATCCACCATTTGCCAATCTAGATTTGATAAGTTGCAGAAATGTCTTGATTTATCTGGAACCTTTTCTGCAAAAAAAGGCTTTTAATATGTTTCACTATGCCTTAAATGCCAACGGAACTTTATTACTTGGCAAATCAGAAACAATTGGCAACTCCTCAGAACTTTTTGCATCTGAAGGAAAGGGGGATAAATTTTATGCAAGAAAACCCATGCCTGGTAAATTTAGAACCCTCCTCTCTGAGCCTAATGATAACATACTGAACCAGCACATTTTTGCAAAACGAAATAATGAAAGGTCAACCGATTTTCAAAAAAGTGCAGATGATTTGTTGCTTGCCCAATATACCCCCGTTGGTGTTGTGGTGAATGACCAGTTTGATATTGTGCAGTTTAGGGGCTTAACGGGTGAATTTTTAGAACCATCCCCGGGCAAAGCCAGTTTGAATGTACTAAAGATGGCAAAAGAAGGCCTTGCTTTTGAAATAAGAAATGCATTGCAGAAAGCAAAAATGAACGGCGATGCGTTTATTAAAAGCGGCATAGGCATAAATGGTGGTAAAAATTTTGTGAGCATAGAAGTTGTGCAGTTGCGCAATACAGTTGATGTATATTTTTTAATACTTTTTAAAAACGATGTGGCCGTTTTACAAACAGCAGGAGCCGCAGGCGACGAGTTGCGAAGGAATGCAGACAGTATTCGAATAGAACAGTTAGAAAAAGAATTGTTGCTGCTTAGGGAAGATATGCGAAGTATCACCGAAGAACAGGAAGCTGCAAACGAAGAACTGCAAAGCTCTAATGAAGAATTGCTAAGTGGCAGTGAGGAGTTGCAAAGCCTTAACGAAGAACTCGAAACAAGCAAAGAAGAACTGCAAAGTACAAATGAACAACTGATTACCGTTAACCAGGAATTGTATGGCCGTAATGAAGATATAGACCAGTCACGTAAATTTGCAGAATCTATCCTTGCCGTTTTACACGAGCCCTTGCTGTTGCTCGACACTAAGTTTTGCATAAAAAGAGCAAACGCATCGTTCTATAAAATTTATGAATTACCAGAAAGTGAGGTGAAAGGTAAAATATTTTTTGAGTTACAGGATGAAATATGGGACCATCCTGATTTGCGGCATGAGTTTGCAGAACTAGCAAACAACATTCATAAAAAAAGAGAAGTAGAAATAGCACTAACTTTCCCTGTTACAGGAGAGCGTATTATCTGTTTTAATATGCAAACAATAAACAGAGATTCTGGCGAGCAATTAATTTTATTGGCATTGGATGATATTACAGAAAGAAAAACCATAGAGAAATTAAATGCTGAGCGGGCAAGTGCAGTATTAAAAGAACATGAAAAACTCCACAATTTTTTAATGGAATCTCCGGCACTTTTCGCAATATTAAGGGGGCCTGGTCATGTTTTTGAATTTGCCAATTCTATGTACCTTGAATTTACGGGTAATAAAGACCTTGTAGGCAAAGCTGTAGTAGATGTGATGCCCGAATTGAAAGACCAAGGGTTTATAAAATTACTAGACGATATATATAAAACCGAAAAGAGCTTTACAGCCAAGGAAATGCCTGTTTTTTTAGAAACGGGCAATCTAAAAACAGAGAATACTTTTTTAAATTTTAACTATCAGCCATTACGAGATGAGAATGGAAAAGTAGATGGGATATTGGTTTTTGCTTACGACGTTACCGAGCTGGTAGCCGGGCGCAAACAACTGGAAAGTAATGCAGAAATGATTCACGACCTATATATGAATGCTCCTGCATTTGTATGTACGCTCGCTGGACCCGAACACATCTACGAACTCGTAAATCCGTCTTACCAAAAAATATTCGGTAGTAGAACACTCATTGGCAAAACAATTTTGGAAGCTCTTCCGGAAACGGCAGGACAGGGTTTTGATAAAATCTTGGATAATGTATATAACACCGGTGAAATATATGTAGGAATAGAAGTGCCGGGGATGTTTTCAAGAGATATAGGTTTAGAACCAGAAGAGTGCTGGTTCAATCTTTCTTACCAGCCCATTTATGATGGGGCTAAAAAAATAACCGGTATTTTGGTGTTTGGTTACGAAGTAACAGAAGAAGTAAAAGGTAAAAAAATACAGGAAGAAAGTGCAAAACGTTTTCAAATATTGGCCGATGCCATGCCCCAAAAAATGTGGATAGCAGATGCAGATGGAAACGTAACTTATTTTAACACGGCATGGTTAAGTTATACAAGAAAAACATTTGATGAATTAAAAAATATTGGTTGGGAAACGATTATTCACCCCGAAGATGTTGAAGCCTACCATGCTAACTGGCAACATTCTCTGAACACCGGTGAAGACTTTTTAATAGAGCAACGCTTTTTGCAGCACGATGGTATTTACCGCTGGCATTTAAGCAAAGCACTTGCACAAAAAGATAGAAATGATATTGTTACAGCATGGATAGGCATTCACGCAGATATTGATGACCAAAAAATGAAACAGCAGGAGAAGGATGAGTTTATCAGTATTGCCAGTCACGAAATGAAAACACCGCTTACTACCGCAAAAGGATTTTTACAATTGCTGGAAAGTACTCTTGATAAGGACAACACAGTTGCAAATTTATATGCAGAAAAGGCGAGTAATTCCATTAAAAGATTAAGCGAGCTTGTAACCGAATTGCTGGATGTAAGTAAAATACAATATGGAAAATTAAATTATACTATCAGCGAGTTTAATTTTAATGAAATGATTGAAAATACAGTAGAAAGTGTGCGGTTGTCAACACCTAAACACACTATTGTAAAAACAGGTAGTGCCGGCAATATAGCAGGAGATAAAAACAGGTTACAACAGGTAATTATAAACCTGCTCACAAATGCTGTGAAATATTCCCCCAAGGCAAAAGAGGTTTTTATAGATGTACAAGAAAAAAACGGAGAAATACGCGTAGCGGTAAAAGATAGTGGCCTCGGCATTTCTAACCAAAATCTCGATAAAATTTTTGATAAATATTTTAGGGTAGAAGAACATGCCATTGAGTTTCAGGGTTTGGGCATAGGGCTTTACATTTCGCATGAAATTATACAGCGCCACCATGGAAAACTGTGGGTTGAAAGTGTAGTAGGAGAAGGCAGTACTTTTTACTTTACATTGCCATTGCAAAATGATAAAATATAGAGTAATAAGCTTTGACTTCTAAAAAAAATATTTATGAATAAATGTGTACTTATATATGATGACGATGCAGAAATTCTATTTTTATGCAAAGCCATTTTAAAAAACGATTATACGGTAGAAACACTTGACAGGTGTGATAATGTGCTCTTAGATGTGGAGACCATAAAACCCGATATTATTTTAATGGATTTGTGGATACCAAATATTGGTGGTGCAAAAGCGACCGGGCTTTTAAAAGAAAATGCAGCAACTGCAAATATTCCTATTGTATTGTTTTCTGCAAATGCAGATATACAAGAAATAACAAAAAGCTTAGACGCAAACGGTTATCTTGAAAAACCTTTCGATATAAGTATGCTCAAGGAAACGATTGATAAACATATATTGTAGAAAAAAGCGTGCAGTCTTTTAAATGCTGTTTTACCTTGTGCGTTATTCAAAATATAAAAACGAACATTGCTTTGCTGCGTTAAATTACCTTTTTATAAAGGGGCTTTTAATCTCTACGTTTTTGTTTTACTTTCTTTTTTCTCTTTATTGGCTCGTAAATCTCTATGGATTTATTTACCAGTTTTAAAAAATCGGACTGCAAAAAATTATTTCCATCAACAGCATTGATTGCCGCATTTTGTACATCTTCCCAGGTTGATTTGTTAAGGTAGGGAGACTCTTTTAATTTTAAACCGTACATAGCCACCGCCGCAGCAAATTTTTCATTTTGTATATCATTGCTATCTAAAGAAACAGGTATATCATATTTTATTTGTTTAGACATAACAGCTGGTTGCCCTATAACATGGTACTTTAATGACAGCGTGCCCAAAGCAATATTGTTACTGCAAGTGGTTGCAGGTACTATTTCAAAAATAGCCAAGGTAGTATTGCCACTTCCAATCTCTCCGCCATCAAGTTCGCTTCCCTCATCCTGTACGGCTTCTCTTTTATTATCGAACCCTATAAGTCTGTAGCTGGTAAGTTGTGTATCGTTAAATAATACATTTATAAATGCATTATCTGCAACAGCATATAACGTTTCTGTAAGCTCGTGTACAAGTACTTTTTCTGCTTCGTGCAGGTTGTCTAAATACGCATAATTTCCATTGCCACGCTTGGCAAGTGTTTGTAATTTCGAATCTTTAAAATTGCCCATTCCAACACCTAAGCATGTAAGGTAAATACCCGTCTGGCGCTGCTTTGATATGAGTTCGTCTAATGCCTTTTCCGATGTTTGTCCTACGTTAAAATCACCATCTGTGGCAATAATAACCCTGTTATTTCCATCTTTTATAAAAGTAGCGTTGGCAAGTTTATAGGCTGCCAAAATAGCCGACTCACCGGGTGTATCACCCGCAGCAGTAAGTAGCTCAAGCGAATTATTTATTTTCTCTTTTTGGTCACCGCTTGTTGGTGGCAACCATGTACCTACCACTCCACCGTAGGTTACAATAGATACTTTATCTATAGGCCTTAAATTCTTCACAAACAGTTGAAAGGCTTCTTTTAAAAGTGGTAGCCTGTTTGGCATATCCATGCTACCAGATACATCTATTAAAAAAACAAAATTACCCGGAGGAATTTTGGCAAGGTCAATTTTTTTAGCACTCATTTTAAGAAAAAGCAATTTGCTGTTTCTGTTCCATGGGCAATCTGTCACCGAACTTCTTATATTAAAAACGTCATCCGCCAAAGGCTCTTCATAATCCAGGTTAAAATAGTTAATCATCTCCTCTATCCTTACCGCATCGGGAGGCACTTTGCTCTTCATATTTATAAACCTGCGGATATTACTGTAGGCTGCTTTATTTACGTTTAACGAAAACCCGGTGTTGGGAAATTTTTCCGTATTTACAAATTCATTTTCCACGAGTTTAAAATAGGTTTCGTCGCTGATGAATGGATTAAAACGCTCCCTGTCTTTAGAATCTTTTGTAAATGAAATTAACTTGGGCTTATACTTTATAACTGTTGATGCAGTAAGTTTTAAAACCACAGTAACAAAAACATCTGTTTTTACATAAACAGTTCTCGGCTCATACCCATTTAGAGAAACAGTTACTGAATCGTACAGTTCCTTGCATGAAAGACCAAAACTGCCATCGTAACCGGTTTGAGAAGAATTTTTGCTGGCCTTTAAATAAATTTTTGCATACTGCAGTGCACTATTTTTTTCATCACGCACATTGCCACGTAGGTAATATTGCGATTGTGCAGATAAAGCCAGGCACATTAAGAAATAATATGCAATTGTTTTTTTCACAAAAAATTAGACAGCTAAAGTTGCCATCAGAAATTTTTATTTTGGTAATGTAAAGTTATGAGTGTCATTTTATTAAAAAGAAATCATTGCCACCCAAACTATAACACATAAATATAACTAAATATTGCATGCATGTTAATAATTAGTAAACATGTTATTCATAACCATATAAATAAATTAGAAAGCACCAATGGTGAGAAGTCAGTTAACCCTCCACAAGCTGGTATATTTCCTTCAGATTTCTTGCAAAGCCATCATAATCCAAACCATAGCCAAGCAAAAACTTATCGGGTACACTAAAACCCAAATAATCGATGGTTACGGGGTGCGCCAATGCATCTGGCTTGTGAAGAAGAGATGCAATTTTTAACGAAGCAGGCTGCTGGTTTACCAGTTGCGGAAGAAATTCATGCAATGTTTTTCCGGTATC
>JBBAQB010000026.1:3702-45992 GCA_040400515.1 Ferruginibacter sp. | reverse complement strand
TTCCGATAATTCCAAGTACATCACCACGTTCTAACTCAAAATTTATGTCTTTCAATGCCCAAACATAATCGGAAGAAGATTTTTTAGATCGATCATTCACTTCTCCTACATTTAAAAAAGGATCTTCTTTACCCATCATACGGTATCTCCATCTTTTAAAATCATCCTTAATTGATCCAGAACCTATTTCTCCCAAACGATATTGTTTGGAAACATTTTCAACTTTTATAACAATATGACTCATAAATCTTCCATTTAAACAATATCCATAAAATTCTTCTCCGCCTTATTAAACTGGACTATCCCAATAAACATTAAAACAATCATCCAGCTAAAACTATACAACAACTTCAACCCTGTAAATTCTCCTATGCCAAAAAAGGCATATTTAAAGCACTCCATAGGTGCCACGAGTGGGTTCCATTCTAAATAATGTTTTATATCGGAGGGTAATCCGGTAAAATTATAAATAACCGGTGTTGCATACATCAGCAGTTGCATACCAATTCCCACCAACTGATTCAAATCTCTGTATTTGGTGGTAATAGAAGATACAATGATGCCAAATCCAAAACCAATTCCGGCGAATAACAGCAAAGAAAAAGGAATATACAACAAACCCCATCCAACATCTGGTCTGTATTCTTTAAACCCAATAAAATAAAAGTATATAGCCAAAAAAAGCGACAATTGAATTCCAAACTTAATCAGCGTAGAAATGATACTTGCGAATGGCATTATCAATCTGGGAAAATATACCTTACCAAAAAGACCGGCATTGTTTAAAAAAGCTCCTGAAGAACTGGTAAAGCATCCATTAAAAAAATTCCAGATAGTTATTCCGGCGTTATAAAACAAAAACATGGGGACACTACCTGTAGACATGCGAGCAATTTTTCCAAAAATCAACATATAAATTAATGTTGAAAAAATTGGCGACAGAAAATGCCAGACAGGCCCAAGAAGTGTTTGTTTGTATGCTCCCACATAATCCCTGCGTACCCACAACCAAAGCAGATCACGGTAACGCCAAACCTCTTTCAGGTTAAGGTCTAGCAACTTTCCCTTGGGCCTGATCACTAGGTCCCAGGCTTCATCGGGGACAGTATCTTTATAAATGATTTCTTTCATTAAGTATAAGGAATTAAGTATTTAGTAATTAGTATTGAGATAGCTTCTGATAATTTGATGACTATTTATTAACTGATATTTTCGTAAGATTTTTGTAAATTCTTATGCTCCAAAATTCACTGCCAACTGCCCACTACTCCCGCAAAATTGCTTTACCAACTGCCCATTGCCAACTCACTTCACCCTCACCACCAAATCACCCTCCAAATAATATTCCTGACTGCTTTGGGGACAAACCGCATTTCCCCTTTCTTCAAAAACCAATCTATGCCCATACTCACTCACCCACCCTATTTGTTTTGCGGGATTGCCTACCACCAATGCATAAGGTTTTACTGGTTTTGTTATTACCGCTCCTGCGCCTACCATTGCGTATTGGCCTATTTCGTTGCCGCATACAATCGTGGCGTTTGCGCCTATGGTTGCTCCTTTTCTTACAATCGTCTTTTTAAATTCATTTTTCCTTTCAATGGCACTTCGTGGGTTTAATACATTTGTAAATACCATTGATGGGCCCAAGAAAACATCGTCTTCACATACAACGCCATTGTAAACCGAAACACTGTTCTGAATTTTTACGCCATTGCCAATCACTACATTATTATCAATAAAAACATTCTGGCCAATGCTGCAGTTGTTGCCAATTATTGCAGTCGGCATGATGTGGGTAAAGTGCCAGATGTTGGTATTGTCGCCAATTTGAGCGCCGTCGTCTATTACGGTGGTTATGTGTTTGTTTATGCTCACAGATTTTTCAGATTTTCTCAGATGCTTTTGCCCCAATAGTTTTCTTTGTGTTTCTTCTGCCCTTTGTGTCTTTGTGGTTCAAAATTTTGCTCACAGATTATTTTTGATTTTCTCAGATGCTTTTTTGTTTGTCGAAAATTTATGCGCCCGCAATTATTTTTTCAAGATTTCTTTTATAGGTATCGTACCCAAAATGATGCATCAAAAGCTTGTGGTTCGGTATAAATGCTTTTTTAGCAAGCATCATTTTTTCTATGGCACCTTTTATAGCTGCGGGGCTGTTCGGTTCAATCAACAGGCCTAGTTGCCCGTTTAGCAGGGCATCGGTAGAGCCGTCTTTGTTACCTGCTATTACAGGTAATCCATAATACATGGCTTCTATAAATACAATACCAAAGCCTTCTTTTGTACTCGGCATTACATACATATCTGACATAGAAAAATGTGCTGTAAGTTCGTCTTCGGGTATGTAACCTGCAAGAATTACATTTTCTGCAATGCCATATTTTTGAACCAACTGGTCTATAAATACTTTCTCATCTCTGCTGTAACCTCCTGCAAGTAAATATTTTATTTTTTTGTTTGTTTTTACAATATCTACCATGGCATTGAGCACTACATCGTAGCCTTTGTAGCGATCAGCATACGACAACCTCGTAAGCGTCATTAATATTACATCGTCACTTTCTATTTTATATTTTTCTCTAAGTTTTTGGCCTGAGAAAGCAGGGTCCGGTAGTGGTAAAAACGGATCGATACAGTTATTCAGCACGCATACTTGCGTAACTGCCAAGTTGTTATTTGCCCTTACTTTATCTGCCGTAAACTGGCTCACACAAAGTATTTTATCGCAGGCAGACAACATCTTTTTTTTATAGAAGTTCAAATTCCCCCAAATTTCTATGCCATGTGCAAGCAACATAATTTTAGCAGAAGGGTTTATTTTTTTTATCAACCAACCTACCACTAAAAGATTGATGTGGCTTATAACGACAACATCTGCACTTCGTCCTTTCTTTACCGCATTTACGACAAAAGAGCCTTTATGAGCCGCAAACCCTGTAAATATTCGTTTAGGAAAATATACATTCCTATCTGCCTCATTCTGCTGATCGTGCATACTCATTATTTCGACACTCTTATCCGTCTGCAGACAATATTCGTAGAGGGCTTTACCCATCACACGACACACTTTTTCGATACCGCCCGTAGCGGAAAAAACTTTAAGCGTTAAGAAAAGAAATTTATTGTGCAGTGGCAAGGCTAAATGAATTAACGAATGACGAATGATGAATTAGGCATTGGCAATTGGGAAGCACCTGTGGTCTGTCGTCCCTTGTCTGTCGTCCATGGTCTGTGGTCAGTCGTCCGTGGTCTTGTGTCTTGTGTCTTGTGTCTTGTGTCTCAAATCTTACATCTCAATACTCATATCTCAATACTAACTACTCATCACCAGCAACGACATCACCCTGCTCCAATGCAGATCGCCTTTCATAAAATCTTTTACCACTTTTTGTGTGGCGGTGTTTTTTGAACTGGCAAGGTCGTGTACCAATGGGCTGTTTTTTAACCATTCATTGAAGGGAAAACTAAAACCCATTTTTGGCCTTTGCCAAATGGCTTCGGGTAATAATTTTTGAAAAGTATCTGTAAGAAGTTGCTTGGGTAATTTGCCGCCAAATTTTACATTCTCCGTTATCGAAAATGCTGTATTGATCACTTCATCGTCTAAAAACGGAACCCGTATTTCAAGCCCATGCGCCATGCTCATTACATCTGCATCCCTCAGCAACTGGTCCTGCATATAAATGTTAAACTCCATCCAGCTTGCTTTGTTCTTGGTGCCTATATTGCTGAGCGTTGGCGATGCGGGTGCAGTTGTGAGCATGTTCCATACATCTTTTTCATATGCCCCTAAATGCTCCGCAATTTGTGTGGGTGTATAATGTCCCCTCAAAAAAAGATAGATACCTCTAATACCGGGTACGCGCAGGTAGGCCAATCTGTTAAACTTTTTAAGATCGAGGTTGTTACTAAGCACGAGTAAAGCATCGGGTGCCTCGTGCAGGAGTAAGGTTTTGTGCATGCGAGCAAATGATGGATAGCCGCCATAAAGTTCATCGGCACCAATCCCTGAAATAACCGCCTTCAACCCTACCGATGATGCAAACCTGCTGATAAACCAGGTGTTTATTCCATCGCATGTTGGCATATCCATCGCCTGCAACACATCGAAAAAATGTGCGTGAAAATCTGCTTCCTTTAAAAGAATAGCATGGTGGGTACTCTTTAATTCGTCGGCTACAAGATCCTGGTATTTTTTTTCAGAATATTTTGCTTCTTCAAAATAAATAGAAAGGGTATGTAATTTTTTTAAAGCATGGTTGTTTGCAAGCTTTGCCAAAATAGCCGAGTCTGTACCACCACTTAAAAAAACACCCACTTCTTCATCGGCAAGCATTTGTCGGGTAACTGCATCTGCCGTTGTAGTAAAAATCTTTTCCTGTGCCTCTTCCTGCTTGTAGATGGAATTGTTGAAACTAAAAAAAGCAAATGCCTGTAACGTTGTTAACTGCGTGTTACAATCATACATAAAAAAACATCCTTTTGGTAAAGGTTGCACATGTGTGAGTGTAGTTATTGGCTCGGGTATAAACCCATATGCCAACTGGTATACGGCGGAGTTATTGTTTTTTTCCTGCAAATAATCTACAGGCTTAAAACCCCTCATTTCAGATGCGAAACATACAGCACCATTGTGATTGGAATAATAAAGTGGTTTAATACCGACTGCATCTCTAACAAGGTACAGTTTCTTTTCTTCGTTGTCCCACAGCGCAAATGCAAACATTCCGTTTAGTTTGCTAAAACTTTGTGTGTTCCATTTTGCAAAAGCTGCTAAAATTACTTCTGTATCAGAATGGGTATTAAAAACAAGTCCTGCTTCCTGCAGGGTTTTTCTGAGTGCTTTAAAGTTATACAACTCTCCGTTGTAGGTGATGGTATACCTTTCTGCATAGTGCATAGGCTGGTGACCTGCACTGCTAAGATCCATTAATGCAAGCCGCCTGTTACCCAATACCAAATGCTCCTTTGCTGATGTAAAAATACCGCCGTCGTCGGGCCCGCCATGTTTCAAAATTTCGCACATGGTTTCAACCGTATTTTGAAGGGATTCAACCGATTGGGATGGGTTTAAAATACCTGCTATTCTACACATGATCCGGCATCAGTTGCTTTTGCTTTTTTGTAGTGTAATATTCGTATCGGTTACTAAAATCCTTGTAGGTTTCTTTTAAACCATCTGTTAAACCCACGGAATGTCTCCATCCCTGGTTGTTCAATTTGGTAACATCGAGTAATTTTCGCATCGTGCCATCGGGCTTGCTTGTATCAAAAACAAGTTCGCCGGTAAAGCCGGTAATTTCTTTTATGGCTTCTGCCATTTCTTTTATAGAATAGTCTTCGCCACAACCAATGTTTATGATAGATGGATCTTCATAATTTTCCATTAGATACACACACGCACTTGCTGCATCATCTACATGTAAAAATTCTCTTCGTGGTGTGCCTGTTCCCCAAATGGTTACAGCATCGCTGTTGTTCATTTGTGCCTCATGAAACTTTCTTATTAATGCAGGTAACACATGGGCATTTTGCAGGTCGTAGTTATCACCGGGTCCGTAAAGATTTGTAGGCATTACGCTGATAAACCTGCAGCCATATTGCGCATGGTATGCCCTGCACATTTCAATACCGGCAATTTTGGCCATGGCGTACGGTGCATTGGTGGGTTCAAGCGCACCCGTCATAAAATATTCTTCTTTTATGGGTTGTGGCGCAAGTTTTGGGTAAATACAACTGCTGCCTAAAAAAAGAAGCTTTTCTGTACCATTGCGGTATGCCTCGTGTATTACATTATTCTGTACAGCAAGGTTATCGTAAATAAATTCTGCGCCATAGGTTTTATTGGCCATTATTCCACCAACTTTTGCCGCTGCCATAAAAACATACTGTGGTTTTTCCCGCTGGAAAAAGCGTTTCACAGCCGACTGGTCCCGTAAATCGAGTTCGGCAGAGCTAATTGTTATGATATACCGAAAGCCTTTTTGTTGCAACAAACGTAAAATAGCATTCCCCACCAATCCGTTGTGACCTGCTATGTAAATCTTGTCATTGATATTCATACTAAAACTTTAAAATTTAAAACGCTTTATAAATGAACCCTATTGAGCTCTTTTTGTTTACAATAATTTCTTATTACTTTTCTTTCATTCCGTGCTACAAAGAAATAGCTCGAAAGAATATTTTAATTGTGCCTGTTCAAATAAAATGATGGGGTTATCTTAACCAATTCCTTGTTTGTTATTCTCCCCCTACCTTCTCTAAATTGGTTTTATCGAAAATGGCGTTTAATTCCATACCTAGTCCTTTTATTTTCACTTTTGCTTTGTTACCAAGCAATTCTATTACGATGCCTTTAAAATTCATAAACAGGCCTTGTTTCACTTCCACCTCATCGTTAAGACCAGCTGCTATTTCACTTACAACTACATCATCAAATTCCTGTAAAAATTTTTTAATGGTGTTTATTTCTTCCTCTCTTACTACTGCAGGTTTACCAAGCCAATACACAAAATTTACAATACCTGGAATATGTTTAAGGTCCCATTTATCCATATTTACAGGTGCTACCAAAAGATAACCTTTGAACAACGGCTCCAGTATTACTTTATTTCTATCGCTCCATTTTCTGTTTACACGGTTTAGCGGACAATAATTCTCTATTCCTTTTTCAACAAGTAATGCTGCAACCTTTTTTTCCCAACGTGGTTTTGTATAAACGACGTACCATCTCTTTGTGTTGCTCAATGTTCACTATTTTAAATGTATTTAACGCTATTGTTTTCATTTTTTCAAACCGTACATCTTATCTTGATAGCAGCAACGGCCTATGTTACTTTATACCCCGTTTTTTAAAAATTGTGCAAAGCTTCGCTGTCCCTCAGTCACATGCTTTTTAAAAAACAGTACCAAAGACGCTCATCAACAACCTATTTTACCAGCCAATTATCTCCGCTTCCTAAACAACTTTTTTATAAAACCGATAAATCCAAAAAAGTTCTTAAAGCCAGGTTCCCCTCCATCAGCTACATAATAACTGCTTGCCTCGCTACCATAGCCATAACCATAACCGTAACCATAACCATAGCCATAGCCATAACCGTTGCCATAGCCCCCAAAACCATAATTTAAGAAAGATGCTCCACGAGGTTTTATGCCATTAAAAACAACACACATACCAGAAAACTTCTTCTCTTTTTTCAGCCCATCAATCATTTTTAAAAATACGCTTGGTGTTATATTGTGCCTTACTACAAAAATGGTTGTTTCTGCATATTTGTTAAGTAACTGCGAATCTGTAACAGGTGCAATGGGTGCCGAATCTATAATAATGTAATCAAATCGTTCTTTTAGTTCCGCAAGCATCTCTCCAAATTCCTTTTTATCAATAAGCTCTGTAGGGTTTGGAGGTATTGGCCCCGCGGTTACCAAAAAAAGATTTTTGTACGAAGTTGGTTTTATGATCTCATCAAGCGCGGCTTTACCAACAAGATAAGTTGAAATACCAGGATCTCTTTTTACACCAAGCTCCTTGCTTAGCTTTGGCTTTCTTAGATCGAGCTCCATGAGCGCAACTTTTTTACCGGTAAGCGTCATACTCATCGCAAGGTTGGTTGCCACAAAACTCTTTCCCTCGCCAGATATAGAAGATGTAACCAGGATTGTTTTGTTCACAGCACTCACCCCCATAAAAGTGAGGTTCGTTCGCAACGACCGAAACTGTTCTGCAATGACTGTTCTTTTCCCTTCGGTAATGGCAATACTGTCTTTGTCTGGTGCCTGTATTATTTCACCCACAACCGGCACTTTTATTTTATTTTCTATTTCGGCTCTAAATAAAACTTTGTTGCTAAGCGGTTCATTTAATTGTACCAATATTAAAAAAGAGAGCAGCCCACACAGCAGGCCCATGAGGTAATAATTTTTAGCAACGGGGCTAATAGGACCGTACGAATAACCACTCTCCAACACCCTCAAGTCTGCCGATGTGGAAGCAGATGAAATTGCCGTTTCTTCCCTTTTATTCAATAAAAAAAGGTAAATCTTATTTTTAATTTCCTGCTGGCGGCTAATGGCAAGCAAAGCTCTTTCCTTAGCCGGCACCTGCGCAAGCAATCCATTATTCAATGCTATATTTTCGTTGATGCTGTTGCGTTGTATTTGATACCCACTCCTGATGTTGTTTATGTTTTCTTTTATATCATTCTTGAGCCTGCTCACTTTTTGTTCTGCAAGCACCACCGTCTCGCTTTTTTCACCTGCTAGCGCTTTGGCCTTATCCAGCTCAAACTCTGCGCCGTACAACTGATCGAGCAATCCAGATAATGTAGCGTCAGCTACAAGCCCTTGCGATGGCACAGTTCCGGGTCTTCTGCCCTTGCTGTAAACATAGCTTTCTATACCAGCAAGCATATCGGTTTGTAGGTCGATGGCCGTTTTTTTCTGATCGAGTTCTCTTACAATGTCACCGTACTGTGCACCCTGTGCAGAAAGATCTGTTATGCCTTCTCTCGCCCTAAGACTAGATTCATTTCTTTCTACACTGTCAAGTTCCGCTGTTATTTTATTCAAACGGTCATCAACAAACTTGAGCGTACGCTGCGCAAATTCATTTTTATCATTTATGCTCGCTATGTTGTATACTTCAAATAATTTGTTTAAAATCTTGATCCCTTTTTCAGGCACAGGGGTTTTTATATCTAAATTAAGAACGGTACTGCTAAAGGAAATTGGTGCAGCATTGAGCCCACCAATAATGCCACCGGCTGCCCCTGCCGGACTGTTGAAAACAACAAAGTAGTTTTTACCCACAGCATTTTTATTGTAATCGTTGTTTAGAACAATTCTATAATTGGTACCGGCTATGCTTACCAGATCATTGAAACCATAAATGATTTTATTAAGTGTAATGCTGTTTGTTTTCCAGTTTACCGCAAGCTCAAACCTGCCTCCGCCGTTGATACTGTCTTTGTTGATGGCCTCAAAGTAAAGAGGGGTGTTACTACCATACAACTCTTCTGTTTGTACTTTACCCTCATTGTAAACAGTTGTATATAGATCGAGTTGCTTCACCACCTCCTGCATAAGAGAGCTAGACCTTAATACAAGAATTTCGTTTTCTACGATTTTCTTCTCGCTAAAAATATTGAGGGCTTCTAATACCTTGCTATCACCGCCACCCTTTTGTGGGTCTTTCAACAAAACTTTTGCCGCAGCAACATAAATTTTTGTTTGTGAACGCAGATAAATAAATGAAACAGAAAGGGATATAGCAAGAAGAACAACGAGCAACGGCCAGAAAGGCAAGTAGCGGTGTACGATATGCACCAGTATATTTGACTGCGGCTTGTCACTAAAAAATTGATCTTCGTCCATACAGAAACTTATTTAAAAACCCTGTCTATTATTATTAACAAAAAAGAAATACCTGATACAACTAAGCCAAGGGTAGCCTGTATTTTTCCTTTATTTTGTTCTTTTACAAATTTCTCGGTATCTGCAGACACAAGGATGATATCATTGGGTTGCACATAATACCATGGAGACGAGAAGATAGAATTGTCTTCCAGGTTAATGTGTTTTACTTTTTTCTCCGTTCCTTCTTCCCTTATGATGGTAATGTCGTTGCGTTTGGCAATTGCAGTTACATCGCCACTTAAAACAATCGCATCAATTAAAGATAACTGATCCTGTGGCAAAGCCAACACCTGCGGGTTACCAACTTCGCCAAGTATCGTTACTTTATGGTTTAAAAAATTAACCTGCACAATTGGCTCTTTCATATAGCCAATTAGTTTTTCCTGAAGATTTGTGTTCAATTCTTTTCTTGTGAGGCCAGCCACTTTTACAACCCCTAGGCGGTGTAATAAAACAGTACCGTCTTGTTGTACCAAAAAACCACCCCCTGTTGTACCGCCGGTTGCAGCACCTGCCGAAGCACCCGCACTGTTAAAAAGACCATCTTCTACCGAGCTGAGACTGCTCACGCTAATAGACAGCCGATCTCCATTTATTATTTTTGACTCATAATCGCTGGTAACAAAGCCTGTAAGGGTTGTATCTTTTTTTAAATTGGTAAAGTAAGCAGATGGCTTGGTTACTTTGCAGGATGCAAAAAATAAAGGCGTTATCCCCAAAAACAATATTAGTGGTATGTGGCTTACTTTCTTAAAAAGCAAACCATAGTAGTTATTTTTCATCATCAGATTAATTGCCAAAGAGTTACACACATTTTAAAGCAGTTACTAGTCTATGTAAAATTCGTAAAAATAATCCATTAACCCGCCTAATAAAACAATAAACTTATAAACAGGTTTTTGAAAACTGTGGGTAACTTATACCAAACGAGACAACCCTTTAAGGATTGTCTCATTTGGCAAATTATTTTGATAAATATTACGAAAAGGTTGCTGTGCTGGTTTTCTTTTTATAATCGTATGCTTTTTTTGCAGCAACAGCCGCAGCAGCTACCATCAGCACAACAAGATTACTGTCTATAGGGCAGTCGGGATAAGCGGGATCAGGACAAGGATCTGGAAGACCTGCCATAGATGTGAAAGGAACCATGATACACACTCCCATTATTACAATAAAAAAACTAATGCGTTTCAAAATGATCAAATTTAATTAGATGTTACAAAAATAAGGCTTGTTCGCTAAAAATCATACATTTTACAGCAAATTAATAAACAATTGATACGGGTATTTATTGCAGAATGCAATAATTTAAAATAAAAATGCAAAAAGCTCATTAAAAATATTTAAAAATTCTTTTCGTTTTTAACAGAACAACATGCATTCATCTACCGATTTTCAGCTTACAAATTGCAGGAATCAAAGTAGCAGGTACAACAAACCCCCATTTCTGAGGGCTTGTCTTTTATTTTTTTACTGGTTTGTAATAACACAATGCTTCGGGCATATACCCTTGCAACCTGCTAATTCGATTTTCGTCGGATGGGTGACTTGATAAAAATTCAGGCGGCTTATTGCCACCACCTGCGGATGACATCCTGTTCCAGAAAGCTATTGCCTCCTGTGGATTGTACCCTGCCATTGCACTAAACAACAATCCAAAATGATCTGCTTCAAATTCGGCGTTACGAGAATTTTTTAATCCGTAAACACCTGCGCCTAAACCAAAGACATTGTTAAAAACAGCCGCTTTTTGTTCGTTGCCAATACCTGCACCTACAACGCCTCCAATTCCCTGTAATAAATATTGTTTGCTGATGGCCTCACTGCTATGCTTGGCAACGGCATGTGTAATTTCATGGCCAAGCACAACTGCAAGTGCGGCCTCATTCTGTGTGATGGGTAACAAACCGGTATAAACAACCACTTTACCGCCGGGCATGCACCATGCATTTACATCTTTGCTATCTACAAGGTTAAATTCCCATTTATAGCCAGCCAAAATATCTTGTTTTCCTTGTGCCCCATAATAAGAAGTAATAGCACTGGCTATTCTACCACCTACTCTCTTCACCATTTCAGCATCTCTATTGTTGCTGGAACTTACAACTTTACTTTGCGATAAAAAGGATTGGTATTGCGTTACGGCATCAGCCTGTAATTGCTCATCAGAAACAAGACTAAGCTGTTTTCTACCTGTTACCGCATTTGTAGTACAAGCGGCCATCAATACGGTTACGGAAAATAGTAGAATTATATTTTTCATTGTAGAGATATTTATGTTTACACAATGCTAATCAATACCCGTACCAATTTATTGCAACGCAATTAGAGAAAATTATTTTTGGCGATTTTTTCGCTTATCCCTGTTCTTGAAAATAGGGATGCGGATTTCCACACCACGGAGAAGTTTACCTATATTTTTTTGGTGCGTAATAATGATCAGTAATGCCACAAACAATGCAAATATTCGATAAAGAATTTCGTGCTCGTTCCATATCCATAACACAGATACTGGCAACATCAACCCGGCAAGTATAGAACTTAACGATACAAATCTCGTTAGATAAAGCACCAATAAAAAAACACCAACACAACTACCGGCAATAACAGGCTGTATGGCGAGTATCATTCCGAAAAGTGTTGCAACACCTTTTCCTCCTTTAAAATCTGCCCATAAAGGAAACACATGCCCCAATACTGCGGCCAGACCAAGACCAATCATAAAATTTGTCTTCTCTAAGCCACTGCCCTGCTGTAAGTAGTAAGGAAGAAAATTGTACAAAGCAACGGCTGCCATTCCTTTTAATATATCGCAAACCATAACGATTGTGCCATATTTAGAACCCATTACCCTAAAAGTATTGGTGGCGCCCATATTGCCGCTTCCATATTCTCTAATGTCTATCCCAAAAAATCGTCGGCTTATAATAAGTGCGGTCGGTATAGATCCGATCATATATGCAACTATTATAAGAAGAAGTTCTTTCATGCTTGACTTTTAATTAACTGGGAAGACAAATATAAATGAAAAAGTAATTTTATGGTGTTAAAAACAGAGAAAGTAATTCACACCTCTAATATAAAGCCAAACAATTTTATTAAAAATAGTAGCTTTTGATTAGATCTTCTTTACATTTCCAGCCAAACAATGTTCTAATTATGAGCAAGAATAGACAGCCAACCATCTTTTTTAAAAATGGCTTTTGTCGCAAGTCCCCCATCTTCCAATGCATCCGTTATGTTTTTTTCATCGTGTAACATAATTCCGCTAAAGAGGAAAATAGCATTTTCTTGCGCACAGCCTGTTATTGAAAGAATATTTGCCCTAATAATATTCAGGTTTATATTGGCAAGTATAATCTGCGCTTTATGATCAACAACAATCGTTTCGGCTAAAACCAGTTCTGTTTTTGTGCAATCGTTTTCTTTTAAGTTTTCGGTTGCATTGGTGATGCTCCATTCATCGTTGTCAATGGCCACAATTTTTGTCGCACCCATTTTTTCCGCTAAAATGGCAAGTACGCCCGTGCCGGTGCCAAAATCAATTACTGATTTACATACAAAATCAATTTCGCTCATGTGAGCGACCATAAGATGCGTTGTTGCATGGTGCCCCGTACCAAAACTCATTTTTGGTGTAACAGATATATCGAACAAAAAAGCAGGATCAGCCTTGTGAAAATTTGCTCTGATATAGGCAAATGGCGTATTTGTTGTTGGATGCAACACTTTTACGGGCTCAAAATCAGCTTCCCATTTCTCATTCCAATTTTGTTGCTTAACAATTGATGTTGAGTATTTAATATCGTTTATCTCAATCACTTTATCAAATAAAAATTGATCGAACTCACTTGATTTTATAAAAGCTTTTAAAGATTTGCTTTCTTCTTCAAATCCTTCAAAACCTATATCTGCAAGTAATGCTACCAATAGCTCGCTTTGGCTGTCTTCTATATTTTCAAACGCAATGGCTATGTATTCCATAAATAAAAAACTGCAACCGTTTATAGATTGCAGCTGTATTTTTTAATTGTTGAATTATTGTTGTGGCGCTTCAGGTCTTGCCGGAGCCTCCGGTTTGGGCATCAAAGCTTTTCTACTCAATTTAAATTTGCCTGTACGTTGGTCAATCTCAAGTAATTTCACTTTCACCTTCTCTCCTTCTTTAAAAATACCATCCATCGTTTCCAAGCGCTTCCAGCTAATTTCACTAATGTGTAATAAACCCTCTTTTTTAGGTAAGAACTCTACGAACGCACCAAATTCTTTAATACTTTTCACGGTTCCTTCATAGGTTTCTCCAACTACCGCAGTTGCTACAAGCCCTTGAATCCAAGAGTATGCTTTATCCAATGCAACTTTATCCTTACAGAAAATGCTAACAGAACCTGCATTGTTCACTTCTTCAATATTTACTGTAGCGCCTGTTTCTCTTTGTATTTCCTGTATTACTTTACCGCCGGGCCCTATAACAGCACCGATGTACTCTTTGTCAATAGTAAACTTGACCATTCGTGGTGCATGTGGCTTCACATCTGCACGAGCAGCTTCAATGGTTGCGTGCATTGCATCAAGAATTTGTAAACGACCTTTACGTGCCTGTGCAAGTGCACTGCGCATAATATCCATACTCAAACCATCAACTTTAATATCCATTTGCACACCGCAGATACCATCACGTGTACCGGTTACTTTAAAATCCATATCACCTAAATGATCTTCATCACCTAAAATATCCGTTAATACAGCAAACTGGTCACCCTTTTTAATTAACCCCATAGCTACCCCACTCAAATGCTTTTTAAGTGGTACGCCAGCATCCATTAGCGCAAGAGACCCTGCACAAACGGTGGCCATAGATGATGAACCGTTGCTTTCTAAAATATCGCTCACTACACGAACGGTGTAAGGATATTCTGCACCGGGCATCATTTGCTTTAGAGACCGCATGGCCAAGTTGCCATGACCAACTTCTCTTCTACCAACACCGCGCATCATTTTAACTTCGCCAGTTGAAAACGGTGGGAAATTGTAGTGAAGAATAAATTTAGTATACTCTGAATGGTGAGCGCTTTCTACCAATAATTCATCTAAAGGTGTTCCTAAAGTAACTGTTGTAAGTGATTGTGTTTCACCTCTTGTGAATAATGCAGAGCCGTGAGGAGTTGGTAAAATATCTGTCTCCATTTCTAGTTGACGTATATCTTCTGTTCCCCTGCCATCCAATCTTTTGCGATCGTTTAAGATCATATCTCTTACGACGTTGTATTGTAACTCGCCAGTGTAATGACCAAACAATTTCTTGTCCTGGTCAGTCAATGTTTCATCTGCTGCAAAATGCTCTTTTACTTCATCGTATAGTTTACTGAAGGATGCACTTCTTTCGTGTTTTGCAGATGCTGCTGAGGCAATGGCATACATTTTATCTTTTGCAAAAGCTGTAATTTTTGCATCCAATTCTTCATTTCTATAAGGCTTTGTATAATCTCTTTTTACATTTGACCCTACCAAATCCCTTAAATCTTCCTGTGCTTTTACCTGCACTTGAATTGCCTCATGGGCAGTTTCTATGGCAAGAATTAAATCTTCTTCACTGCATTCTTTACTCTCACCTTCTACCATCATAATGTTCTTGCTGGTAGCTGCAATCAAAAATTCCATATCAGCCGTGGCCAATTCTGTACGTGTTGGGTTAATGATGATTTTGCCATCTACACGTGCAATGCGAACTTCAGATATAATTTCCTGAATCGGAATATTTGAAACTGCCAATGCCGCCGATGCCGCAAGACATGCAAGCGAATCTGGCATTACCTCATCGTCAGATGAAATAAGAGAAATCAATACCTGTACATCGCATAAATAATCCTCCGGAAACAATGGACGTAATGCTCGGTCAATCAACCTAGATGTAAGTATTTCATAGTCATTTAAACGAGCTTCTCGTTTAAAGAACGAACCCGGTACACGGCCGTTTGCTGCAAATTTTTCCTGGTAATCAACAGATAATGGAAAAAAGTTCTGACCTTCTTTTGGTTCTTTATTGGCAACGACAGTTGCTAGTAAGATACAATTGCCTTGGCGTACGGTAACAGCACCATCTGCCTGACGAGCCATTTTACCCGTTTCGATGGTGACCATTCTTCCACCACCTATATCGAACGTAATTGATTTTGGTTGTAGTAATGACATTTTAATATGATTTGTGGCTGAAACTGTTTATTTCAACACGTTAAAAAGATAGTAGGTATAAAGAATAAATCCCAACGGCATAATACAGTTGGGAAAATTCAAAATAATTACATATTGGAAATTATTTACGGAGACCTAATTTTTCAATTAAAGCTCTGTAACCAGTAAGATCATGTTTGCTAAGATAAGTAAGCAATCTTTTACGTTGACCAACCATAATCATTAAACCACGCTGAGAAGAAAAATCTTTCTTGTTGGTTTTAAGATGCATAGAAATGTGGTTGATACGCTCTGTAATCATTGCTACTTGACCTTCTATTGAGCCAGTGTTTTTGGCGGTTCCGCCATAAGTTGAGAAAATAGCTGCTTTTCTCTCTAAAGTTAAATGCGACATTAATTTTTTGTTTAAAACGGTTTTGTTTTACTTTTTTCTAATCGAGTGTAAAAGTATATAATAATTGCTAAATAATGTGGAAAATCGAGGTTTTTTTTTGAATATTGCGATGTATGAGTGTACGATTTGCAATAATTGGATGTGGAAGAATTGGCAAACGCCATGCTGACCAAGTAATAAAAACCGGAAAACTGGTAGCCGTTTGCGATGTAAATGTAGAAAAATGCAACGAATTTGCCACTGCCTATAAGGCAACTCCTTATTACGATTTGCAGCATTTGCTGGAGAATGAACCCGATTTATCTGTTGTAAGTATTTGTACGCCAAATGGTTTACATGCTACACAAAGCATATTGGCGCTTCAAAAAGGAATAAATGTATTATGCGAAAAGCCTCTTTGTATTGCAGTTGAAGATGGTGATAAAATGATAAAGGCAGCAAATGAAGCACATAAAAAGCTATTTGTTGTAAAGCAAAACCGATACAACCCTCCTATCGTCTTTCTAAAAAAACTAATTGACGAAAATAAACTTGGTGAGGTATACAGTTTTCAGATAAACTGCTTTTGGAACAGACCGGCTCAATATTACACAGATTGGAAGGGCACAAAAAATTTAGATGGTGGCACGCTTTATACACAGTTTAGTCACTTTATAGATCTATTATACTGGCTTTTGGGAGATGTGAAAACCGTAAATTCCACTATTAAAAACTTTGCGCATCCAGGTATAGAAATTGAAGATACAGGTACGGTAACTTTTGAAATGCAAAAAGGCGCAATTGGCACGCTTCATTACACGGTAAACAGTTTTGCGCAGAATATGGAAGGTTCCTTCACCGTTTTTGGTGAGAATGGAACAGTAAAAGTTGGTGGGCAATATTTAAATGAGTTAGAATATTGTAATGTGAAGGATGTAGAAGTACCAACATTGCCAAAAGGAAATACGGCAAATGGCTACGGTTTTTACCAGGGCAGCATGAGCAACCACGATAAAGTGTATGAAAACATGCTAAAAGCTTTGGAAGATCCGAGCCACGATTTTGCCTCGGGGGAAGAAGGATTAAAGACAGTAGAAATTATTGAGAAAATATATTTGAAAGCTCCTTAGATACACTTACAAACATTTTTTGTAAATTTGGTTGTTATGATAGATGAAGTAAATACAAGTGTTGTTGATGGGTATTATAGTTTGATAAGTACGCTTAGCAATGCCAATAAAAAGGCATTGATAGATAAACTTGTGCATTCAGCAGAAGAAGTAAAATCTGAGCCATATGCTAATTTAAAAGAATCTTTTGGTGCATTTGAATCTGACCAGACTGCAGATGAAATGGTTGCAGATATCAGGAACAGTAGATTATTCACTAGAGAAATAGAGCCCTTTGACTAGTTATTTAATAGATACAAATATTGCTGTTTATTTTATGAACGGGAAGTTTGGTCTTAAAGAAAAGATTGAGGAGCTACGTTATCCAAATTGTATTTTTATTTCAGAAATAACTTTGGCAGAATTAAAATTTGGCGTTGAAAAAAGTGAAAAATTTGAGAAGAACAGCAAGGTACTTGCAAAATTTCTTTTAGATATTCAAATTTTACCTATTGCTGGTTCTATTGACTTATATGCAAAGGAAAAAGCCAGATTACAAAAAACGGGAACGCCGATTAATGATTTTGATCTATTAATAGCCGTAACTTCTGTAACACACAACCTCATTATGGTTACAAATAATACCAAGCATTTTAAAAATGTACAGCAAATAAAATTAGAAGACTGGACTATTTCTTCTCCCCTGTAATTTGAAAACAATCTTACACATAGTTGGTAACAGGCCACAGTTTATAAAACTGGCAGTATTGTACAACGAGTTACTGAAAGTTGAAGATTTTCAGCAGCAAATTATTCATACCGGTCAGCACTTTAGTTATAATATGAGCGATGTATTTTTCGATGAATTAAAAATACCGCAACCAACTATAAATTTAAACATTCAAAACCCCTCTCCTTTTCTATTTATTGGGGAAGCAGCTAGTGCTTTACATAACTACTTTTCACGCCAAAAAAATGCGGTGGTTTTTGTTTACGGTGACACCAATACAACGCTTGCAGCAGCAATGGCGGCAAAAAAATGTTCTCTCCCCCTAATACATTTTGAAGCAGGTGTGCGTACTTACGATAACAGTATGCCCGAGGAAACCAACAGAATTGTCACCGACAGGCTTGCGGATGTAAATTATTGCTGCACAGAAAAAAACCTTCACACAATGAAACTGGAGGGATACGGTGAAAGTATTTCGAACGAATTAATAAAGACAGGGGATTTGATGCTGGATGCCTTTTTAAAAATTTCACCAGCTGAAGAGAAGATAACATTCGATAGAAAATATATTGTATGTACCATTCACAGAGAAGCCAATTTGATCAGCAAAGAAAAGCTCTCCAACATTATAACGGCCCTAAACAGCTTACATAGCGAAATAGACATCGTGTTGCCACTTCATCCGCATACCAAAAAACGAATGACTGAATACGGTTTAAAACCAAATTTTACCACATTGCCGCCTTTAGGATATCCTGCAATGAAAAACTTATTAAGCAATGCTGAATATATAATAACAGACAGCGGTGGTACGAGCAGAGAAGCCTATTTTATGCATAAAAAATCGCTAGTAATCATGGATGCACCATTTTGGCCCGAAATTATAGCAGCAAACTGCGCCCTTCATTGTGCTGCAGAAACAAGTGATATTCTTGCAAATTTTCATAAGCTATCTGCTCTGCAGGCAGATTTTAGTAGTCATATTTTTGGCGATGGCAATGCAGCAGAACAAATACGTAAACACTTAACAGTTTATCTTGCACAATAAATAAAGGGAGTCAAAAAAATATGTCTGCAAAAACAATTACCGTTTCAGTTATATCTGATCTTACTACTGACCAACGGGTAATAAGAATTTGCGCAACATTACAAAAAATGGGTTTCGATGTATTTGTCATTGCCCGGTCGTTTCACAACAGTTTAACACTAGATGACTATCCTTTTAAGGCAACAAGAATAAAGTGCCATTTTACAAAAGGAATTTTGCAGTATACCGAGTTTAATTTGAAACTTTTTGTAAAACTGCTTTTTTGTAAAACAGATTATTTTCTTGCAAACGATTTAGATACTTTAATTCCAAATTACATCGTAACAAAGTGGAGAAACAAAAAACTTATATACGATACCCACGAATATTTTACCGGTGTGCCCGAATTAAAAAACTCACCGTTAAAAAGAAAAACCTGGAAGTTTTTTGAAGACTGGATTTTTCCAAAACTAAAAACCGTTTACACAGTAAATAATTCCGTAAGAGATAAATATTTTGAAGAATATGGGAACGACATCAGCGTTGTTAGAAATGTACCCGTAACTGAAAATGTGATACCTTTTGAAACGCCTGAACATTGGAAGGTTAAAATAATTTTAATGTTGCAGGGCGCAGGTATTAACGAAGGGCGTGGTGGCATAGAAGTGTTGGAAGCAATGAAATTTTTACCCGAAAACTATTTGCTGGTTTTTATTGGCGGTGGCAACCAATGGGAACATATTAAAAAGAAGCGGATTGAATGGGAACTTGCAGGCAAAGTAGACATGATAGAAAAATTACCGCCATCAAAACTAAAAAAATATACGGGCCTAGCTACAATTGCTTTTAGTTTAGATTCGTTTGACGATTTGAATTGTAAATACAACCTACCAAATAAAATATTTGATTACATACATGCAGGTGTACCTGTAATTGCAACGGCCATACCAGAAGTTAAATACATAGTTGAAAAATACAATTGCGGCATTTGCATTGACAGCAATGCCCCGCAAAAACTTGCAGATGCAGTTTTACAACTGCTGGCAGACAAAGAAACTTATTTGAATTACAAACAAAACTGCATAAGTGCCGCAAAAGAACTTTGCTGGGAAAATGAAAGTATGCATTTAGAAAAAATATACCGTTCGTATTTGTGATAGACAAACATCTTCATATAGTAATGCACGAGGTGCCATGGCCTGCTGATTTTGGAGGGGTGGTTGATTTATTTTATAAATTAAAATCACTTCATACAGCAGGTTTAAAAATACATTTACACTGTTTTTTAAACAAAAGACCACAACAGGAAATCCTACACCAGTATTGCGAAACCGTACATTATTATAAAAGACAGCGGCTTAGTGCACTTTCATTAGCCATTCCTTTTATTGTAAATAGTAGAAAAAGCGACCTTTTACTACTAAACCTGCAAAAAGACAACTACCCTATTTTATTTGAAGGCATGCATTGCACCTATTATTTATATAAAAACAAGTTAGCCGGAAGAAAAGTTTTTATAAGATTACACAATGTAGAGTATCAATATTACGACCAGCTCGCAAAACATGAAAGTAATTTCCCGAAAAAAATCTACTTCGAATACGAAGCGAAACTTCTTAAAAAGTACGAAAGCATTGTTGCAAATAAGGCACAAATTCTTACAGTAAGTACAGACGATGCTGAATTATATGAACGAGAATTTGCGGCAAAAGCCATTGGTTTTTTACCGGTTTTTTTACCCTACGTGCATATTTGCAGCCTTGAAGGAGTAGGGAAATATTGTTTGTACCATGGCAATTTAGCCATCAACGAAAATGAAACAGCAGCCATTTGGCTAATGGAAAAAGTATTTGACACGCTGCAATTTCCATTTGTTATTGCAGGACGAAATCCATCAAAAAGATTGAAGGCAGCGGCCAAAAAATACCCGTTTGTAAGCATTGTGGCAAACCCGACAGAAGTGAATATGCAGTTGTTAATTGAACATGCACAAATAAATGTGCTGCCTTCATTTAATAAGACGGGGGTAAAATTAAAATTGTTAAACGCACTTTATAACGGCCGTCATTGTATTGTAAATAATGCCGGCACGGAGGGATCGGGTCTAAATGAATTATGTGTAATAGCAGAAAACGATACTTCCTTTAAACAACAGATTTCATTGTTTTTTAAAGAAAACTTTACAACAAAAGAAATGCAGCGCCGAAGTACTGCATTAAAAAAATTATACAACAACGAACAAAATGCACGCTTAATTATTGATATGTTACGGTAGCATTGTCCCATACTTTACCATTTTCTGTTTTTATGGTACGTGCAGGAAATTTATTTATCACCACATAATCATGCGTAGCCATTACAATGGTGGTTCCAAAATCTCTGCATATATGAAACAGTAATTGCATTATTTCATCGCTTGTTTCGGGGTCTAAATTACCGGTAGGCTCATCTGCCAATATTAATTTGGGGGAATTGAGCAATGCCCGGGCCACATCTATACGCTGTTGTTCGCCGCCACTTAATTCAAAAGGCATTTTAAAACCTTTCGTTTTTAAATTCACTTTCTCTAATACATCTGCAATTTTATTGTCCATTAACTTTTCATCTTTCCATCCGGTTGCACGCAAAACAAATTTCAAATTTTCATTTACATTCCTGTCTGTGAGCAATTGAAAATCCTGAAAAACAACACCCAGGTTTCGCCTTAAAAACGGAATGGTTTTCCATGTAAGTTCCTTTAGGTTATGACCCACAACCCAACCCTGTCCTTCGGTAAGTTGAAGATCTCCATACAATGTTTTTAGCAAACTGCTTTTTCCGGTACCGGTTTTACCAACCAGGTAAACAAATTCTCCCCTATCTACAGAAATATTTACATCACTCAAAATAAGTGTTTGGCTCTGGTAAATATTTACTCCTTTTAATTCTATAATTGATTGAGACATGTTTTTGGTAATTAGATTTAAGATTAAAGCAAATGTAAATATTCAAAACCCTGTTTTAAAATGTTTTTTATGGGGCCTTTGTTAAAACTTTCCTATAACAGTATGGCATGTTGTAAAACCACCCTAATAATTTTATATTCTCAGTTAATGTCTATTACCAAGGAGATAAACCCTTCTTTGTTAAAACATCAAAATAAAGGCGTACAATCATTAGAATATTAATTTAAAACTTGAACCCTCTATTTTGCATTTTATTTGCACCAAGATATTTATCTTCATAAAAAATATGCAAATGTTCAAAATATTTTCTTTTTTCATTTTCGGCATTTCTATTACGGCTGCTTCAATTGCACAGACAAACTCAACTTTACCGGCAAAAACAGCCACAACAGTGGTGCTTAAAACACCTGTGGGAATGGTAGGTCAAAGCAATGGTTTAAAATGCAGTTCCATTACCGCCAATGTAGATACAACCATTAGGGTAGCACCAACTTACGCATACCTGGCAATTGATTTGGCGCAACTAAACGGCAGCAACCAGATGGATATTTTAAACGGCAACCATTTATTCTGGGTATTTGATAAGGCAGGTAAAGAAGTTAAAATACCGCTTAAAGTTTTATCAAGCGTAAAAGCTGCCATGGAAAGCACCGGCGTTGTAGATTTAAAAGTTCGTATACCCTATCGTTTAAAAACCGATAAAAACAATTACACCATTCATTATCGCTGGGAGAGTAAAGACAAAACCAGAAACATGGATTTTTTAACCACTAAATAGTACAGCACTGCAAAGCAAATTCTTTTAGAACAATTTTTACAAGAATCAATATTCGATTTGCTCTCCTCGCACTTTTAATACCAACGTTTTTTTATCAGCGGCTTCTACCCTTCCAATTATTTGCGCTGCTATACCAAAAGATGTGGCGGCGTCAATCATTGTTTGCGCATCCTTTTCAGCGCAATAAATTTCTATGCGGCAGCCCATATTAAATACTTCATACATTTCCCTGAGGTTGCTACCGCTGCTTTTTTCAATGATGCCAAATATCTCTGGTGCATCAAAAAGATTGTCCTTAATAATTTTAAAATTGCCGGGTAGGTATTTTAAACATTTTGTTTGTCCACCACCGCTACAATGTATTAAGCCATTTATTTTATCGAAATGATCCTGCAATAACTTTTTCATTACCGGCGCATAGGTGCGTGTCGGACTCAATAACAGTTTTCCAATAGTTGTTTTTTGCCCATCGTTTCGTACAATTTCGTCTGTTAGTTTATGGTTGCCTATGTAAACAACTTCATCAGGCAAGCTGTTATCAAAACTTTCTTTAAAATTTTCAGCGTAAAATTTACCCAACACATCGTGCCTCGCACTTGTTAGACCATTACTACCCAAGCCACTGTTATAGGCTGTTTCGTAATTTGCCTGCCCGTAAGATGCAAGCCCCACAATCACATTTCCAGGTGCTATTTTATTGTTGGTTATAAGTTTGCTTTTGGGCCAGCGGCTAGACATCGTTCCGTTTACTGCGGCAGTGCGCACCACATCACCCACATCTGCTGTTTCTCCGCCTAAATAATGTATTTGCACATTGTGCTTTGCAAGCATATCAAAAACATCTTGCGTGCCGGTAATGATCTGTTGTAAAACCTCACCGGTTATCAGTTGTTTATTCCTGTCAATGGTAGAGTTGAAAACAATATTATCATGAATGCCTACACATAAAAGATCATCTAAATTCATTACAACAGCATCCTGCGCAATACCTTTCCACACGGTAATATCACCTGTTTCTTTCCAGTACAAATAAGCAAGAATACTTTTTGTGCCAGCTCCATCTGCGTGCATCACATTTACAAAATCATTTTCTCCCCCTAAAAAATCAGCATAAATTTTACAAAATGCATTAGGGTAAAGACCCTGGTCAAGATTTTGCACAGCCGCATGCACTTCTTCTTTTTGAGCTGATACATTCCGTTTTGCGTATAGAGACATGTTTTATTGATTGGTTGGTTATAATCGATTGAAGCGAGAAGTTTCTAAGTTAACACTCCATATTGCCTGCAAAATAAATCTTCTGTAGCCGATTTTCAATAATGTTTTCCTAACTACTTTTGCACCGCAAATATGAACGTTTATACAGATATTAAATCGCTCCCTGTTTTTACCAAAGCCGTTATAACCACCGGCAGTTTTGATGGTGTGCATGTGGGGCATGAAAAAATAATTTCTCAACTCATTAGCGAAGCTGATAGAATTGGTGGAACACCCGTGCTCATCACCTTCTACCCACACCCCAAACAGATTGTGCAGATAAAAGATAAGCCAATATTTGTGCTGAACACGCCCGAAGAAAAATACGGACTTTTACAAAAAATGGGTATCGAAAACATTGTTGTCGTGCCTTTTGATAAAGAGTTTTCTCAATTGACGGCACGCGAATACATTGAAGATTTTCTCGTTAAAAATTTTAATCCGTCTTTAATTGTAGTTGGGTATGACCATAGATTTGGTAATAACAGAGAAGGCAACTTTGATTTGCTGAAGGAAAAAGGAACAAAAAACAATTATGAAGTGATTGAAATACCGGAGCATATTTTAAAAGATATTACCATCAGCTCTACAAAAATTAGAAATTCCCTTGTTACAGGCGACATCCATACAGCAGCTCTTTACCTTGGTTATCAATATTTTTTTACGGGAAAAGTTATAGAAGGAAATAAACTGGGCAGAACCATTGGATACCCTACGGCGAATTTATTAATAGAGAATGAAAATAAGTTAATACCTGCCGATGGCGTGTATGCGGTAGATATCATATTAAACGACAGCATACTAAAAGGCATGATGAACATTGGCATGCGACCAACAGTAGATGGTAAAAAAAGAACGATAGAGGTTAATATTTTTAACTTTAACGAAGATATTTACGGAGAATATTTAAAGATCACCATTAAAAATCATTTGCGCAACGAAGTAAAATTTAATGGGCTTGATGAATTAAAGGCACAATTGGCCAAGGATAAGGAAATGGCTGTGGGGCTGAATAGCTAAGGCTGACGACGGAAAACAGACGACAGACGATGGACAACGGACAACTGCCCTCTGCCAACTGCAAATTGCTCACTCCAAACTACCCACCGCCCACTTCCCTAATCCAACATTATTTTTACGACCATTTCTTTCATGAGCATAGCGCCAGATGTGCCATTATCACCCACACCTTTGCTTTTAAGATCGTAATGGTGCAATAGCAAAAGCATTTTTTCAACACCAACATATCCGTAATTTTTCATGGCCTCTTTTGCTTGCGACAATGCTATAGGATTAAAGTAAAACATGGGCTTAAGTGCACCGTCACTCTTATCATTCATACCATATACTGCATAAATTTTACTAAAATAAGCATACAAAGCAGGAAGTACCATTTGTATAACGGCGGCTTTGGGGTTGGCCTCAAAGTAGTTGATTATTTTTATCGATTTAGCTAGGTCCTTTTTTGCTATTGATCCCTGCAGTTCAAAAACATTGTATTCCTTACTGATGCCAATGAATTTTTCAATATCATCATCATCAATTGTTTTTTTATTTTGAAGATTTACAGAAAGTTTATCTATTTCATTGGCAATTCTGCTTAAATCATTGCCAGTATGTTCTTCTAGCAAAGAAGCAGATTTGGGGTTAATAGCATAACCTTTTGCCTTGGCAAGCTCTATGATCCACTCCTGCATTTTACCCTCCGCTATTTTCTTTGTTGTTAATACTTCGGCATTGGTTTGCAAAATTTTGTAAAGCTTTGTTCTTTTGTCTACTCCTTTGGCTTTATACCCTACCACAAAAATAGTGGTGGCAAGTGGTGCAGCTATATAGCCTTCCAGCTTATCTATATCCTTCATGTGCTGCGCTTCCTTTAACACAACAACTTGTTTGTCTGCAAACATCGGGTAACGCCTGCAGGCATTAATCACAGCGGCCCAGTCTGCATCTTTACCGTAAAAAACGGTTAGGTTAAATTCCGCCTCCGCGGTTGGCAAAAGTTCATGTTCCGCATAATTAATTACTTGGTCTATATAATATTCCTCCTCTCCTTCAAGCCAATAAACGGGTTTAAACGTTTTCTTTTTCCAACTGCCAATTATTTTTTCTACACTCATATTCAATCTAATATGCCTATTATAGGCTGTTAAAATTATGCTTTTTCATTTTTGGCACAGTATTCGTAAATAGGTCGCCGAATTATTGAATACGAAATTATTGTATTAATTTATACTTGATTGTCAAATTTAATTTTATTTCATTTAAAAAATATACAGCCATGGCATTTGAAAATTATCCCGAAGCGGAACAAACAACTCCACAACAAACAACAGTTGTTACACAGAAAAAAAATAATATTCCAACCATCCTTACAGCTTTGTTGGTAGTAGCATTATTGGGCACCTGGGGTTATATCATTTATGATAAAAACCAAACCAAAGAAACGATTGACCAAAAAGAAACAATGATTGCAACCACATCTACACAGCGTGACCAATTACAAAAAGAACTAGAAGATGCTGCTATGAGGTATGATGTTTTAAAAACGTCTAACTCAAAAAAAGACAGTGCGATATCTGTAAAAGACAGAGAAATTGATAACAAAAAAACAAGGATACAACAACTATTAAACAAGACAAACGCTACGCAGGCTGAACTTGCCGAAGCAAAAAGATTGATTAGTTCTCTTAACGGAGATATTGATGGGTATAAAGAACAGGTAGCTATTTTACAAGAGCAAAAAACGCAGCTTATTGGCGAAAAAGCAATGGTTATCTCTCAAAGAGACAGAGTGCAAAGAAACTATGATTCATCCACACTTGTTATTAAGGAAAAAGAAGATTTAATCAACGTAGGTTCTACTTTACACGCTTCAAATTTTAATATCGTTGGTATCAACGAAAGGAAAAGTGGAAAAGAAAAAACAACCACAACAGCTAAAAGAGTTGACAAACTTCGTATCAGTTTCGATCTTGATGAGAATATGTTATCTGAAAGTGGCAGCAAAGAAATTTATGTTTGCATTACAGCACCTGATGGTTCTCCAATAGCAGTACAGGCGCTTGGTTCAGGAACTTTTAACACAAGACAAGGGCAGGAAAAACCTTACACACAAAAACTGGATGTTAACTACACACAAAATAAAAGACAAAGCGTAAGTTTTGACTGGAAACAAGGTTCAAATTTTAATACAGGAAATTATAAAATTGAAGTGTACAACAATGGCTTTAAAGTTGGAGAAGGTTACAAACCTTTGAAAAAAGGTGGATTGTTTAGCTAAGGCGAAAACTGAAGAAACAAATATTACTTTGGAGGTTATATTTAAAAAAGCGACAAATTTATTTTGTCGCTTTTTAGTTTTAAAACAGTGCTCTTAATGATGCTCTTCCAGTATGTATTGTTGGTGCAATGCCTGGCTTTCTGCCTTCATATTGTACTGCCAATTCTATATTACCACTAATTCGTTTTGTAAACTCAGCATTCCACAATAAGTTCTTGCCGGGTTGCAAGCCATCAAGTAATAAATACCCTACAGTCGTATTTTGAGCGCCGCGGTAAGCCTTAAAATCAATATTATTATAGGTAAATTTTAAATTGATACTACTCCCCGATAGTATATTGTATTTAACCTCTGTAACGATCGCATTGTTTATAGCTCTTTCCATCGAATCAATTCTGTTTTGCTTATTTGCATAAGCGTAACCAATCGTAGCCCTCAGGTTAGATTTATAAACGTAGGTTATACTTGGTTCTACAGCATTTTGTAATACATCATAATTTCTATTATCGAACTTTACGGCCTGTGTGGCAAGGGTATTTTTAACCTGCTTTACCAAAAAAGTTGTAACAATATTTTTCTTTAAACTTGCCCTTATTTTGGTATTGATTGTTCTTATACCCCTGCTCTCTACGCCGTAAGAAAGGAGTGCTTTCGTTGATGCTTTACTGTGTGTGAGTTCAAGCCCAAATCTGGCGCTTGTTCTGTTATAAAAATAAGTGTTGGAAAGGAATGAATTTAAGGTAAGCAAGCTGCTGTCGGCTACTGTTTTCCCAAAAGGATTAAACAAAAAATCATTTTTAGAAATATTTTTCTTTGCAATTTGCAGGGCTGAACTGGTGGTACTGCGCAGCAGGATTTTTTTGAATCCCTTATTTTTTGATGGATTCATAATAGCTTTCGGATCCAAATCGATGCTGTAATTAAACTGCAGAAAATTTGCTTTAACGTACTGGTTGCCGGGCGTGTATATTCTTATGTATTTTTTTTGATCCTGAAAAAATGCTTCCTCAAATTCATTTAACTCGGGTATGCCATTTCCATTATAATCTATCCATGTATAAAGTCCCTGCCCTGCCGGCACTTCTATGTAGGAATATTCCCTTCGTTGTTCCTGCCCCGATCCAACTTCGTATAATACATTTCCATTTACAAAACCTTTCCATTCATTTACAAAATATTCAGTTCTGCCCAAAATGCTTTTATCTTCTTTCTGCCGGCTCACTCTACTGTCTAAAATACGCAGCTTTCTGTAAGTACCCGTAAATTTTAGTTTGTGGTGTTCGTTTGCAAATAATTCTGTGAACACATTGTAATTATTACTCCTGTCAGCAGCAAGCAGGGCTTTACTTTTTGGTAAAAAATCTTCCCTTATATTAAAAGAAACGCCCCATTTATTTAACCGTGTTTGGTTGGTTCGTGCATACAATTCATACACATTAAAAGCAAAACTTGTAAAGTTCAAAGTGTCCGGCAACTTATCTGACAACTTATTTCTTTCTCCTAAATATTTTATGCCTGTCTCAAATGATTGTAGGTTTTTAAAAGTTTTGTTCACATCGATTGTTGGCCTTAAAAATGTACCTGACTGCAGCTTTGCATTAAAATTTGTATAATTTATGTTTGAATTTATTTTAAAAGCATTTTTATTTAATTGCTGTGTAAACCTATGCCTAAAGCCATTATAACCGTCACTACGGTTGTAATTTGTAATTTCATACGATACGTCGTTTGCGTTTTTATCAGTAATTTTTGCAGATATGTTGGTTATTTGTTCGTTGGCTGCAGGCAAATCAAAAGGCAAACTCCAGTCTCTTAAAAATTCGATATTCCTTAAGCGCTCTATTGGCCTAAATCTTTTCTGAACATACTCATAACCTGCATTTGTTTGTAGTGTAAAATCCTTTTTAAAAAGTGTTACTTTTTTGCCGTTATTTTGTAACTGTAGTTTAGCTGCAAGACCGGTGTTGTCTTTTTTATCTTTTGCCGAAAATAAATTTAAATCATAGTTACTCATGGCAACTTCTGCTTTCAGTTTTGTGTTGCTGTTAATGAGGTATTCTGCACCGGCTGTAAAAACCTGTAATTTTTTAGGCGTTACAAGCAGTGTAACCGGCTCCCAATCGCCTTGTTTGATGCTGTTCACCGGCGCTATCCATTGAAAAGCCTTTCCGTTTGTTGCATTTTGTAACTGTATATAATTTCCTTTATGTGCACCTACCAATGAGAAGGAAAGGCTGTAAAGAGAATCAGCCGCATTGTTTGACAATACATAAACCGAAGGGTAAATTATACCATTTGTAAGCGAATCTGTTCTTCGGTATAAAACCTTGCCTCTTTCAAAAGTATCTCTCACAGCGCTTTGGTAAAAAGCAGTAGCTATGCTGTCTCCCGCATCTGCAAGAAATTGCTTTTGCTTCGTATCCAGTATCTGATCTATAGAAGAATTTTTTGCATCCGTATTTGAAAAAGCACCCAGAGAAATCAGCAGGTTTTTCTTTATTTTAATTTCATCATTGAGGTAAAGCTGGGAGTTTAAAAAACTTCTGTCAGCATATTCAAACTCTATCTGTATCCTTACATCTTTTGTGATTAAACGCTTGGGTGTAAAAGTAACTTCGGCAGTATTATAATTTATTACGTAGTCCTGGTCTTCGCCCCGCTGCAGCTTTACCCCGTCTATAAAAACACGTTCTGTATTGGCAAGCACAATAAAAAACAATTCATTGTTTGCGCCTTTAAGCCTGTATGGGCCTTGGTTCCCCTCTAGTGGAACTATAATATTTTTCGTAAATTTCCCTTTCGCTACGGCACCACTTACCAACAATGAATTTGTGGCACTTTTGGTGATTTTATTTTCCGTTAAAATGGAAATCCCCTGAACTCTTTTATAAAAATTGAGGAAATAATTTTTACTCTCTCTTATATCAATGTCTCCCAAACTTACTGCCCAGTTTTTCTTTCTGGCCTGAAAGAATATTTTATCAAAATCACGAAGATCCTGTGTATTGCCATCGGGTTGAATAGGAAGGTTGTTATCTGTTACAGCTGCGGTTATCTCAATGCTGTCGCCAATAAAGCCATTTAACTGTAGGTTCAATGTACTGTTTACTACAGCATCCTGGTTATTGCCAAACGATATGGCTCGGCCAAAACTTCCGTCTGTTTGCAATGTACCAAAGTTTAAAAGGGGGTTATTTTGCTTGCTGGCATTTATAACTGTATAAGGATTTTCTTTTGTGAAACGGTTACGTACATCTTCATAATTGAACCTTCTTGCAACGGCATTTATTTTAAAGGGAAACACCCGGTAAGTAATTTCAATACTATCTACAACAGGTTTCTCCAGCCAGTTTATGGCGCCGTTCACCTCATCTACCACATACATAAATTTGGGAATGTTCTTTATTGTAACAGTGGCCGGCACTATGCTTGCGCTATCAAGGTTTTGATAAGGAAACTTTACAGCCACTTTCTTATTCCTAAGATTTGCTGTGGTGTTTGGCACTAACTGTGCGTATGAACATGTGCCTAAAAAAGTTCCTGTCGCCGTTAAGATAAACGGTAAAAGGGCTGAAAAAATCTTGTATTTTATTTGCTTGAAAATGACTTGTACTTATTAAAAAATATTTTTGTATGATTGCATCAAACAGCTTTTGCCTTACAATTACAATTAAATATAACTTCTTTTACAACTTAAATAAATTTCCATCCCTTATTCTTAAAGTAAGAACGAAATAATGTTCATTCAGTTGCATCTTTTCACAAATAGAAACGAATATTTTTCAAATACCGGTTTGCTGTTAGCCATTAAAAACAAAAATGGTCTGATGAAAACATCAAACCACTTTAATATGCATATTTTTTTATAATTAATTTTCTTCGGTTGCAAAGCCTGCACCTATATATTCTTTGTTCATTCTTGCAATGTTGGCAACAGAAATACCTTTAGGGCATTGCGCCTCGCAGGCGTAAGTATTGGTACAATTACCAAAGCCTTCTTTGTCCATTTGCGCAACCATGTTAAGTGCCCTACTCTCTCTTTCAGGGTTACCTTGTGGCAATAGCGCAAGCTGAGAAATTTTTGCACCCACGAAAAGCATAGCGCTGCCGTTAATACAGGTTGCTACACATGCACCACAACCAATGCAGGCAGCAGCCATAAACGCATCATCTGCTTTCTTTTTATCAATAGGTATTGCATTCGCATCTACAGCGTTCCCCGTGTTTACGCTAATGTAACCACCGGCTTCTATAATTCTATCGAATGCTGTACGGTTTACCATCAAATCTTTTACTACTGGGAATGCCGTGCTTCTCCATGGTTCAACCACTATGGTATCTCCGTCTTTAAAAGCCCGCATATGCAATTGGCAGGTTGTATTTTGTGTCCATGGGCCATGGGCCTGACCGTTTATATGCATACTGCACATACCGCAAATACCTTCTCTACAGTCATGGTCAAAAGCTATAGGAGACTTACCTTCCACGATCAGTTGTTCGTTTAACACATCAAACATCTCCAGAAAACTCATTTCAGAAGAAATATCTTTTACCTGGTATGTTTCAAAACTTCCTTTCGCCGTGTTATTTCTTTGTCTCCACACTTTAAGGGTGAGGTTCATGTTGTAATGTTCCATATTTAATAAACTTTCTGTGGTTGATTAAAATGTGTTAATCAATAAAATTATTTATAACTCCTTTGTGTAGGTTTTACTATTTCAAAACTCAATTCTTCTTTGTGTAAGTTCCATCCTGCATCACCTTTGTTTTCCCATGCAGCTACATAAGCATAGTTTACATCGTCACGCTTTGCTTCCCCATCTTCTGTCTGGCTTTCTTCTCTAAAATGCCCGCCACAACTCTCTTCTCTATCAAGTGCGTCTATACACATCAATTCTCCCAATTCTATAAAATCTCCTACTCTGCCGGCTTTATCCAATTCAGGGTTCATTTCATTTACTTCTCCCGGTACACGAACGTCACTCCAGAACTCAGCTTTCAAAGCTCTTATATCGGCGATGGCTTCTTTTAAACCCTCAGCACTGCGGGCCATACCACATTTATCCCACATAATTTTCCCAAGCCTCTTGTGAAAACTTTCTACTGTTTTAGTTCCCTTAATGTTCAACAGTCTGTCTATTCTTGCAGCAACCGCATTTTCAGTATCGGCAAAAGCCTGCTGGTTGGTATCTACTGCACCGTTGCGAATTTCATCAGCCAAATAATTACCGAGTGTATAAGGAATCACAAAATAACCGTCTGCCAGGCCCTGCATTAGCGCAGATGCACCCAAACGGTTGGCACCATGGTCACTAAAGTTTGCCTCACCAAGCGCATACAATCCGGGTATAGTTGTCTGCAGTTCATAATCTACCCAAAGACCGCCCATTGTGTAATGTACAGCCGGGTAAATGCGCATCGGCATTTCGTAAGGGTTCTCTCCGGTAATTTTTGCATACATCTCAAAAAGATTACCGTATTTTTCTGCCACCACATCTTTGCCCAATGCTATAATATCCTTCTCTGACATATCAGAGATTCCTTTTTTACCTGCTTCAATTTTGCCATATCTTTTTATAGCATCTGCAAAATCTAAGAACACAGCCATTTTAGTTGTACCAACACCATAACCAGCATCGCAACGTTCTTTTGCCGCACGGCTTGCAACGTCTCTTGGTACAAGATTACCAAATGCCGGGTATCTTCTTTCTAAATAATAATCTCTTTCTTCTTCCGGTATTTCGTGCCCCTTCCTTGTATCACCTTGCTTTAACGGCACCCAAATTCTACCATCATTTCTTAAACTTTCACTCATAAGAGTGAGTTTGCTCTGGTGATCACCACTTACCGGTATACATGTTGGGTGTATCTGTGTAAAACACGGATTACCAAAAAATGCACCTTTTTTATGCGCTCTCCATGCAGCGGTAACATTGCTGCCCATTGCATTTGTACTTAAATAAAATACGTTACCATAACCACCTGTACAAAGCAAAACTGCATGTGCACCATGCCTTTCCAGCTCGCCTGTAACTAGGTTTCTTGCTATAATTCCTTTTGCTACACCATCTATTAAAACGACATCCTGCATTTCGTGTCTGCGATACATTGTTACATTACCCAAAGCAACTTGTCTTTCTACTGCGCTGTATGCACCTAGTAAAAGCTGTTGGCCGGTTTGGCCTGCGGCATAAAATGTACGTTGTACCTGTGTTCCGCCAAAGGAACGATTGCTTAGCAAACCACCATATTCTCTTGCAAATGGCACACCTTGCGCCACGCATTGGTCTATGATGGATGTACTTACTTCTGCAAGCCTGTGCACGTTGGCTTCACGTGCACGGTAATCGCCACCTTTTACGGTATCGTAAAATAAACGAAAAACAGAATCACCATCATTTTGATAATTCTTTGCAGCATTAATACCGCCCTGTGCAGCTATACTGTGGGCACGCCTTGGGCTGTCCTGAAAACAAAATGCCTTTACTTTATACCCAAGCTCTCCCAAAGCTGCAGCTGCCGATGCACCTGCCAGACCTGTACCCACTACAATTACTTCGAGTTTTCTTTTGTTAGATGGATTTACAAGTTTTACATGTCCTTTGTAATCCTCCCACTTTTTGTCCATTTCTCCCTGAGGAATTTTTGAATTCATAAAGCGATTTTTTATTTGTTATTTTCTTTTTAGATAATGATTTGATTTTAAAAAAATTAAAAGTCAAACCCTAAAAGTATTTTTTGCAAACTCCAAAAAGAAGCTGCCAACTTTTTTTATTTAACCCACCCCAGAAACATGGCAACGGGCATACTTGCAAACAATAGTGAAATTCCTATTGAATAAAGCACACCTGCTGTTTTAATAATTGGGGTATACCTTTTATGGTTTACACCAAACGTTTGAAATGCACTTTGAAAACCATGCATTAAATGCCAGCATAAAGAAAAGCAGCCTAAAACATAAAATACAACCACTAACAAATTACCTGAAAATACAGTTAGCATTTCTGCATATAAATTGTGTACGGGTTGGTTGTTGTATTCCTGCCCAAGCGTTGTTTCACCTAATGGTTGAATGCTAGCCATACCGCCAAAGCGGGATGGAACCCAAAAATGGTAAAAATGCATTATTAGGAATATAAGAATTAGTGTACCAAGCAGTCCCATGCTTTTGCTGTACCACTTGCTCTTTCCATCTGTTCTTGTAACTGCATATTTAACTGGTCTTGCACTTCTGTTTTGTTTCCAAAGCAATAAACCCTGTACAATGTGCAAAAGTAAAAAGAGCATCAATCCTATTTCCATCGTACGGATGATAATATTACTACCCATAAAATGTCCCCAATGGTTAAAGGTTTCTCCGCCGTCATTAAAGAATATCATTGAATTAATCGCTGCGTGAACAATCAAAAATGTAATAAGAAATAGCCCTGTAGCACCCATCGAAAATTTCTTACCGATAGAGGATGTGAAAAAAAGTTTCCAAGTCATAAAGCGAATGTTGTTGAGAAAAATTTGGTGTTGCAAAAATACGGTAGCTTATTGCATTTTTTTATTTTATTTTAAAATGTTGAACAGATACTTTATTAAAGGAACTTTGCTAAAAAATCATCAGTTGTATGCACCACTTTCCTATCAGCGAAATAAAAGAATGGAACAGGTTTTACAGAGGCAATTTTATCAATTGTTTATCGGGCTTTAAACCGGTAAGCTTAATTGGCACTGTAAACAAAGAACATCAAACAAACCTCGCCATCTTCAGCAATATTTTTCATTTAGGTGCTGATCCTGCATTGATTGGTTTTATAAACCGACCACTTATTACAGCTCCTCATACGCTAACCAATATACAAGACACAACCAGCTACACTATAAACCATATTCAAAAAGAGATGGTATCACAAGCCCACCAAACAAGCGCGAAATACAACGCAGACATGAGTGAATTTGACGCTACGGGTCTCACTTCCATATTTAAAAAAGGTTGTAAAGCGCCATTCGTTGCAGAATCCCATGTACAATATTCTTTAGACCTAGTTGAAGTTGTACCCATAAAACACAACGGAACATTTATGGTAATTGGTGCCCTTCAAGATGTTTATTTAAACAAAGAACTAATTTTAGAAGATGGTTTTATAAACTTAGAACAAAGCGGCAGCGTTGCTTCTCTTGGTATTGATGCTTACTACGCTTGCAACCTAATTAACCGATATGAATATGCTAATCCTAATAAAGCCCTTCTAATAATACCATCAAAATAACAAACACTATTCTAACCTTCTTCCCATTTCGCCATCTATCAACTGGAATATGATTTCGGGTTTTAAAGTTCTCCATTGCAGCAATTCAAACATTTCAATATAATTCGTAATTCTCGCTTTTTTAAAATCGTGTTTGCTTTGCTCAGGTAAATTTAAAACAACGATCCACCCGTTTTCATCTATAATCTCTTCATGCCATTCTTCATAATAACTATCATCGCTGCTGTGAAAATTTAATACGTTTTCTCCTATGATAATGTATTTGGTTATTCCCTGTTTGTATAACAGATCTGTTACATTTCTGCGCAATGTCATCACATCATTTTCTATTGCATCGTTCCATTCGCCTATCAATTCAATAATGGCAAAATGAAGATCGTAGTCTGTAAATAATACTTTTAAATAAAGCGTGCTCGATCCAAATTCATCCCACTGTGGGTGTATGTAGTAATTATAAACAAGATGCGTGTATTCAAATTCACTGTAAGCCCTTTCAAAGAATGGCGATTTCCTGTCCTCTTCAGCAGTATACAAATGCCTCCAATTAAAATAAGGTTCAATATTTTGCATAACAGGTTCTCTTTTTTCGCCTACTATGCAAATATCTTACAAAAAAAATTTTTACACATTCTAAATACGGAAACTTGACTCCTCAATTCTGCATTATTTTACCCCGTTAATTAAATTAAAATAATTTTTCAATTTGCTTCACTATAACCAGATTAAATAAAGGGCTGCACAAATTAAAAACCTGTAATAAAAAAATGGGCCGCCTAAAAAGGCAGCCCTGTACTTGTAACCAATTTTTTTATTAAAGTATGATCACTTTATCTGAAAGTATTTCATTGTTTTTTTCATCAACCACTTTTACAATGTAAGTTCCTTTTACCGGACGATTTCTCAAAGTTACCTGTTGAGATTGTTGCCCTTTTGAAATTCCAACTTTGCTTGACTGCAATGCTCTGCCGGCAAGGTCAGAAATAATGACTGTGTACGCACCGCTTTGTTTACCATCTAATAAAACATTAAACGTGTTGCTAACAACAGGATTAGGGAAAATAGCATTAGAACCCAAATCACTATTCGTTGCAGGAATTAATTTCGACAATGAAGCATTTCTAGCTTGGTCTGCTTCTTTTTGTAATAACAAATTACCGCTTGCAAGGTCAGATGCATTGTAAACAACATCAGAACCTTCTATTTTTTTAGCAGCAAGATCTGTTAACGACATTTTGTAGTATCCTTCAAAAGCAGTGGCACTGCTAAGAATAATATTGCCATCTTCATCTACAGCTGCGCCATTGGTGGTATAATTACCTGGCAAGCCTGTAATGGTTCCTTTAAATGTTGTTATGCGAGGAGTATTTACATCTACAACGAAAACGTTTCTTGTGGCAGATATGATGTACAATTTACCAAAGGCATCGGCAATCATATCGCCACCCCAACTGCTGCATTTGTTGTGAACAGATAAACCTTTGTTTTCACCTGCATCTATTAAAGATCCCAAGTCAGTTACAGACGGTTTTTTACCTGTCGTAAATTTATAAAGATGGTTGCCATCATTTGTAATAGCATATCCGTTGTTATCACTTGCCAGCACCATTCTTGTAATGTTGTTTGCTTCTTCGCTTGCTATACTCGGTACATAACCTGGAATAGCAACAGAGTAAAATTGAGGAGCATCATTTTTTACATTTGCATCCATCCACCTGAGTTCGCCCATGCGCATGGGTATGAAAAACAATTTATCAGATCTTTTGTCGTACGCTGCGGCTGCTACAAAGCTCGATGTAGGATATTTTGAGGCCTGGTAAATATTACCATCTGCAAATGCGGTTTGGTCTACTACTTTTTTTGTTTCAACATCAGTAATAGTAAAATTTGTTTTGCTATGCTGGAAAATGGTTTTTGTAACCTGCCCCGTAGATAAATCAATTTGCCTGATATTCATCCACAGAAAATCTTTATTTCCATCTCCTGTGATTGCAAACCCCTTGCTTTGGGATTGCGCATTGCCTGCAAAAGATGCAGCAATTAAGCCTGTAGTGAGTAAAATTTTAAATTTCATGATGTAAATTTTTGTGTTTAAAAATTTGAAACTCAATTTAGTGAAGTTTTACATAACAAAAAATTATTTATTATGAAGTTTGCATCAACTTTTTGTGGTATTTTATCAATCCATCCATGGGGCTTTTTATTACATTTCCAAGCTTTATTTCGCACTCTAAACACATCTCCTCAAGCAAGTCTTTAAACCCAAAGGCAACACTTCCCACAAAATTGATGGGCATACTCCAGCTTTCTCTGTATTTGTATACATGATTAAAGAAGAAGTCGTTCAGGCTGTCCTCTATAATATTTTCAATCATAAAATGCCCCCTGTTTTCTAATAAAAAATCTACAAACCCCGCCAGGTAACGATTTGGAAATTCAGATTTATAAACAGCATCTAAAATTTCGGCGTTTGTTTGCGAGTACTTTGCTTTAAATTTATCCATCAGTTCCGCATCAAAAGTATTATACAAATAATATTGAAGTACCTTTTTACCAAGGTGTGTACCACTGCCCTCATCACCCAAAATATACCCCAACCCAGGGCTGTTCTTTACAATTTTTTTACCATTATAAAAGCAGGAATTTGAACCTGTTCCCAAAATACATGCAATTCCTTTTTCGTTGCCGCAGAGCGCTTTTGCTGCACCCAGTAAATCATGGTCTACCGTTATTTTTGCACCTTTGTATATCTTTTTTAACCCACGCTTTATCAGGCTACTATTAGCGCTGTTACTGCACCCTGTGCCATAGTAATAAATTTCGCCAATTACAGCAGCGCCCGTTTTAGGCAACAGTTCCTCCGTTAAAATTTTACCCAGTGCGGCATCATCTAAAAAATAAGGACTTATTCCCTGTGTAAAAATCATTTTCTTTTTGTTGTCTGTCAACAAGCACCATTGGGTTTTTGAAGAGCCACTATCGGCAATGAGGATGGAATGCATTTTTTTACGTTAAGAGAAACAAGGTAAAACAATCCCATCATAAATTACCTTAAAAAATTATCTTCGCCAAAATTTAAAAATGATTAGGCGGCAGGTGCCTAAAATTAGTAATACCATGAATAAAAATTTAAAAGTTTGGCTGCCTTTGTTGTTTAGTATTGTGATGGTCGTGGGCATGCTCTTGGGCTATAAAATGAGGGATGCTATGCCGGGAAAAAGCTTTTTTGCTGTTGACAGACCATCAACTGTGGAAGAAATAATGAATCTGCTCAAGACAAGATATGTTGACAGCGTAAATACCAATACCCTTGCTGATACTGCTATTCAGGCAATTCTCAGCAAGCTTGACCCTCACTCTATTTATATTCCTGCACAGGACCTTCAAGAAATAAACGAAGAAATTAAAGGCAGTTTTTACGGTATTGGCATTGAATTTAACATGCTTGACGACAGCCTGCAAGTGGTAAATGTATTGGCAAATGGCCCAGCGGACAAAGCAGGTTTAAAAACCGGCGATATTATGTTAAAAGCCGGAGACAGCATTATTTCGGGTAAAAAAATAACAACAGAAAGAATACGCACCATTTTAAGAGGGCCAGAAGAGTCAACTGTAAAACTTACCATGCTTCGGAATGGGAAACAACTAGTAACAGAGGTTGGCAGAGGCAATATCCCAATTGTAACGGTAGATGTTGCTTACATGCTCGACTCAACGACGGGCTATATTAAGTTAAATAAATTTAGTTCGCAAACCTACAAAGAGTTTATGAACAGCTTGCTCACCTTAAAAAAAACAGGTATGAAATCGCTGGTGCTTGATCTGAGGGGTAATGGTGGCGGCGTATTAGATGAAGCAACTGAAATTGCGGATGAGTTTTTAGAAGGCGATAAACTGATTACCTACACAGAAGGTTTGCATACACCTAAAAAAGAATACCGCTGCAGAAGGCAAGGACAATTTGAACAGGGCAAACTTGTTATTCTTGCAGATGAAGGCTCGGCAAGTGCAAGCGAGGTTTTAATGGGGGCTTTACAGGATTGGGATCGTGCGACCATTGTTGGCAGGAGAAGTTTTGGGAAAGGGCTTGTACAAACACAGTATGAGTTACAAAATGGTGCTGCACTTCGTCTTACTGTGGCACGTTATTATACACCTATTGGCAGAAGTATTCAACGGTCTTATAAAGAGGGTACCAAGTCATATTATTCATCCGTTATGAACAGGCTGAGTGACGGAGAAATGACATCTGTGGATTCCGTAAAAAACGATACTTCTAAAATATACAAATCAAGTAAAGGGAAAAAATTATTTGCAGCCGGTGGTATTTCACCTGATTATTTTGTACCTGCAGATACATCAAAATTAAGTTTGACAGTTGCCAAAATATACAGCCGAGGTACCCTACAGGATTTTGGTTATAAATATTACAAACAACACCCGCAGGAGTTTTTAGGCTATAAAAATGCACTACAATTTGTGAGATCTTATAAGATTGCAGCACCTCAATGGACCTTTTTTACAGAACTCGCTGCAAAAGATTCTATACCTGTTAATTCCATTGGGGAAAAAGAAAAAATCTTAATTGAAAAAATCTTAAAGTCATCTATTGCACGCCAGTTATATAGAGCAGAAGGATATTATGAAAGTGTAAATGAAGACGACGATTTCATAAGAAAAGCTTTGGAAATAATGAAGTAATGACAAAAACAAAGCCCCTAAAAAGGGGCTTTTCAATTTTAAGGATAAACAGTAAGACATGTAACTGACTTATCGGTTTTCCCTAGTTGGATTTAAGGTTTTTCATTATAGAATACTAGGATTGTTTGTTTCTATTCTTCCGTAAAGGTGACACTATTGTTTTTATGAAAAAGTAAACAATCGTTTGAATATTATTAGTATTTTTTCGACCGGCACATTAAAAGCAACTATAAACAAACGCAATTTTTATATGCTTAACTTTGCTTGCTAAAAAAAACAGTATGTGGTTAAATAATATATTAGAAACAATAGGTAACACGCCGCTTATTAAAATAAATAAAATAACAAAAGACTTACCGTGTACTGTATTGGCAAAGGTTGAATATTTTAACCCCGGCAATTCGATAAAAGACCGCATGGCGTTAAAAATGCTGGAGGTAGCGGAGAAAGAAGGAAAGATAAAGCCGGGTGGCACCATCATTGAAGGCACAAGTGGTAATACAGGAATGGGGCTGGCGCTTGCAGCTTGTATAAAAGGATACAAATGTATTTTTACAACGACAGATAAACAGTCAAAAGAAAAAGCAGATATTTTAAAAGCTGTGGGAGCTGAAGTGATTGTTTGCCCCACAAACGTAGAACCCGAGGACCCTCGCTCCTATTACTCCGTATCTAAAAGACTGGCTACAGAAGTGCCCAACTCATGGTATGTGAACCAGTACGATAACCTGGCAAACAGACTTGCACATTATGAGCAGACAGGCCCTGAAATATGGGAACAGTCGGAAGGCAAAGTGACTCACCTTGTAGTGGCAACAGGCACCGGCGGTACCATTGTAGGAACCGGAAAATATTTAAAAGAAAAAAATCCCAATATTAAAGTGTGGGCCATTGATAGTTATGGCTCTTTGTTAAAAAAGTATTTTGAAACGGGAGAGCTAGATCAGAAAGAAGTGTACCCATACATTAGTGAAGGTTTTGGAGAAGATTTTGTGCCGCAGAATTATGATATGCAATACATAGATGAGTTTGTAAAAGTTACCGATAAAGATGGGGCAGTAATGGCGAGGCGTATTGCAAAGGAAGAAGGAATTTTTGTAGGATATAGTTGTGGCAGCGCTTTGCAGGGAATGATGCAACTGAAAGCACAACTTACAAAAGACGATGTGGTAGTTGTTATTTTTCACGACCATGGCAGCAGGTATGTAGGCAAAGTGTACAATGACCAATGGATGATGGAAAGAGGTTTTTTAGATGTAAAAACATTTAAAGATCTTGTAAACGGCCGTGGTGCGCAACGCATTATTACAGTGAACTCTTCTCAAAATGTTTTAGACGCCATTGATCTAATGAAGAAGTACGATATTGAAAATATTCCTGTTTATGATGACGGTGAAAACATAGGTTCCATATCTGCAAACGGTTTGTTTGATAAAATTTTAAATAATTCCGATGTTAAAAACCATAAAATAGAAACCGTAATGGAAAAACCTTACCCGATGGTTCCTTTTGATATGGCGGTTGAACGTTTAAGTGGATTTATTTCAAAAGAAACAGGAGCGGTATTAAGCAAAGACGATAGCGGTACGTTGCACATTGTAACCAAATATGATATCATACAGAGTCTGTCCAAATAACAAAACGTTATTATACTATACTGCGAAGAAATGGCTGTAAGTCAGCAAAAATGCCTCATTTATAAGATGAGGCATTTTTTTACGGTTTTATTTACACAAGTTTAGTAAGTAAATGTACGAATTACAAAATAGTACTATTTACAGCCTTTAAACTGCATAAATACCATAGAGCATGTATTTACTGCATTGTAATAAAAGAGAAGATTTGCTCTTGTACAACGATATAAAACGCTGCATCTTTGTGTTATAAGTTGATTGATACAGATTGATTAACTGGAACACAGAATAAAGATCTTTGAATGCCTCTGAAACCACAATTACTTATGCTTTAAAAAGCAACATTGCAATAAATGATAAACTTGTTCCTATAAAAACGAACATATCCGGCTTATGCTGTAAAAAGCGATGATAGCTAAAAAACCAAATTCCAATTATCCTGCTTATGCCCTAAAAAGCGATGATAGCAACATTGAAAAGACCAACAATCCAATTATCCTGCTTATGCCCTAAAAAGCGACGATAGCACATTGAAAAGACAAACAAACCAATTATCCTGCTTATGCTGTAAAAGGCGACGATAGCA
>JBBAQB010000026.1:0-3602 GCA_040400515.1 Ferruginibacter sp. | reverse complement strand
TGAAAAGACAAACAAACCAATTATCCTGCTTATGCTGTAAAAGGCGACGATAGCATATTGAAAAAACCAACAATCCAATTATCCTGCTTATGCCCTAAAAAGCGACGATAGCACATTGAAAAAACCAACAATCCAATTATCCTGCTTATAACTGCAGCGACAGTAGAAAGCGAACAACTTTGAATCTAAAACCTATAAAAAAGCACAGCCCTAAAAAAATGCTTACGCTCCTAAAAAACGGCTATGATAGCGAAAAACCAAATTACTGAAACAGGAATCTTATTTAACTGAATGAAATATGTCAGTATTTAAAATCTCCCTTTTGGAAACCGGAAATTGTATCGCTGGTACAAAACATTACTTCCACCGCACCAAGTTAATACAAGGAGTGGTGGAATTTTTTTTATTCCCCTTCAGCGTGTATTTTTAGGCATGTTTTTAAACACAAAGCCCCCTCTCCCTACCCAAAAAATCATTTCACTCGTTCCATCCATTACCGAACTGTTGTTCGATCTAAACCTTTCCGAAAAAATAATTGGCATTACAAAGTTTTGCGTGCACCCTTCTACACTCATTAAAGATGTTGAAAAAATTGGTGGCACTAAAAAACTGCACATCGAAAAAATTATTAGGCTTGACCCCGATTTAATTATTGCAAACAAAGAGGAAAATAATAAGGAAGATATTGAAGCACTTGCAGCATTATTTCCTGTATTGCTTACCGATGTTGATGATTATGCAAGTGCAATAAAAATGATTGCTCAAATTGGTACCATTACCGATAAAGTAACAGAGGCCAACAACATTTTAACCACGATAGACGAAGGTTTTAAAACGATTCAAAAACCTTTGGAGCCAATAAAAACAATCTACCTCATTTGGAAAGACCCCTACATGACCATAGGCAATGATACTTTTATTCACCATATGTTACAGTTGCTTGGTATGCAGAACTTGTTCTCACACACAGAAAGATATCCGCAGCTTACTATTGACCAAATAAAAGACGCAGCTCCGCAGTTACTGTTGCTTTCGTCAGAGCCCTACCCTTTTAAACAAAAACACATCGATGAAATAGCAGCATTTTTACCCAATACGAGCATAGTGCTTGTAGATGGTGAAATGTTTAGCTGGTATGGCAGTCGCATGAAATATATGCCACAATATTTCAATGATTTGATGACTAAAATACCCCCCATCAACCCTTAAAAGCTGTTCATTTTAATGAATGTACTTTCATACATTTGTAAAAAAAAAGTCTATGAGTAAATATGGTTCCGGCGTGTTATATGGTGCAGCACTAGAAGCATTGTACAACGACGCAAAAGACAACGAGTTTGCGTTACCTGCAGTTAATACTATTGGCACAAATACCATTAACGCAACGCTGGAAACAGCAGCCAAAGTAAACTCTCCAGTAATTATTCAATTCTCCAATGGTGGTGCACAATTTATAGCCGGCAAAGGCATGCCAAACGATCATTTACAAGGCAATATTGGAGGCGGTATTTCCGGCGCATTACACATACACAACGTAGCTAAATATTATGGCGTACCGGTTGTTTTACACACAGACCATGCATCTAAAAAATGGTTGCCGTGGATCAGTGGTTTGATAGATGCAGGTGAGCAGTTTTACAAAGAAAAAGGACAGCCATTGTTTAGCTCGCACATGCTTGATTTGTCGGAGGAGCCTATTGAAGAAAACATAGCCACTTCCGTTGAATTTTACAAACGCATGGCACCACTTGGCATGGGTATCGAAATAGAACTTGGCGTAACAGGTGGTGAAGAAGATGGTGTAGATAACAGTGATGTGGACAATGATAAATTATACACCCAACCGGAACATGTGGCTTATTCGTACAAAGAATTAAGCAAAGTAGGAAAATTGTTTACGGTAGCTGCCGCTTTTGGCAATGTACACGGCGTATACAAATCAGGCAATGTGCAGCTAACACCTGTTATTTTAAAAAACAGCCAGGATTATATTGAGAGAGAACTTAAAACCGGCCCCAAGCCTGTTTACTTTGTATTCCACGGTGGCAGCGGTTCGCCACAACATCAAATAAGAGAAGCAATAAGTTACGGTGCCATTAAGATGAATATTGATACAGATTTACAATGGGCTTTCTGGGATGGTATTTTACAGAATTATAAAAAATTTGAAGGCTATTTACAGGGGCAGCTTGGTAATCCTGATGGAGCAGATTCTCCCAATAAAAAACACTACGACCCAAGGGTTTGGTTGCGCAAGGGCGAAGAAAGTTTTAGTAAAAGATTGGAAGTGGCATTTGACGATTTAAATTGCATCAACAGAAACGCATAAGTACAATACAGACGCAATAATATCTTTCAATTTTTATGGAGATATCCATCCATTTAAAATTAAAATAAATGAAGAAAGAAGAAGATTTTGATGCCAGCCTTTCCGGCAATATCGAAGAAGGGGCACACAAAAGCAGTTGGTTTAAAAGAATAAAAAAAGGCATTCTCACATCTACTAAAGATAAGAAAGATGCACCTGAAGGACTTTGGGAAAAGTGCCCTGAGTGCAAGTACACCTGCACCATTACAGATCTCGCAGAAAACAATTATGTGTGCCCAAAATGCGAGCACCATCATAGAATTGGCAGCGATGAATATTTTGAAATTATTTTTGATGATGGGCTACACGAAGAGCTTTTTGCCAATATAAAATCCAAAGATTTTTTGGAGTTTGTAGATCTAAAACCTTACGGCAAGCGACTGGAAGATACCTACAAAAAAACAGATATACACGATTCTATCACCGTAGCACATGGCAAAGTAAAAGAACACGATCTTGTAGTTGCCTGTATGGATTTTGAATTCATTGGCGGCAGTCTTGGCAGTGTAATGGGCGAAAAGATAAGCCGTGCCTGTGATTATTGTATGGCGCACCGCATTCCATTTATGATCATCAATAAAAGTGGTGGTGCCCGCATGATGGAGAGTGCGTTTTCGCTCATGCAGCTTGCAAAAACTTCGGGCAAATTACACCAGCTTGCCGAAGCTAAGATCCCTTATATTTCCTTGTGTACCGATCCTACTTTTGGTGGTACAACGGCTTCTTTTGCCATGCTTGGCGATATTATTTGTGGCGAACCCGGCGCCCTCATTGGTTTTGCCGGCCCCAGGGTAATTAAAGAAACCATTAAAAAAGATTTGCCCGCAGGTTTTCAACGAAGCGAATTTTTGCTGGAACATGGCTTTCTCGATTTTATTATTCATCGAAATAAATTAAAAGATAAACTGGCAGAATTGCTTTTGCTGTTTAAAAATTAAGAAATTGGCTCCTGTTGTGGGAGCTTTTTTTTATGGGGGGTTGATTTAAAACAAGAGATGCCTCGCCCACCTGCGTTCGTGGCACAAAAGCAGAGCAACCGGGCTATTCATTTTAAAGATATTATCGTAAAATTTAATGAAGAACTCGGCGAAGGGCTCGTGTGTAAGGAGCCTAGGCGAAGAAAATCTTTTATCAGTAGAGATGCGTTCCATGTTGTTGGTACATTGGGCTACAAACCTTTGCTGCAAACCAACCTTTAGATTTGCTTTTATAATTTTTTATTAAATTAGTATTA
>JBBAQB010000025.1:31915-51504 GCA_040400515.1 Ferruginibacter sp. | reverse complement strand
AGGTTGCTTAAAATAGTGGAAATTTTATTTTTTTATGTCATAGAAATCAACGGCGATCTTTAAAATTGGGCGTTGGATTGAAGTTTATAATTCTGTGTGCCAACGGTGGCGGGTGATATTTTTAATATTTTTAGGTTCCATACCTGTATGCCTAAGGCGAATTATAAAAACTTCTTTTGGCGTTGCGTAGTAAACAATCCGATACCGTAGTATTTCAAAATAAAGGTAATTACCATCATTATTTCTTTTGTGTGGGTCTTGTCTATGAACCCATCTATCATCTTCCAACCCAATAATTTTATCGAGTAATGTCGTTTTTACCTTTTCTGCATTTTGTTCGGAATCTTCTTTTATAAATTTTATGGCATCGTTAAATTGTTTTGTTGCCAGCTTTGTCCAAATTACACTTCGTTTTTTGATTACCATTTTTTGGACATTTGTACCACTTCTTCATGGCTGTAAACTTCACCCTTTTTTACTTCTTCCATGGCTGCATCAATTTCTCTATTGTATTGCGCTATACTAATTCTTTCGCCCTCTTGAATATCATCTTCTAAAAGTGCATATAAACCTTTTATTTTTTTTTCATCTGCTGTTTGCATGAAATTTGATAATCGCCGGCGTATTGCTGTCGTATTCATAACTGCATTTATTTTCATCAAATTTACATTTTTTTATTACTTTTTTAATATTTCGATTTTGAAAAAAATCCTAAAAGCAACACCAAGCGGTATAGATGATACGGGGTTAGTGTTCAGTATACCATAGTCGCTACCCGCCTGCGTTCATGGCACAAAGCATAGCAATCAGGCTCTTCATTTTAAAAATATTATCGTAAAATTTAATGAAGAACTGGGCGAAGGGCTCGTGTGCAAGGATCCCAGGTGAAGAAACTCTTTTATGAGTGGTGCTTCAATGTTGTTGGTACGCTCGGCTACATACCTTTGCTGCAAACCAACCTTGGCGAAGAAATAAAAGACTTTTGTGAGCATTGGTTTTGGTCTCTGCAAATACAACGCACTACTTTGCGTAGGGGTTCCGCAGCAGGTTTTCTTTTTCATTTATGAATTAAGGTTGCGAAAACCTCGCCGGGACAGAAACCATCAACCCCCAACCGCAGCCATATCTAAAAACCACCTTGAACCAAACAAACCCGCAACCATCAACCCGAAACCCGCAACCGTTTAAAGATGTTATTGTGAAATTTAATGAAGAACTGAGCGAAGGGCTCGTGTGTAAGGAGAACAGGCGAAGAGGGGGTTAAACTATTTGTGAAAGTACCGACTTCGACAAGCTCAGTCTGACAATCCTCCGCCTCGTTGCGTGACTCACACAACGTTCGCTAAAATCTCCCCGTCAATAAAAGCTAAATAAATATTCAACCGACGAAGGGCTGCGGCGGAGGGAGCGATGTGTGCCGCTCCTTAGCGGCATACGGCACAGTGACTAAGGCCGGACAAATGCTCGTAAAAGCCCCAACCTTAACAGCCCCAAAGTTCTCGGCTACTTACTCAACCCGGCTAAAAAATTAATGGTGAGTGCTACCACAAATGTGTTGAGCACAAAAGCGAGTAGGCCATGCAACAATACCAGCCTACGCATTTTCTTGTCTGTTACCTGCACATCAGATACCTGAAACGTCATACCCACCACAAAAGAAAAGTAAGCAAAGTCCAGATAATCTGGGCTGTCTTCTTTTGGAAACTCAAGCCCTCTTTTTAAGTTGCCATTGTTGGCTTTATCTGTATCGTAAAACAAGTGGGCATAATGAAAAGTAAAAATTGTGTGTACCAAAAACCACGATAACATAACAGAACCAAAGCAAATAACTACCCTAAGTATTTCGTTTTTATCTTCTGTTTTGGAGGCAATAACAAGCATAAGAACCGTTACCATAGCGGCAAAAGATGCTATGATGGTGAACACAATGACAAACACACCGCTCCCATCATCTTTCTGTGCCATCTTTTTAATGTCAGCTATACTTCTGCTAAACATAACGAGCCACGATGTAACGATGTAGCTAAATGCAAAAGCACACCAGGTGGTAACAATAGTGAACAAGATGCCTACATCATTGTTTTTGACAACAAAAAAAATGACCAGTGCAAAAATAAAGCTGAGCCCAATGCGCTGCAAGGGATGCATTTTTACAAATATGTTTTTGCCTGTAATGGTTTCCTTCATGCTATAAATGTATCGAAAGAAAATGTTTCGCAACAAAATGTTACCAACGAGTTCGGGTTAGTTTTTTACCTTTGGCAAAACAGAAAAGTGGAACTGAATAATAAAAAGGCGTATTACGAATATTTTTTTGAGGCTACATACACCGCAGGTATTGTTTTACAGGGTACCGAAATAAAATCTTTAAGAACAGGGAAGGCTAGTTTTAACGACAGCTACTGCATTTTTGACCGCGGCGAACTGTATGTAAAAAGTCTGCACATTTCTGAATACGCATTTGGCACTTATGCCAACCACGAACCTTTACAGGAGAGAAAACTACTCCTCAATAAAAAAGAATTAAAAAAACTGGAAGAAAAAAGCAAAGAGAAAGGCTACAGCATTATCCCCCTCAAGATTTTTATAAATGAAAAAGGCCTCGCTAAAATGGATATTGGGCTAGGCAAAGGCAAAAAACATTTTGACAAAAGAGAGACGATAAAGACGAGGGAAAACGACAGGGATTTGAAGAGGAATTATGGGCTGTGAATAGACACAAGATTTTAGACACAATACACAAGATTTGGGACTGGGTCTTGATACTATCGTGCTGATACTGATAACTTGATACTTGATACTTTCGTCTTGATACTCACATCTTGATACTTGATACTTTCATCTTGATACTCGCATCAGCATTCACTCAAACTTATTGGGATATTAGCTGCCAGGCCGCCATCTGCTGTTTCTTTGTACTTGCTGTTCATATCTAGCGCAGTGTCCCACATCGTTTTTATTACCCCATCAAGACTAACTTTTGCAAAATCGGGTGTGCTTTGTAAAGCAAGTTGGCAAGCCGTGATGGCTTTTATGGCGCCCATCGTATTTCTTTCAATACATGGAATTTGCACTAGGCCACCAATTGGATCACAGGTCATGCCGAGGTGATGCTCCATGGCAATTTCAGCGGCCATTAATACCTGCCTTTGTGTACCGCCGAGGCTCTCAGTAAGCGCTGCAGCAGCCATTGCACTGCTCACGCCAATCTCTGCCTGGCACCCGCCCATTGCCGCAGAAATAGTGGCCCCCTTTTTAAAAATGCTGCCAATCTCTGAAGCCGTTAATAAAAATTTTATGATTTTATCGTCGTTATTTCCATCACAAAAAATAATAAAATATTGCAGTACGGCGGGTATTACCCCCGCTGCACCATTTGTAGGCGCCGTTACCACCCTACCGAACGATGCGTTTTCTTCATTTACCGCCAAAGCAAAGCAACTTACCCAATCAAGTATGTAATTAAATCGGTGCCCACCTTGCAAAATAACAGCGAGCCACTCGTCGTAATTGTTGTAAGGTTTGTTTTGCAACAACCGTTGGTTCACCGCAAATGCACGGCGCTTAACATGGAGGCCGCCGGGCAAGTAACCCTCTGTGTGGCAGCCACGGTACATACACTCTTTCATTACCCGCCAAATTTCCAGCAAGCCATTTTTCGTTTCACTTTCACTTCTCCAGGCAAGTTCATTTTCCATTACAACCTCATGAATGGTCATGCCTGTTTTGCGGCACCAATGCAACAATTCATCTGCTGTATTTACAGGAAAGGGAAGAGCAATATCGGAAGATGAAACGGTCGTTTGTTTTTCATTTATTTTTTGTTCCTGCACCACAAAGCCGCCACCAATAGAGTAATATGTTTCGGCAAAATTATTTCCATCTTTTAAGGTCACTAAAAACGTTAACCCATTCGGGTGAAAAGGGAGCGTTTCTGTAAAAAGAAATTCAATATCGTCTGTTGGAATAAAATCTATTTCGTGCCTGCCTGCAAGCAACAGCTTTTGCATGGTATTGATGTCGGCAATTTTTGCATCAATATTTTCTACATCAAATGTTACCGGATCATCGCCACTTAGCCCAAGCTGAACAGCAATAGCAGTTCCATGCCCAACACCGGTTTTTGCAAGAGAACCATATAACAAAACCTCAATGCCTGCTACCTCGTTTAATAAACTTTTTTCTGCAAGCTTTTTTGTGAACTGTTGTGCTGCACGCCACGGCCCAAGTGTGTGGCTGCTGCTTGGCCCCACACCAATTTTAAACATATCAAAAACAGAAATAGATTCGTGACTCACAACAAAAAATTTTAATAAAAAACCCCGATGTTTTATCGGGGCAAATTAGTTTAAAGAAACGAAATTATTGTACTGATCTCACTGTTATTAAAAACTTTAAGTAAGAATTGGCAGGTATTGGGCCCGAAGCCTGTGAACCATAACCTAGTGATGGCGGTATATAAAGTGTTGCAGTACCTCCTGCTTTTATAAGTGGCAAAACTACCTGCCAGCCTTTTATCAAATTATTCAGGGTTGTAACCAATGGGTTGTTTGCTGTAGAAGCGTCAAACTGTGCCCCATCGGCAGTTCCGTTTATTAATTTTCCTACATAGTCAACTGTGATGGTTGAGCACAAGTTTGGCGAAGTACCTCCACCTTGTGCAGAAATTACATAATACATTCCATTCTTTTCACTTGCTGTTATATTGTTCGCAGCCAGATAAGCTTGAAGATAGGTGCTCTCTGTTGCAGACGCTACCGTAGTTGGAGCCAAAGAGGTGCAACCCTTGTCCTTCTTGCATGCAGAAAAACTTACTACCAGGATTGAACTTACAAAAAACCATTTTTTCATTTGATACGATTTTATTTATTGTTAGGAGTATTTTTCGGCGTTAATGGCTGCATGCGCTCCATCTTTTTCTCTTTAAATTTTAGTTCTTTATACATCTGCTCATTCATTTCCCATTTAAAATGCATTCTTGTAAATGCATAAAAACCAATGGCAATAAAAACAGCCAAAGTAACCACTAAAAATGTTTGGGGCGATGTTTTAGAGATTTTGGTATACCACTCAGGCAAAAAAAGATATACACAAGCAATTAATAAAAGAATGGGCAAGCCAAACATACAAGCCATTGGCAACCCACGTAAAAGCTTACTGCTAAAACTACTGTGCAGTTCTTTGTTCTTTTCCCAAAACTGAATAAATCTCGTTTCGTCATCTGTTAACATGTTGCAAAATTAATTCAAATCATTCGTTTGCTTGGCTATATTCTTATTTACTTGTAGGTTTGCCTCATTAATTACAAAAAGGCATAAAAAGAATTGATGAAAACGGAGCAACTGATAGTGCAATACCTGTATAGCAACAAAAAAGTAACATTACAAGATATAGGTGTATTTAATATTACATCTGAAATACACATACCAGAAGACAGTGATAAAGACATTGTTTTACCAGCAGATACGATTCAATTTGCATATGACCCAAAGGCTCCTGTTGATGATGGCCTAGTTGCTTTCATTATGGAGAGCACCCGTAAAATAAAACCCCTTGCCTACTCTGATCTTGAATCGTTCATCATTTTAAACAAACAGTTTTTAAATATCGGTAAACCTTTGGTTTTTGAGGGTATTGGAACATTACAAAAAACACAGGCAGGAGATTATGCATTTACACAGGCAACAAGTTCGCACGTTACTACCGAAGAAATGCCCAAATTAATTACGGAAAAAATAAAAGAAAAAGTTTCTTTTGCAACGCCTCAAAAAGAAAAAAATACGGGAAATAATAAAGTAGTTTTATGGGGATTACTAGGTTTATTAATTTTAATCATTGCTGTAGCTGCATTCTTTATTCTTAATAAAAACGATTCATCTTCGGCAACTGTAATGGCTGAAAATACCGCAGTGGATACTTTGCCAGCAGGAAAAATAGATACAGTCGTAAACCCTACTCCAGATGAGAAACCTTTGGCAACAGCTCCGTTAACTGACAGCAACACATTTTACATTGTAATAAAGGAGTTTACAAATTTTGCCTTGGCAGATAAAAGCCTTAAAAAGCTAACGAGCTACGGCAACAATGTTGTACTTTCAACAAAAGACTCCCTAAACTATAAATTGCGTATGCCTTTTATGAAGCCAATAACGGATACATTAAGGGTAAAGGATTCGGTCTCTAAATTTTTTCAGGCAAAGACTTATGTTGAGCTTCCTTAGTTTTTAAAGCTATTATAAAATTTATTGCCACAAACTTTCTGGGTACTCCCCTTCATTTATTAGTGCATGTAAACTTGCCCGCACGGCATCTGCATCTTCTTTGTAGGTAACGCCAAACCATTGCGCACTTGTAGGAATTACATTTATTTTTCCATGGCTTAAAAAATAATCAGCTATGTATGGTATAAAAAATTCTGCTTTTATATTATCTAAATTCTTCGCAGGAAACTCTTTAAACATATTTGCAGTAATATCAAAAACAGCCGGATGGAAACACCAGAAATTCATAGATACATTTGTATCATCTGGCAATTCTATTAAAGCCTCGTTTTCTTCATACACCACCTTACCATCTTTGCTAAATATTTTTATTCTTTCATTTATTGCAGTAAGGTTTTTTGCTTCATCTACCTCGCACACACCACGGCTTACCGTACCATGTTCGCTGAGCGTTTTTGCCAGCTTATAACCAATAATTGCTGCGGTATTTTCATTGCATGTATTATTAAGAAAATGAGCAGCTTTTTCAAACGCATCCTTGCCATAAAAATCATCTGCATTTATAACAGCAAATGGTTCGTGAACAGCATCTTTTGCGCACAACAGCGCATGCCCTGTTCCCCAGGGTTTTGTTCTGTCTGCAGGTAAAAAGGGTGGGTCTACAAATAAATCAAGTTCCTGGTACACATAATCAACCTCTATTTTCCCTTTAAATTTTGCGCCAAATGCTTCTTTAAAATTATCGGCAAAATCTTTTCTTATTATAAAAACAACTTTACCAAAACCCGCCCTTATGGCATCGTATATGGAATAGTCCATTATTGTTTCTCCATCCGGACCAAAGCCTTCCATTTGTTTCATACTACCATAGCGGCTTGCCATACCTGCTGCTAATATCAAAAGAGTTGGTTTCATTTACTGTTTTTTTGATGACTTATTTACAACTTACTTATAATTTCGTACTCTTCATTTTATAATCAGTACCAATTTGAAAATAAAATACAAGAACAAAAATAGAGGAAATGAATCAGAAGAATGTAATACGGAAATTATCAAACCAATAATTTGTAGAAAATGAATTTGGATTTACAACATATAAGCTTTGATGATATAACCGATGAGGACTGTATTGCGCAAAATATTACACTTACAGTTGTTAGGCTCGATAAGATTCACGAAGAAGTATCAGGCAATAAATTATTTAAGCTTCATTATTTTGTAGAGGATTGCTTGAACTCGACACATAAAACCATTCTCACTTTTGGCGGTGCTTTTTCTAACCATCTTGCGGCCACAGCTTTTTTATGCAAACAAAAAGGAATTAAATGCCTTGGCGTTATAAGGGGCGAAGCGCCTCCAAATTATTCGCACACACTCACAAGGTGCAAAGATCTTGGCATGATACTACATTTTATTCCAAGAAGGGTTTATAAAGATATTGACAATGACGAACCAGTTCTTTTACAATTACAAAAAACATTCGGCGATTTTACGTTTGTGCCCGAAGGTGGTTATAGCACAACAGGATCCAATGGTGCTTCTTTAATAATGGATATCATAAAAGACAGGAATTTTTCTCATGTTTGTACCTGTGTAGGAACAGCTACCACAGTAGCTGGGTTGCTGTTGAAAAAAGATTCCAGCCAAAAAATAGTGGCTGTTCCTGTAATAAAAAACATGTTGGATATAACCGAAAGATTAAAATTTTTGGGTGTGGCTGAAGACAGTTTTCCTGAGATATTAGCCACTTATCATTTTGGTGGTTATGCAAAAAAAACTGACGAGTTAATTTCATTCATGAACTCTTTTTACAGCAAAACAGGCATACCAACCGATTTTGTCTACACAGCAAAATTGATGTACGCTATAACACAGGAAATAAAAAACGGCTATTTTAAAAATGGCAGCAACATCGTTTGCTTTCATACAGGAGGGCTTCAGGGAAACAAATCGTTGCCGCCAGGTACCCTTATTTTTTAAATATTTTTAACAGCAATTGCGTTTTCACATCACTTCATCAATTGTTTAGAATATATCTTTGCAAAGATTCCCTTAACAAGCTATGTATAAATCGTTTCTTGTATTTCTTATTTTTATCAGCGTTGCTAATTCACTATTGGCGCAGGAGCAACCGCTGCCGTTTATACAGGTAAAAAATTTGAACAATAAAATAATAGTAAGCTGGGTAAATGATTACAACAAACCTATAACAGCGCTTAATGTTCAACGATCGTACGACAGCTTAAAAAATTATACAACAATAGGAAGCGTGCTGAGCCCGCAAAGCAGGGAAAATGGTTTCGCAGATGTAAATTTCCCTTACAACAAAATGTATTATCGTGTTTTCGTTTCTTTTGAAGGTGGCTCTTACGTCATAACAGCACCGGCGCGGCCTGTGAAAGAAATATATATTGATGAAACACCTACTCCTACTCCTCCTGCAGAAAAATATCCTTGGTTTACTCCAAGTATAGATTCAGTTATTGTATATCCGCCAACCAAGCCTGTTATTACCTACCCAAGCAGTACTGTGTTTACTGCCAAAGACAACAACATTATTATACACTTGGAAAATACGGACACAAAAAAATACAGCGTGAAATTCTTTGATGAAGCGGAGAAGTTTCTGTTTGAACTTACAAAATTAAAAGAAGAATATCTTATAATTGAAAAGGTAAATTTTGTTCATACCGGCTGGTTTCGGTTTGAGTTGTATGAAAACGGCACCCTCATTGAAAACAACAAATTTCAGATCACAAAAGATCCTAAAAAGTTATAAAATATTTTCATCTTCCAATAGAAATACCGTTTCAAAAACCGTTTCAAAATTTTTTCGAACCTTTAATTTTATCTCTTCAAAATCTACTTTTTTACCAAGCTCTTTTTCGATAGATGTTACCTGTTTGTTTTCAATGCCGCAGGGAATAATGTTGTCAAAATAACCCAAGTCGTTATTTACATTTAAAGCTAAGCCGTGCATGGTAATCCACCTGCTGCAGCGCACACCTATTGCACAAATTTTTCTTTCTTTACCTGCTATGCCGGGCTCAATCCATACGCCCGTTTCACCAGCACTTCTTTCTCCTTTTATACCATATTCTGCAATGGTTAAAATAATAACCTCTTCTAAGTTTCTAAGGTATTTTCCTATATCTGTGTAAAATTTTTCAAGGTCTAAAATTGGGTATCCAACAATTTGTTGCGGACCATGAAAAGTAATATCGCCGCCTCTGTTTGTTTTAAAAAACTGAATATTATTTGCCTCCAGTTCTTCAGCACTCTTCAGCACATTTTTCATGTCGCCACTCTTGCCCAATGTATAAACAGGTTCGTGTTCGCAGAGAAGTAAATAATTGGTTGTATCAAGCTTTCCCACCAAAGATGCATCATTTCTTATGGCAGTTTTTATTGATACATTTTGTTGCAGCAGACTTTCCTGATAATCCCAAGCAGTTTTATAATCAATTATTCCTAAATCTTTAAATATTACGTTCTGCATACAGTGGTAAATGTTTTACTTTGCAAGTTAGTTGATTGGTTGGCTAGTTGATTTTGGAGATTGTAATTGGGATTGGTAATTAGGGATTAGTAATTAGGAATAATGATTGGAATACTTTAGGTTTCAAAAAGAACATCGAAATTACAGAAACCCGTGGTCAGTCGTCTGTGGTCTAGGTGCTGTTGTCAGTGGTCTGTCGTCAGTAGTATAAATAAAATTATGGAAAACGAAGAAATAATAAATGAGGAAATCAACGATTCAGATGAACTATTTGAACGTCATGTAATCGTTATTGATAAAGGGCAGGAAGCCATTCGCATAGATAAATTTTTAATGCAGCGCATTGAAGGTGCTACCCGAAATAAAATTCAGCAGGCCATAGAAAATGAAATGGTGCTGGTGAATGATAAGCCTACCAAGAAAAATTACAATACCCGCCCCGGCGATAAAATTGTGGTATACGATACCAATTCACCTGAGTCATCTGAAATAATTCCGCAGGATATTCCGCTGAATATTGTTTATGAAGATGGTGATTTAATGGTGGTAAACAAACCGGTTGGTATGGTTGTGCACCCGGGCAGTGGTAACCCTGATAATACGCTGATAAACGCCGTAGCCTGGCATTTGCAGCACAATTGCCCCGAGATTGATGAAAAAGAACTTACCCGTTATGGACTTGTACACAGGATAGATAAAAATACCAGTGGGCTTATAGTGGTTGCAAAAAAACAAAAAACGATGAGCGAATTGGCGAAACAATTTTTTGACCATACCGTGCATCGCCGCTACAATGCAGTAGTCTGGGGTAATTTTGACGAACCCGAAGGAACCATCACCGGGCATGTGGGCCGGAGCCAAAAACAGCGAAAATTATTTACGGTTTACCCCGATGGCGACTATGGCAAAGAAGCCATTACCCATTACAAAGTGTTGGAAAATTTTAACTATGTTTCTCTTGTAGAGTGCAGACTCGAAACCGGTCGAACACACCAGATAAGGGTACACATGCAGTACAAAGGTCACCCATTATTCAACGATGATTTTTACGGAGGCGATAAAATCGTGAAGGGAACCATTTATACAAAATACAAGCAGTTTGTAGATAATTGTTTTTCTATTTGCCCACGCCAGGCCTTGCATGCAAAAGAACTTGGTTTTGTGCACCCAACTACAAAAGAAAATATGATGTTTAAAAGCGAACTCCCCGATGATATGGCGCAGCTGATAGAAAAATGGCGAAAGTATAGTTTGTTTAAAAATGAAATTTGATTATACAATTATTATAAAAATTATGAAAAGAATTGCAATCCTTTTATTTGTTTTATTTACGGCAACAACACTGCAAGCCCAAACCACTATCTCCCGAGATCTATCTATTGAGCAAATGGTAAAAGAAATTTCACCGGATTCTTTGCGAAGCTATATCCAAACCATGGTGAATTTTGGTACCAGAAATACCCTCAGTACACAAACAGAAAAGAAAAGAGGAATTGGTGCATCAAGATTATATGTGTTGCAAAAATTCAATGAATTTGCTGCACAATCAAACGGCAGACTTACAGCACTCATAGATACTACCACCTTACAAGCAGATAAACGCAGGGTTGATACGACACTTTTACTCGGAAATGTATTAGCCACTTTAAAAGGAACTGACCCAACAGATAACCGCATATTTGTCATAAGCGGACATTTAGATAATATGCGCACCAATGTAATGGATCGTACAGGGGATGCGCCGGGAGCAAATGATGATGCAAGTGGTGTAGCAGCCGTAATGGAATGCGCCCGTATAATGAGCAAAAGAAACTTTGGTGCTACCATTATTTTTATGGCAGTAAGTGGCGAAGAGCAAGGCCTGCTTGGTTCTACCTACATGGCTACTAAAGCAAGAAAAGAAAATCTAAATATTGAAGCTGTGCTGAACAACGATATTATGGGCAGCAATAACAGCAACGAAACAAACAACATCAACAACACACAGGTTAGGGTTTTTAGTGAAGGATTGCCGGCTTATGAGCTTGATAAAAATGCAAAAAACATTCGCCAGCTTGGTTTAGAAAATGATGGCAAAAGCAGACAACTTGCCCGCTATGTAAAAGAAACCGGAGAGCGATATGTTGATAATCTGGAGATTAAATTAATTTATAGAAACGATCGTTTTCTTAGAGGTGGAGATCATACACCTTTTGTTGAGAACGGTTTTACAGCAGTTCGTATTACAGAAATGAATGAGAACTATACAAGGCAGCATCAGAATGTGCGAATGGAAAATGGCATTCAATATGGTGACTTAATTGAGTTTATAGATTTTGAATACCTCAGAAAAAATACCGGAATGAATTTGAGTACGCTCGCTAATCTTGCGAAAGCACCCTCCATGCCGGAAGAAGTAAAAATTGATGTAAAAAAATTAGGTAACAGCTCTTATCTCTATTGGAAAAAACCCACAATTGGTGCTGTAAAAGGTTATTATTTATTAATGAGAGAAACCACCAGTGCGTTCTGGCAAAAGAAAATATTTACAACTGCTACAGAAATAACGGTTCCATATTCTAAAGACAATTACTTTTTTGCTGTGCAATCAATAAATGAAACGGGCAATGAAAGTTTACCTGTAGTGCCTGGTGTAGGAAGGTAAAACAGTGAGCAGTGGGAAGTGGGCAGTTGGCAGTGAGCAGTTGGCAGTTGGCAGTTGGCAGTTGCAAACTTTGAACCTTAAACCTTGAACTTTTTTTATGCAAGACATCCCCATGCCAGATGGCAATATGCTTAGGGAAATAGTAACGATGCAGATGCCTTTTGGCAAATACAAAGGCACCATGCTCAAACGCCTACCTATAAGTTATTTAGAGTGGTTTGCCCGTAAAGGTTTCCCGAAAAATAAACTCGGCAACCTGTTGCAATGTTTACTCGAAATTAAAATGAATGGTTTGGAGGATTTGCTGCACCAGATTGAGAAGCTTTAATTCTTTACAATTTCATCTTTTACCTCTTTTAGTTCAACCTCTTTCATGTCAGCTTCCATTTTTTCCAGCTTAGTGCCCACACGAAGTCTTGCAAAAAAACTCATGTATATATTGGCTATCCACACAAGAGCGAAACCACCCATGAGGTAACCACGCCAGTCACTAAACAGCAAATGATACCTGGTTATAATTAAAAAAATCAGTGTAATATAATGGCTAAAACAGTATTCATAGGTAAAGAGGTAAAAAAATTTACGCTGAAAAATGCTTTTAGCACTTTGAGATTTTTTGTGGCAATATTCCCTTGGCTCTTTAAAAATTTCTTCGTGTGTAACGGTCCAGGCTATACAGGCAATGGGAATAGCTATTAAAAACAAATTCCTTACTTCAAATAGGAGATCCATGGTTTTTATTTTTAATTGAGGAAAATTATTAAGAAGCTATTTCAGTTTAAAATCTGATAAAGTCGCTGTAAATACACCTCTCTCTCTCTTTTTAAAAAGAGCTTTCCAGTTACCGTTATACCTAATAACAGCAGGCAATGTAAGTTCTCCAACTTTTGTCATTTCTATTTGCATTACTACGTTAAAATCATAAACACCTGCATCATAACTAAGGCTATAGTTTCTTGCTACCACATCAAAAGTAGTATCGTTAAACCAGGTTGTCATTTCATCTACAACAACACTTCTCTCTCTACCGGGTTTTACCGTTTGTTTAAATACGTAACAGTTCTGGTTGTTGTGCATTTCATAATCAATGTTCATATCATAACTGTCTGCAACGTCATCATCATAAATGGCAGTTTTCTTACTCATAAACGGCAATCCATTAATTCTTCTACCCGGGTTAAAAAAAAGCATTTTGAGTTGCTCTTTGTGTTTCTCCATCCCTGATTTTCCATCCGTACTAAACTCATTTCCTAAAACCGTATTGGTTTCGCCGCAAACACTGTCTTTTGTAAAAAACAAAGAAGAATACATTTGAGCGGTATAATAATTGTAAGCCTTATCATCTGTATAAAAATCTCCTGTATTTATTTCATCTAAAGTCTGCATACGCCTGCACCCTGCATCTAAAATTTGTTTGGTGTGGCTAAAAAGAGAGGCATCTAAGCCACCTTTTTTATCAAGCATTCTAATATCATTAATTGCTGTAAAACCAACGATGCGCAGGTTTTTAAATGCTTTATAAAAACTCGTATCTTCTTTTATCTTATTTACAAATGCAGGTACATTTAATTTATTGTCTATTACTATCGTATTAAGCGTAATCATATTATTACCAACGAATACACTACTATCTTGGGCTGTTAATATTTTTGAAAATATTAGCGACAGCAATAAGAAATAAATTTTCATGCTATAAAGTTACATTTATCCGTTTACAGGTATTGTGTAATACTGTTTCAAAATGTGTACCATATAGAGTTGTGAGAAAAATAAATAAACTGCACTGAAAATAGCTAGTTCCAAAAACACCTGTTTTTAAGGTTAACATTTTCGGTTTGTATAAAATAAAGACAGGCACTTAGGTAGTGCCTGCCTGTTTTCTGATGTTTCATTTTTAAAAAACAAAACCGTAAGGTAGTATGTATATTTAAAAAAAGTGGTACAAAAAACATCAGTCCTTTATGTGTGTACCAAAAAGTTGACATATTTATTTGAAAATTATTGCTAAAAAACTGCGAAGTTGGTAAATATAGAAGAAGGATTTCGAAATAAAATTTTCAAGAGGATGGATGGAGAAATAACGAAACCGCTATTTTATATGGCAAAGATATGAAATATCAGTACTAAAAAATCGAAGGCCAAAAAGTATTTATGTTTAACCACTAAATACGCAAAAATCATTTTGGAAAAACCATGCGGTAATCCACCTTGATTTTCCCCTTACTTATGTCGTCTAGCTTGCGTTTTATAAGTGTACGTTTTAGAGGCTTTATATGATCAATAAACAATTTGCCCTCAAGGTGATCGTATTCGTGTAGTATCACTCTCGCCGTTATTCCGCTAAAGGTTTTTATCTGTGGGGTAAAGGTCTCATCAACATAAGACAGCGTAACTGTTTCGTGGCGCATGATATCTTCTCGTACTCTTGGTATGCTCAAGCAGCCTTCGTTGTACTTCCAAGGGTCGCCGGCAAGTTCAACAATATGCGCATTAATAAATGTTCCTTTAAACCCCGGCTTATCAGGGTACCCATCGGTATCTCCATCTTCATCATTTTTAAAAATCTGCTCCGTATCTATTGTAAAAATGCGAACACTTTTATTTATCTGTGGTGCTGCTAAACCAACGCCATTGCTATTGTACATCGTTTCCCACATATCTGCCAGAAGTTTATCTAAAGCCTCATACTCGGCTGTAATATCTTCGGCAATTTTTCTAAGTATGGGTGAACCGTATGCTACAATTGGTAAAATCATTTTAATTAATTGTCTATTATCTTAATAATCGTTGATAACTCTTTTGATGAACTAAAACACAAATTTAGTTTTTAAATATTACAAGATGAAAATATGGAGTTACAAATCAACCAGAATTCCCTTTTCAAAACATTGTACTCATATATTCCTGTAACATAATTGTTGCAGCTATCACATCAATATTTCCTTTTACCTGCCGTTCTTTTTTCTTCATTCCCATAGCATGCATAGCACTTACAGCCATTTTTGACGTGTACCGTTCATCTACCGTTTTTATTGGTATTTGTGGAAAAGCCTTTTTTAATCGCTCTATGGCATTTTTTGCCGGGGCTGTGCCATGTGTTTCTGTCTCATCTAAATTCAGCGGCATACCTATGAGAATTAATTCAACAGCTTCACGGCTAATATATTCCTTTAAAAACGGGATAAGCTCATGTGAGTTAATGGTATCGAGCCCGGTCGCAATAATTTGTAAAGGATCTGTTACGGCAATACCAGTTCTTTTTTTTCCGTAATCTATTGCCATTATTCTTGCCATCGTAAAATTATTGTTCTGTCAAAATAGTAAACTCTGCTTTCAAGGCATTCGAATTTTTGTAAACATCGCCTATAAAACCTTCCCCATAAACCGTTACATATTCTAAAATATTATCTACTCTTTCCTGCAAATTTCCCGATGGATACACGACAGACTTTATTTTCTTTATCTGCCTTTGCTGTGTTTCAAATTTCTTTTTTTCAGCTTTAAGCATTTTCTTTTCCAAAATCTCCAATCTGTTTAGAGCCTGTGTACGCAAGGCGTGTACATGACAGTTTAGCGTATCGTCAATATCGGAAGCAACGGTTTTTATTTTATCATAAATTGTTTTCAGTGCTTCCTTCTCCTCTTTAATATCTAAAATTACTGTAGCATCTCTTTTTACGATCGCTTCTATCAAATCTTTTTCTGTCTTAAAAATATCCTTCTCATTTAAACCAAGATTATTTATTTTTTCAGCAGTTTTTTTATTGATAATCAAAAAAGAATTACGTAACACCAATGGAGGAAAAAATGTATCAGCAGCTTCAAAAACTTTTTTCAGTTCAAGCCAATATGCCAACTCTCCTCCCCCACCAATAAACGCCACATTGGGTAAAATCATTTCCTGAAAAACCGGACGCAAAATAACATTGGGACTAAAGCGCTCAGGCGTATTTTTAAGCTCGTGTAACAATTCTTCTTTGGTAAAAGCAAGATTAGTATTAGCTATTACAAATCCATCACCTGCTGTCTCTATCCTTTCTCTGCTATTGTTATGGAGGTAAAATAAATTGATTACTCTGCCTGCCGCCTGTACTTTATATTCTTTGGGAAAGTCAGCCACTGTAATAGCAACCGCTTTCTCCGAAAACTGCTCTGTTAATTCTTTTTGTATAATAGCAGCAAATTCATTTTTTAAAATCCTGTTATCAGGCAGTAAAACAACTAATCCATATTGATTAAACAAGTAATGTACAAACTGAAAAGTTGCCGATTCGATGGTGGTACCTTCTTTATAAAAAAAACGAACCTGCTTTATAATTTCCTCACCATTTTTCTCAACGGAAAGCTGCCCACCAATTCCATCAATAATTCCAATAAAATCCTTATCAATTAACATTCTACCTACTGCTCCTGTTTGGTTTGTTTGCCATTTGTAATAGGTTCCATTAATGTGTACTTCTCCCAATTCATCTAAATCGGCATCTTCGCTGCCCATATAATAAACCGGTACAAAATTATTTTCGGGCATTGCTTCTTTTAAAGCTTCGCTCAATTTTATAGCGTGGAGAATTTTATAAATAAAATATAAATGGCCGGTAAAAATATTAGGCTGGTGAGCGGTGCAAACCGTAAATGTATTTTGTTGAAGTAGGCTTTGAATGTTGGCTTTTAGCTTATCTGATGTTTGTGTGTTTGCATATTGAGTAGTCAACACATCAACTAATAACTTTTTGTTTATCTCAAATTTTGAACGTTCTTTAACTGCTTTTTTAAACCCCTCTATATCTATTGGATATGTATAAAATACTTTTAGCTGTTCTGCATTATCCAAGTAATCCAACACGATTTTGGAGAATGAATTTGTTTGGCTATAAGAAATTTTATGGGTAGTAAACATTTAAAACATATATTTTTCTGAGGCTAGATAAAACAATAATTATTCTTTATGCTTCCGGAACGAATTTTAATAATTCTTCAAGTTCTTTATCTGTAAGATTTTCTTTTTCAGATTTAGCATAAATGGAAAGCAGATAAACTGTTTCTTCTGAAAGGATAAAATTGGTGATTATTCTAGCACCTCCACTTTTACCTTTTCCTTTTGATGCTATTACTATTCTTATTTTATAACATTTATTTCCAAGATTGGTTCCTTGCTCTGGTTTTTTTTCAAGACTTTCTATCAGATCAAGAAATTCATCTTTCAGTGATGGATATTTTTTGCAAAGCCTTTTCAATTGCCGGTCAAAAGGAGGTATTAGAAGAATATTATAACTCATTGTACAGTTGTCTGGCTGTTTTTAATTTTAGTTTTCCTTTTCTAGCCAACGCTAAATTGTCTACAGCTTCTTTCATCTCTTCCATCAACAATGCTTTTTCATTAGAAATTGTTTTGGCTTTTACATATGACAACCCCTTTAAAACTTCCATTAAATGCGTTGCTTTGTTATCTTTAATGTCAAGTAAAACTTTCATATCATTAAGGTTTTAAAACATTTTTTATATTAATAAAAATTTCAGACCCACAAATAACTCTAATATTCTTTTCTGTTTCCTCTTCGATATATGGTGATCATTGGTATTCATTTGCTTGCACAAAAAACTTTTTTGTAATTACAAAAATAACCTCCTCCTCCCCTATGAACAGTAGCCACTCCCTAAGACTCTAAACATACTTTAAAATATCAGAGACCAAAGTCTCCTTACGGTATATCTAGAAAGCCACCAATTCTCCTTCCAAATCATAATCAAAAGCATTGGTAATTTTTACGTTTACAAAATCGCCAATCACCAGTTTTTTTGTCGTATTTATGATCACTTCATTGTCCACTTCCACACTGTCAAATTCTGTACGGCCAAGGAACCTGCCACTTTCTCTTTTATCTACCAGCACTTTAAAAGTCTTTCCAACTTTCTCCGCATTTTTTTCCAGCGAAATATCCTGTTGCACTTCCATTATCTCCTGTGCTCTTTCTTCTTTTTCTTCTGCTGGTATATTGTCTTCCAACCCATGTGCACTCGTATCTTCTTCGTGTGAGTAGGTAAAAATACCAACCCTGTCAAACTTCATTTTTTGTAAAAAAGTTTTTAATTCTTCTACATCTTCTCTCGTTTCTCCGGGAAAACCTGCAATCAATGTTGTGCGCAAGCAAATGCCCGGAACCCTTGCCCGTATTGCCTCTACAAGCTCTTCCATTTCCACACGGGTAATGTTTCTCTTCATAGCTTTTAGCATATTATCTGCTGCATGCTGCAAAGGCATATCGAGGTATTTACAAATATTAGGATGCGCATTCATGGCATCTAAAATCTCCATTGGAAATTTTGATGGGTACGCATAATGCAACCTGATCCACTCCAACCCCGGTATTACGGCAAGCTCATTTAGCAGACGCGGCAATTCTCTTTTTTTATAAATATCCAACCCGTAATAGGTAAGCTCTTGTGCTATTAGCATTATTTCTTTAACACCACGTTTTACCAATTGCTTTGCTTCTTCTACAATACTTTCAATGGTTCGGCTTACATGCTGGCCACGCATAAGCGGTATGGCACAAAAGGAACATGTACGATTACAACCCTCACTTATTTTTACGTACGCATAATGCGATGGAGTGGCGAGTAATCTTTCACCAATAAGTTCTCCTTTATAGTCTGCTTCAAATGTTTTTAAAATCTGTGGGAGTTCCATCGTGCCAAAATAGGCATCCACTTCGGGTATTTCTTCTTCTAAATTATTTTTGTAACGTTCGCTTAAACAACCAGTAACATATACTTTATCAAGCCTTCCTTTTTTCTTTAACGCCACATTTTCCAGAATGGTATTAATGCTTTCTTCCTTTGCTTTATCAATAAAGCCGCAGGTATTTATGATGACGATATTATGATCGAGCTTTTCATTTTCGTGGATGGTTTCAATATCGTTTGCCAATAATTGTCCACTAAGCACCTCACTATCAACCATATTTTTACTACAGCCCAAGGTTATAATGTTTACCCTATCTCTTTTTAGTGTTTTTGTCTTCATAATTTTGCAGGCGCAAAGTTACGTTATTGGTTGGCAAGTTTTAGCTAAACGTACAGCTACGAAAAACAGGTAAATTTGTAAGTCCTTAACTGCCTCCCATATATCTTGGCCCATCTCGAGGCCATTGCTTTTTACCCCCGTTCAAAATTGTGCAAATGCTGTTGGGGTCTTTCTCTTACTCTGTCAAGTTTTTCGGGCAGG
>JBBAQB010000025.1:0-31815 GCA_040400515.1 Ferruginibacter sp. | reverse complement strand
GCAGGTGTGGCATTAGAATTCCGTCCACCCACAGCCGCTGCTCATTGAAAATATATTGTTGAAATTAAGAACTAGAGTTGAAAGTTGTTTGTCCAGCCCGAAACACAGCCTGGATTGTTACCTGCTGGGCTTTTTTTGATACGAGAATTCGTGTCTATTTATCCATTCTGTCTCGCTATTAAATTTTACGTCTTTTCTGTTTTTATATGTTAGTCCAAGAGTATAAGTGTGTCTAAAGATTGCTGGTTTGTTATCGTTCCCATCTTTTCCAAATTCTTCTGTGGTGATTTCAATGTCACCGTTAGGAAGTTTACGTCTTGACTTTATTAATTCTTTATCAATGTATTTGCCGTCTTTTGAAATAGAGACTGTGTCAATTGAATTTGCACTTACTTCATTTGGATAAATGTTTGAGAAAACAAATTTGTTAGTCTTATTAATCCTTTTAATTTCTATGTTAGCTGGCATAGTATAAGGTTTACCCGACGAGTAGTCAAGATAAGTCAAAGAGCCTTGCCAAGTTCCTGATAACTTATTAAAGTCTTTTTGGATGATTTTAAAACTACTTTGTGCATTTGTAGTTACTACAATTAATAGCATAAAGTTTAAAACCATATAAAGTTTTACTTTCTTCATTGTTCTTAATATTTTTTTATGTTAGTAATCTGTATAATGATCGAACATAGCCTTGCAGGTAACTTGCATTTTTTATGCTGTTTTTTTGATTGAAATAATAAAAAAGAGATAATGAAACAAATATTGATATAAACCCGTACGAAAAATTTACCTGCATTTCTAGTTTTGAGTAACTATTAAAGATACCAACTTTCCCAAATTATCTTCTACAAAAAATGGCTCACAAATTTCCTTTGCCTCTTTTAAAATGTGGCTAACGCCACCATTTTCTGCATGGTTTAACACAATTGCGCTTTGGAGCGCAACCTCATCGGTCACAAATTGAGTATGCCGCACAGCCTCCGAAGTAGCGACTAGCCTTAACCCCTTATCTTTAATTTTTCCCAATGCACTTATCATATTACTAAGGGCTAAAAAATAATTTTTCTCCAACGTTAATATGACATCATTATTTGCCACGCCAGGCATTACATTAAATGGGGAGTTAATAACAGCAGGTGTTAAATACTTCACCACCAAATCGTCTTTCACTCCGCTATCTGCCAACTGTACTGCACCTCTTAGCGCTTGTGGGTAAATACTAAGCCACCTTAACTTTCGCCTCAGGTCATGCACCTGGGCTTCGATGTCGATAAAATCACTCCCGGTACTTTTATAAAAATGGTTGATATCCTCTATCTCTTTCGCATAATATAACTTGATAAGTTGCATTTCTTCTTCAGGCTTTTTCCAGTCTGCCTTCTGTAATTTTTTTCTTATTTTTTTTATTCGTGACGGGTCATGACCTATCAATTTTTTTTTGAGCAAAAGTGTATTTAAGTCACCGAGTTTCTCGGCTTTCTTTTCTTCCATAAACAGCCTAATTGTGGCCGGCATTTCGTTATCTGCTAAAAAATCTTTTGCATAACCATCATAATAATCTACTTCACCAAGAGCATCTTCCAGCAACTTAAAATGATCATTTGTATATTTGAATATCTTTTTATTGTGTAAGCCAGTGTACAGTTTAGACAAGCCTTCCAACATAAAAAGCTTTGTACGTGCATCATTCTCAAACAAAAACAACGCAACGTTTTCTGATTGTGAAGCCTGCTGTAATAATCCTTCCAACTGAAGCAAAAAATATTCAAACCTTCCAGGGCCTTGTGTCATATAAATAAATTATTAAAATAAATGTGTTTATTAATTGCTTAAAACGCTATTTGAACAAAAAAAAGATTGCTAGGGAGCTTCAAAAAACGCTGTTGTACCCCCAACCCATGTTTTATCTTTATTGTAACGGGTACCTATCATTTTGCCTTTGCTTAAACGAGCTAGGTTGTGCACAGCAATGGGTCGCTCCCACTCATCTTTCCAAAAATAAAAAAGTCTAATTTCTGCTTTTGCAGGTTCATCAGGCGTTAAAATGATAGGTGCATAATTTACTTTTCTTTGTAAAATCCAGTTTTCGGGGTCCTCTATGTTATCAATATCCTGCTGTGTTACATCAATTACAACTCCCATTCCAGCAAAAGAAAAGAGCGGCTTTAAAACAAACGCATCTAAATCTACAGGCTGCATAATTTCATTTAAGAAAAAGGTTTCGGGCACATACGGGTTGTCAATAAAAGGAAGGGTAAACTTGCTTATTCTATAAAACCAATTAGGGTGTGGTATCCATGTAACATCGTATTCTTTTTTTAAATCGATAACATCTGTCAACCCCTCCTGTTGTTGCAGGTCATCAAAAATCAATCTGTTGTAAATGCGTTTTACTATTTGCTTTTCACCATCTTCTTTCACATAATAAAGTGTTTTACCATCAGCTTTTAATTTAGTAAGACAAACTGTTTCTATACCGAGTAATTTTTTAGTAGCGTAAAAATCTATCCTGGTTTTTTGTTGTTCAGGAAATATTTCAAGTAAAATAACCTGCTCCTTTTGCTCATTGCCCACAATAATATATTGAAGCAATTGTATGTAGGTTTCTTTGTTATACCCATTGAGGTAAGAGGAATAATTCTCCGGTAAGTTGGCGTATTGAGCGGTTAGTTCGCTGTGAAATGCCTGAAAAGCATAGAGTGTAGGAAAGCCCTGCATTTCTATCAATTGTGGCTCGTATTCTCCGGCCGCATTTTCGCAAATACCAAAATCGAATACCATACATTGGGCGTGGCCCTCATGACCAGGCACAAATACATCAGCAGGAATACTGCGATCTGTGAGTTCTTTAAAATTGGGCGCAACAATTACATCAATTATATCCTCACATGCATCCAACATTTTCTTTGTAAAATCTTTTGGAATAAATATGGGTGTTTCGGCATTTCTAAAATCCAATGCACCCGGCGCTATATCTTCTACTTTTTTTAAATAGTCAAGATATTTTTCTTCTGTAAAATTTTTATTGAATTTTTCTCGGAGTATTTTTTGCATATCACGAAACACTTTTGGTATCTAAAACTATGCAAAAGTATTCGTCCTTATAACTTTATTTACCGCTAATTTTTATTGAAATAATGTTACACTAAATAATGTGAAGTAATGATAATGGTAAATAAGACCACGCCGTTTTTATTTTTCTCGTAGGCCGGTAAACATATTAAACCTCAACCAATTCCATTTTATGAATTGCTTTGTTTAAAAAATTTGGCAAAATATGCGAATACGTGTGTAAAATTTTATCAGGATCGCCAAGTTGATCTATCATACTCTGCCATTTTTCGATCCCATGGTTTTCTACCACAATTTGTTTTTTCTCGGCCCTTTGCAGGTACATGCTCATGCCCACCGCATCTGCCTCAGGGTGAAACTGGGTACCAACCATATAATCATTAAATCGAATGGCCATAACAGCACGTTCTAGCGGTACATGAGGCCTGTTCTTTTCTATGGCAAGTATTTTACCGCCTAATTCTTTTATTCTATGATGGCTGGGTTGTGTTACCTGGTAATCTCTGCTATCTACAGCATAAAATGGATCTGTTAGACCCAAAAAAATAGCATCGGTAGAAGCATCTGCCAGGTAATGCACAGGGAAAACACCAAAGGCTGTACTTTTCCTTTTACTAACTTCGGCCGCTTTAAAATAACGGCAGGCCAGTTGAAAAGAGTGACAAATAAAAAAAACGGGCTTCTTTATAATATTTTCGGCTGAGGCATTAAATTTTTCAAGTTTCTTTATCCAATCAAAAAACGAGTTTTCCCAAATACTGCCAATGCTGTCTAGCGGAGAACCAGGGCCTCCAGTACTCAAATAAATATCGTAACTAAAATCAGGTAGCTCATTGTTTTGCCTCACATTAAATTCATCTCTCACTAAGTCACGACCATGCAAGTCTGCAAACTGGTTTAAAATTTCTCGCAGGCATCGCATGCCTTGGTTTTCTGCGCCTTCATACATATCTAAAATGGCAACCCTTAGTGGTGCATTTTCGTAACTTCCCATTTTTCAAAAGTAGCAAATCCTACATAAATGGGATGTAGAATTTGGATAAAAATCAATTTTCAAAAAATAATATATGCGTTGTGTCATTTAAATCTGATACTGTAAAAAGCACAAAAGCTTAGTTTGCCTCGTGTAATTTCTTTAAATTTTCGAGCCCTGTTTGTAGGTCGCCACCAATCATTTTATCCATAAACAAACCCACTAGGTTAGTTGGGTAAGGCATATGGCCTGATATCTGCCATCTTACAACAGTTTTTTCGGTATCAATACTATCAGTGCGCATAAATGAATTTGCAATGTCTTTCATTGGCTTTTCAAAACGTATTTCATAATCTACCTGCTGCCCATCTGTTATTTTTTTAATTTCCTGCTCTCCCTTACCTACATCTTTATTACTACTGCTCCAGGCAGATATAAAACCAGGTGTAGCATCTGTACCCATAAAGACTTTTCGCATACCGGTATCCATTTTTGCCCATTTACTATAGTCATTTTGGTTTTTTAAATATTTGATGTAATTAAAAATTTCTGTTTTGGGTTTGTTAATGGTAATTGATCTTTCTACTTTGTATTGTTTACTTACAAATAGAGCCGCTATTAACAAAAAAGCTAAGATTGCGGCAAAAACAAGCAAAATTTTTTTGATAATTTTAATGATTTTACAGTTTGGTAATTTTAAAGATAAAAAATTAATTTAAAGTGTAATCATTTAATAAAATGATAAAATAGCATCTTTAAATTGGTCTTCACCTTTGTTTGTTTATTTTTGAATCATATATTATATATCTGCGCAGATTTCTCAAAATATTATCTCGAACCATCCTTGCAATTTTATTGTTGCTCGCATTGTTGTATGGCACCTTACATTTATCGTCCGTACAAACATGGCTGGTAAAAAAAATAGCTGCTAACTTATCAGAAAAATTACACACGAAGGTTACTGTAAAAAGTGTAGATGTGCGCTTTTTCAACAAGGTGCTGTTGCAGGGGGTAATGGTAGAAGATTTGAAAAAAGATACTCTATTGTATGCCGGTGCACTAAAGGCAAACGTAAACGACTGGTTCTTTTTTAAAGACAAAATATCGCTACAAAATGTGGGTCTTGATGATGCCGTTGTAAACATGAAACGGACAGACTCGGTATGGAACTACCAGTTTTTAATTGATTTTTTTGCAAAGCCAAAAACCCAAAAAAGTGGCGGTGGCGAAGTAAATATTGACTTAGGAGAACTTCATTTTACCAACATAAAATTTAATAAAATTGATGGGTGGATAGGTCAGGATATGATTGCCAACCTTGGAAAACTAGATGTTACCATGAAGCTGGTGGATATAAAAAACAAAAAAATACACATCAAAGAGATCTATCTGGAAAAACCTTTTTTTTCTCAAAATGACTACACAGGCAACCGACCCGAACAGAAAAACCTTCAGCAGATTATTGAGAAAATACCCGTGCTCGGCGCCTTAAAATGGAACAATGGTGGATGGGAAATAAAGCTGGACAAACTAGATTTGAAAGACGGAGCTTTTCAAAATGACAAGTTTACCGAGGAACCACCTTATGTTGATAGGTTTGATGGGGAACACATTCTGTTTAATTCATTGAATGGCACCATGAAAAATCTGCTTTTTATAAACGATACCCTTACCGTGTACGTTCGTTTAAATGCCAAGGAACGCAGCGGGTTACTGGTAAAAAAACTGGAAAGCAACCTTAAACTTACGCCCGAAGTAATGGAGTTTAACAACCTTGATCTTGTGACCAATAAGAGCAGGTTGAGGGATTACTACTCCATGACCTATAAAAGTTTTCAGGAAGATTTTAACAGTTTTATACACAACGTTTCCATGGAAGCGCATTTTAAAGAAAGTACCATTAACAGCGATGATCTCGCTTTTTTTTCGCCCAATTTAAAAAGCTGGAAGCGAATTATATCGCTCGAAGGAAATGTAAAAGGCCCACTTGATAATTTTTCTGCAAAAGACATAAAAATTAAAAGCGGCAATACTTTATTGGAAGGGAGTTTAGCTATGCGTGGTTTGCCAGATATCAATATAACATTTATAGATTTTCAATCAAAGAAATTAGAAACCAATTATGCTGATATGGTTGCCTTAGTACCGCAATTAAAAACGGTACAAAAGCCTGCCATCTCAAAACTTGGCAATATATCTTTTACCGGAAATTTTGTGGGTTTTATAAGAGATTTTGTTTCGTATGGCACATTCAATACTGCCTTGGGCAACATAACTGCCGATGTGAATATGAAAACACCATTAAATGGCTCGCCTGCTTACTCAGGAAGTGTAGCCTCATCAGGGTTTAACATTGGCACTTTTATAGATAACAAATCGCTTGGAAAAATTGCTTTAAATGTAAAATTATCCGGCACTGGCTTTAATATAAATACTTTAAAATCTAAGGTAAATGGTGAGGTAAAATCAATTGAATTTAATGGCTACAATTATAGAAATCTTGCCGTAAACGGCGATTTTGAAAAGAAACTTTTTATTGGTCACTTTTCAATTGATGATCCTAATTTAAAAATATCGACTCTTGATGGTGCTCTTAATTTGGTAGAAGCAAACCCCGGTTTTCAATTACAGGCTAGCGTAGAAAAAGCTGATTTAAAGAACCTAGGATTTACAAAAGAAGCTTTTTTATTTGCCGGAAATTTAGACCTGAATTTTACCGGCAACAATATTGATAATTTTTTGGGCACTGCACGAGTTTCGAACGCATCGCTCCTTCAAAAAGAAAACAGGTTGTCGTTCGATTCGCTTACCATTAATTCAGAAATGATTGACGGTAAAAAATCTCTTTCCTTAAGCTCGAACGAGGTGGAGGCTAACATTGCAGGCTATTTTAAAATAATGGAACTGCCAGATGCAGTAAAAGTTTTACTGGCACGCTACTACCCTACTTATATAAAGCCCCCATCTTATTTTGTGAACAGCATACAGGATTTTACATTTCAAATTAAAACTTATAATATAGACCAATATATAAAACTGATAGATCCCAAACTAGGTGGTTTTAATAATTCAAATATTAGTGGCGATTTTAACCTGCGCAGTTACAACATGCATTTAAATGCAGCTGTACCACAATTTTCTTACGATAAAAAAGAGTTTGTAAATACCCTATTGGTTGGCAGAGGAACAAAGGACACGCTCGTAAACGATATTTCAATTGAAGATGTAGTTATAAACGACAGCCTGCACCTGCCCAACTCAAAATTAATTGTATCAACAAGCAACGATCTTTCGTTTATAAAATTAAATACAAGTGCTAGTAAAATTTTTGGAGATGCTGAGCTAAATGCAAGTGTACAGACCCTTAATGATGGTGTAAAAATCCATTTTTATCCTTCTTCGTTTATCATAAACAATAAAAAATGGCAACTGGAAAAAGATGGTGAGCTCACTTTGCGAAAAAGATTTTTAGATGCAAGTGAAGTAAAGTTTTTTCAAAGCGACCAGCAGATTGTGTTGAGAACAGAGCTTTCTGAGGAAAACGACGATACCCATCTTGTGGCAGAACTAAAAAATATTTCGCTGGAAGATTTTGCTTTTATACTTCCACAAAATCCTTCTTTAAAAGGGAAAGTGACCGGTACCGTTACTGCAACGGATATTTTTGGAAAAACAAACATAGATTTTAAAGGGAGAGCAGATAGTTTTGAACTAGATGGAAGCTATGTAGGAAAGGTAGATCTTTTATCAGATGCCAATACAACAACTGGACTCATTAATTTTAATGCAACCGCAGCAGAGAAAGATTTTGATTTTGTTGTGAATGGATCATACAATTACAAAGACAGCACCAATAAATCCTTACAAGTAAATGCAAAAGTAAATTCATTTAAAGTAGATTTATTACAGCCCTATTTAAGTGATGTTTTCAGCGATATGCAAGGTGTTGCAAATGGCGATATTGAGGTGAAAAATGATGGTGAAAACCTTACGATAATAGGGAATACAATAATTAAAAAAGGGAGTTTTAAAGTAGCCTACACACAGGTACGCTATAATTTTGATAACCAGCCTATTCGTTTTGGAAAGAATGTAATAGACTTAGGTACAATGCAGATAAAAGATACACTTGGCAACAGCGGTGTTGTAATTGGGAAAATGTATCACAAATTTTTCAACGAATTTTCTTTCGAAGGAATGCGTTTTACTTCTCCCAAAATATTGCTGTTAAATACAACGAGGAAAGACAATGCACAGTTTTATGGAAAAGTAATTGGAAGAGGAACGATGACCTTGAATGGTGACATTGCTAATATGAAAATGAATATTGACGGAGAGCCTAGCCTTACTGACAGCAGCCATATCTATTTACCTACAGGCGATAGCAAAGAAAGTAGTGTGGTGGATTACATAGAGTTTATTCAGTTTGGATCCTTAATAGACAACGGCTCTTCTTCAAAAGAAACGACCAACCTGCTGGTAAATATGAACTTAACAGCAAACCCATCCTGCAAAATAGATGTTATATTAGACGAAGCAACAGGCGACGTAATTAAGGGTGAAGGCAATGGAGAATTGAATATTACTGTGGGCACAAAGGAGCCGCTATCCATTCGTGGCAGATATGACCTTACCAAAGGGGAATACACATTTAACTTTCAAACTTTTTTAAAAAAGCCTTTTACTTTAAGTCGTGGCAGCATTACCTGGAATGGTGATCCTTTTCTTGCCAATATTGATATGGAAGCAGAGTATCTTGCAAAAAATGTAGACATCAGCAGTATTACTTCTCTTACAAATTTGCGCCAGCAGGAAGATATTTCAATCATTTCTAAAATTACAGGCACGCTAAAAAAACCGGATATTTCATTTGAATTTAAATTGCCCGACCGCAGCGAATTTACCCGAGATTTTTATGTGGTAAAACGCCTTGCCGATTTTAAGAATGATGCAAACGAAATGAACAAACAGGTTGCAAGTCTTTTGCTGTTTAACCAGTTTATAAGCAATAGCCAGGCTTTTATAACAGGCAACAGTACATTATCAATTGCTAACAGTTACATCGGTGGTGCCATTAGCTCATGGCTTACGAGTGTGCTAAGCAGAGCGTTGGAAAAAGCAACCAATGGCATTGTATCGGTGTTGGTAGATGTAAATCCGTCACTTAATTTTCAACAGGTAAATCAGTTGCAGGCCAACATCAGATCCAGCATAAAATTTAGAATCAGCAAAAATTTACAATTACTCGTTGGTGGTAATTTAGACTATAACAACCCAATAACCCAGCTTTACAGCAAAGGTGTAATTACGCCTGATATTTCATTAGAATGGCTCATAAATAAAGACGGTTCCTTGCGGGTTGTTGCATTTAACAGAACAAGTATAGATTTTACGACCGGCCAAAGAAACAGATCTGGTGTGCAGTTAAGTTACAGAAAAGAAGTAGATAGATTGGGCGATATTTTTAGAAGTAAAAAAAGAATACAGGAACTGGATTCTTTAAAATTTGCACCCAAGAAAAAGATATAGGTTATCCATTTGTAACTCCCCCTTCATGGCACTTTTTTTAAACCGTTAGTTTTTTAAGGAATTAATGGGGAGCCAAAAAACTACTGCCTAATACTGCAACATTTCTTGCTATCCAATAAAATATGAAAAGGAACGCAATGCCATAAATAAACCAAGCCTTGTGCACAATTGCAATACTTAAATTTGGACGAGGATAAAAATACTTAAAAGTTTGCACGCCGTAGTAGGCGCCTAAAAAAGGAAGAAAAATTACCAATAAAATATTCGAACGAATTGCTGCTGTAATATCGCCTATGAGCAGGTAATGTGTAGCTCTTTGTGCCCCGCACCCAGGGCAATACAATCCTGTCATTTTATAAAACGGGCACCCAGGGAAATAACTACTTGTGGCAGGGTCGTAGGTAAAATAAACAAATACTGCTCCTGTTATTAGAAGCAGTATTGTCAGGCTTTTTAATTTCTTTATCATTTTTAATTTCTGCCGGAACTCGCTGCCATAAAGCCATCTACACCAAGTACTACGACAAACAGCACATAAAGTGCTATTACACCTATACCTACCCAAAATCCGATTTTAGTCCATTTACCTGCTTCTTGGGAAGCCCTCAAAGCACCATCGTAATCTCCTGCAGCAAACTTAGAAGATACTTGTGCAGCATTTACAATACCTGCAATGCCAAAAGGCAGACAACAAAAAAGTGTTACTAAAATTGATTCAGCCAACCAGTTTTTTGGTGGTTGTGTTGGAGTGATGATATCCATAATGTTAGTTTTAAATTTACAACAATATAGATATTTGTTTAATTCTAAAAAATAATAATTTATAACCCATTCAAAATCTCGTGCCCCATTTTATCTCTTTTGGTAAAAAGATATTTTTCATTGTGTGAATTTGGTTTCATTTCAATAGGAACAGTATCCACCACCTCTAATCCGTAACCTGAGAGCCCCGCACGCTTGCGTGGATTGTTGCTCATCAGTTTCATTTTAGAAACATTCAACTCACGTAATATTTGAGCGCCAACACCATAATCTCTCTGGTCCCCGGCAAAACCCAGCTCAATATTTGCCTCCACTGTGTCTCTGCCTTGCTCCTGTAATTTGTATGCTTTTAATTTATTAAGCAACCCAATGCCTCTACCCTCTTGGTTCATATATAATACAACACCCTTTCCTTCTGCTTCAATAATCTGCAAAGCATGGTGCAATTGGTCGCCACAATCGCAACGCAACGAACCTAAGATATCTCCTGTCATACAACTGCTGTGCACTCTTACAAGAATTGGCTCATCTTTTTCCCAGTTGCCTTTTTTCATGGCAAGGTGCACATCGCCTGTATTTACCTGTGTAAAAGCTATCAATTCAAAATCGCCATATTTGGTAGGCATATTTACACGCACTTCTTCCCGTATAAGCGTTTCGTGCTTAAGCCTAAAAGCAATCAAGTCTTTAATTGATATAATTTTAAGATCAAATTTTTGAGCAAGTATTATTAATTGCGGCAACCGTGCCATGCTGCCATCTTCGTTCATTATCTCAACAAGTGCCCCGGCTGGTTCAAATCCTGAAAGCATGGCAATGTCAATGGTCGCCTCTGTATGGCCGGCTCTCCTTAATACACCACTATTTTTAGCTTTTAACGGAAAAATATGCCCTGGCCTACCAAGATCTTCGGGTTTTGTATTGGGATTTATTAATGCTAAAACTGTTTTAGATCTGTCATGTGCAGAAATACCGGTAGTGCAGCCATCACCAAGCAAATCAACGCTTACGGTAAAAGCAGTTTCATGGGAAGATGTATTGTCCGTCACCATAGGATGAAGTTGTAATTCTTCGCAACGTTTTTCGGTAATAGCAGCACAGATAAGCCCACGGCCGTGGGTACTCATAAAATTAATAACCTCCGGCGTAACATTTCGGGCAGCTGTTACAAAATCCCCTTCGTTTTCTCTGTCTTCATCATCTACAACAATTATTAATTTACCTGCTTGTATATCTATAATTGCTTCCTCTATCGTGTTCAACATTTTTTTAATGATTTACGCAAAGTTACCAACTAATAAAAATTTGGTGAAAACTGTTTTCGCTATTCGCAAAAATGAAACGCTAAGATTAAAAAAGTAGCCTAAATTTTACCTTTTGTGCTTATCATAATAAATTGTTAATAAAACTAAGCAGAAGTTCGAAAAAAGAGTCGTTTCTTTGCGGCTTAAAAAATAACTAATATGCATTTGAAAAAAATTTTACCATTCATTATTGCCTTGCTGGTATTGCCTTTCTTTATGAAAGCCCAGGTTACCACAAGTACATTACAGGGTATTGTAAAAGATGATGAAGGAAAAGTACTTTCCGGAGCTACTATTTCCGCAATTTTTACCCCTTCTAACATTAAATACAGTGCTACTTCATCAGTAGGTGGGCGCTACAGTATCTCGAACATGCGTTCAGGAGGCCCTTACACCATTACCATTACTTATGTAAGTCATGATCCTCAAACATTTGATGATGTTTATCTTCAACTTGCAGATGCGACTGTACTTGACCCGAAACTTAAAAAAACGAGCAGCCAATTACAAGGTGTTGTAGTAACTGCTGCTTCAAGAAACAGCATTATTAATTCGAATAAAACTGGTGCCAGCACAAATATTGGCAGGGCAGAAATAAACCGTTTACCAAGTATTACCCGTAGTTTAAATGACATTACCCGTTTAACACCACAATCTAATGGAACTTCTGTAGGTGGTGGTAATTTCCGTCAAAACAATGTAACGGTTGATGGTGCTGATTTTAATAACAACTTTGGTATAGGTGGAAACTTGCCAGCAGGTGGATCTCCAATATCGTTGGATGCACTTGATCAAATTTCAGTTAACATTACCCCATTTGACGTTCGCCAGTCTGGTTTTATTGGTAGTTCGTTAAATGCTGTTACCCGTTCAGGTACAAATCAATTTTCAGGTTCTGTTTACAAATATTTTAGAAGTGGAAACGAACAAGGCGAAAATGTTGGTAAAGTAATTGTACCTAGAAACTCTTTTAATTTTCAACAATATGGCGTTCGCTTTGGCGGGCCAATTATTAAGGACAAATTATTCTTTTTTGGAAGTTACGAGACAGAAGACAGACCTACAATTGTTCAAAATAGAGTTGCTTCAACTCCAGCTAATCCATTTAGCGCAAGTAATACCGGTGTGAGCAGACCAACAGCAGATTCTCTTAATTATATTAGGAAATTCTTGAAAACCAAGTATGGTTATGAAACAGGAGAATATGAAAATTATTCTCTTACAAATGGTAATACAAAAATTTTAGGTCGTATTGACTGGAATATTAACTCAAAAAACAGGTTTAACGTACGTTACAACCAAGTTGAGGGTGGTTCTCCTCTTCCGCCTAGTACCTCACAATCAGGACTTGCAGCAGTACAATACACAGGCACAAGGCAAGGACAAAATAGTCATTGGTTTAGAAATTCAAATTATTTTCAAGGAGCCAATTTTTATTCTGTATCTGCAGAGCTTAACTCTACAATCGGATCAAGGTTTACAAACACCTTAAGAGTAAGTTATACAAATCAGGATGACTCTAGAACTTCAGAAAGTTCAATTTTTCCTTTCGTAGATATACTAAGCAGCGGAACTGGTTTACCTGGAGGTTCGAATAACAATCCGCTTACACCATTCACCTCTTTTGGTTACGAGCCGTTTACTTTAGGGAATCTTCGTAAGGTAAAAGCCTATTCTTATGTAGATAATTTTACAGCTTCATTTAATAAGCATTTACTTACTGCGGGTTTCCAGGCAGATTTCAGCAAAACAACCAATGGTTTTCAAAGAGCTGCTATGAGTTATTATTCATTTGCAACTTGGAATGATTTTGAAACAGGTGCTTTACCAACAAATTTTGGTTTGACATATTCATTGTCGCCAAATTTTGCGCAGGCTTTCCCTAGCTTTAAATTTGCTCAATACGCAGCATACGTGCAAGATGAGATCCAAGTAACGGATCGTTTGAAATTAACGGTAGGATTGAGAGGTGAGTTACCTACTTACCCAGACGTATCAGAAATTAAAACACATCCATTGGTTGCAGCAATGACCTTCCAAAACGGAGAAAAAATAAATACGGGGGCGTTACCTAAATCACGTTTAATGCTTTCGCCAAGAGCCGGATTTAACTGGGATATAATGGGCGATAAATCTTTACAAATTAGAGGTGGAGCTGGTATTTTCACAGGTAAAATACCTTTTGTATGGATCGTAAGTCAATCAGGAGATGCAGGTTTATTGCAGGTTTCTCAAACATTCTCTGGTGCATCTGTACCAGGGCCATTCAATCCCAACCCGGCTGCTTATCTTCCGGCTACAGTTCCTGCAGCAGGTACGGTAGTTCCTTCTTCAATATCAGCATTAGCAAATGATTTCAGATTTCCTCAAACTTTTAAAGCAACTTTAGGATTTGATAAAAGAATAGGTAAAGGTTTAATATTTACCATGGAAGGAATCTTTAATCAAGATCTGTACACTGCAGTGTTTGATAATCCAAACCTAGTAACGCCAACAGGCTTAGGTTTTGCTGGCTATCCAGATAACAGATTGATCTACCCAAGTGCAAACAATCTAAAATTCATTAACACGCTTAATGCAGCAGGTGTTCCAACAGTAGGTGGTACTTCAGCCTTCAACCCTATCGTTTTAAAAAATGGTAAAAAAGGTTATTATGGTTCATTAACTGTAAAACTTGAAAAATTATTTGCAAAGGGATTTGCGGCGACCGTAGCCTATACAGGCTCTGTAGCATCTAATCTATTTGACGGTGGTGGAGATCAACCTTTGTCTGCATGGCAAGGCACATCAACTGTAAATGGTGTGAATAGACCTGTATTGGGTACTGCAAGTTTTGTAGTGCCTCATAGAATAATTGCTTCTGTATCTTATAGAAAAGAATACCTTAAACATTTAGGAACAACTATTTCTTTATTTTATGAAGGTTCTTCACAAGGTAGATTCTCTTACCAATACAATGCAGATTTTAATCGTGATGGTTCCAATAATGATTTAATATACATTCCTAAAGATGCAAGTGAATTATTGCCTTACATCGTTGCAAACAAAACATTTGGAACAGGTGCAAGTACTGTTACACTTACACCGCAACAACAGGTTGATGCATTTTTTGCGTATGTAAACCAAGACAAATATTTAAGTAAGAACAAAGGTGGATATGCTGAAAGAAATGCAGGATTATTTCAATTCAGACACCAGCTTGACATGAAATTTTTGCAAGACGTTTTTGTAAACGTTGGTAAGAAGAGAAACACCATTCAGTTTAGTCTTGATATTTTTAACTTCACTAACTTCTTGAATAAAGATTGGGGAGCTTTCAAATCTCTTGCAGTAAATGGCGGTAATATATTAATTCCAACAAACATAGCAGCATTAAGCGCAGGAAGTACTGTTAAACCTACTTTTCTGCTAGGTTCTGATTTTGCGGGTGGAGTACCAACTACAACATTTAGAACAGTAAATACTACTGCATCTACGTACTTTATGCAATTTGGTATTAGATATATTTTTAATTAAATTATACATTGGGTGAAAAAACTTAAATGGTTTTTTCACCCAATAAAAACTAAAATAAAAGAGATGAAAAATAATAAATTATTCTTAGCCACCATTTGCATTATGGCATCGTCCATTCTTCTTACGTCTTGTAAAAAAGATGAAAAGTTACTTGCGACTGAGACCTACAAACTTGTAGGCAAAATTGACCCATCTAGAACTACAATTACGACTGCGTCACTTACCAAAGCCGAATTTACCGTTTCTTATAATAATGCGAATAGCTTTGGCGGTGCTCAGAGCCTTATAAATGGTAGTTTAGCATTAACCGGATATACAGGTATTACTGGTAGAGACACATTAAGCTTTTTTTCTACACAGGCTTCAGGTCCTGTAATATCCTTACTCCCTGTACCAACAACAGCAGTTAATACAACCAGTAGTACTGTTTATTACAGTTATTTTAATGGTTCTTCCGCAACTTTTTCAATAAACAATTTTCCGTTTACTAATGAAGGAACAGCCGCATTAAAAGAAGGAAAAGGATATTTTAGAATCGGGCAAGCTCCAAAATATGTGTTTATCTTATTAGATGATGTAACGAAGTTATAAAATACCTTTATGGCATAAAAAAACCTCCACATTTTGCGGAGGTTTTTTTTATGCCCATATTTTAAATCTCATACTATGTTAGATAACATTTTAGTAACCTTCCGTAAATGTTTATTTTCTATTTAACAAGCACCTTTGCGGCAAATTTAAAAACGTAAAAACATGAAAGCAAAATTACTTTTTACCTTGTTTTTTTCATGGTGCTTATCCTTGGCATTTGCTCAGGAAACGACATCTGAAATTCAAGGAATCGTTAAGAATGGTAACACCGCTGTAGCAGGTGCAACCATAGAGGCCATACACCAGCCTACTGGAACTAAATATTTAGTTTTAACCAGAAATGATGGTCGTTACAACCTTCCAAACGTAAGAATTGGAGGTCCATACACAATTAAGATTTCTAATGTTGGGGCAAAAGATCAAATGAAAGAAAATATATTTCTTTCTTTGGGCCAAGTATACAACGCAGATTTTACCGTTGTAACAGAAACAAAAGAACTTGAATCTGTTGTAGTTGCATCTACTAGACAAGATAAGGTTATCAATAACAGCCGTACAGGTAGCCAAGAGGTTGTAACAAGAGCGCAAATAGAAAGATTACCAACAATAAGCAGAAGTTTGACTGATTACACAAAACTTACACCTTCGTCTAATGGATTAAGCTTTGGCGGTGTAAGTGGTTCTTATAACAACTTAACCGTAGATGGAGCAAACTTTAATAATGCTTTTGGCCTTTCAGGAACCTTAGGAGGTCAAACAGGTTCTCAGCCCATCAGCATAGACGCAATCGAACAAATACAAGTAAACGTTTCACCTTATGACGTTCGCCAAGGCAGTTTTAGTGGTGCAGGTATTAATAGCGTTACAAGAAGTGGAACTAATAAGTTTAAAGGTTCAGTATATAATTTCTTTAGATCAGAAAACTCACAGGGTTATAAGGTTAATGCAGCTGAAGCTGTCAAAACACCAATAGATTATAATCAATTTGGATTTTCTGTTGGTGGACCAATAATAAAAAATAAGGTTTTCTTTTTTGGCAGTTATGAAAAAGAAAAAATTGAATTACCGGGTTCGCCGGTTTGGAGAGCAGCTAAAACAGGCGAGTCTTCCAATGGAGTAAGTATCTCCCAAGCAAGGGCCGACACGCTAAATGCATTGAAATCTTTTTTAATGTCAAAATTTGGTTATGACCCCGGTTCTTTTGATAATTACAATTATGCAACAGAAAGCGAAAAAGCAACTGTAAGACTTGACTGGAATATAAATGAAAAAAACACTTTTACTATAAAGTACAATTACCTTAATTCTTTTAGGGATATAGCTGCAAGTAACAGTGGCGCTCAGGGTTCTCGTCAACCTAGCGTAACAGGCTTACCTTTTAGCGGAAATGGTTATAGAATTTATAACAACTTCAATATCTTAATAGCGGAATTGAATACGAGATTTGGTAATAAAGCGACGAACAAATTGCAGGTAGGCTATACAGAACTAAGAGATTTTAGGGAACCTTTGGCAAAGGGAACACCTTTCCCTCTGGTAGATATTATGAACGGCAATAATCAAACTTATACCTCTTTCGGATATGAGCCTTTCACATTTAACAATAAACTTAGCTCAGACATTATTCAGATATCAGATATTTTTACAGTATATAAAGGGTCTCATGAGATCACTTTAGGTACGCAGAATTATATCAAGAAGTTTGAAAACGGATTTGCTCCAAATTATCAAGGTTATTTCAGATTTAATACCCTTCAAGATTTTTATGCATCTGCTAATAATCCTTATGTATCTCCCACACAACCAGGAACACAATTAGCAACTGTTCGCAGATTAGGATTTGCAAGCACAAAAGATGGTTCTTTCCCTTTTGCAAAAATTGGAGCTGCAGAAATTGGTGTTTTTGTGCAAGATAAATGGAGAATAAAGCCAAACGTAACCCTAACTTATGGAATTAGAGTTGATGTTCCTACGTTTGAAGACAAGTTTGATACCAATGACAGTTTAAAAGCCTTAACATTCCGCGACGGTCAAAAAATTGACGTGGGCCAAGCACCCCCAACTAAAGCACTTTTTAGCCCAAGATTAGGTTTTAACTGGGACGTAAAAAACAATAAAAAGACACAGATTCGCGGTGGATTAGGATTGTTTGCAGGGCCTCCACCATTTGTGTGGGTTAGTAATCAAGCAGGTAATAATGGTGTGCAACTTGGTTCTGTGAATCTTGGCAATGGTACAGTAGCTAATCTTCCATTCTCACCAAATGTAGATGCATTCCGACCTGCAGGTGGAGCACTTTCTACATCTTACAACATAGCAGTAACTGATAAAGATTTCAGATACCCACAGAATTTTAAAGCTACACTTGGAGTTGACCAAAAATTGCCTGCGAACTTTACCCTAACTGTTGAAGGTAACTTCACCAAGGATGTGAATGCAGTATATTTTCAAAACATCAATCTACCGTCTACAGGCGTTCGTTTAGCAGGAGCTGACAATCGTATTAGATACAATACTCCTCAAATTTATAATGGAACCACACTTAGCAATCCGAACATAAGTGACGCGATCTTGATGAAAAATTCTAATGAAGGGTTTGGTTACTTTTTCACTACGCAGATTCAGAAAACTTCTAAATACTTTACAGGAAGTGTAGCTTATACATACAGCAAAGCAAGAACAATTAATGATGGTGGATCAATCGCTCAAAGTAACTGGAGAGACCGCTCTGTAAAAGGTGATCCAAACACAGATGAACTTGGATTTGCAAACTTTTATCAACCACATAGAGTGATTGCTTACGGATCGTATAGAAGAGAGTATGCCAAGTACTTTGCAAGTTCTATTGGATTTACCTTCGAGGCAGCAAACAATGGAACTGGTACTTATGTGTATAATGGCGATTTGAATGGCGATAATCAATTTGGAAACGATTTAATGTACGTTCCAAGAAATCAGTCTGAAATTAGTTTAGTAAGGGTAAATGCTGCAGACCCAAGAACTCCGGACCAAATATGGGCTCAGCTAAACAACTTCATTAGCCAGGATGTTTATTTAAATAAACAAAGAGGTAAGGTTGTAGATAGAAATGCTGCACTTGCTCCGTATTTTAAGCAAGTGAATGTAAACTTTACACAGGATTTTTTCTATGAAACGAAAGACAAAACAAGAAACACTCTTCGTGTGACCGTGGACATCTTTAACTTAGGAAACCTTATCAACAGGCAATGGGGGGTTACTAAATCATTTGTTAGGACTAATCCTTTGAACTTTGTTGGTGTAGGTGCAGATGGTAAACCAACTTTCTCGTTCCCTTATCTTGATGCAGCTACTCAAACTCCAGTTACACAAAGCTACAGAGATAACCTAGGTATTTCATCTCGTTGGCAGATGCAGATTGGAGTGCGTTATTTGTTTAACTAATAATAAAATAAAAAATAATATGAGACAAATATTAAAATATTTTGTTTGTGGGCTTATAATAGCCTCGACAATAATTTCTTGTAAAAAATACGAAACTGCTACAGATGGTGCTGCTAATACTGCAACTTCTGCGTCTTCAGCCCTTACGCTTAACAACAGAATTTTAGCGGGGTTTGTAATTGATGCCAACACCCTACCTTCTATACAAGCAGGGTTGTTACCGACGTCATATAACAAATTTAGAAAAATGCTTACCTATGATACTGTTGTAGTAGCAAACAAACCTCCTGCGTACGCGGCTGGAGATGTAATTACCATTGTTGGTTATTTTAAAGGAGACGATTTTGCAATAAGCAAAAGAAGAGTAAACATTAGCTTGTATAAAGCTCCTGCTGCTTTTATCACTCCTGCTAATCCACCTTCTGTTATAAATGTTTTACAAAATGCAGAGGACAGATACAGAAGCTACCAGCCGGGTGCGGCCGGTACTCTTACTGCGGCAGATACTGCTTTTACATTAGCCAGCATAGCACCGTCAAATGTGGCTCCATTTAATATTGTAACCGCCTTTAACGAAAGTGTGAATGGCATTAATTACAATACTTATTTAGTGCAGTTAACTTTTACAATACCTGCTGCATACAATGGTAAATTTTTACCGGGTCAGGTATTTTCTATAAACTTTAATGCTGGGGTTGCAGCTGGTGACTTAGGAAATGTAAACTGGATTTACGCTTTTAGAATTAAATAGATATTGCGAGATATAAAACAGTAAACAAAAGATATAAACAAACTAAAAAAACCGCTTTCAATTGGAAGCGGTTTTTTTATACATTTTATTTTGGGACTTATACTTCTGTGAAAAAATTAGTAATAAATAAAAATGAAATTGACTTCTGAATCGTAAACTATAAATCTCATCATCTTACGAAACTGTTACTTCAAAATAATTGAATTACCAAAAATGATTCAATCAGATTTATCATTGTCAATACCAACAACTAAGACGCAACCTCCCTTCAAAAAAGATATAATTACTTCCCGAAAGCACTTTACCTTTTTACCTCTTTAATCAATTCCATTACTTTTTTCGTTCCAGCTTCTATTGTTTTATAATCTTTTGCAACCACTAATTCTTAGCTGATGAGTTTGCTGTCCCATACCAGCTGCAAACACGCCGATTTTAACCCAACTTTCCAGATTTTCTTTTGTAGTATCTACACCGCCAGTTGGCTAATAATGCTGCTGCTTCCTTCACTAAAATTTTATTATTGCCCAGATTGTTTTTTCAGTCTTAACAGTGCCTCCAAAAAATAATAATCAGAATAAATGATGGGAACATCAACATCCTTATCAGATGGTTTGTTTCCTGTAGAATGCAAAAGAAATGCATGGTTTTTCTCCCTGCTTAAATATTTATCTGTTGCAAGTTCAGTGAGCATTTTTTTTGCTGCGGTTAAATATTTTTTTGCGATCAAACTATCATCGCATAATGTTGACAGTTCCAACAATGCTGAAGCCGTTATAGCCGCAGCAGATGCATCACGGGGTGCATTGGGAATGGAAGGATTATCAAAATCCCAATAGGGAATATTATCTGTAGGCAACCGCTTTAAATAAACATTTGCTGCGTTAATGGCAGTTTGTAAAAATTCTTTGTTTTGTGTTTCCCTGTAAGCCATCGTAAAGCCATAAATTGCCCAGGCCTGTCCTCTTGCCCACATACTGCTATCCGCATAGCCCTGGTGAGTTACCCCTTTTATTACCTTCCCCGTAATAGTATCATAGACCAAAACATGATAAGTACTAAAGTCGGGGCGAAAATGATTTTTCATGGTTGTTTCCGCATGTTTTACAGCAATGTCATATAAATTCTTATTCCCCCCATTTTTTGCAGCCCAGAATAATAATTCAAGGTTCATCATGTTATCGATAATAGTATTGTGCGGCCAGCCTTTTTCTTTTACCCTGCCTGGCCAAGATAAAATGGTTCCTACTTTCGGGTTGTATAAAGTGGCTAAGGAATCCGCAGCTCTTAATAATACCTGTTTGTAGGCTGGGTTGCCTGTTAACCTGTACCCGTTTCCATAACTACAATAAAACTGGAAACCCAGGTCATGGTTGGAAACGGTTGTATCTATAACACCAATTAATTTTTCAGTAGATTTTTCAGCTGCCTTTTTCCAATATTCATCTTTGGTGCTTTCATACAAATACCATTCAATACCTGGCCAGAAACCGCTTCGCCAGTTATAAATATCATTTTTTGCCCATGCTTTTTTACCGCTGTCGATTACAACCGGCATTTCATTATCAACATCATCTGTGTTGGCAGTGGTCTTTGCCTGTGTAGCACAATAAGCAAGCAATTCTTCATTCGTCATTGCTTTATTTACACTATTGTTACATGCAAACATTATTGCACACATGGCTATTGGGATGAACCTGTGTAAAACCAACCTGGTAAAGCGTTCTAAATACATAATGATTATTTTATTTTATGATGATCGAGATTTTTTTATTGCATTTTAACCTGTAATGGTTGTTCCAATTGCGTTTTAAATAACTGCAGATAGCTTAACCAGTTTTGGGCATTCGTTATTACACCTGCTTTGTCCCAGGCAGCTCCTGTATAATAAACAAATGGCTTATCCGTATTTGCAGTTAATAGCGTAAGCAAATGATCATTGCTAACTTTCATTTTTACAACGGGCTGTAAAAAAATTGTGCCGGTGCCAGTTATTCCATCTTCTACATGTTGCGGTTCCCAATAACCCATTATACCATTTTTTTCATCCAGCAATATGGTTCCGGGCTCTTTTCTTTTAATAATACCCACCACAACAGGAAGAGAACTACTGTCGTTGTAATGATATTTTACCTCTATCTGGCTTAATTGCGAACCTGCATCTAGCGAAACTCTTTTAGTCATTTTCACTTTTCTATCTGCAACACCCCACTCATCAAATGATAATTGAAAGGTTGAGCGGAGCGGTCCGTTATCCAGCACTTTCCATTCTCTGTAATTTTTTGAATAAAATATGGAGTCACCAATATAAGGAGCAATATTTCCTGCGCCCAATGAAAATCCTACATGATAATAATCCATGCCATCTCCATGATCAATATGATATTCTCCTCTTTTGTAACGCTCATTCAAAACCAATTTGTCTGTACGTTTTACCCATACATCAATACCAAAAGCATTTTCTTTTGTACCTTCCAATGCTTTGCCATACATCCTGAAAGCGATTTTATCATTTTCCCATGCAAAATCATCTTTGCGTTCGGGCACATAACGGCAATAAGTTTTCGGAATAAAAGCAAGAGCCTTGCCTTTTTTCAAATAGATTTTCACTGTACTATGTGCAGCAACATCAACTTGTATCAATAAATTCTGGATGGCTGCCTCTCCTCGATATTCCAACTGAAAAGGGATTTCCTTTTTTGTTGAAGCATTCAAGACTTTAAAGTCAGCCGTACCTATCTCCGGATATTTTTGTAGAACATCTTTCCAGGGAACAGTTACAATATGTTGATTAAAGTTAACAGTTGAATTATTAGTAACTGAAATTTCCACTTTATTATCAACCTGTGCCAAAACAGGAAATACAAAGAAAAAAAATGACAGCAATAAGATACTCTTGATGAATTTAATTTTAATCGTCATAGTTTATCAGTGATCAATTTTTTTATTTTGGTAACAGAAAATGCATCATTGCCCATGCCTGTAAATAAGCTAGGCCACATACAATAAGCATCATGAAATACCATATCCTTTTTCCAATTAAGTAGAGGTAATTGATACTGGTTTAAAATGCCATTGAACAAATCGTGCACTTGTATTTTCCTACCGCTTACTGGGACATGTGGTCTTATTTTTTTATGGTTTTAATTAATTCCAACACTTTTATTGTTTCAGCTTCTATTGTTGCATAATCTTTTGCCTCCATTAATTTTTTACTGATGAGCTTGCTACCCATACCTACGGCACACACACCGGCTTTAAACCAACCTTCAATATTTTCTTTTGTAGTATCTACACCGCCAGTTGGCATAAATAAAAGTTTTGGGAAAATATCTTTTATCCCGCTCAAAAATTCAGGCCCAAGCATATTACCGGGAAAAAGTTTAATAAATTTTATCCCCGCATTTTCTGCAGCAATAATTTCTGAAGGTGTCATACAACCGGGCGCATAAAAAATATTATTCCCCACTGCGTATTCTGCCACTTCTTTTACAAACCCTGGGCTCACCAAAAAATCTGCACCGGCATTCATGTATTCTTCGGCCTGCTGTAGGTTTTTTATGGTGCCTACTCCCAGGAGCATATCTGGCATTTCTGCTGTTTTTACTTTTACCATAGCAGTAAAATTAACCAAAGCTGCTTCTCCCCTGTTGGTATATTCAACTGCTTTTATACCCGCTTTATAAATTGCTCGTAGCACATCTATGCTTACCGTTTCATCTGCATTAAAATACAAAGGCAGCATTCCCTGCGCAATAATTGCATCTGCTATTTGTTGTGGATTGTTCATCATAATTTTTTATTTTTTACCTGCATTCATGCCGCAGCATTTTATGTGGAAATAAATTTTTTACAATTAAATAGAAACCTTGATCACCAGCTTTTTAATTTCCCCTTCGCCTATCATCGGCGCATGTACATCTTCAGGAAAAAAAATGGCAAATTGACCGTCCGTTAATTCAAAAAACATATCTGGCGCATCGTTAAAAAACTGTACATCTTTTTCAGTGTTGTATTCCCCATTGGGCAATACGCATTTCTCACGGGGCTTCCAGCCAATTGTTTCTTTGCCTTTTATACAAAGCTGAATATCTATGTTTTTATTGTGGCATTCAAATTTTACAATACTTGCTTCTTTTGTTTTGCCAGGGGCGTTGCTTACAATTGCCTTCAGGCCTTCAGAAATATCGGATTTGCCATCAACCAAATTCGCCAGATCATTTTGGGTTATAAACTCAAACCCCTTTTCAAGCAAAGGATGAATAGAAAAGTATTTTTGGGCATTTTTTATGGTATCTATTATCATAAAAAGATTTTTAATTTTTAAAAAAATTTAAAAGTTATCGCTGCACTCTTCCGCTGCCATCACCTTTCATTAAGTCTTTTACGTCACTCAAAGTAGCATGGTTTAAATCGCCGGGTATCGTATGTTTTAAGGCACTTGCAGCCACACCAAACTCAGCAGCCTCTGGCATTGGCATGCCGGTAACGAGGCCGTAAATTAAGCCGCTGGCAAATGAGTCTCCGCTTCCTACACGGTCTACTATTCTTACTTCATATTGTTTTGTATGATGAAAATCAGTACCGTCATATACAAGTGCACTCCAGCCATTGTCGCTTGCGCTGTGGCTTTCACGCAATGAAGAAGCAATAACTTTAAATCCAAATTTTTCCTTCATTTGTTTAAAAATGTCTTTAAATCCATCAAGGTTTAGTTCTCCTTTTGTTACATCTGTATTGGCAGCTTTAAAGCCCAGGCAGGTATCTGCATCTTCTTCATTGCCTATACAAACATCTACATACTGGCAAAGCTGTGTCATTACTTTTTGTGCCTTTTCTTTTGTCCACAATTTTTTGCGGAAGTTTAAATCGATACTGGTAGTAATACCTTTTGCTTTAGCAGCTTTTAATGCAGCTTCAGTAAGAGCAGCGGCTTTGTCGCTCAATGCAGGTGTAATGCCAGTGGTATGAAACCAATCTGCCCCTTCAAATATTTTATCAAAATCAAATTCGCTCGCATCAACATCAGCAATAGAAGCACCTGCCCTATCATATACTACCTGCGATGCTCTCATAGCTGCACCGGTCTCTAAAAAATAAATCCCAAGTCTATCTCCACCCCTTGCAACAAACTGTGTATCCACACCGTATCTGCGAAGATGATTTATGGCAGATTGACCAATAGGATTGTTGGGCACTTTGGATACAAAAGTTCCATTGAGCCCATAGTTACACAATGCTGCGGCCACATTGGCCTCACCACCACCATAAGTTACATCAAACGAATCGGCCTGTACAAAACGTTTGAAATCCGGCGTTGACAAACGCAACATGATTTCGCCAAGGGTAACTACTTTTTTACTCATAATTATTATTTTATTGTTTAGTATTTCAATTATAAAAAATTCAATGCTCGGTCGCAAGGTTTGTAAAGATTCATTTTTAAGCACAAAAAACAAATCCCTTTTTTAAAAATATTTACGCAAACGTTCGCGTAAATATTTTATTTATTAATTATCTTTTCTGTACCCTATTTACCATAGTAACCCTTATTTTAAAGCGGCAATCGCCACCTGGTCCATATCTGTAAACTCTTTGTTTTCGCCGGCCATGCCCCAAATAAAACCATAGTTTGCGGTTCCTACACCAAAGTGCATGCTCCAAGGTGCAGATATGGCAGCTTCATGGTTGGCTATTACCAAATGCCTTGTTTCCTGCGGCTCTCCCATAAAATGCATTACACGATGCGCTTCATTTAAATCAAAATAAAAATAGGCTTCCATTCTTCTTGTATGTGTATGCGGCGGTACGGAGTTCCATACGCTTCCTTCCTCTAAAACAGTAAGGCCCATTACAAGCTGGCAACTTTCGATACCAGCATTGTGAATGTATTTGTAAATGGTTCTTTTGTTTGAAGTAGCAATATCACCAAGGTTCACAGGAGCGGCTTCATCTTTGGTCATCTTTTTATTTGGATAGGTGTGATGAGCAGGTAAAGAAAGTATGTAAAAGTATGCAGGATTCGCCGCATCTGCACTGCTGAAATGCACGTCTTTCGTGCCTTTACCGAGGTAAACACATTCAAGCTTATCTATTTCATAATTTTCGCCATCAGCTATCACTGTACCTTTTCCTCCAATATTTATAATCCCCATTTCTCTTCTTTCTAAAAAGAAAGCTGCTTTTAATTCATCTTCATTTGGCAAAGCGATAGCATCCGTTGTTGGTACTGCACCGCCAATAATCAATCGATCAAAGTGAGAATAGACCAATTCAATTTTTCCTGCCTGCATTAGGTTTTGCACTAAAAAATTATCCCGCAATTGTTGCGTATTCATGGTGCCTGTTTCTTTCGGGCTGTTTTGAAATCTTACTTGCATGTGTTAAGTTATAAGTTATTAATAAAAAGTTTTAAGTAAATAATTTTAAATTATAAGTTTTGAATTGTGAATTATGAGTTATGACTTTTAAATGATGCTCATTGCCCACTTGCCACTCGCCAATCCCCTCTACCTAGTCGCTACCTCCCCATCCAACCACCATCTACTGTAATTATAGTTCCATTTATATAATCTGATGCCGGCGAAGAAAGAAATACGTAAGCACCGGTTAAGTCAGAAGTTTCGCCCCAGCGTGCAGCAGGAATTCTTGAAAGGATAGCGGCGCTTCTATCAGCATCTGCACGTAAAGCAGTTGTGTTGTTTGTTGCTATATAACCAGGCGCAACACCATTTACTGTAATGCCGTGTGGTGCCCATTCGTTGGCAAATGCCTTTAGTAACGAAGCTACGGCTCCCTTGCTGGCAGCATAGCCCGGCACGTTAATACCACCCTGGAAACTTAGCAAAGAACAGGTGAAAACGATCTTGCCATATTTCTGATCAAGCATTCTTTTACCCAACTCTCTTGTAATGATGAATTGAGCATCAAGGTTGATGTTAATGATCAGATCCCAGTATTCATCTGAGTGGGTTGCAGCGGGTTCACGCATGATGTGGCCTGCATTATTGATGATTATATCAATTCGTGGATGCTCAGCTTTTACTTTATTTAAGAAAGCGTACAAAGAATCCCTGTTGGAAAAATCTGCAGCATAAGGATAGAATTTTTTTCCCGCAGCTTCTACGGCTTTTGAAACTTCTGAGCCTGATTCAGGCATATCATTGGATACGCCAATGATGTCGGCACCAGACTGTGCAAGTTCAATGGCAATGGCCATACCTATGCCACTGCTGCATCCTGTTACCAACGCAATTTTGTTGTCGGTTCTGAAATTTAACATGTGAGTTGTTTTTGTTTTAGTATGAATTAATAGTTTATAATAAGTTAGATAAAAGTAATTCAACATTTTTTTGTTCCGCAGCTTTTTTTATGGCTTCATCACATTCACTACAATTCATTTTACTTTTACCTCTTAGCAAAAGTGCGAACGCATCAGAAAAATGAAATGGTTTAATTTCCTGGTAAGTCCATTTTTCTTTTTGTGAAATGAAGGGAAGTATCGCATCAAATCCTTTCTGGAAAGACTTACCTGATTTTGTTTGTAAATGATAAAAATCAACGCCGTTTTTTTCTGCTATCTGTGCAACAATATTAAAAGCATTTAAAATAAATACTGAATAATGCAGGGAAGTTGTACGCTCCAACTCCATTGGAAAAAGGCCTGCATTATTCATTTGCACATCTAATCTGTTTGTGGCTCGTTCTATAATATTCTTCACTTCCTTTTTATCTGCTAAATAGTCTGCAATGGCAATTGCCTGCGCATCAAACCAAACGCCGTGGTTGTTCTTAGCATTTAGTTCATCAAGGCCAATTTTACTTGTATTTAGCCAATTTAAATATTGTGTGAACCAGCTTTTTAAAGCCTTATCATTTGCCGTTGTCCATGCTTTTGAATTTTTAATGAGTTGAACTCCATCCAATGCAAAAATAAACTGGCGTGTATCAATTATTCCTTCTGCCCTGCCGGTAGTTATGCCCTTTATAGCCTGACCAAAATTGACGTTAGGATTCATTCTTGTTGCTGTATCTAAAAACCAAACCTGCATTAGTTTTGCCGCATGTGCCGCATATTTTTCGTTCCCTGAAAAGTAATATGCAAGCCCAAGGGTGTACACATTTTCGCAAAGCTTAGGCATATTATTCTTGTCTGGATAGCTTTTCACTTCGGGGTTCACTTCACCATCTTTCCTTATGTATGGCAAGCCATCGGCTTTGGTAGGATCAGACCACCAGTATGGCCCAATGCTCATGTAGTCGTGCTTGGTGCCACTCGGCGGATATTCCTTTTTTTCCATTACACTTACCGGTTTGTAACCAAGTAAATCTTCCGCATTTTTTATTAGTTCTTTGTAAGCGGGCTGTAAGTTTTTATCTTTTTCAAGCAAAGCTTTTTTCTGCGCCAGCTCATTAAAATCGAGCTTAACCAAATCTGTGTTGGAGAGTATCGTTTTTTCTTTTTTCTGTGCAAATACTGCACAGCCTAAAAAAGACATCAACATTAACAGTTTTATACTTTTATTTATCATTTGTTTTTTATTTTTTTATTTTCAATTACAGCAATCGCTTCTATTTCTATCAATTTATCTTTTGCTGCAAGGGTAGCTATTCCAATCAAGGTACTCGCAGGCATGTTTTTTTCTCCCAGTAATTCTTTTCTTATTTTTCTGAAGATGTCCACCTTTTCAGTTGTTAAATTTGGAATGTAAATATTGGTTGTAATGATATCTTTGAAACCGGCGCCTGACTTTGCCAATACCTTTTTAATGTTTTCAAATGTTGATCGTGTCTGCGTTTCAAAATCATCGCCTTCACCCGTTAAACCTGCAACAAAAATCGTTTTGGTTTTTCCATCTATAATTGTAACTGCCTTAGAATAATTTGGTCCGGGCTCAGTAAATTCTTTGCTAAAGACCTTATTTATTTTGCTGCTACAAGAAGACGCTAATACGATTAAAATTAATATTGATAAAAGTTGTTTCATAATTTAAATAAATACCGATGCTTAAAATAATAAAAATATAATTCTACTTCATCCAACTCACCCCCACATCTTCTTTTTTTAATTTCCATGCCGGATTAAACGTGGTCATTTCTTTTTCTGATAAATTGATATTGTGAACAGCAAGCCTGGCATTGATCAGTTTCACCATCCCTTCATCGATATTCATTTCTGCCAAAATAAATCCATTTTTAGGCTTAACCTGCAATGACTTTATACTGTTGAAACCTTTGTAACTATTACTCGCATTGTTGAATATATTATTGATAAAACGATAAGTAGCATTTTCATCTTTGACCACAACAGGGGAATTGTTTTTTCCTGTTACATTTATGATAATATTATTTGCAACTACCATATTTTTTGCTGCGTCAAATGGTTTTCCTTTGCTTGCATTGCCTTCGCCTACTGTAATAGCAGGACCTACCGAATTGTAAATGGTGTTGTAAAAAACCACTGCACTATCAGCCGGAAAATATTCGTTGATGGCAGAACCTTTTAAACCATCCATAATGCAGATAGGTGCTTTTCTATCTTTTGCACCACCCTCTAAATCTTCTAAATAATTATTAAAAACGGTTTGGTTTGGGTTAATAATTCTGATTCCACCACTGATCCCTCTTCCGGTCTTTCCTAAAAAATAATTACCATATACAAAACATTTTTGCCCATGCCTTAATACCATTGCTCCATCGTTTTTAATAAAAGTATTAAAACGATAAATATTATCCCAGCTCTTGTTACTAATTACTTCTGGTTCTAATCTATGCTCTTCAAAATAATTATACTCTATAATGTTAAAGCCGTGGGTAAAAGATGTTTTGCTGTCGCCAATGCGCATATCTTCTCCGCCATTATCAGTAGGCAAAGTTCGGTAGCCAAAATAATTATGGTGAATGTGATGACGGGTAGAAGGTGCAGCATCACTGCCTGAAACATAATCATCACCGGTTTTATACCTTACTACAAGGTACGGACCCTGGTTTGTTTTTCCTGAAAAATAACAATGATCCAATTCGTTTTCTATTCCCTGAAAACTTATCCAGTTATTATTTACCAAATCATCGGCCGGAGAATAATTTTTAACGGCACAATTGGTAATCCTGCATTTGAAAGAGTTGTTATCAAACGTCATTACATCTCCTTTGTCCAACGTTGACTTTCCTTCAAATAAAAAACCTTCGGCCTGCAAATAGCTACCACGTAAAGTAAGTTTTGAGTCGCCCGTGAAAATAACTTTACCAAGCGTTTCTGCTTTTAAAATGATCAACTCATTTTTTGTACCAACTACTTTTGGGTTAAAATTTATATTGGTATTACTATACGTTCCATTCTTCCAGATAATCGTTTCACCGGGCTTTACCGTTGATATGGCTTCTTTTAATTCAGCCTCTGACGCTACTGTTTTTTGAGCCGAAACCAGTGTAGCATTTACAAGAAATAATAAAAAAAATAATATTCTCATGTTATGACTTCAGCTTTTTTGATGAAATAAAAATGATACATACCCACGCAAGAGGCACTAAAACACTTCCCAACACAAAGAAAGAAACATAGCCCGTTTTGGTAATAAGTGGAACAGAAAGTGTGGTAAACAAGGTTCCTGCAACAGCGGCAGTACCGCCCATACCGGAAACAGTGCCTACATTTTTACCACTAAAATAATCTGATGGAAGTGTTTGCACATTGCCAATTAAAAACTGAAAACCAAATAACGTAGCACTGATTAATGCAATAGCAAAGTTGATATCTTCTTTTAAGGAGTCTAAATAAAAAGCAGTAAGCGCAAGGGATACAAGCATAATTACACAGCCAATTGTAATGGCTTGCTTTCGTGCCGAAGCTGCATCTACACCACGTTTTATTTTCTGCGAAGCATAATAACCACCCAACAAACCACCGATGGCTGCAAAAAGATAAGGCACCCATGCAAATGCACCAACCTGCTTTATATCAAACTGAAATTGTTCTTTTAAGAAAGTAGGTAGCCAGGTTACAAACAACCACCATACCGGATCAATAAAAAAACGGGAAGATAAAATACCCCATGTATTTTTAAACTGTAACAACTCCCGCCAGGAATAGATTTGTGCCTGCTGCGCATTTGCTTTTTCACTTTTTGTATCGCTTAAAATATGTTCCTGTTCTTCGGGTGTAATCCATGGATGTTTATCAGGTGTATTTTTGTTGATTACCAACCATGGAACAAGCCATAAAATGCCCAGCACCGCAATGCCTACAAATGTTGCACGCCAGCCAAAGGCCAAATACAAACTTGCAATAAACGGTGCTGCCACAACAGATCCCAATGATGCACCTGCACCAAATATGCCTTGTGCTATTCCTCTTTCCCGTGCAGGAAACCATTCTGCATTACTCTTAGTAGCGCCAGGCCAGTTACCAGCTTCGCTAATGCCCAATAAAAACCTAAAAATACCAAAGGAAGAAAGTCCTCTCGCAAAAGCGTGAAGCGCAATAGAAATGCTCCAGCCCACAATAGAAACGGCCATGCCTAATCTTGTACCGATAGCATCCATCATTTTACCGGTTACCGTTTGCCCGATGGCATAGGCAATCATAAAAAAAGTGGTGATATAAGCCAATGCATTTTTACTGTCCACATCAGCAATACCAAACTCTTTATAAATGTAAGGCCACATAATATTAATGGCGCTTCTGTCTATATAATTTATGACAGTAGATAAACCGATGAGCCCAATAATCCACCAACGCAATCCTTTAATTTTCATATTTTCTAGATGACAACAGGCCACGGACGACGGACCACCAGTTTTAAATTATTTATACTCTATTCCTAATTAAAATACCTTGCGAAACATTTTGAACATTGAACATTGAACATTGAACATTGAACATTGAACATTGAACATTGAAC
>JBBAQB010000024.1:9727-55035 GCA_040400515.1 Ferruginibacter sp. | reverse complement strand
GCGGTAAATGTACCGTAAGAAGGTTGAAGGTTGAAGGTTGAAGGTTGAAGGTTGAGCTTCAACCAAGGAGAAAGTTACTAATACCAATTGAAGATTAATATCTAATTGTACCAAATGAAATTTTTTAAAAAAGCAAAGGTTGAAAGTGCAGCGGCATCTATGGATGACGCAAGTAAAGATTCGACTGCTTTGTTAAAGAAAGTACGTGAACTGGAAATAAAAAGTAAAAAAATAACGACACATCTTTTTACGGGAGAATACCATTCGGCTTTTAAAGGAAAGGGGATGAGTTTTAGAGAAGTAAGGGAATACAGTGCAGGAGATGATGTTCGTTTTATAGACTGGAATGTAAGTGCCCGTTTTTCGACACCGTTTTCCAAGTTGTTTGAAGAGGAGAGAGAACTTACCCTGATGCTGTTGGTAGATACAAGTACCAGCAATTTATTTGGTACAGTAGGTAAGAGGAAAAAAGACCTTATTACAGAAATGGCAGCAGTGCTCGCTTTTAGCGCCGTAAGTAACAACGATAAAGTGGGTGTTATTTTCTTTAGCGACAAAGTTGAAAAATACATTCCGCCCAAAAAAGGAAGAGATCATGCCCTTTATATTGTAAGAGAATTGTTGGGGCTACAGCCAACATCTGCAGGCACAGATATAGACAGTGCCATCAAGTACTTCAATAATACAACTCGGCAAAAAAGTATCGCTTTTATGCTAAGCGATTTTTTGGCAACTGGCTACGAAAACGATTTGAAAGTAATTGGCCGCAAGCATGATGTGATTGGAATAAAAGTATATGATAAAATGGATATGCAATTGCCCGAGGCAGGCCTTTTGCAGCTAAAAGATGCTGAAACACAACGGGTAAAATGGATAGACAGCGATGATGCATTGGTAAGACACAACTACCAACAATATTTTTTTGAACAAACAGATATCTGCTCCAAATATTTTAGACAGGCAGGTGCAGATTTACTGCATGTGAAAACAGACGATGATTATGTGAAGATCTTGCAGAAGTTCTTCCTTAAAAGAAAGTAAAGAGTAATGAAAGAACGCTACAAAATATATTTTAAAAGAACAGGAGTATTTATTTTATTACTCTTCGTAACACAATTCGGTTTTAGCCAGGCTATTAGATCGTCAGTTGATAAAAACGCTATTTTAATTGGTGAAAGAATTACTTACACGCTTACCATTGGTCTTCCATCGCCTGAGTACTCAGTAAACATAAATATTCCCGACTCAATACCACACTTTGAAATTTTGCAAAAAAGCGGCGGTAATGGAAAAGATAAAGATGGTAATGCCGTGTGGCAGCAGACCATTATTTTTACAAGTTTTGATTCCGGTTCCTATACTTTTCCCGCACTTGCCTATAAAATAAGTTATTTAAATACAGCATCTCAGCCACTGGCTACAGATCCAATAAAGGTAGAGGTAGGCTATATGCCGTTGGATAAAGAAGGGAAGCCACGAGATATAAAATCTATTATAAATGTTGAATTTATAGATTGGTTCTGGGTATATGTTGGAATAGCGGTATTGGTATTTTTAATCATTGTATTTTTTGTATGGCGGTACCTACGAAAAAACAAAAAAGTACCGGTGGATACAAACAGTAAGGGCGCTTTTGAACAAGCCATGCAGCAGCTGGCTGTATTAAAAAAAGAAAACGAAGATGGCGGCGTAGCTGTTAAAGAATACCATACCAAACTGGCTGATGTGTTTCGTAATTATTACGGTAAAACGGTAAACCAGAATTACCTTAATAAAACAACCAAAGAGATTTTTTCTAAATTAAAATCACATGAGTTAAAAGCTGAAACTTCCCAACAGGCAATGGAAGCCCTTGCTACAGGTGATGCAGTGAAATTTGCCAAATATCATTCGTCTTACACAGAAAATGAAGCTGCCTTAAATTATTTGAAAGTGGCAATTGAAGAAATTGAATTATCAAGACATAAAAAAGATTAAAATTTGCTTTTCGATTATTTTACAAATATTGAATTTACACAGCCGTATGTTTTTGTGTTGTTTGCACTTATTCCGGTATTAATTTTCTGGTATGTTAAAACAAACAACAGGCGAAGCAGTTCTGTACAGGTATCTACCACGGCTGCAAAAGGAATGGGTACATGGAAAACTACTTTCAGGCATTTGCCTTTTATCTGCAGACTTTTTTGTTTTGCATTTCTTATTACAGCAATGGCAAACCCACAAACAAAAAATGAGGAAAAGAATGCAGAGGGAGAGGGTATAGATATTGTGTTGTGTATTGATGTGAGTGGGAGCATGACAGCACAGGATCTTACACCAAACAGGCTAGAAGCCGCAAAAAATGTAGCCATCGATTTTGTAAACCGAAGACCAACAGACAGAATAGGCATTGTGATTTTTTCGGGCGAAAGTTTTACCCAATGCCCACTTACTACCGACAAAGCTGTTTTAATACAGGCCATTCAAAATATTCACAGCGGCTTGCTGGAAGATGGTACTGCTATAGGCTCCGGCCTCAGCACCAGTGTAGACAGGCTTAGAACATCTAAAACCACTTCTAAAATAGTTGTGTTACTTACCGATGGTGAAAACAACGGTGGTTTAATAGATCCTAAAACGGCAAAAGAAATAGCAAAAGCGTTTGGTATAAAAGTGTACACAATCGGAGTAGGTACTGATGGGCTCGCACCACAACCCGTACAAACAGCATTGGGTGTAGAGATACAATCTGTAAAAGTATCAATTGATGAAAAGTTACTAAAGCAAATTGCAGATGAAACCGGTGGGCAATACTTTCGGGCAAAAGACAACGACGGCTTGTCTGAAATCTACACCACTATTGATGCGCTTGAAAAAAGTAAAGTGGAAATTACTACTACAACAAGGGTTACAGATAAATTTTTACCTTTTGCCATTGGTGCCGCCCTCTTTTTATTGTTGGAGATTTTGCTTCGTTACCTCGTTTTCAGAAAGTTTCCCTAACCTTTATTTAACTTGCAGCTATGCAGGCAACAGTTTACAGATCTACAGGTAGTTGGTATATTCTTAAAAATGCGCAAGGTGATTTTTTAAATGCCCGATTAAAGGGTAAGCTTAAAATTGAAGGCATTACATCCACCAATCCAATAGCTGTGGGCGATGTTGTAGAAGTTGATGAAGAAGTTGTTGAAGGGAATTTGGTAATTTCAAAAATATACGACAGAAAAAATTACATTAACAGGGTATCTCCTCATAATAAAAACCTGCATCATATCGTAGCTGCAAATCTTGACCAGTCTTTGCTTTTTGCAACACTTAAAGATCCCAAAACTTCTTTTGGTTTTATTGATAGGTTTTTAATAACATCAGAAGCATACAGGGTACCTGCAATCATCGTTTTTAACAAGGCTGATCTGTACAAAGAAAAAGAACAGGAAAAATTTGAACTGGCTAAAAAAAATTACGAAGCCATCGGTTATAAAATAATGCTGATGAGCATTGAAAAAAATATTGGAACAGCCGAAGTAAAAGAGCTGCTGAAAGATAAAACAACCCTGTTAAGCGGCCATTCAGGTGTAGGTAAATCCACTTTTATAAATTATGTTTTTCCCAATTTATCCCTTAAAACCCTTGCTGTGAGTGACTGGAGCGGTAAGGGTATGCACACAACTACGTTTGCAGAAATGTTTGATCTTCCTTTTGGTGGCAGCATTATAGATACACCCGGCATTAGAGAAATGGGTTTGGTAGATGTACCAAAAAATGAATTGGCACAGTATTACCCTGAAATGCGTGCGGTAATGAATGATTGCCAGTTTAACAACTGCCAGCATTTTAATGAGCCTGGATGCGCTGTAAAGGTTGCCATAAATGAAGGAGTCATTTCAGAAGAAAGGTACCTCAGTTATCTTGCCATAAAAGATACCATTGAAGATAAAAGTTATTAAGTTACAGGCTGCATTATTCCTTTTGAATTAAGAAAGCTCGGCATGGTCGTTTAACTGATCCCTTATCATTTTAAGTTTGGCTTTCCCCACTATTTTTTCAATTTCAATGTCTGAAGCCTCCTTTATTTTTTTTACAGATCTAAATTCTTTCAACAGTAAATCTGCTGTTTGTTTTCCTATTCCTTTTATATCTTCCAGTTCATTTTTGAAAGTGCCTTTGCTTCTTCTGTTTCTGTGGTGCGTTATACCGAAACGATGCACTTCATCTCTAATTCTACGAATTAGTTTTAAACTTTCGCTGTCCCAAGGCAATAACAAAGATTCTGTATCCCCATCAAAAAAGATTTCTTCTTTATTTTTGGCTAGCCCTACCAGTGTAATTTTACCTCGCAGGTTTAATTTATCTATGCTTTCCATGGCGGAGTTTAGCTGTCCTTTACCTCCATCAATGATCACAAGTTGAGGTAATGTGGCTCCTTCGTCTGTAAGTCGCTTATATCGCCTGTAAACCACTTCAGCCATCGACGCAAAATCGTTGATGCCCTCTACAGTTTTTATATTGTAATGCCTGTAGTCTTTGTTGCTTGGTTCACCATTTTTAAAATAAACCATGGCTGCTACAGGATAGCTCCCCTGAAAGTTTGAGTTATCAAAACATTCAATGTGTGTAGGCAATTCCTTTAAATGCAGATTCTGCTGTAGTTGTAATAAAACTGCACTCTTTTCATCGTTGCTTTTGTCTTCCAGTTTTAATAATTTTCTTGCATGTAACTCAGCCTTAAAATAGTTTACATTTTTCTGAGAGAGGTCCAGCAATTTTTTCTTTTCGCCTGCTTTAGGTACAGTTAGTGTGGTGTTAGGTTCTATATAATCTATGGGGAAAGGCAAAATAATTTCACTCGCTTCGCTTTCAAAAACCTGGCGCAATTGGGCTACTGCAAAGGCGAGAATCTCCTCCGCATTTTCTTCCAGCTTTTTTTGCAGGGTAATTGTTTTTGTTTGTATGATACTCCCGTTATTCACTGCCAGGTAATTCACATAGGCCGTGTCGCCTTCTTCTAAAATAGTGAACACATCTACTGTGCCTGTGTTGGTATTTACAACAGCAGATTTTGATTCGTACAATTTTAAATGCTCAATCTTATGCTGGTAAATTGCTGCTTTTTCAAACTCCATATTTGCAGCATGTTCCTTTATTTTATTTTTATAATTATTTATTACAGGGTTTAAATTCCCTTTCAAAAGATCTTTTAATTCTGAAATACCTTCTGTATAATCTTCTAATGTCTGCAGGCCTTCGCATGGTCCTTTACAGTTACCCAAATGGTATTCGAGGCAAACTTTAAATTTACCTTTTTCAATATTCGTTTTGGTAAGATTTAACTTACAGGTACGAAGCTGGATATTTTGTTTTATAAAATTTAAAAGGTCCCTAACTTTTCCTACGGAAGTAAAAGGGCCAAGATATTGAGAACCATCTTTTATTTTTCTTCTGGTTAAAAATACCCTCGGAAAAGGTTCGTTTTTTACAACAATGTAAGGATATGTTTTGTCGTCTTTTAAATTGATATTAAAAAGTGGCTGGTGTTCTTTAATTAAAGAGTTTTCCAGCAGAAAAGCATCCTGATCTGTATTTACAATAGTGAATTCTATTTTGCGTATTCTATTTACCAGCTCAGCAGTTTTATAGCTGGTTGTCATTTTACTAAAATAGCTGCTTACTCTTTTACGCAGGTGTTTCGCTTTGCCTACATATATTAATTCATTCTCAGCATTATAGTATTTATATATGCCGGGTTGGGTAGGTATGGTAGTTGATATTTCAGAAAATTCTTTTTGTGTCATTACTGTTCAAAGCTCCAGGATATTTTTTCTTCTTTTACGATTTTTGTAACACCGTTTTCGGTGTTCAATGTTACTATTTTGCACCATTTTCCACTTTGCCAGGTAAGTCTTAGTTCTGTGTTAGCATTTATTTTTTTGGTTAAATAAATGCGTCTTACTTTATTGTTATCTGGGTCTACATATACATCCCAATGTTTAAATGCAAAACTGTCTTCAGCAATGTTTATCGGGTCGTAAGTAAATGTAAATGCGTTTAAGGTCTGGTCTAAAAACTTTTTCTCAGTAAAGCTCGATTTGAGATTTGCAGTATCAATAACTGGCGACAAAAATGGGGTAAATGTATTTTCAAAATCTCCTTCTCTTACCCATACCGAATCAGTAATATTATTAATAGTTGTTTTTTTTATGGGCGTTATGCCACCTGTTTTAATACCGTATAATTCTCCCCGCAAGTAAGAGGTAACAGGGAAAAAGTTTGCGACCGTATCGCCGACTGTTTCGGAAGCTGTATTTTTTAAAGGCCCTTTTTCGCCGTCATTTTTTTTGCTGTTACAGGCTGCCAGCAAAACGATGGCGGCCAATAAAAAACGATTCGTCATATGCTCAAAATTAGAACATAAAGCCAACTATTAAAAACAAAAATGCTAAACATTGTCATAATGTTTAGCATTGCAATAATTTCATTTTGTTTTGTTGGCAACAAAAGTCTAAAAAGAGGTGGTGATACCCACTTTTACACCAATGTTATATGCCTTTTCTGAATAGTTGTAATCGTTCTTATAAGTAGAAAGCAACTGGTATCGAAATTGTGGTCCAACACTTAATGTAACGCTGTTGGAAGATTTAAAACTCAAGTAAGTTTCTATGCCCGTGTTAAGATTCATTTTTCTCAACAAAGGTGTTTCCGAAATATAATATTTTTCATCGGCAGATAACACGAAAGCACTACCGCTTAGCACATAGGTTGGTTGTAAGGTTGCACCTGCATACCATTTTAAATTTCTTTTACCTGCAATTTTTACATCTGCACCTATTGGTAATGAAACCTGCATGGTCGTTTTGTTTATTCTGTCATTGCCCGCCTTAGTTGAATAGCTAGACGATCTTACTACTGTACCTCTATTTGCAACAGACAAAGATGTTTGTGATGGATGCCCGAGAGCTGTAACGTGGGATAAATAATTTGTATAATTTGCTTGTAGGCCCATTTTTAAACGAATGCTTTTAGAAACACTGTATTGTAAAACAGCACCGGCTTCTAAGTTAAGAGCAGCATCGTCTATTAATAAAACTTCGTCATTATTACCCCGTGCAATTACCAGGGATGAGCCCGTATATTGTTTTTCCCCTTTTCTTTTAAAGCTCCTGTAACCTAAAGAAGGTGTTATATAGTATGATAAGGAGGCATTCTCTTTGAATTTATTTAGAGCAGGCTTGTTTCTAAATGCATAATCTTCTTTCCATGATTTTTCTATATTAAGCAATGCTATTTTAAATGCACTATTTTCCACAGGCAGTAACTTGTTCTCTAGTTTTTTATCGCCGGTCTTTACTTCGCCACTTTCTTTATCTGCTGCGGCAATGCCATCTTCATCATCAGCATTAAATGTAGAAATAGTTACAGTCGTTTCTCCTTTGGTCTTTAATAACTGTGCGTTTTCAATTTTAGCAGCTGCTTTTGCATCACCTAAAATCATATTGTCCCGTACAATGGTATTAATATTTGAAATAATTGCAGTCGTTTTATCATTCATTACCAATGACGTGTTATTCAATAATGCTGTATTATTTAACTCAACATCACTATTAGTAACGGGGTGCCCATCATTGTTGGCCATGCTTAGAAATGTTGTTTTTTCAGGTGAAGTTTGTTCTGTAGAGGTTGTGTAATTATTCGTTATTGAAGTAGTCTTTTTATCTATTGTTGTTGTGGTAAAATTTTGTGAAGTAGCTTTTCTAGCTGCAGAACTGATAGAATTATTATTGGCAATACCAACATATAACACCGCTGTGAGTATTAATAAACAAACCGCCATTGATGGCCATTTTCTATCTGGGTGCAGGTTGTTGTATATGCTGTACCATGTCTTTCTAGAAGGAACCATCCTAAGTTCATCGGCACTTTCTTTTAGAAAAAATTCAAATTCGTCTCTATAATTTTTATCTTCCATTTTCTCTCGGGCATTGTAACGTTAGTGGTAGCTTTGTTCTCTATATCTTAGCGTTCGTTTTTGCGTAATTGTTTTTGTATTGCGATTTATCAATAATATTTTTCCTTACGAGAATATCTTCCAACATCACTTTCGCTCGTGTATATTGGCTTCGACTCGTGCTTTCTTCAATATCCAGCATATTACCTATTTCTTTATGCGAATAACCTTCTATTGCATAAAGGTTGAGAACAGTCTTGTAACCCAATGGTAACATACGTATACACTCAACCACCTGTTTTGCCTGCATAATACTAGGAATCAACTCTTCATTTGTATGAAAAGCATGGGCATGAATAAGATCTACCGTTTCAGAAAATTTCTTATTCTTTTTTAGTACATTGATACATGTGTGAACGATAATACGACGAATCCATCCCTCAAGGGCTCCTTCGTTGCGGTATTGGTGCAGCTGTGTAAAGATTTTTATAAATCCTTCCTGCAACATATCTTCTGCATCTTCCCGGCTTTTTGCAAAACGGTAACATACAGATAGCATGCGGGGACTGTAACGATCGTACAAAGCCTCCTGCGCAGCAGCATTGTTTTTTAGTGTTCCGGCAAGCATTTGCTCTTCGGTCATAGATTTATAGTTTTACCGTATAAATATAGACATAATTTATTGCTAAAATGCTGCGTCGGCGGTTTATGTAGCATTTGTGGAAAAAGAAATATCTGTATGCTATTAATGTATAAGTTAGCTAACCAGCACTTCTCCCTTCATATCATTAGGAATTTCTAAATGCATCATTTTTAAGATTGTAGGGGCAACATCACCTAATTTTCCTGGCTTTACAATTCCTTTCCATTCTTTATCAATTACAAAAAATGGAACTAGGTTTAGTGTATGGGCGGTATTTGGTGTGCCATCGTCGTTTATTTCGAAATCCGCATTTCCATGGTCTGCCAATAAAAAAATGCAGTAATCTTTTTCAAGGGCTTTGGTAACAACTTTTTCTACACACTCATCAACCGTTTCTACTGCTTTTATTACGGCATCCCATACACCTGTATGCCCTACCATATCGGCATTTGCAAAGTTTAAACATATAAAATCGGGCGATGTATTCTCTAATGCTTCCACTACTTTATTTGCTACTTCGTATGCACTCATTTGAGGTTGCAAATCGTAGGTTGCTACCTTTGGTGATGGTACCATAATTCTTTGTTCACCTGCAAACAGCATTTCTCTACCACCACTAAAAAAGAAACTTACATGTGGGTATTTCTCTGTTTCTGCTATCCTTAATTGGGTTTTGCCTGCGGCTGAAATTACCTGCCCTATGGTATTATCCAAATTATCTTTATCATACATTACAAAAACATTTTTGTAGGTATGGTCGTAATTTGTCATGGTCGTATAATGCACATCCAAGGAATGCATATCAAATGCCGGCATGTCTGTCTGTGTAAGTACTTCCGTAATTTCTCTGCACCTGTCTGTTCTAAAATTGAAACATAAAACAGCGTCGCCATTTTTTATTTTCGTATCGCCGGCAGCATCATTTATAAGTGGCATAATAAATTCATCGGTAACATCTTTTTCATATGAGTCCTTTATAGATGATAAAATATCAGCAGTTCTTTCACCAACAGTATTTACCATTGCATCGTAAGCAATTTTTACCCTCTCCCACCTTTTATCCCGATCCATAGCATAATATCTACCGGTTACCGTAGCTATTTTACCTGTTGTAATATCAAGGTGTTGTTGCAGCTCTTTTAAAAATTCATAACCGCTTTTCGGGTCAGTATCTCGGCCATCAGTAAATGCATGTATAAGCACATTATGAAAATCTTGCGCTGCGCACAAGCTTGTAATAGCCTTAATATGATTGATGTGTGAGTGTACGCCACCATTGCTCACAAGGCCAATTAAGTGAAGAGGTACCTTGTTTTTTTTAGCGAATTCAATACTGCTTAAAAGTTGTTCATTTTTTTCAAAACTTTTATCTTTTATGGCAACATTAACACGTTGTAAATCCTGATAAACGATCCTGCCCGCTCCAAGGTTTAAATGCCCAACTTCGCTGTTGCCCATTTGCCCGTCAGGTAATCCTACTGCTTCGCCACATGTAACAAGCGTACTGTTTGGATAGTTCTTGTAGAGTGAATTTACAAAAGGAGTATTTGCATGTTGTATAGCATCGCTGCTTTTTACCTTACCAAGCCCCCAGCCATCCATTATTATAAGAATTGTTTTTTTATCTTGCATCCTGCAAAGCTATGTTTCTTTGCAATTTTCAGAAAAAGATTAGATAATTTGTTACAAAGAAGCTAAACAGCTGTTAAAGTAGGATGTAAAATTGATATGGCATACTTTTAGCAAAGAAGGTGTAAAATAAAAATAAGATGAGAAAAATATTTACAATTATTGCAGCGTTTTTTGCGCTTAGTTCATTTACAACTCCTACAGGTATTACCGAAGTGGTAAATGCCATCAAGTCGGGCAATGCCGCTTCTGTTTCTAAATACTTTGACAATACGGTAGACATTACAATTAATGGCAAAAGTACAAATTACAGTAAAGCCCAAGGAGAAGTTGTATTGAGGGATTTTTTTACGAATAACACAGTTAGATCTTTTTCTGTTTTGCATCAGGGAGAAAGCGGTGGGGCAGAATTTTGCATAGGTATGTTAGTTAGCTCCAATGGAACTTATAGAACCACGCTTAATCTCAAAAAGAAAGGCGATAAGCAAACCTTGCAGGAAATTAAATTTGAAAAATAATAGTCCTAACATTTTTTTAAATGATAACTCCTGCTGCTGGCGGGAGTTTTTTATATAAAGCAGAAGTTGTTTTTCTCCTTATTTGGAAGCTAAGCAGTACAAACTGTTTATTAACTTTGTAAACATGAATTATTCAGCAGCACTCAACAATTTAATAAAGAATGCATTGGCAGAAGATATTGGCGATGGCGATTATTCAACTTTATCAACCATAAAAGCAGATGCAAACGGTAAAGCTGTGCTAAAGATAAAGCAGGATGGTGTGCTTGCAGGGATGGAAGTAGCCGAAGCTGTTTTTAGATTTGTTCAACCCGATATTTCTTTTAACGCTGTTAAAAAAGATGGCGATCAAATGAAATTTGGTGAAACTGCTTTTGAGGTTTCTGCTAAAATTCATACGATACTCACTTGCGAAAGGCTCGTGTTAAATAGTATGCAGCGCATGAGTGGAATAGCTACTCTTACAAAAAAATACGTAGATAAATTAGATGGTTATAAAACAAGGTTATTAGATACAAGAAAAACCACTCCCAACTTTAGATTACTTGAAAAGGCAGCCGTAAAAATTGGAGGTGGAACAAACCATCGTTTTGGTTTATACGATATGATGATGTTGAAAGACAACCATATTGATTATAGTGGTGGAATTGAGAATGCTATAAACAATGCTTACAATTACGTACAGCAAAATAAGTTAAATTTAAAGATAGAAGTAGAGACGAGAAGTTTGGAAGATGTTGAGAAAGTGATGAAAACTGGTAAAGTGAACGTTATAATGTTAGATAACTTTACGCCTGAAAAAATTGTTGAAGTACTTAAAATAATAGATGGTGAATACGAAACAGAGGCTAGTGGTGGCATTAATTTAGATAATATTGAAACCTATGCTGTTACCGGCGTGGATTACATAAGCAGTGGTGCGGTTATACACCAGGCAGTAAGTTTGGATTTGAGTTTGAAAGCAATAATTATTTAAAATACATGTTTATTTATAGGTTACGGGTTGCGGGTTAGTAGTTACGAGTTTTTTGACCCAAGTGGTTGATAGAAAACGGATTTGATAAAACTATTTACCCCCGCATCCTTAATCCGCAACATTTTCAAAATGGCAAAAAAAATAAATTCTATATCGGGTTTGGTTTATTCGACAGATCCAAACTTTAAAATTGAAGAAGAAACAGAAGATGAGCAACAAACATTGCTACCCGCAGAGCAAAAAATAAAAATAAGGTTGGATAAAAAACATCGAGGTGGAAAAATGGTCACCTTAATTGAAAATTTTATTGGTACAAATGCTGATAAAGAAGATATTGGAAAAAAACTAAAAACCTCCTGCGGTACCGGTGGCTCCATAAAAGAGGGTGAAATTTTGGTGCAGGGAGATAACAGGGATAAAGTATTACAATGGCTTTTAAAAAACGGATACAAGCAATCAAAAAAAATTTAAAGCTATGGTAAGCAAAATTTCAGAAGGTGTAAATGTGAGTGTAGAAACTTTTTTCCAGACAGAGTTTAGCAACGCTGCCAACAGCGACTTTATGTTTGCATACAAAGTCACCATTGAAAATACAAACAGTTTTCCTGTAAAATTATTAAGCCGCCATTGGGTTATTTTTGACAGCAATGGTACCACAAGAGAGGTAGATGGGGAAGGTGTGGTAGGAATGCAACCCGTAATACATCCCACAGAAAAATATCAATATGTTAGCGGCTGTAATCTTAATACTGATATAGGTAAAATGAAAGGCAGTTACTTATTTGAGAATATCTTAAATAAAAGGACCTTCTCGGCGGTTATTCCGTCTTTTGAAATGTACGCTCCCTCCAAATTAAATTAGGTCAAAATAAAAATTTTTGTATTTTTACGTTTAAACTAACAGTTGTTAGGATTTAGTTAACAGCAACATAGTTTATCTTTAATTAGATTAAAAAACATCACAAATTAACAAAATGGCAAAGATAGTTTTCAATAATAAGGACAATGCGTTTTTTCAAAGTTTAAAAACGAGTGTTGACGCTTATTTTACTGACAATAAAATAAAGAAAACGGGCGACTGGAGGCTTTTCATTAAAACATTTATTTTAATAGGTGGTGCTATTGGTATTTATACACTAATGCTCATTGGAAATTTGCCTGCATTTTACAATGTTTTGTTGTGTATACCACTTGGCTATTTAATGGCATGTATAGGCTTCGCAGTAATGCACGATGCCAACCATGGCAGTTATAGCACCAATGCAAAACTGAATGATTTTGTTGGCTTATCAGCAAATTTGCTTGGTGCCAGTTCCTACTTTTGGAAACAAAAACACAACATTATACACCATACCTACACCAATGTAGATGGGATAGACGATGATATTGCAAAAAGCCCAATCATACGCCAGTGCGAAACGCAAAAATGGATGCCAGCTCATAAAGTTCAACACCTTTACTTAACGCCTATCTATTCTCTATCTACTTTGTTTTGGATTTTTAATATGGATTTTCAAAAGTATTTTAAAAGAAAAATCTATACGACAAATGCATGGGATATGTCGCTAAAAAACCACATCGTTTTTTGGGTAACCAAGATTTATTACGTGGGTGTTTTTATGGTCTTGCCTATTGTAATATTTGGTTTTTGGAACTGGCTTGGAGGTTATCTGCTTACAAACGCGGCACTGGGTATTACATTATCTTTTGTATTTCAATTGGCCCATGTTGTTGAAAAAACTGAGTTTGAGCATATAGCTTTAGATGAAACAAAACACATTGAAACAGCATTTGCCCAGCATCAAATAAGAACTACCTCTAATTTTGCTATGAACAGTAAGGTCATCTCGTGGTTTGTTGGGGGGTTAAACTACCAGGTAGAGCACCATCTTTTTCCGAAGGTTAGCCACGTGCATTATCCGGCTATTAGTAAAATTGTGCAGGCAAAATGTAAAGAATTTGGCATACAATATAACTATTATGATACCTTGGGACAGGCACTTGCATCGCATTTTAGGGTGATGAGAGATTTGGGTAAAAAACCTGAATCTAATGTTGTATTAGCAGCAGCTTAAAAAATTATTGTATTTCCTGCAGTGTACATTTTTCTATGTTTATAGAAAGTGTATGCTTCACTCCACACTTTAAAGCGAAGTTATTTTTTTGATGTCCCACGGGGAAATCAAAACATACAGGATAACTGTATTCTGGAACTTTTTCTAATACTATTTGTTCTAGTGTTTTGCCAAAATCAGCTCCATCTTCGTCTCTTTTTATTTTAAAATCTCCAACGACTAACCCGGCAAGCTGGGATAATTTACCACTTCGTTTGAGGTTGTAAAACATCCTGTCAATACTGTATAAATATTCACCGGTGTCTTCTACAAATAATATTTTATTTTTTGTATTGATGTCGCTTTTAGATGCAGCAAGGCTTTCAAGGGTTTTCAAATTACCTCCAACCAATATCCCATTTGCAATTCCATTTCTATTATTTTTATTTATAGGAATGTTGTAAATTATTTTTTCTCCCATCAAACATTTGCTTATGCTTTCTAATGTTTCTAATTGTATAGGTTCTGCATTAGCAGGATTTATAAAGCTGTTGCACATTTTGGAGTGAATGGTTGCGATACCAAAATTTTTATTAATATGGCTGTGTAAAACGGTGGCATCGCTAAAACCGATAACCCATTTAGGTTTTTTTACAAAATTTGAAAAGTTCAGCTTGTCAATGATTCGTACAATGCCATAGCCGCCCCTTGCGCACATGATAGCCTTTACAGATTCGTCGTCCAGCATTTGTTGAAAATCCGCTAAACGTTCTTCATCGGTGCCGCCAAACGTGAAATCTTTTTTACCGATGCTGTTTCCAATTTTTATTTTAAAACCCCAAGATTCGATCATGTTTATAGCATCGGAACAATCTATAACCGAAATATAACCTGCTGGGCTGGTTATGGCAATAGTGTCGCCTTTTTTGAGATAAGGGGGAATTTTATTAATCTTATCATCATCTTCGTTGGCGGATAAGCTTGCTGACATTGCTTTTAACGAGCCAATAGTCAGTAACGCAGATGAGATGAATTTTTTTCTTTCCATAAATAAAAATTGTAAGCCTTTGTAAATCTACGTTTGAAAATACTCAAATTTCGCTTTTGGATGTACATTCGATATTTTTGCAAATGAACGGCATTTTCTATTGCATAATAAAAGCCAAACTTGCCTACCGGCAGGCAGAAAATAAAAAGATGAAATGTGTTCCGCAAAATTGCGGAACCACCGAAGCTGAATCTTGATAGTTATCGGAACTGCTGTTTTAGTCGGGCTACAAAATTTATTTGTAGCAAACGGCCATAAAAATTAAAAAATATGACTGATCCTAAAAGATACTTGATTACCTCGGCACTGCCTTATGCAAATGGACCTAAGCATATTGGTCACCTTGCGGGGGCTTATTTGCCTGCAGATATTTATGTACGCTATTTACGTGCATTAAAAAAAGATGTTTTGTATGTATGCGGCAGCGATGAACATGGCGCTGCTATTACTATGCAGGCTATAAAGGAAAAAACTACGCCGCAGGCAATTGTAGATAAATACCATGCAATGTTAAAAAGCAATATGGCCGACCTTGGTATTTCGTTTGATATTTATCACCGTACCTCATCGCCCATTCACCACGAAACGGCTCAGGAATTTTTTACCATGCTTAACAACAATGGTGACTTGGAGCAAAAGGAAACAGAACAGTTTTTTGATGAAGAAGCACAATCATTTTTAGCAGACAGATACATAACCGGAACATGCCCAATATGTGGGTACGAAAGTGCATTTGGTGACCAGTGTGAAAAATGCGGAACTTCTTTAAGTCCTGAACAATTGATGAATCCACGAAGTACGCTGAGTGGTAAAACGCCCATAAAAAAAGCAACGACACATTGGTATTTGCCATTGAACAAACATGAAGTTTTTTTGCGTCAATGGATTTTGGAAGAACATAAAGAAGACTGGAAAGCTAATGTGGTAGGGCAATGTAAGGGATGGATAGAAATGGGGTTGCAGCCAAGAGCAGTAACGAGGGATTTGGATTGGGGAATAAAAGTACCTGCCTCCCTAAATCCCTCCACAGGAGGGACTTTGGAGACCCAAAGTGATGACAGTTCATTCAAGTACAATCTGGCCGATCCAATGATCTATAGTTTACTTAAAAAGTTTGTTGCAGAGCAAAGAAGCAATCCTACAAAAGCTGAAATTTTTATGTGGGAAATATTACGTGGTAAAAAACTAGGAGGATTTAAATTTAGACGCCAGCATATTATTGGAACTTACATTGCAGATTTTGTTTGTTTATCTCAGCAAATAATAATTGAAATTGATGGACTTATTCATCAAGTCCCTGATAATGTTTTAAGTGATAAGGTAAGAACATCAGAATTAAATAAATTAGGTTTCGATGTTATCAGATTTACAAACAATGAAGTTTTTGAGGATACAGACAATGTTATAAATAAAATTATTCATGAATTAACAAAAAAAAGTCTGAAAGTGGTGAAGTCTGAAGTCCCTCCCGTGGAGGGATTTGGGGAGGCCGGGAAGGTGTTGTATGTTTGGTTTGATGCACCAATTGGCTACATCAGCGCTACCAAGCAATGGGCTTTAGACAACGATAAAGACTGGAAACCTTATTGGTACAATGCAGACACGAAACTGGTTCATTTTATAGGAAAAGATAACATTGTTTTTCATGCAATTATTTTTCCTGTAATGCTAAAATTGCATGGTAACATTTTGCCTGACAATGTACCGAGCAATGAGTTTATGAACCTGGAAGGGGATAAAATGAGTACGAGTAGAGGGTGGAGTATTGAAATGGAAGATTATATAAATGACTTTGTAAAAAAAGAAAATGGTGGTGACCAAATGGTGGATGCGTTGCGTTATTATTTAACAGCAATTGCGCCCGAAACTAAAGACAGTGAATTCACGTGGAAGGGCTTTCAGGATGCAGTGAACGGAGAACTGGTGGCCGTTTTTGGAAATTTTATAAACAGGGCTTTTGTGCTGATGCATAAATTATGTGGCGGTAAAGTGCCAAAGTTTCACAATGAAATAATGGACGATGCAGACAGACAAATGCTGGAAGAAATAAAAATTACCAAACAAAAAATTGAGCAGAATATAGATGCATACAAGTTTAGAGATGCGCAGACAGAAGTGATTGACCTTGCACGCAAAGGAAACAAGTACATGCAGGATAAACAGCCGTGGATTGTTGCAAAGCAGATAGCGGACGACGGACAACTAACTACAGAGGCGCAGCAATTAATAGATAATTGCATGCACTTTTGTTTGCAGTTAACCGCCAACCTTGCCATATTTATTAACCCATTTTTGCCCAATGCCGCTAAAAGGATGTGTTTAATGATGAAGACGGTTGATAAAATGCTTGACTGGGAAAATGCAGGCTCAGTAAAGCTTTTGAGTGTAGGGTATTCATTGCGACCGCCCGAACTCTTATTTAGAAAAATAGAAGATGCAGAAGTAACTGAACAGGTAGAAAAATTAAAAATTAAAAGTGCAGGTATCAAAATGACAACAGATAATGGACAACAGACGACAGACGAAACAGCTGACAGTAAGCAATTGGCAGTTGGCAAGGAGCAAGAGCAAACAGTGAGCTCAATGACTGAAGTCGCCACTCAGAAATCGCAAATTGCTTTTGATGACTTTGCAAAAATTGATTTAAAAGTTGGTACAATAATAAGCGCTGAGAAAGTGGAGAAAGCTGATAAGTTATTGAAACTGCAAATTGATTTAGGTATTGAAACCAGAACGGTTGTAAGCGGAATTGCACTACATTTTAGCCCTGCTGATATTGTTGGAAAGCAGGTTGTGGTCGTAGCTAATCTAGCGCCTCGCAAAATGCGTGGTATTGAAAGCAATGGAATGATTTTAATGGCTGAAGATGCAGAAGGTAAATTAAAATTTGTAGCGCCGGATGCAGTTGTAAACAATGGTTCAGGTGTAAGCTAAAACATTCCTACCCCTAAACTTTATGAAAAGAAATGAGATTGTCCTTTTGATGATATTGGCATTGGTACAGTTTACAAACATTGTCGACTTTATGATTGTAATGCCGCTTGGGCCTGTACTAAAAAAGCTTTGGGGAATTGACAGTACACAGTTTAGCAGAATCGTTTCTGTATTTAGTATCGGCGCTTTTATAAGCTCTATGGCATGCCTTGCCTATGTTGACAGGTTCGACAGAAAAAAGGTTTTACTCATAGTATATGCAGGCTTTACAACAGGTACTTTTTTATGTGGCCTTTCCAGCAACTACGAGCAGCTTTTAGGTGCAAGGTTTTTAACGGGGCTTTTTGGTGGTATTGGCGGCAGTACCATTTTAAGTATGGTGGGCGATTATGTGGCACCACAGCGAAGAGGTCAGGCAATGGGTATTTTGATGACAGGCTTTGCATTGGCGAGTGTGTTAGGCGTCCCCGGTGGCTTGTGGCTTGCAGGACATTTTCAGTGGCACACGCCATTTATGGTACTGGGGTTTATTTGTCTTGCTGTTTTTATCATGGCTTTTTTTATTGTCCCCAGTTTTACCGATCACTTAAAGGATGGTGTGGTGAAGAAAAAAGTAGGAGAGATTCTAAAACAGGTTTTTAATGAAAAAAATAAAAGGTGGGCCTTGCTTTTAAGTAGTTTACTCATTATGAGCCACTTTAGTATCATACCTTTTTTAACAGATTTCTTTACTTACAATCTCGGAATAAATTACAAAACAGATGTGCCCATCATCTATATTATTGGCGGGTTATTAACTGTTGTTTGTAGCCCGCTTATTGGTAAATTGAGCGATAAATACGGACGTATACCAGTCTATACAATACTTACCTGTTTAGCAATGGTCCCCTTGTTAGCCATTCCAAATATGCACACCAATAATCTGTTTATTTTAATGCCGGTTTGCAGTACCCTTTTTATCTTTAGCGGCAGTAGAATGGTTGTTGGTAATGCACAGGTAACAAGCACAGTTTCATCAAAAGAAAGAGGTTCATTTCTTATTGTAAATAGTAGTATACAGCAGCTTAGTACGGGCATTATTGCGGCTGTAGGCGGTGCTATCGTTGCGAACGACGATGCAAAAAAAGTATTAAATTATCCCATACTCGGTATAATAGGTGCAGTACTGGCAATCCTCGCATTAATTGTGTTTAGAAAAATTAAGATCAAAGAATAGAATCTCTCCCTTTTTGCTTCACCTTTTCATTTCAGGCCAACATATTGAGCAGGCTATTTTGGCTGCGTTTTTGATTAATATATTAGACGTTATAAAACCTCAGCGTATTGAATTTAAATTCAAAATTTTTTCAGTTGCGTTCAATAATAACACTATTTACTAATCAAAAATCAGGTTATGAAACTAAAACAAATAATGGTTCTATGTGTTTTAATATTGTCATTAAGCAGTATTGCTCAAACAATAGATTACTCACTTATTCCATATAGAAAAGGCGATAAATGGGGATATGCAGATGCACAAAAAAATGTTTTAATTACACCAAAATACAACGAAGCCCAATGGTTTTCAGAAGGGTTTGCCGCTGTGAAAATTGGTAGCAAATGGGGGTATATAAACAAACAGGGCAAACTTGTAATACCTGCAAAATTTACCGTGGCTAAATCTTTTAGAAAAGGATATGTTCCCAATTCGGGCAAAGCAGGTGGGGGGATTCCGTTTTGTTTGCAGGAGCCTCCGTAACTGCCGATGGATATGAAAGATGCATTACAACCAAAGGGATTATTTTAGGAAAATGCCCTGCAATAAACGAAAATTCAGTAGCCGAAAATAGAATACCTGTAGAAACTGTTTCTCAACAAAAAACATATTCTCTGCCAAACAACAATGGTCTTTTTGATAAAGTGGTTGATGATTATAAGGTGGCCGGAAGCGATGAAACTTATTACATAGCAGAAAAGGGTGGTATGTATGGGGTTTTTAATAGTAAGTTTGAAACGATCATACCATTTGAATACAATTCTATAAAAAGAGTAAATTCCGGTGGCAACCCATATCTTCAAGTGAAAAAGAACGAGCAAAATGGTATTATTAAAGGTGATGGCTCTGTAGGTATTTCTCCTGAGTATTCTGGCTTAACAATGGTAAGAGGAGTTAATAATATGGATTATATCATTGTTAAGAAAGACGGAAAAACCTACGTAAAAGATATTAACAATAGGGATATCATCACTTTAGGCTATTCCGATATTACTTACGATAATAATGGAGGCTTTGTGATAACAGATAATAACAACATGCGTGGTTTCTATTTTACAGATAACAGAGTTATTAATCCAAAATACAGCGATGTGCGAATTGTAAACAGAGGAAGTAATTACCTACAGGTAAAAACATCTAACGGTAAAGTTGGTTACATAAATACAGCCGGTGATGAATATTTTGTAGAATAGGTTTTTTGACATTTTTATTTTAAAAACTCTGCAGAAGTGCAGGGTTTTTTTTAGATAAAATTTCTTTTGCCCATAATATAAAATTCCTACCTTCGAATCCTGTAAATTAGTTGTTTAACTAACTATTTTTATTTCACTCCCTTTGGCAAGAAAAAATTTAATGTAAATCATGAAGCGTACAATTAAAAAAGTTGCCGTACTCGGCAGTGGTGTAATGGGCAGCAGAATAGCCTGTCATTTTGCAGGAATTGGTTTGCCGGTGCTTTTGTTAGACATTGCCCCCAAGGATCTTCCCGAAAATGCAAAGCCTGCTGACAAAAACAAAATTGTAAATGATGCTTTGGCTGCAGCTATAAAAAGCAATCCATCGCCGGTGTATACAAAAGATGTAATAAAGAAAATTACCACAGGCAATTTCACCGATAATATGAAAGATATTGCTACAGCAGATTGGATTATTGAAGTAGTGGTAGAAAGGCTTGACATAAAACAACTCATTTTTACAGAAGTAGAAAAATACCGTAAGCCCGGCACCCTCATTACTTCCAACACATCTGGCATCCCAATACACATGATGACAGAAGGGCGCAGCGAAGATTTTAAAAAGCATTTTTGTGGTACGCACTTTTTTAATCCGCCACGTTATTTAAGGTTGCTGGAAATTATTCCAACACCGTTTACAGATCCTGAGATTGTAGATTTTCTGATGAATTACGGAGATCTTTTTCTTGGTAAAACAACGGTGCTTGCTAAGGATACACCTGCGTTTATAGCTAACCGTGTTGGCGTTTTCAGCATCATGGCTATTTTCAGCATTATGGAAAAACTTGGTTTATCTATTGATGAAGTAGAAGCACTAACTGGTCCAATTATCGGCAGACCAAAGTCTGCAACTTTTCGTACAGGCGATGTTGTAGGCATTGACACGTTGGTAAAAGTTGCTAAAGGTGTTGAAGATAATTGTCCTAATGATGAAGCAAAAGCAATCTTTAATATTCCTGCCTGGTTAGAAAAAATGATTGCCAACAATTGGCTTGGTGATAAGACAGGGCAAGGATTTTTTAAGAAAGTTAAATCTGCAGATGGCGTAAAAGATATTCAGGTTTTAAACCTTGTAACGCTTGAATATGAAGCTCGCAAAAAACCAAAATTTGCAACCATAGAAGCTGCAAAACCAATTGAAGATTTAAAGACGAGGTTAAAAGCAATGGCAGCCGGGCAGGATAAAGCGGGTGACTTTTATCGCCAGTTCCACTATGCATTGTTCTCTTATATTTCGCACAGAATACCGGAGATAAGCGACGAAATTTACAGAGTAGATGATGGTATGATGGCAGGCTTTGGCTGGGAAATTGGTGCCTTTGAAAGTTGGGATGCACTAGGCGTAGCAAAAACCACCGAAGCCATGAAGGCAGCGGGTTATAGCGTAGCTACTTGGGTTGATGATATGCTTGCAAAGGATGTGAAATCGTTTTACAAAACAGAAAACGGAAAAAGATATTGCTACGATATTGCAACTGCAGGTTACAAATTAATGCCAGGCGGTGAGGCCTTTTTAGTAATGCGCAACTTCGAAAACGAAACCGTTTGGAAAAACAGCGCATGCCGTACATACCATTTAGGCAATGATGTATTAGGTTTGGAATGGTACACAAAAATGGGCAGTATTGGTGGTGAAGTGTTGGAAGGCATTCAAAAATCGATAGCACTTGCAGAAGAAAAATACAAAGGCTTGGTAATAGCAAACGAAGGTGCAAATTTTAGTGCTGGTGCCAATGTTGCTATGATATTTATGCTGGCGTTAGACCAGGATTACGATGAAATAGACATGGCCATTCGCCAGTTTCAAAATACTTTAATGCGGGTACGTTATTCATCCATACCGGTTGTGTTGGCGCCACATGCACTAGCACTCGGTGGTGGTTGCGAAATTTGTTTACATGCAGATAAAGTAATAGCTGCAGCCGAAACTTATACAGGTCTTGTAGAATTAGGCATTGGCGTAATACCAGGCGGTGGCGGTACCAAAGAATTTGTGCTACGTGCTGCAGACGAATTGCATGCAGGCGAACCCGAAACCATCACCCTACAAAAAAGATTTTTAGACATTGCCACAGCAAAAGTTTCTACCTCAGCATTTGAAGCGTACGATAATGGCATTTACCGCAAGGGTATAGATGAAGTAAGTATAAACGCTGGCAGAAGAATAGCAGATGCAAAACAAGCAGTCATCAATTTATATGATGATGGGTATGTAATGCCAACACAGCGCACCGATATTAAAGTACTTGGTCGCACCGGGCTTGGCGCCATGTATGCAGGCATAAATGCTATGTACAAAGGCAAATACGCTACCGACCATGATGTTACTGTTGCTAAAAAGCTAGCCTACGTAATGTGCGGCGGCGACTTGAGTGAGCAAACATTGGTAAGCGAACAATATCTTCTAAACTTAGAGAGAGAAGCCTTCCTAAGCCTCACTGGCGAAAAGAAAACATTGGAAAGAATACAGAGTATTTTGAAGACAGGCAAGCCATTGAGGAACTAGAACGGTAGATTTGAGATATAAGATTTGAGACACAAGACAGAAACAGTAGTTTTTTCTTGTGTCTTTTTTTGCATAAGTTTATTCCGTAAATCCCCGATTAATAAATCATAATTCATGGCCCAAAATTCATAATTGTTAAAGAGCCTCCGCAAAGAATCTCTTCTCAACATGTGTATGACGCTGTCTTAAGTAGCTTTGAGTGGCAAAAACTATTTTATTTTAGCGAACTTGTTATCCTACTCATGCACTGCAAGCACAGGCACCTTGCTTTGATAAATCATCTTTTTTGTATGCTGTGTTTTAAACAATTTTGAGAAGAAGCCATGAAACTTAGGACCGATGATGATCATGTCAATTTGTTTGTCTCTTACAAAAAGATTGATGGCTTCATGAAAATCGTACAGGCGCATAAAATAAAATTCAGGCTTAAATTCACTCAACAATTCTTCCATCTTATCTCTTTCCGTTTTGTATCCTGTTGTTAAAGAAATGTAGTGTGAATCATCTACGTTTAGTATATGCAGATTAGGTTTGTAATCAGATAAAATTCTTTTTACTGCAAGCAGCACAGGCGTTTCTTCTACGTACCTCATTTCTGAAGCAATCAAAATGTTTGTTGTACTGGTATATTTTGCATCTGCAGGCACAATTAGTACTGGGCATACATTTTTCTCAGCCATTTTTAAGGTGTTACTGCCAGAAAACCATTGCGTGATAGCAGATTTACCTGTAAGACCCATCACTATCATGTAAGCAGCTTTTACGTGGGCATATGCTTCAAGGCATTCGATGAAATCGCTGCCCGATTCTGAAAACGTTTCTATGTTTGCGCCATTTACAGATAACTCCATTTGTAAACTTTTCAGGTAATTGTTTGCTACATCTATATCTTCTGCTTTTGCATAAAAGTGATACAGCACAAGTATAATATCTTGTCTGTTGCTATACATGCTTGCCGCGTAATGCGCTGCGTTAAAAGATGTTTCAGAAAAATCTAATGGTACTATTACAATTTTTGGCATTTTTTCTTTTTTTGTAAACTTAATCACTTTAATTGAAAGTTTATTTAAGTGCTGCCGGAGTTTTCACAGGTTCCTACCTTTATAGTCGCAATAAAAGTAATAAGAATCCACGTTCCATTCCCTTCAATGTTGTTGGTGCGCTCGGCTACTTAGCCTTGCTGCAAACCAACAAGACGGTCTTTATAATTAGACGGTGGATTTAAGTTTGTAATACTGCGTGCCAACAGCGGCGGGAGTCTGCCACCTATTACTTAAAACGAGTGTTAACTAAAGCCATAGTAAGAAAAATATTTCTGTAAGTTAGATTTATCGTTGTCTCCATTTGTTTTCTAACCCTACAAAATCTTCTAGGTGGTATATTGAGTCAGTGAATGAAAACAAAATTGTTCTATCGTCTACAATGGTATACTTTTTACGTTTTTCAACACTTAATTTTTGCAATTCGGGGAAAAATTTCAATGGGCTAATTATCATTCTACCATCTTCTAATTTGATTGTTATTTTCCCCGGAGTATCAAAGAGTATTTTTTCAATACTCATGGTTTTATTTTTTAATAGAGTTGTCATTACTAAAATTTTATTGTTGTTATTTTTTTCCTTCTTTGACTTTGTGAAAGGCATCGATTAAAATCTGCTGATTCATTTTGATTAATTTTACTGCTTGGTTCAAGTCGGTACCTGTTAAACTACCTCTGTCAGCTATCTCGAATGTTTTTAACCAGATTTTAGCAGAGCGTTGCCTATTCCCTTTTTCCTTAGCAATATGCAAGTGCGGAGGTTCATGCAAGGCATCATAAGCAAAAATGTAAAATGTCTAGAATTTATATATAGCTATTTTTGGCATTTTATATCATGTCTTGTAACCTTAAAATTATACATTATTTGGGTATTACCTATATGGTTTATTTGCTAGGTACGCTTATGTTCAAATTGGTTAAAGTTAACGAACAGGTATTGCTGCAGGTGTGTAATTCATTGCTTGTCTTGCCGGGAACTGCTGCCCAATACATAAAAGTACATACTAACAAACAAAAGCCCAGCGATGTTTGTACAGCCCACATGGTGCAGAACAGCGATAAAATGCCCAGTTGCTCCAATGTTCAGCCAGCCTTGCAGCAAACCCAATATTACCATAGTGCTACCGGGGTTTTCACAGGTTCCTACCTTTATTGTCGCAATAAAAGTAATAACAATCCTCGTTCCATTCCCTTCAATGTCGTTCGTACACTCGGCTACAAACCTTTACTGCAAACCATCAACGATGGTCTTTATATTTAGGCGGTGTATTAAAGTTTGTAATACTGTGTACCACGAGCGGCGGGAGTAATTTTATGGTTAGCCCCCATCTCCAAATTATTATCCATCATTTATAAAACCTTTTACTATTAAGAAGTGTTCACTTAAAATTTGGTAAAATTCCAATATAATGCAGCCAAATTTTTTGCATCGCCTTTCATTTATCTATTTTGCCTAACTTCAGTAATAAAAAAAATCTACATGCAAAAAGAAATACTTTCTCTAAAAACCTTCCTTCTACTCTTATTTATTGGTTTCGCATTTAATGCCACTGCGCAAGATGCAGCTGGTTACCAAACGCCGCCAAAAGATATTGCTGACCTTTTGCTTGCAAAACCAACACCCTCAGTAAGTGTAGATAATAAAGGTGAATGGATGTTGCTCAGTGAACGAAACAGTTATCCAACGGTTGAAGAGCTTGGACAACCGGAAATAAGAATTGCAGGGTTAAGGTTAAATCCAAATAACTTTTCACCAAGCAGGCAGACATACATCAACAACTTTTCTTTAAAAAATATAAAGACAAATAACCAGTTTGCTGTAACAGGTTTACCTGCAAATATGCTTGCCGGCAATGTTCAATGGAATGATAGTCAAACTAAAATTTGTTTTACAAATACCACAGGCAGCCGAGTAGATTTATATCTTATAGATGTAGCAACCCATACTGCAAAAAAAATAAATAAGACTGCATTGAACATAGTGAATGGTGCAGGTATCAGGTGGTTTGATGACAACTCCATCATGTATAAAACAGCAATAGCATTGCCAACAGCATTGGTCAACAGACCTATTACACCTAAGGGGCCTACCGTTCAACAAAACATTGGTAAAGCGGCACCAGGTAGAACTTATCAGGATATGATAAAATCGCCGTACGACGAACAGGTGTTTGAATTTATGGCAACAGCACAAATGGTGATGAACAAGAATGGCTTTGAAACAAAAATAGGCAAGCCAACCATTTATTCATCTGTACAATTATCGCCCGATAAAAAATATTTGTTGGTGGAGACGGTAAAAAAACCTTTCTCTTATTTAGTGCCTGCCAGTGGTTTCCCAAGCACGGTTGCCATTACAGACCTCGCAGGTAAAACAATAAAAGTATTAGCAGAATTACCAAGTACAGAAACGACGCCATCGGGTAATGACAATATCCAAAACGTACCATCAGGCTATGAATGGCGTGACGATGAAGCGGCTACTATTGTGTGGTCTATGCCACTTGACAGTGGTTTAATAAAAACTAAAATGGAATTCCATGATGCAGTGTATGCTTTAGCGGCGCCATTTACAGCCCAGCCAAAAGAACTGTTTAAAACGCAAATGCGTTTTAGAGGTATTAACTGGGGCAATGAAACTTTTGCATGGGTTACAGAAGCTTTGCAGGGCAAGCAAACAGCAAGGGTAAGCAGATATAATCCATCTGCAAACACTTTAGAAACCTTGTTTGAAAGAAATACTACGGATGCTTACGGCAACCCTGGCAGTCCCATTACAGAAAAAAATAAATACAACAGAGATGTCATTAAAGTGACCAACAACACTTTGTTGATGAACAATACTGTTGGTTCATCGCCAAAAGGTGATCTTCCTTTTCTGGCAAAGTTTGATCTTGGTACAAAAAAATCTGAGATGCTTTGGCGCAGCCAGGAAGGAATGTACGAATCAGTGGTTGATGTGTTGGATGCGGATAAACTGGTGTTGCTTACACGCAAAGAATCGCAGACTGCCGTACCAAATTATTACATTAAAAATTTAAAGATGAAGATGGCAGATGTTGCCATTACCAATTTTACCAATCCTTATCCTGCATTGGATGGTGTAACAAAAGAAAAGATAAAATATAAGCGTGCTGATGGCGTTGATCTTACCGGTGATCTCTATTTACCAAAAGGGTACAACAAAGAAAAAGATGGTCCATTGCCGGTGTTGATATGGGCATACCCTCGTGAGTTTAACAACGCTGCAGATGCTGCACAAATTCGTGGAAGTAAAGACAGGTTTACTACCATCAGTTGGGCAAGCCCCATATATTATGTTACACAAGGTTTTGCAGTGTTAGATAATGCTGAAATGCCCATCGTTAGTACAGATCCATCAAAAAAACCAAATGATAATTTCTTAGACCAGTTGCGTTTAAATGCAGAAGCTGCCATTAATAACTTAAGCGATATGGGTGTAGGAGATAGAAAAAGAGTAGCAGTTGGCGGACACAGTTATGGTGCTTTTATGACGGCAAATTTATTGGCACATACCAATCTTTTTAAAGCCGGACTTGCCCGCAGCGGTGCATATAACAGAACCCTTACGCCATTCGGTTTTCAGGCAGAAGACAGAACTTTTTGGGAAGCACCGGAGTTGTATAGTACTATGAGCCCTTTTAATTATGCAGATAAGATAAAGACACCGATCCTTTTGATACATGGCGATACAGATGATAACCAGGGAACTTTTCCAATAAACAGTGAGCGTTTGTATGCAGCTATAAAAGGAAATGGCGGCACAGTTCGTTTTGTATTTCTTCCTTACGAAGCACACAGCTACAGAGGCAAAGAAAATTTATTGCACATGTTGTGGGAGCAAAATGAGTGGTTAAAAAAATATGTGAAATAAGATTTTAAATTTTTAGGATGTTTTATAATTTGAAGCATGAACATTTGTTCATGCTTCTCCATTTGTATCCGGATGTACCCGCTCGACCGACGTTTAGTCCGGTGGTTGTGGTTCACTTGCTTGTAACACCATTAGGCTATAATGCATATTAATTGCGGGTGGTACTACTGCCCATCCGGGCTATTTTCAACAGAAGTTTTTCAATCATATTTTGTTGACGATCTAGTTTTACGATACCGTTCATATAAATACTTTTTATTCTACCTCAACATTTCCTTTCCTTTGGTGTATAAACTTTAATGCATGGCAATTTTAACTGTTGAGAACGTATCTAAGAACTACGGAAAAATAAATGCTTTAAAAAGCGTAAGTTTCTCTGTTCCCAAAGGGTGTGTGTTTGGTATTCTTGGGCCAAACGGGAGTGGTAAAACGACCTTGCTAGGTATTATTATGAATGTACTAAAAGCCAGTAGCGGTAATTTTAACTTGTTTGATGAAGCTGCAACAGACGAACACAGAAAAAAAATAGGCACGCTGTTGGAAACCCCCAATTTTTATCATTATCTGTCTGCAGTGCGTAACCTTAAAATATCTGCAGCTATTAAGGGCCACGGCGAAGATGACATAGATAATGTATTGCACACTGTTGATCTTTACAAAAGAAAAGATTCTCCCTTCAGCACCTTTTCACTTGGTATGAAGCAGCGCCTTGCTATAGGAGCAGCCCTACTTGGTAACCCCGATGTATTGGTATTTGATGAACCTACAAATGGGCTAGATCCTGTAGGGATTGCTGAAATTCGTACCCTGATAAAACATCTCTCCGCTAAAGGTAAAACGATTATAATGGCGAGCCATTTGTTGGATGAAGTTGAAAAAGTTTGTACACATGTGGCAATTTTAAAGCAAGGGAATTTGCTGGCATCGGGTACCGTAAAAGAAGTTTTTGAAGAAAATGATATTGTACAAATTGCCGCAGCAGATAGACAAAAACTTCGTACCGCTCTCGAAGGGTTAAATAATTACACTAGGTTAGATGAGGTTGCCGGCCAGGTGGAATTATCTTATAAGTCAGGCACGGCAGATCTTGAGGCCATTAACCAGTTTTGTTTTAACAATGGCATCGTTCTTTCTCACCTGCAATTAAAGAAAAGCAATTTTGAATCTAAATTTTTAGCGCTTACCAATTAGTATCAGGCTTGCTGCATACGCAAAAGAGCCCTAAATATTTATTTATACAAGCACTTCTTTTAAATACTTAAACAATATGAAGACCCTCTTAAAAATCGAATGGCTAAAAGTTAAAAACTATACTGCTTTTAAAGTGATAAGTATTTTTTTTGGTGTTGGTATTTTTGCAACCAATTACATCTTTTACTATTTTAAAAAGAATGTAATTGACAAGGCAGATCCAACAGGTTTTCTTTCTGCGGGTTCTCCATTCGCTTTCCCAAAAGTGTGGCTCACGGTGAGTTACTACAGCGGATGCATTTTAATTTTACCGGTGTTGCTGTTGCTTATGTTGGTTACAAACGAGTTTACTTACCGCACAAGCAGGCAAAATATAATTGATGGGTTAAGCCGAAAACAATTTATAGATGTAAAGCTAATGAGTGGTGCTATTTTAGCCTTAGCATCTACCGTACTTGTATTTATTACAGCACTTGTTTTTGGCTTTATTGTAGGAGGTGATTTTTCGTTTGCAGGTATAGAAAACCTTGGGTATTTTTTCTTAAAAGCTATTACATACAATTTTGTAGCAATTCTTATTAGTGTATTGGTGCGCCGTACAGGTTTTGCTATTGCTATATTCTTTATTTACACCGCTATTGAAAATGGCTTGTCGTTGTTTTTATTTGGGTGGGCAATTGGTATAAAAGAAGATCATAAAATTGATATGGGTAACATGGGGAATTATTTGCCAATGAATGCTTCCGATGGTTTGCTGTATTCTCCTTTTGCAACGCTTACAAAAATGGCCGGTAGTAAGCTGCCTGCAGATTATACATCGCTTGTTTTAACGCTGGCGCTGGTGTATTTGGCTCTGTTCTTTTTGTGGACGAAAAACAATTTTATAAAAAGAGATCTGTAAAAGTTTATTACCGGTCACGCTATCAATTACCAAGAAGAAAAAGCTGAAACTAATAGTAGTTTATTTTTGCGCAGCTAGTTCTTCTATTGCCCCCTCTACAGATGGATACAAAAAGGTAAAGCCCGCATTTTTTATTTTTTCCGCACCTACTGTTGCACTTTTTAAAATTTCTACACTTCTGTCGCCGAGCATAATCGTTAGTACAAATTGGGGTACATGAGCTGGAATAAAAAATGTCCCTTTTATTTTTTTTGCAATTGCTAAAGTCATCGTCTTATTATTAACCGGTTTTGGCGCAACAGCATTGTAACTTCCAGTGAGTGTGTCGTGTTCCAATGCAAAAATATATTGGCGGCAAAGGTCATCGATGTGTATCCAGCTTATCATTTGTTTGCCCGATCCTAATATGGAGGCAACCCCAAATTTTAAAGATGATTTAAACTCCGGGTAGGCGCCACCTTTGTTACTCAACACAATACCGGTTCTTAATTTTACTACCCTTATGCCCATATCGGTTGCGGGTTCAATACTTTCTTCCCACTCTTTGCAAACCTCACCAAGAAAAGCAGGGTCTGCATTTTCATTTTCCGAAAAAAAATGTCCTTCTGTTTTATCTTCTCCATACCATCCAATGGCAGATGCGCTTACAATTACCTGCACCTTGTGTTCTATTGTTTTTAAGGTTTTTAAAATAAGATCGCTGCTTTTAATCCTACTGTCTCTTATTTCCTGTTTATATGCCGGTGTCCATTTCTTATCCATTACACCTGCCCCTGCAAGGTGTATAATTGCATCAGCTTTTTTTAAGGCACTGGCATCTATCTTCTGCTCTTTTACATTCCAAAGTGCATAGGAAATATTTTTCTGTGTTGCAACATTTTTAATCGTTCTTGTTAAAATAATTACCTGATAATTTTTTTCAATAAGCTGCTCTGTCAGTGCTTTTCCCACTAGGCCTGTGCCACCGGTTATAAGTATTGTGCGCATTCGTTTCGTTTTATCTTGTAAAGTTATTTAACAATTTTAAGCCCAAATTTGTTTTTACAATAAGATGATAAAAGGTTCTTTAATTCGTAATTTTATCAAAATATATTTTAGCATGATTAAATACGTTTTCATATTGTTCATTTTCTTTTCTGGTAACATCAATAAGGGGCTTGCACAAGGCATAACTTATTCAGAAGTAGAGAAAGCAGATTCCCGCAATATGAATTTTGAAATACTGGGTAATTTTTCAAATAATTTTCTTGTATATAAAAACCTTAATAAAAGACAGTCGCTTACCATTTATGGTAATGATATGGCTATTAAGGAATCAATTAAACTTGATTTTATTTCAGACAGAACGTACAATATAGATTTTATTACCTACCCTGATCGTTTTCTTATGGTATGGCAGTACGAAAAAGGAAATGTTATTTACAGCAGAGCTGCCAGTATGAATGGCGAAGGAAAAATATTGGGCTCTGTAATAGATTTGGATACAACAAAACAAACTTTTTTTGGGAGCAAACCCGCCTATTATTTTGTTTGGAGTGAAGATAAAACCAAGTTGCTGCTGTATAAAACTCAAACGAGAAACAATGAATACATACAGGTTACAAAAGTGTATGATCAAAATTTTACGCTGCTTGACAGTAGCAAGAGAATCCTAATGTACAACGACAACAGAGAAGATTTTGGTAACCTACAAATAGACAATGAGGGCACCGTAATTTTTGAAAAAGTAAAGGAAAATGCCCGTGCAGAATATGTAAATACGCTGGAAATTAATTTTAAAAAGTTGAATGTTCCTGCACTAATTACTGTAAATGTTCCGTTGAACGAACAGCTTATTCAAAGCTCCCTCATTAAGATTGATAACCTTAATAAAAATTACATCATCAATACTTTTTCTTACAAGAAAAACGGGGGCAATATAGATGGATTGCTATCTGCCGTAATTGCCAGAGATTCTTTGCGAATTACAAAGCAGGTAGTAAATATTTTTAATGATTCGCTGCGCTCAAAGTTGTCTGGTAAAACTGATTGGCGTACCGCTTATGACAACCTTAATATTAGAAATGTCATTTTAAAAAAGGACGGTGGTTTTCTCGTATTAACCGAGGAGTATTTTAAACAAAGGCGTTTTGGAAATGGGTTTAACGATAGGTTTAACAATTCTTTCGACAGCAGATATTACAATACTTTTTCGGATTATTATCTCTACAACAGAGGTAATTATGGTTATTACAGGCCATTTAATGATGGCAGCGGCAGAGACATCGTTTACAACTACAACGATGTTATCAATTTTAGCTTTTCCAGCGATCTTGCATTGCAATGGAACAGCGTTATTAATAAAACAACCAGCGATATAGAAAATGATAATTTTCTTTCTTTTATAAACCTCAATGCAGGTCGAGAGATACATTTTCTTTTTTTACAAAAAGACAACAACAGGCAAATTCTTAGCGACCATGCATTGCAGCCAGATGGGGCTGTAATAAGGTATGCCACATTAAAAGGAAGAGAAGCAGGGTATAATTTTATGCCACGCTTAGCACGCCAAACAGGTGCGAAACAAATGATTATGCCGTGCATTGTGAGAAACAATATTGCATTTGCAAAAATTGATTTTTAACTTTACAACTCAAACAAAAATAATACACAACTGTGACAGGCATTTTTAAAGCCAACAACCCATCCGGCAATGCAATGCTTTTTGTATATGCCATTATTGTAAAGCTCCCTATGTTTTTAACCACGAGGGCGCCGCAATTACAAATGTTGGATGGCGTATTGTACAAAAGCTTTCTTAGTTTTTTGCAACCGGTTGCTAAAGGCATGCCTTCTGTTTACAGCATACTCACATTTATTTTATTGTTTATACAGGCTATTGGCTTAAACAAAATTGCCAATGATTTAAGGCTGTATAAGCAAAACAATTACCTCACAGGTATGGCTTATTTGCTCATCACTTCTTTGTTTAGTGAGTGGTTCAGCCTATCTGCACCACTTATTGTAAATACATTTATCATTTGGATCTGGGGTAAACTCTGTACGCTTTATAACAATAACCACCCCCAGGCCTCCATTTTTAACATTGGACTTGCGACAGGGCTTGCTGCGTTTATTTATTTTCCATCTATTACCTTTTTGCTACTTACTATAATAGGCATTGCCATTGCCCGGCCCTTTAAACTGCAGGAGTGGTTGCTTGGGCTTGCGGGCATTATGACTCCTGTATATTTTTTTGCCGCCTATTTGTTTTTAACCAACAAAATATCAAGTTTTCATTTTCCGGGTTTTCATTTATCGTACCCACGTTTTTTTAGTAATTGGTGGGTGTATGCTGCCCTTGCCATTTTGTTATTGTCCATCATTGTAGGACTGTATTTTATTAACAGCCAAATGCGCAGGCTTGTTGTGCAAACCCGTAAGAGCTGGCAGTTATTGTTTTTATACCTTATTGTAGCAGCAGTAGTGCCTTTTGTAAATGCAGGCATTAATTTTTCTTATTGGATACTCCTTGCTGTGCCTGTAGCTCCTGTTGTTGCAAGTACTTTCTTTTACCCCCAAAAAAAGCTCGTGCCACAATTATTTCATTTGGGCATGGTGGTGATTTACGTTGCTATTGGTTTTTTTAATAAATAGGGATCCTTTTGGGCTTTAATCATTTCGTCGCAGTTGAGCATTTGTCAGCTGCCCGCCCGCAACCTGTCTGCCGGTGGGCATTTCCGGCTAAGCAGAGCAGCTTACTTCGCAGCAATGCCTCGGCCCTTGCTGGACATTGCGTTCAATGCTTTTGATCACTATTATTAAAAACGCAACGTCTCCGCTCTGGCGCAGATATGCAGCAAAGCAACAGTGCGGCAGGGTATCTGTGTCAATGTAAAAGAATTAAAAGAAACTAAAACTTACACAAATGGATTTATGATGCTAAGCGTACCTTCTATAACTAAGCCATGGTGCATATCTTCTGTGTATAAAGTAGTACAGTTGGCTTGCAAAGCTGCTGCTACTATTAGGCTATCATACCATTGTAATTGGTATTTTTCTTTTATAAAAAGTGCTTTATTAATTGTAAGGATCTTTATATTTTCAACCCTACAGTTATGGATTAAAAATTTTGTATGTGCTACAATTTCAATGGTAGTTAAATGCCTGTATTTTTTAAACAAAACATTTACATTCTCATTTATTACTTGTGTAGAAATAATAGGGTTGGTTTTTAAAACAGCTTTTGCAATTTCTTTTTTCGGGCCTTCATCGTCTAACAAGTACAAGCAAATATTGCTATCTACAAAGCAATTATCTTTCATTGGCTTCATCTCTATTAAATTTATAGTTGCTCATATCAAGATGAATGTTATCATAAAATGCATCAATATCTTTTATAAAATCTATTTTACTCTTTTCAAAAAAATTATCATAATCGTTAGCTTCATCTCTGTTAAACTTATAATTACTCAAGTCCACTCTGCAATCTTTAAAAACATCGCTAGCTTTAAATTTACTTTTAATACTATTTTCTGTCGTTTTAGTTGCAGACATCTTTTCTTCGTAACTAAATTCAACTTCTTTTCCAATCAAATTATCAGGTATTTGCACTTGCAAAATATTACTTGTGGGTACAATTATTTGCGTTATCATAAAAATTCATTTTCACAAATTTAATAAAAATATTGTAAGCAGTAGTCTGCTTAGCCCAACAATTACATGAGCATTACCTCCCCTCACTTTCGCCAGCGTAACCAAATGGATTATGGGCCTACTTCGCAACAAGGTCTTGGCCCTTGCCGGACATTGCGTTCAATGCTTTTGATCACTATTATTAAAAACGTTACGTCTCTTTTGGGAGAGGTTGCTGAGAAGTAGTTTGGCTTTTATGTGTCGCCTTTGCGGTTTTTGCAAATGTGCCTTACTTGGTGTGTAGAATAGATTAGCAGTAGTCGCCGTAGAAAATAATGTTTTCTATTTAAGTGACAACTAAATAAAATGAAGTGGCAATTGGAAATGTTGGATAAATGTTCTTACTCCTTTTTTAAAACAGCTATATCCTTTTTTAAAGCTTGCATACTATTAGGGTCAAGGCCATTATAAATGCCTCTTATATGCCTGTTCTTATCAACCAATACAAAATTTTCAGTATGCAGGAAAACAGTACTGTCACTGTTTACACCTAAATCTTCTTCCACAAAATAATATCTTCTGCCTAAATCGTAAATGTCACTTTGCTTGCCTGTAAGCAATTTCCAACGTTTGTAATCAACATCATTATTTTCAGCATATTTCTTTAATACAGGCACACTGTCTTTTTGTGGTGTTACTGTGTGAGAGAGCAACAGTATTTCATCGTCGTTTAGAAATGCTGTTTGTAATGCACCCATGCTTGCTGCCAATTTTGGACAAATGCCGGGGCAGGATGTGAAAAAGAAATCGGCTACACAAATCTTTCCTTTCATATTCTTTTCTGAAAATGTTTCATTTTCCTGAGTGGTAAAAGTAAAAGCTCTTATCTGGTGAAAAGCTTTATCATCCGGCGACTCCCATTTTGGTGTAAAATCCGCAGTGTCATAGTAAGGCAGTTTTCTTACATTGCTCTTACATGAACTTAGCAAAGCGATAATGATCAATACCTGGAAAGCTTTCATGGCATGGCGGGTTTAAACTTTTCATTTTCCAATGTATAACACAAAGAGGATTTTTGCAATCCGTAACGAAACCCATCCTTTGCTTCATAGTTGATATAAGGTTTCCCATTTTCACGCCATGCCTGCTGCATACCATTTTCCTTATCATCTTTAAAATTTAGAAAAGCATATGGTTGGCCAGATTGGTACCATTGTTTGCTGCTGCCTTCTTTTTTGTCGTTGATGTAATAATACTCAAATTTCATATTGCCATTTTCCCAAAATCCATCATGTTTTCCAAAGCTTTTGTTTGCTGCATACATTCGGCAATCTCGCAATTGGCCGTTGCTGTAATAGCTTATTGATTTTCCATGTTGCATACCATTTAAGTAGCTATACACTAATTTGATTGCACTATTTTCGTAAGTCTCTTTCAAATGTCCGGAAAATGCTTTCCCTTTTAAATAGTAGATTCCATTATTTAGAACGAGTTCCTTAGAAGCTGTAAATACAGTATCGTTTGGGATGGCAGTAGTATCAACATTGAAAGAGGAAGTCATGACAACTTCCTCTTTCCCAGTCTTTTTTGGATTGCAGCTTATTACTAACAAAGAAAGTAATAAGGGAACAAATATTTTATTGTGTAAAAGTACCTTTTGTACCATGGTAACTTCCTGCTTTTAAGATATAAAAACGACTTCCAAGATATGCAGTATTAGAAGCATGATAGTGATAGATAGCTGTTGAAAAATCTGCTGTAGTACCTACGTGGCCGCCATTTGCATCAAGGTTAGAAGGGTAGCTTCCGTCGCTATCCTTGCGGGCATAAATGGGAAACCCATCTCTTAAAAACCCGATGAGGTTAGCATTATCATTACCGGTAAAATCACCAGTAGTGTGGTAGTGATAAGTATTACCTGGACCCGGGTGAGCGCCTCCTCTGTCGAAACTGCCAAGAACACCTGCATTTACAGGTACATTACCGCCTTCTCTATCATTGTAAATGGGTACACCATTCAACGCCATACCTATTGCTCCTAAAGTAGTAGCTTCTTTGGAGCTGGCTTCTATAGGAAACTCTGGAATAGTCATGGCATAGTTTTGCGTACCTATCAAACCGGGGTTGACAGTACTACCGGCCATTTGTGCTTCGTATTGTGCATGGTCGACACCCCAATAAGGTGATACATGATCAGGTGTACCATTTGCACGTAATGTAATAGAAGTACCGCTTGTAGAGATAGTTACTTTGCTGGGTTTGTATTGAGTTTGTACTGTAGTTAAAATTGATACTTTTCCGGCAGAAGGAGTAACTGTAGTGCTATTGCCTGTAGCTTCATTTTTTTTACATGATACAAAAGTCATTGTAAAGAGCATTACGGCAACTGAAATTTTTCCATTCATATTTTTTATTTTTTTTGGTTAGACAATTAATTATTTCAAATCCTTCGGTAATTATTTTTATTTCCCACCGGGTCTTTGTGGCGGCCTTTGTCCATTAGGTTTTGGGGCTTTCTCCAGTTCTTCTTTTGTAATAAACCCATCTTTGCTTATATCAATTTTTGAAAAATCATTTTCTAATGGTCCTTTCACTCCGTCTTTTGATAGTTTGCCATCTTTATTACTATCCATTCGTGAAAATATTTCATGGATACCTGGTTTACTACCTTCACTTCCACCTGGTAGAGGTCCACCTCGTCTGCCGCCCAGCCTTTGCTGTTCTTTAAATTGCCCCATTAAGCAGCGACCTGCATAAGGGTAAGTATCTGTAACGAAATATATGTATTTTCCATACAGTGTTATGCCATTACATTCATCTAAATCGCCCTGTCCTTTTACATATTCCCAGTCAGATACAAAAGTGCCGTCAGGATTAGTGCCGTTTAGTTCTTTTGATAAAGACTCTTTAGGAGTGTTGTATGCACACACATCGCCGGTTCTGCTTTTGGTACTAAGTTTAAAGCTAGATTTATACTTTCCACTTTTAGAATAATAAATAGGAAACCCGTCCATGGCAAAACCTACTAAAACCAAATCCCGGCCGTCGTCTTGTTTTTTTACTAAACCCGTTGGTATGCCATGATAATGATATGCACCGGTAGGCTGCACATGAGCGTGGTTGCTATCCAAACCCAAATTCACCAAAGTTTGAAAAGCTTCAATGCGATATCGTTCTCCTGTTTCACATACAAAGGCTTCAGCTGTTTCCGGTTCAAACTTTACACCATTAAGTGCCACACCTGGGTGCCTTGCCCAAACAGGTTTACCTATAAATACCGGCTTTAATGGAATCGTATAGGTGATACTTTGTGCAGCTATGGTGTTTGGATTGCCTTTGTTAGGAAATGTTCCTGTAGCATGGTTGGGCAAAGAATTAGTAACCATTTTGCGATTGTTACCTTCTATTGTGACCTTTTGGTTTGGTAGCATATTGTGTTTCGTTTAAGGCATAAGCACCAAAATAGTCTACTAGGTGGTTCCCCCTTTTATCATGTTGGTGATTATGCTCCTGTGCTTTTTTAGAAGATGTGCATGAAGTTACTCCTAATATAAAGCAAATTGATGTATTTATAAGGCATGAAATATGCAGCGGCATAAAATTATATTATTGTAACAAACTTATAGACGATGGATAGTTATTAATCCTTCGGTGGGGGTGGGCTTTTTTTATCTAATTTAAGAATTCTTCCTATAGTCCTTTGCACAAAAGCCTCGTAAGCAGGGCATTATTTCGCAGCAATGCCTCGGCCTTTTCCGGACATTGCGTTCAATGCTTTTAATCACTATTATTAAAAACGCAACGTCTCCTTTGGGAAAGGTTGCTGAGGAGTAGGCTGGGAGATTTTAGCGAACGTTGCGTGAGCCAGGCACCAGGGGGAGAAACGAGTCAAACATCTGTTGATGAGTCGGTTCGTTCATCTGATTAGCAATAATTAATTGTTATTAAGTCTTGCTATAAACATAAAACATCAATAAAAAAGATAAATCCCTGTATGTTGTTTTAATAGGTTAGCTTTCCTAAGTAGTTAGTACAAAATGTTGGCATACTCCTTCCTATCTCGCTACTTCTTTTAAGCATCACAACACCAAAACTCTTTTTTGCCCTTCGCTATTATAATTGGATAATGAAGTGAATTTCATAATTCAAAAATTAACCTGATTAGGTAGTTATAATAGCACAACGATAAGCCTTTCGTAGGCTTTAAAGACAACATTATGAAAACCAAAAATCATCTAAATGATGATGATATTATTCCAAGTAAATTATCCCATTTAAAGGATGAGGTATTAACAAATTCTATCATTACATTTTCCTCTAACAAATCCAATGAGGAATATTTTGAACAATTAGCCAATAATTATCAAATTACAAATGTTGCAATGTTTTGTAGTTCTTTAGATGGAACTATAAACACATGGAATAAAGCAAGTGAAAAGATGTTGGGCTTCACCTCAATAGAAATATTAGGGAAGAATATTTCTGTGATAATACCTACAAAATTTATTGTAGGTGAAAAAGACATTTTTGATAAAATTTGCGAAAATAAAACTGTAGTAAACCATGAATCTGCAAGAAATAGCAAATCCGGAAAGTCGTTAGCTGTGTCTATCTCATTATCACCATTGAAAAATAACACAGGCAGTATTGTAGGTGTGTGTACAATTCTTCGTGATAATTCTATTCAAAAGAAATTAGAGAAAACGCTCAACACAGCTAACAAGGTAATAAATTTTCAAAATACGGAGCGGGACAAACGTGCAGGGGAGTTATTACTTGCTAATTTAGAATTAGCTTATCAAAATAAGGAAAAGCAGAACAGAGTTGACGAGTTATTTGTTGCAAATAACGAATTGGCACACCAAAATAAAGAGAAAGAAAATCGAGCTGCTGAGTTGCTTGTTGCAAACGAAGAATTAATATATCAGAATAAAGAAAAACAGAACAGAGCTGACGAGTTATTAATAGCAAATAACGAATTGGCATATCAAAATAATGAGAAAGCAAATCGAGCTGCTGAGTTGCTCGTTGCAAACGAAGAATTAGCCTTTCAAAATCAAGAAAAAAAGAATAGGGCTAATGAATTATTGATTGCAAATAAGGAATTGGCACACCAAAATAATGAGAAAGAAAATCGAGCTGCTGAGTTATTGATTGCAAATGAAGAATTAGTATATCAAAATAACGAGAAACATAAAAGAGCAGAAGAATTAATAGTGGCTAACGAAGAGCTGAAATATCAAAACAAAGAAAAGGAAAACCGTGCAGCAGAATTGCTAATTGCTAACGTTGAGTTAGTCCATCAAAACAAAGAAAAACAAAAGAGAGCTGAAGAATTAAAGTTTGCAGTCGATGAACTTGCTTTTTTAAACATGCAACAACAAGCCCTGTTTGCTTCCATAGTTAATTCTTCAGATGATGCCATGCTTAGTAAAACACTTGATGGTGTAATAACAAGTTGGAATTTAGCTGCAGAAAAAATATTTGGTTACACAGCAGAAGAAATGATTGGCAAAAATGTAAAAACATTAATTCCTCAGCACCACCATTTCGAAGAAGAAAATATTATAGAAAGAATAAAAAAAGGTGAGACAATAAACAATTATTCTACAGAAAGGATAAGTAAAGATGGTACTATTATTTATGGGTCCGTTACAATAACACCTATAAAAGATTTTAAAGGAAATATTATTGGCGCTTCAAAGATTTTAAAAGATATAAAAGAAATTAAGAAAGCAGAAAAAGAAAGGAAACTGCTTACAAAAAGACTACAGCTTGCAACTAAAAGTGCAAACTTAGGTATTTGGGATTGGGACATAATCAACAATACTATAGCAGCGGATACTGCTATGTATAAGTTTTATGATATTAAGGAACAGACTGTTACTATTCCAGAGGAATGGTTATCAAAAGTCCATTATGAAGATCAGCAACAGGTGCGAGAAGAACTCGAACTTGCCATAAAAAATAAAAAGGATTATGACACTGAGTTTCGAGTTGTTGGTGATAACTCAACCATTCATTTTATACGGGCAACAGCGATAGTAGAAAGAAATGATGATGGCCGAGCAATAGGTATGATTGGTGCAAGTTGGGACATTACTGTAGAAAAAGAAAAAGAAAGACACCTTAAACTATTAGAGTCTGTAATTACTCATACCAAAGACGCAATAGTGATCACAGAGGCTGAATCATTTGACGAACCTAGCAACAAAATAATTTTTGTGAATAATGCATTTACAGAAATGACCGGTTACACTTTTAATGAGGTAATAGGCAAAACAACAAGCTTGTTACAAGGTCCTAATTCAGATAAGCAAGAATTGCAAAGGTTAGGCGTAGCAATAAAAAAATGGGAATCATTTGAAACCTCCATCATAAACTATAAGAAAAATGGTGACGAGTTTTGGGTAAATTTATCTTTGACTCCCGTAGCAAATGAAAAAGGAATATGGTCGCATTGGATAGCTATTGAACGTGATGTTACAGCCCAAACACTTCTTGAGTTTCAATTAAAAGATTTAAATAGAGAATTAGAAGATAGTACAACAAATCTTGCTCTATCAAATGAAGAATTAGAACGGTTTGCTTATATAGCTTCACACGATTTGCAAGAGCCTTTGCGTATGGTTTCCAATTTTCTTACAACATTAGAAAGAGAGTATAGTGATGTAATTGATGAAAGGGGTAAGAAATATATATGGTTTGCAGTTGATGGCGCTAAACGGATGCGTCAGATAATTTTAGATTTACTTGAGTATTCAAAGATTGGCAGGTCTAATGTTGCACCAAGATTAATTGATCTCAATGAACTATTTATCGAGATAAAAGTATTACTTGCAGAAAAAATAAAAGATAAAAAAGCAAGTATTACGATAGATGATTTTCCTGTTATTAATGTAGATATTTCACCAATAAGACAGGTTTTACAAAATTTAATTTACAATGCTTTAGAATATTCTTCTCATGTTAAACCTGTGAAAATAAGAGTTTCTGTTAAAGAGTTGGAGGCGTTTTGGGAATTTGCTGTTGCCGATAATGGCATAGGAATAAAAATAGAAGATTTTGAGAAAATATTTCAAATATTTCAAAGATTACATTCTACAGAGGAGCATCCGGGCACGGGAATAGGTTTAGCTGTCTGTAAAAAAATAATTGAAACACAAGGAGGGAAAATTTGGCTCGAGTCCGAAGAAGGCAAAGGCAGTACCTTTTATTTTACGATAAAGAAATGATTATACCTAAAATTTCTATGCCTTGAAACTCAAATACTAACCCACAAAAATAACCGATAAAATATGCAATTTAAAATATGAAATATAGTAAATAAGCCCATAATCAACGTTTTATTGGTAGATGATGATATGGACGGTTTTGTTTTTTAAATAAGCTCTCAATTATCAAGTTTTTAGAACCTCTCTAATTAGAATAAATACGGGGGAATTCTTTATAGTCAATTATACTACACAAAATCTTTTTTTGTAATAAAAAATTGTAATAAGCCAAACAAGCTGTTGAACATCTATTTAAAAAGGTTAAAACATTAAATATTTAAAGCAGTAAAAAGTAGCAGTAAAATCAATTGTAAATAAAAAATCTTTCTGCCGATTGTTGCTTGGAAGCTGCAGAAAGATAAGAATTTTTAAAACAATTATATAGAAGCTATTTTTTTATGATCTTAATGCTTTCTCTGCCTGTGTTGTTATTTACCGTTAATGTATAAAAGCCGGAAGCTAAATTGCTTATATCAATTTGCGATGTGGCGTTTTGCAATGTTTTACTTAGCAACGCCTGGCCTGCACTATTAAATATTTGAATGGTGTAAAATTGGTTGTCCGTGCCTGTAATATTTACATTGAGAAAATTATTTGCAGGATTTGGGTAAACATTAACTGCACTTTTGCCACATGATATGTCTAACACTGTAATGTTGCTAAATTCATTTGTACCATTACCATTTATCATTTTAAGTCTGTAGTATGCCTTCCCTTGTTCTGCATTATATGTAAACGAATAAATTGAACTAGATCCTTTGCCATTCATTTTAGCAACGGTATTAAAAGTAATTCCATCGTTACTGTATTCTACCTCATAGGTTCTAAAATTATCTTCCGTAAGCGATTTCCAGTTTAGGATACTGGCACATTTAATTAAAACCGCATTAAAATAATCCAGTTTTATCGGAAGCGGGCCACCAACTGTTCCATAGGTATATGAGGAAACATTGTCATCTCCCCCTGTATTACTTGTGTTTGTATAAGCGGGCGGTGTTACGTTCACATTAAAGCCATTCTGAGGATTTGAAACGTTTGAACCGGTTGTGGCCTGGTAAGCTATTTTGATACTTCCTAAGCCAAACCCCGGTATAGTTTGGTTTTGAGTGCCTTGGTATGTTTTTGTGGATGCATCATACAGCCAGTTAAACTTGCTAGCATAAGTACCACTTATTGCAGAAACGGGATTGTTGTTATTTGGCACACCATAAGAAAGTGAAACAATCAACACCATTGGCTGCGAAAGATTGTTCAACGGGTCGCTACCTGTATTGCCTATGTTAAACTGGCATTCTCCCACACCATTATTTAAGGGTGCAGGTGTCATTATTCCTGAGTTTACGGCAGGATTATAGTTTTGCGCTATACCGGCATTTAAAGTAAGGATAAGGATAAATGTTACAAGAATATTTTTCATACTATTTAGTTTTATTGTATTAATTAATAAAGTAATCTACCGTTTCAGCATCATTGTTATTTTGTGTAAAAGTTTCGCCACCGCTACCTGAATGAACACTGGCGGTTAAGGTGTATTTGCCACTTGATTGCCCAGGTGTAAATATTGCATTGTAACCAAATACAGGCGCTGAATTACCCGCTATTATTGAAGATGTCCTGAATATGTGGAAGAATAAATCGCTTCCATCATAAGTCCATAGGCTGTTATTTACTGTAGTGAATCCAATTTGTGTTGCTGTCGGATCAAATGTGAACGAAATTCTAGGATCTCTAGGAACTCTTACCATTATTTCACTGCTATCAGTTGAGTTTCCCCACATTTCTGAAATCATTATTGTTACTTTAAATGGGGTAGTACCATGCATGATGTTTGGAAAAACTGTTCCATTGATAGTTAAGTCTGGCAAAGCTAGTGGAGCATAAACGACAATTAAGGAGGTTACTGTACTGCAGTTTGTAGGGTTGGTTACTTCGCAAATTTTATAAGTAAGGTTATAATTTCCTGCGGGCGTATTGGGTGCAATGGTAACGGTACCATTTGCGTTTAATGTTAATCCTGCCGGAACACTAACAGGTGACACTGTAACATTTCCGAGGACAGTTCCCACTACTACAATAATTCCATTTAAACTATCATTTAAAGCCAAAGTTGCTGTGATCCCACCCGTTACGCCATTTATGGCTGTTGTCGTATCCGCAACTGCTATTATTACAGGAGGAGTTAGGGGAATAGAAGTTACACAAACCGGGTTATTATAGATGATGCCTGTATAAGTATTTACTGCCCCGCCGGTAGAAAGTTGACGGCCTGCCAAAAATACATTAGCTCCTGAGCTACAGGCGCCGCCATGAGAAAGAAATGTACCTTTTAATTCTGCGCCTGCACCTATGGTTATGGCACCTGTAGGAACTCCTGCGCCGCCAATCCAAAAAATATTGCAACGACGAGCCCCATTTATTAAAATTACTTTGGATTGTGCACCTATCGAAAATGCCCCCGCAAATTTAAAAACAAAAATTGCATTAGGATTATTTTGACCATCTAAGAAAATAGTTCCTGCCAAAGATCCTGCACCTGCAATGGGATAAACCCCGGCATTTAATATTTCTCCTGAGCCATAAGCTGGCGCATGTGTTGCCGTATTTGGCAACGCCATCAGTGCATTATAAGCATTATCAATATCAATGTTAGCTTGGGCTGCAAGCGCATTAGAATTGTTAAAAGACCCGATAATTACAGATGACCCATAACCGCTTATTGCACCGCCCTGTGTACCAAGGTTACCATCAATGCCTGAAGTACTGGTATTGGCTACAGCACCTAAATTAGTATAGAGAGCAAAGTTTGAAAGACTTCCTAAAACATCTACGGCAGCAGCAGGGCTACAAATGGTTTCACAAAAAATTGGGATGGTACTGATACCTATAGGCGGCTCAATATTGGATTTAGCACCTGTTGTAATGGCCCCTTCCATAGAAAGCATTCTTCCTTGTAGCACTGCATCTGCTCCAATACTAACCGCACCTATTTTTGCAAATAAAGTTCCCTTAACACTAGCATTTGCGGCAACAGATATAGCACCTTGAGCAATCCAAAATACATTGCAGGCTTTTGTACCGTTGGTTAAATTAACTACTGCACCCGCACCCACAGTAAAGGCACCGTAAAATTTCATCACAAAATAAGCATTCGGGTTACCACCGCCATCAAGCGTAATAGTTCCGCCTAAAGAGCCAGCCCCATCTCTCGAATAAACGCCAGGGGTTATTGTCTCGCCACCGCCAAAAGCAGCTGGATGGGTGTTTGGATGAGTAACAAACAAATCGTTCAGGTGGATATATATCCTAAACAAATCAAATCTGCACTGTGCTGTTATTGCGCTTGCATTGTACGTGTTACCGGTAAAGTTGGGTGAGCCAATGAAACCGCTGATTATTCCAAGCTGGGTACCTACATCACCCTTAAATGTAGCGTCTGCGCCATTGGCTACTGCACCTGCACCTGTGTAAGCTTCAAATGTGGAGAGTATTCCAAGGTTCAGTGTAGCATTTGTCTGGCAAAAATTGATCTTTGGCAGTGCCAAAAGAAATAAGCTTATTACTAAAATAAGCATTTGCATTTTTTTCATGTTATTAGTTTGTAAGCCGAAGGTTAAAAGAAGGTATGCGTGTGCGAAAAAAGGTATGCGTGTGCGAAAAGAGGTGTGCGTGTGCGAA
>JBBAQB010000024.1:0-9627 GCA_040400515.1 Ferruginibacter sp. | reverse complement strand
GTATGCGTGTGCGAAAAAAGGTATGCGTGTGCGAAAAGAGGTGTGCGTGTGCGAAAAAAGGTATGCGTATGCTAAAAAAATATTGCAGACAGTAGCAGTAAAGCTATTGGCAGTGTTATCAAAACTGGAAAAATATTATATCCTGTAATTATCTTTTTACTTGCGCTTTTTGAGGTAGGAATGTTGCGCTATTTTATACAGAACATTTGTGTTAGGGAACACAAATATAGTGTTTTTACTAATAAAGAAATATTTAATTTTTTAATACCATACTTTTTTTATGTTGATGGATACTGCTTTTGCAAAGATTTATGGTTTTTTACTACACAAAAACAAGTAATAATTACTTAAAAATATTTTAGTTTGGTTGGTAATTATACAACTAGTTCTAAGCTACCATGGTATTATTTCACGCGGTGGGTAAAAGTAAAAATAAGTCACACCGGTAATCTGATTTTATGCATAAATGCGTTATGTACTTTGATTCTTAATGATTAGCAGTTAAATTTATTTATGCTTAAATATAATAAAAGTTTTATTTTACCGTTAATGATTTTAACAATGATGTTTGTTTAAACATTTTTACCCCAATGCGTTTTGTAGCACTCCTACATTTACCTGTTCCGACCTAACTTATTATGAAAAATCTTTTACTAAGCAGTATAGTAGCTAATGCTATTCTATTCCTAACTCCCGCAACTACCTTTGCTCAAACACCTGATGTAAGAAGTTTGGGATGTTTTGTAATTTTTACGACAACTGGTGCAGTAGGCAATACAGGAACGTCTTCCCTTGGCGGAAATATTGGCACCGGAACAGGCGACACAACAGGCTTTGATGCGCCAACAGTTGTAAATGGCAGCTTTTATAACGCCGATTCGGTTACCAGCCAATGTTCTTCTGACCTTATTTTGTTATGCAATGAAATTAATACAACAGCAAATACCAATACTACACATGCGCCGGCATTTGGAGCCGGGGAAACGCTTGCTCCCGGTGTGTATTCCGTAGCGGGTGCAGGCTCAGCAACCGGAACGCTTTTATTAGACGCTCAGGGAGATACCAGTGCAATCTTCATTTTTAAATTTGGTGGTGCATTTAGCACCGCCGCAGGCACAACTATCGTGCTGCTGAATGGTGCTAAAGCAAGTAATATTTTCTGGAAAGCGAACGGTGCTGTTGTTATGGCGACAAATACAGATATGAAGGGAACTATGATCGCCAACCCAGGGGCTATATCGATGGGTGCCGGCGGAATGCTTAAGGGTAGAATGCTTTCCACTACGGGAGCAGTGAATGTATATATGGTAAATGCATGTAGTATTGGATGCACATCCTGTAACCTAGTATTTGGTGTGTCTACCTGGAATGGAAATGATCACTCTTGGAACAACACTGGCAACTGGTTTGGGGGTATTCCCACTGCCAGCACAAATGTAGAGATACCTGCATCACTCAACTATTACCCAATAGTAGAATTAGGTACTGCAACGTCAAAAGACATTCATATTGAAAATGGTGCATCATTTATTATTAAAGATTCTGGTATCTTCAGCCTGTATGGCGCAATAAATAATGCAGGAAAACTCGACATTACAGATGGCACCCTCGATCTTGCAGGTATAAATGTGGAGGTAGCCGGTACAAGTTTATTAAATGGTACTGTAAAAAATCTTACCATAAGCAGTGGCGCTTTAAATGCCATTTCCTCCGGAGCCAATATGCTTTCTGTAAAAAATAATGTTAGTTTCCTTAATTCAAACAATACGTTTACCACTAATGGAAACCTTACTTTATTATCTAGCGATACATTAACTGCATCTGTAACAGATATAACAAATAATGGGTTATTAAACAGCAATTCAATTGAAGGAAATACAAGTGTTGAACGGTTTATACCAGCATTGAAACGATGGAGATACCTGTCTATTAATACGGAAGCGACATTGGGGAGTAAAAATACAGTACAGGAGAATTGGATGGAGGGGGCAACCCCTGGTATACAAGGTTCCATGCCGGGAAGAGGAACATGGATAACAGCACCAAATTATAACATAGGACCTGCAAATTTTGATGCATATACTATAGCCCCTTCTATAAAATGGTTAAACGGAAATATTTATACGGGTATATCTGACCCTACAAGTTATAATTTAAGAAGTCATCCTTCATATTTTACATACATAAGAGGCGACAGAGGCTCTACACCTGCAAATGGTATAGTTTCAACGACCATTTTGCGTACGTATGGCCGTTTGATACAAGGTGATAAAATTACGCTGGTTGCTGCCGCACCTTTGTATACCGGCACCGGCAATCCTTATGCAAGCTCCATAGATTTACGCAAACTTTTATTTTCAACTACTGAAGTTGCCAATATCTATGTATGGGATCCAAAATTAGGCGGCCTATATGGGCAGGGAGCGTATCAGCATTTGAGTAAAGGTTTCTCTGATACTGCATTTTCAATTGAACCGGGCGGTGGGAGTTATGGAACAGGTCTTACAATGAATACAATAGAATCAGGGCTTGGGTTTATGGTACAGGGTACGGCAGCTGTTCGGTCACTCACATTTAAAGAAAATGCTAAAACTGCACCTGCTATACAAATTGTAAATGCCCCATTAGCGAACCAACAAAAAATGGAGGCTTCACTTTTAAGCCAGCAATCAAATGGACTTTTTTCAAAAGTAGATGGCTTGCAAATAAGGATGGCTATCGGCTACCTCACAGCACTTGATTTTAACGACGCAAGAAAATTTAACTCGAGTACGGAGAATGTTGCAGTGCTTAGGGAAGGTGGTTTACTAACATTTGAATACCGAAATTTACCCGCCGGTGTAAATGATACCATTAAATTAAATATGGCTAATATGGTGCAAAAAAATTACAAATGGATAATGACATTTGATAATTTTAATACACAGGAAAGAGCAGTATTCTTGATTGATAAATACCTGGGAACAGAAACAACTTTAAATGTTAACAGTCTAAATACTGTTGATTTTAATGTTACAGCGACTGCAGCATCTGCTGCGCCTGATCGTTTTATGATGATTTTGAAGCAACAAACTGTACTGGCCCTTAAAAATATAATCCCTACAGCTAAAAGAAACGCTGAAGGCACTGTCTTTGTAACGTGGGAAGTTATAAATGAAACAAATGTCTTGAATTATCAAACAGAAAAAAGTGTGAATGGTAATGCATTTTCCGCTTTTGGCTTAACTACATTTCCTACTGATAACAATGGTGGCAATGCTTTTTATTCTAAAGAGGATGAAAGCAATTACAATTCGTTCCAATATTATCGAATCAAGATTTTAAACTTAGACTTATCAGTACATTATAGCGAAACAATAAAAGTTTTAGCAATAAATAAAAAGGGAAGTGTTGTAATTTATCCAAATCCAGTGCAAGGGAAAATGATCAATCTTATTTTTACAGCTATGCCCAAAGGGCATTATCGGTATGTAGTGAGTAACAATATTGCACAGCAAATTTCAAATGGGAATATTGTTATAGGAGAAGAAAGAAGTAAGATTTCTATTACACTTCCTACATCTATCCCAGCACAAAATTGCATTTTAACGTTGATTGATGATAGAAATTTAAAAACTGTTATTGCTTTTAAAATGATCGATTAATTATACTCATTTGCACTTTTAATACAATACCTCATCCTCAATACTACCTTCTGTTTGTAATTAATTTAATTGCTCTTACCCTGGAAGCATTTTAAGAATGCAAGGTAAAAACGGAAATAAGTGTTGCAAGAAATGGGAGAGAGGTACTGGATTTTTTGTTTGAAAGAAGTGCGTTTACCGAGGCAAAATAAATAGTATCGTAAAGCAGGTTTTTTGCTGAGGGTTATAAATATGTATCCCTTGGTTTTACCGCTGAGAAATGAGTAAATGGAGTAAACGCAGAGCAACCCAGCGTAAACGCTCTGCTCTCGTTTTCTCTGCGGTGATTTGTTTTCGGCTGCCATCATTGTTGATCTGACAATATTAAATGCACTCTCCCTTACCCTTTACCCCAAAACCATTATTTTTGCCTTTCAAAATAAAAACTCCCACCAATGAAGTTTGGCGTAGTAATGTTCCCCGGTTCTAATTGCGATAGAGATATGGTAGAAGCTTTGCAAAATGATTTGCAGCAGGAAGTAATACAACTTTGGCACAAAGACAGTGATCTCTCTATGTTTACAACAGAAGATTGTATTGTGTTGCCTGGCGGTTTTAGTTATGGAGATTACCTGCGCTGTGGCGCCATAGCACGATTTAGCCCGATGATGCAAAGCGTAATAACATTTGCCAACAATGGGGGAAAAGTATTGGGCGTGTGCAATGGGTTTCAAATATTGTGTGAGAGTGGGTTATTGCCGGGGGTTCTTTTGGCAAATGCCAACCAACAGTTTATTTGCAAAAATGTTTTCATTAAAAATACCAATGACGAAAATGCCGAACCTTTAATGATACCCATTGCACATGGCGAAGGGCGTTACTATGCATCGGACGATGTGTTGAATAAGTTAGAAGAAAACAAACAAATTATTTACCGCTACTGCCATGCAGATGGAAGTGTACACGATGACCACAACCCCAATGGAACAACCAATAACATTGCAGGCATAAAAAATGAGGCCGGTAATGTGTTTGGTATGATGCCTCACCCCGAAAGAGCCTGTAGCGAAGCTCTTGGGAACGTTGACGGTAAAACAGTTTTTTATGATCTGCTAAAGATTTCGACTGAAGTATTTGTATAATGTTTGTAAGGTTTTTTTTAACACCGTATTTATGTAACTGTAAATATCTTTGTGGTCAAATTAGTAATATGAAAAAAACAATACTTTTCTTTCTTCCGCTTTTCTTTTTTGCAGCTGCATTTGCTCAAATGGAAAACCCTGTAAAATGGACTTACACCGCTAAAAAAATGAAGGCTGATGTTTACGAGTTGCACATGACAGCAGTATTAGAATCTAAATGGCATATTTACTCTCAAGATATAAGTGGAGATGGACCAGTACCTACTTCATTTACTTTTGATAAAAATCCGCTGGTGAAAACAGATGGTAAAGTTGCGGAGCTTGGTAAGCTTGAAAAAGAATACGATAAGAATTTTGGCATGAACCTAAAATACTACGGTAACAAGGTTGATTTTGTACAAAAAATAAAATTAAAATCGGCTGTTAATACCATTGCAAAAGGAAAAATTACTTACATGGTTTGTAACGACAAAAAATGTTTGCCACCAAAAGATGTTTCGTTTGCTATAAAAATAGATCCTAAGTCATAAATAATTAAAGAAGTTTAATCTCACCTCCCAACATTTAAGTTGGGATTTTTTATAAAGTTTATTGTATGCGTTTTATCAAAAATGGGTTGGTCGTTTTCCTGATTTTTACAGCCATTTCTAGCTCCTTAAAAGCACAGGATAGCATTATTGTAAAATGGAACAGTGTTGCTGAAAAAATCAGTAACGGCGTGTATAAAATAAAATTTACCGGAAAAATTAAAAAAGACTGGCATGTGTATTCCGCACCTGATGCTGCTTCAGAAATATCTGGCATTACGGTAAACAAAGACGACAGTGCTATAACACTTAAAGAACTGCAGATACTTACACCCGGCGCTGTTACCGATGACCATGTTTGGGCAAAAAAATTACAAACCGTTGCAGACAGTATTGTTTTTACACAACTAATAAATGTTGATGGAAAAGTGCCTGCCTCGCTGGAGCTAAAAGTTAATTACGAAGTAGGTGCATTTGAATCTTTTTTTCCTGAATCGGATACGCTAACAATAATGACCGGCGAAAAGCAATTGGCTGTTGAATCTAACAGGATCTTAATTCCCTCCATCAATACAGATAAGCCGGTTAGTGATTGTAAAACATCGTCGTCAACTTCGTCAGAAAAAGTAGCTTCCAAAGGCTTGTGGGCATTGTTTATCTTGGGCTTTTTAGGAGGACTTGTGGCCTTGCTTACGCCCTGCGTTTTTCCTATGATACCCCTTACCGTTTCTTTCTTCACCAAAAAAGCAGAAAGCAAAAAGTCAGGTATAAAAAACGCCTTCCTGTATGGCTTTTTTATCTTTTTAATTTATATTTTACTTAGTCTTCCTTTTCATTTGCTTGATAACCTTAATCCTGATATTTTAAATAATATCTCAACAAATGTTTACCTCAATATTGGGTTCTTTATCATCTTTATCATTTTTGCGTTGTCGTTTTTTGGGCTATACGAAATTACTTTGCCTGCTTCTTTTACCAATAAAACAGACAGTAAATCCGGCGCAGGAAATGTAGTGGGAATATTTTTTATGGCGCTTACTTTGGCACTCGTTTCTTTTTCATGTACGGGTCCTATTTTAGGTTCGTTACTTGCGGGTTCACTTACTGCAGATGGTGGCGCCATGCAGCTTACAGCGGGTATGAGTGGTTTTGGTTTTGCGTTGGCATTGCCATTTGCTTTGTTTGCCTTGTTCCCGGGTATGCTTAAATCTTTACCAAAAAGCGGTGGCTGGCTCACAACGGTAAAAGTGGTACTTGGCTTTTTAGAAGTAGGGCTTGCATTTAAATTTTTATCTAATGCCGATATGGTGATGCACTGGGGCATTTTAAAAAGAGAAATTTTTATCGGTATATGGATCATCGTTGGCGTGTTGCTTTCTCTTTATTTATGGGGACTGATTAAATTTAAACATGATTCTCCCATTAAAAAATTACCAATTATTAGAATTATTTTGGCAATCATTGCTACGGTATTTACTCTTTACATTACCCCTGGTATTACCAACACAAAATATGCAAATCTTAAATTGATAAGCGGTTTCCCTCCGCCGCTATGGTACAGTGTGTATGCAAAGGATAATGATTGTGTTTTAAATTTAAACTGTACAAAAGACTACGAAACAGGCCTGCAATTGGCAAAGCAGGAGAACAAATTGATATTGCTCGATTTTACAGGTTACGCTTGTGTAAACTGCAGGCGTATGGAAGAAAATATTTGGACAGATCCCAAAGTGTATAAATTATTAAGAGAAAAGTACATCATCATTTCTTTGTATGTTGATGATAAGAAGGTCTTGCCTTCTGCCGAACAATTTGTGTATACCGGCAAAAACGGAACGGAAAGAAAAATAAGAACGTTGGGTGATAAATGGTCAACTTTTGAAACAGAAAATTTTAAGGAAAATTCGCAGCCGTTGTATGCCATTCTAAATACGAAAGAAGAATTGTTATCTCACCCGGCCGCCTACACACCATCAGCACAAGATTATTTGCAATGGCTGCAGTGTGGGGTAGATGTGTTGGAGGGTACCAAAAAATAAGTTTATAGAACCGACGAAAACAGGTGCGATTTCCATCAACTGGTTATTGAAACCGCTTTTCGTACCTTTACAATAAAAAAAATTGAAGTTTACAGAATTTAAATTTGATGCACGATTACTTGAGGGAATTGAAGCATCTAACTACGACACAGCAACCCCGGTGCAGGAACAGGTTATTCCGCATATTTTGGAAGGCAGAGATATTATTGCTTCTGCACAAACAGGGACAGGGAAAACTGCAGCATTTTTATTACCACTAATAAATAATATTTTAGGTACTGTTCACGACGCAAGCAGCATAACTGCTATGATCATTGTACCTACAAGAGAACTGGCTATTCAAATTTCCCAACATTTAGAAGGGTTATCTTATTTCACCTCTATAAGCTCCATAGCTATTTATGGTGGTGGCGATGGCAATGCATTTGTACAGGAAAAGAAGGGACTTACCATGGGGGCAGATATTGTGGTTTGCACACCGGGTAAAATGATGAGCCATATAAAAATGGGTTACGTAAAACTGGATAACCTTAAATATTTGGTGCTCGATGAGGCTGATAGAATGCTGGATATGGGTTTTTATGATGATATTGATTTCATCATACAGCATTTGCCAAAAGAGCGTCAGAACTTATTGTTTTCTGCTACTATGCCGCCGAAAATTCGAACACTTGCAAAGACGATTTTAAATAATCCTGAAGAGGTCAGTATATCATTGAGCAAACCTCCTGAAAAAATAAAGCAGTTTGCATTTGTAGTACACGATCAGCAAAAAATTCCGCTGATTGTTTACTTGCTTAAACACAAGGATTTTAAGATGGTGGTGGTTTTTTGCAGCAGTAAATTAAGCGTGAAACAGCTCACCAAAGATTTGAAACGTAATGGAATAAATGCAGGAGAAATACACAGCGACCTGGAACAGGAGGAAAGAGAAAATGCTTTGAGCCAATACAGAAGCGGCAGGTTGCATGTGTTGGTAGCTACAGATATTTTAAGCCGCGGTATTGATATAGATGATATAGACCTTGTAATAAATTTTGATGTACCCCACGATAGAGAAGACTATGTGCACCGCATTGGACGTACTGCCCGGGCAGAAGCAGATGGAACCGCTTACACCTTGATAAATGTAAAAGAGCAAAGAAAATTTGCCGAGATAGAAAAACTGATTGGCAAAGAAGTATTGAAATGCGCCATACCCGAAGAGTTGGGAGAGCAGCCGGAATACAATGTTTACTCTTTTGAAAGAAGTGGAAATGGAAAAGGCAGGGGGAATTTTGGGAAGAAAAGGAGCGTGCAGAAATAGAAGAAAGGTGAGTAAGGGAAGTTATTTTTCGGTAAAATTAATAGCTATGCTATAGGCCTTTAACTCGTGAAGATTATTTTTTAGGCATAAATGATATCTTGTTTAATAGCATCAAAGTATTTTGGCTTAATTCCCTTAGTACTTACTAAGTCTACTTTGTTTTTTAGAATGTCTTCCAATTCAAAAGACAAATCTATTAGTTCCATGCCTACAGGTTTGGTAAACGAAACAATTAAATCAATATCACTAAAATCATTTTGCTCATCTCTGCTGTAGGAGCCAAATAATCCTACACTTTCAAGAGCATATTTAGCTTTTAATGCATCCAAATTAAGCTGAAGGGTATTGATAATATTTTGTTTTGAAATTTTCATCTACTATAAAATTATGATTTTTATTGATTTAAGGAGTCATAAGGAGTTACCCATAAAAAATTGTTTCATCTGTCTAAAAAAATCTCTGATTTTTAGTATCAAAGATTTGACATTATTTTTTATGTAGTGGGATCCACCAGTGCTGCCATTTTATTGTCGCTGTAAAACTTATTTCGGTGTGTTTGAAATTCTTCCTGCAAAGCCGTAACGATCTGCACACTTGAGTCTACCTCTTCATGAATATCCGGTAATTTTTTATCGAGCAAAGCCACGCCAAGGGTTATATTGTCTACCTCTATTTGCGCTATTTTTTAAGCACCGATTTTTGGCTATGTTTAAGATCATTCAACTCTCTTAAATCTTATCTGTCAATTCTAATTTTTGCAACTTTTCCATATTATTTGTTTTGTGAAGTACTTAAACATTTCAACAATCATGCGACCAATTCCTTAAAGTATTCATGTAATAGGAAAACCTATTATGTAGCGTGTACCATACACACTTGTATATTTTTGAATAAAAAAAAGCCCGAATAATTTTCGGGCTTTTTTTTTCAGATTAATTATTATTTTGGATTCTTAACCGGTGCACTTCCTGCAGTTGCAGGGTTGTACGC
>JBBAQB010000023.1:2014-56073 GCA_040400515.1 Ferruginibacter sp. | reverse complement strand
GACAGTTTAGTGCTTCGAAATCCGCTTCTTCGCCAAGCGCCGGAACGTTAGCGGCTATTTAGTGCGACAACCCAAACATCAAAAACGACAATGAAAAGAAACATATATGTATTGATAATTTTAACGACACTTATATTTCAATCTTGTGGAATTAAAACGGCAAACGAAGTTGGATTACATTTTTCCACAGAAAAATCAAATCTGCCTGACTCACTGAATTGGAAGAAAATAGGTTTTGCAAAAGAATTGATTAATCAAAAAGAAATGATAGTAGTAATTAGTGGTGGCACAAATCCAATTCCATTAGACAAGTGGGACGATTTCAAACCGTCATTTCCTTACAAAAAAAACATTGACAGACATTTACTTTTTCAACAAACAGCATTTTATCGTTCGCCAAATACTGATGTAAATTGCAAAGAACCTGACTGCATAAAACAACGTGAATATAAAAATTATACTTGGGTAGAAATGGCAAAGCCAATTTGTGTAGATTATGTAGGTGGTAAAACTGATATTCTCAAACCAGAAAAAGGACATTTGGTAATAAAGACAATTCAGAAATGTCAAACTGTAATGTTTGCCGATAGTATTTTTCAACTAACAGACAATAAAGGAAATTTTTATGTAATGCACGCAACAGAAACAGGAAAACCAGACACAACAGCAATTTTGCCAAATGGTTGGACACTCAAAAAAGTGATTTTGAAAGAACCGTTAATCATTTCACCTTTCGGAGGAGGTAATGAATGTTACTACAATATCGTTGGAGACAATTTGGGGCAAGGCTATCATCAATATATTTTTTCAGACAAATATTATCCAACAAATGAAAAATAGTCTATTCATACTTCTAATTTTGATATTGGGTTGCAAACAACTACCCAATTATATCCTATCAAAGGAAAATCCTGAAATCAATAAAACAAGAAAAGCAACTTTACTTTCTGCCTTTTCCGTCCAGGCGGGGTTTTCACAAGCTTTCAGTTTGATATATAAAAAACACTCCTTGAAACCCCGGCGCTTAAAAGACTCCACGTTATAATAAACCCAACCTACAAATCTTGCTGAGATGTAAGTAAACTTCGTGGATTTGTGCCGAGACAAAATCTCTGGTTTATTAGGTTGGCTTTGGAGAATAACAAGGTAAGTTGCGTCACACGTCGGGGTTTCGCAATAGGTTTTCTTTCTAATTTAAAGTTTGTTTGTGCGAAAACCCCGCCGAGACAAAAACATAACATAAAAAAAGGCTCCGAATAATCGAAGCCCTTCTCATGTCTTATATATTGTGTCTAAAATCTCACGTCTACAATCTTACACCGTCTCTACCAACCTAAATCCATTGCCATGTATGTTCACAATTTCAAGCTTTGCATCTTCTTTTAAATACTTGCGAAGTTTTGCAATGTACACATCCATGCTGCGGCCATTAAAATAAGTATCGCTTCCCCATATTTTTTTAAGGGCTGCTTCTCTTGGTAACAAATCATTTTTATACTCGCTAAGCATTTTAAGCAATTCATTTTCTTTTGGAGAAAGTGTTTGCGTTTTGCCATTAACGATGAGCTCTCTAAGCCTTGGGTTAAAGTGATAAATGCCAAGATCAAATTCGGCATTTGCTTCTTCTTTGTGAAGTTCTTCGTTGCGCTTTAAAATGGCTTTTATTTTATGCAGCAATACGTCACTGTCAAAAGGCTTGGTGATGTAATCATCTGCACCCAATTTATAGCCCTGTATGATATCGTCCTTCATAGTTTTTGCACTTAAAAAGAACAATGGCACATCAGGATTTATATCTCTTATTTCTTCTGCTACCGTAAAGCCATCCATATTGGGCATCATTACATCGAGCAGGCATATATCAAATTTCTCCCTTTGAAAAGCAGCAAGACCAAGTCTTCCATCTCTTTCAAGGATAACTTCGTAATCGTTTAATTCAAGATAATTTTTAAGAACTATACCTAGGTTGGTATCGTCTTCACATAATAAAATCTTAGGTTTAATTGCTTCCATAATATCTAATTTATTTACAAATAAAATTAATTGATAATCAATACTGCTAATATAATGCCTAATTTTTTGTTAACCTATTTTGGCATTTGCCGCTAAGCTGGTAAGACACAAACAGAACAAGGGTATTTCATTACGAATGAGCCTTTTACTTTATAAAACCACATGATGCTAAGCGCTTTTGCAACTTTTAGCTAGATAGGCTTTGTCTGTGAGCGTTTTAAGAAAAGATACAATATCTGTCTGTTCTTTTGGGGTAAGGTTAAGCCCGTTTTTAAATGCAGGATCTAAATTTATTTGGTGCGGAAAAAATCCTTTGGGGTTGTTGTAATACCGCAACACTTCTTCCAGCGTTGCAAACATGCCATTGTGCATGTAAGGTGCGGTTACGGCAACATTGCGCAAGCCGGTGGTTTTAAATTTGCCAAGGTCGTCGTCATTTTTTGTAATTAAATACCTGCCACTATCAGTCAGAAAATTGCCATTGAATAAGCCGATGTTTTTAAAATTATCATCGGTAAAATCTTCCATGGAATGGCAATCAAAACATTTTGCTTTATCGCCTGTAAATAATTGTCGTCCTCTTTCTTCGGCTTTTGTTAGGCTTATTTTTCCATTGCTCCAGTCGTCAAATTTGCTGTTGGTTGTTTCCAGTGTTTGCTCATAAGCTGCAAATGCTTCTGCAAGGTTTTTTGCAGTAGGCTTGTCTTTAAATACCTGTAAAAACAATTGCCTGTAACGGCTGTTGTCATTTAACCTTTGCACAGCATCTTTAATGGGCAATCCCATTTCATCTTTATTGGCAATAGGCATTAGTGCCTGCTCCTGCAAAGTTTCTGCCCGGCCATCGTAAAAATAATATGGACGGTTTTTCATGTTTAAAACAGAAGGTGTGTTCCTGCTCGTTTCTCTGCCATATATGCCAATGCTGTAAGCAAGCGTATCGGCAAATGCAAATGCGGGCCTGTGGCAACTTGCACAACTCACAGATGAATCCAGCGACAGCATTTTCTCAGAAAACAGTTTTTTACCTAAAGTTGCTTTGGTGTAAAGCGCCTCTCCTTCTTGTTTAAACGAAAGACTAGTTACCGACACAAACAGCAAAATAACGGTTGTAATTAAAATCGGTTTCATGGCTGCAAATTTAACCCATCCCTTTCTTAAAATCAACAGCAAATTGGCTTTCTAAAAAAGTAAATATGCACAGCTTTAAAACACAAATTTGTACAATATTCAATCAAGTTAGTAACTTTAAAAAAAACTAACCATGCCTATCAAAGAGGAATTTATTCAAGCCATAACCAATGGCTATACATTTAAAGGAGAAGCTGTGCAAATTGGTGCTGCCGTTTTAAATGGCGAAGTGATACCCGAAGCTAAAATATTACTACCCCTTAAAACAATCAACCGCCACGGGTTAATTGCAGGTGCCACGGGTACCGGTAAAACCAAAACCCTGCAAATGATCAGCGAAATACTGAGCGATGCAAGCGTGCCTGTATTGTTGATGGATATTAAAGGTGACCTGAGTGGTATTGCCGCAATGGGCGCAGTAAATGATAAAGTCACAGACCGTTACCAAAAATTAAATTTAACCTATTCGCCCGGAGAATTTCCTGCAGAATTACTTTCACTAACAGGAAAAAACGGCGTAAAGCTAAGAGCAACGGTGAGTGAGTTTGGGCCCGTGTTGCTCACCAAAATACTTGACCTTAATGATACACAGGGTGGTGTAATTGCATTGATATTTAAGTATTGCGACGACAACAAATTACCCCTGCTCGATCTAAAAGACTTTATAAAATTATTACAGTTTATAGGCAATGAAGGCAAGGCCGAAGTTGAAAAACTGTATGGAAAAATTTCAACTACCACCACCGGTACCATTCTTAGAAAAGTGATTGAATTGCAGCAACAGGGCGCCGATGTTTTTTTTGGCGAGAAAAGTTTTGAGGTAGATGATTTGATGCGCATCAGCGACAAAGGGCAGGGAATGATTAGCATATTAAGGGTGATGGATATACAGGACCGGCCGAAACTGTTTTCTACCTTTATGTTACAGATGCTCGCAGAGTTGTATGCCTCTTCGCCGGAGGAAGGCGACCTGGATAAACCAAAACTAGTACTGATAATAGATGAAGCGCACCTTATTTTTCAGGAAGCGAGCAACGAGCTTGTGCAGCAAATAGAAACGATCATAAAATTAATTCGCTCCAAAGGAATTGGTATTTTCTTTTGCACGCAAAACCCCATGGATATTCCTGCTTCGGTACTTGGGCAGCTGGGCATGAAAATACAACATGCCTTAAGAGCGTTTACGGCGGCTGATAGAAAAACGATTAAACAAACGGCAGACAATTACCCCGAATCTGATTATTATAAAACCGAAGACCTTATAACACAGCTTGGTATTGGGGAAGCACTTGTAACCTTGCTCAATGAAAAAGGCATACCGACACCCCTTGCGCATACGATGCTTTGCAGCCCCCGCAGCAGGATGGATGTACTTACACAGGCAGAAGTAGATCTTATAAATGCTAAAAGCAAACTGGTAGCTAAATACAATATTGATGTAGACAGCGAAAGCGCCTACGAAATACTGAATGCCAAATTGCAGGAGGCAGAAGAAAAAAATATTACCGTAGCAACAACCAAACAAGCCAAAGAAGAACCAAGCGCTTTAGAAAGAATTGCCGACAATACTGTCGTAAAAAGCATGCTTCGCACCGCAGGAAATGGAATTGTGAGGTCACTTTTAGGTGCAATGGGGTTGGGAGGGCGCAGCCGTGCCAAATCTAAAAGCTGGTTTTAAAAGCAGCTTTTGTTTTAAATAATGATTAATCAATTAATTATACTCCTTTGAATTTATTGCGTTTTTTTAAAATACTTGTAGTAAAATAACTACAAAAACTTTCGAAAAAACTTTGCTGATTTAATGAAGATATGTATCTTCACATCGGTTTTTCATAGGATATTGGATTTTAAAGCGGGACTAGATTTCTATCTTGGTCCCTTTTTTTATGCTTTTACCTTTCGATTATCTTTAAGAAAGCCTTTTATAAATACTACACATTACTTTTTTAATACAAGCATATTATTGTGTGTTGTAACAACGGTTTCTTCTGCAATTAAAAATGTAATAACAAGCCATACAGATCTTTGTCGCACAGGATGTAGTTTTTTAAGAAGGTCTTTAAGGGTTAATTTTTCTGTTTGTAGTAGCCCCACAATTTTATCTGCCACCATTTTAAATTCCTTTGGTGGTAGTTTTGCCTCAGTGTTGTTTATACAGTTATCACAAATGCCACAATCTGTTACACTTAAATCACCAAAATAATTTGAAATGATTTTAGTTCTGCAAATGGCGCCACTGTTCACATAGCTTTCAATGGCTTTGGTTCTTTTTGTTGCCTCCTCTTTTCGTATGTTCATTGCCTTTACATCTATATAAAAATCATCTTGGTACATTCTGTTTTTAAGCAAATATATCTGTGGCTTTTCTGCTGCGGGTTTGTATTTTATGATGCCTTTTGTATGTAACTCCTGCAACGATTTTACAAGCTGCTCATAAGGCACTTTAATAAAGGGCGCCAGTATTCTTTCATAAATGGTACAGGGAAAATCAAATATGCCTTCGTATGACCTTAGTAATCCTTTAATAGCAGGCTCCAGTGCTGGGTGTTGTAATTCAAACTCTTCCAGATCGCTTTTTGTTACAGAAAACTCTACGGTGCTTTGCTTAAACATCATTTCGCTAAAGCTGATAAGTCCTTCCTGCGCCAGTGCCTGTATGCCGTAAGTGGCTTCCAGCATATTTAATTTAAAATGCTGAGAAAAAGCGGCCACATCAATATCAAAGCTTAATCCTTCGCCAGTGCCCGCCGCAACCTGTAGATAATTCATCAGGGCCAGATAAATCATTTTTAATTTTGGCAAAGTGGGATATTTTGTTTCGATCTTATAAAGCAGATCGTCTGTCTCTTTGCTGCTGTGTAACAACACAGCGTAGGCCCGTTTTCCATCACGCCCCGCACGTCCGGCTTCCTGGTAATAGTTTTCAATACAATCGGGCACATCATAATGTACCACAACCCTCACATCGGGTTTGTCTATCCCCATACCAAAAGCATTGGTACACACAATGGCTCTTATATTATTATTTATCCAGCCATCTTGTTTTGCAGTTCGCTTTTCGGCAGGTATGCCGGCATGGTAAAAGTCTGCATTTATTTTATGCAGCCGCAGCAACTCTGCTACTACTGCAGTTTGTTTTCTGCTTTTACAATATACAATCGCCGATCCTTTTACATTTTGCAAGATCTCCAGTAATTTCTTTTCTTTTGATGCAGGTTTAAAAACACTGTAAGAAAGATTGAGCCTTGCAAATGACTGGTTGAATTTTTTACTCGTTTTGTCAAATTGTAAATTGGTACAAATATCATCCTGCACCATTAAAGTGGCAGACGCTGTTAATGCAATAACAGGCACACCAGGCAGCTCCTCTCTAAGGGCAGCAATGCGCAAATACGAAGGCCTAAAATCATAACCCCATTGAGAAATACAATGGGCTTCGTCTATAGCGATAAGACTGGGTTTAAGTGCGGGTAGGTATTCGAGAAACAATTTTGTTTCCAGCCGTTCGGGTGAAACGTATAAAAATTTGTAATTGCCAAATGATGCATTTTGAAGTGTTTGTCTAACCTCATTAAACGACATGCCGGAATAAACAGCCAAGGCACCAATTCCTTTCTTTTTTAAATTCTCCACCTGGTCTTTAATAAGTGCAATAAGCGGACTGATAACAAGACACAAGCCCTCATTCATTAATGCAGGAATTTGGAAGCATATAGATTTACCACCACCGGTTGGTAGTATGGCAAGCGTATCTTTTTTTGCTAAAACCGAATTGATAATATCTTCCTGTAAAGGGCGAAAGGTATCGTAGCCGTAATATTTTTTGAGGGTTTGTTGTGGAGACATTTGGAATCGTTATTGAATATTTTATATAACTAATCCCATTCACTTCTTACTTTTTTCTGATACGCCAAACCATCAACTCCTGTTGGGTCAATACCAAAAAACTTAGCTACTGATTTTCCTTTAAAAAGCTTTTCAATTTTTTCTTGGCTAATCTTTTCTTTTTTTTCTCCCTTGTGAATTTTATCCTTTGTTTGCAATTTTTTTTATTTCAAATGTACTAAATTTAGTCTACCCTCTTTACAAACAACCTCACCGAATTTACTGCCAACACGATGTCGCTAAAACCCATTGCCAGTGCCGCCAATGTGGGCGTAAGCAACCCAAAAGCTGCAATAGGCAAGGCAATTATGTTGTAAATAAATGCCCAAAATAAATTTTGCTTTATGGTAATATAAGTATGCTTTCCAAGCCCAAGTGCAAGCGGTAAATTTTTAATGCCGCTGTTCATTAAAATAACATCGGAGCTTTGCATGGCTATGTGCGATGCATCGCTTAAAGATATCCCTAGAGTTGCCTTTGCCAGCGCTGGCGCATCGTTTATGCCATCTCCCACCATTGCTGTGGGTACTGCATTATTTAAGGTTGCAATTTTTTCCATTTTTTGCGCAGGTGTCTGCTCTGCATACACTTCATCTATGCCCAACTGTTGCGCAAGTAAATCGCACTTACTTTTTAAATCGCCACTCAGTAAAATTGTTTTTATATTTTTTTTGTGCAGTGCGGCAATCACCTCTTTTGCTTCGGGGCGTATTTCATCCTGCACATCTATCCAGCCAATTTCAATTCCGTTTTTTAAAACATGAATATTATGGTTAGGGCTGTTGTTGTTTTGTAATAATTTATAAGAACCCGCTTCGTAAACATCGCCGTCTGCATCGGTGGCTTTTACACCAACCCCTTTTATTTCTTCAATCTTTTTCCAGTTGATGGGGCTGTTCATCTTCCATTCTGCAGCAATTGTTTTACCAATAGGATGATTAGAAAATTTTTCCAGTGAAAAAACGATTCTCTTAAATTCTGCTTCGTTCATTGTCGTTGAAAAACCCGTGATGGTAAACTTACCCGTTGTGAGCGTACCTGTTTTATCAAATACCACCTGCTGTATTTTTTTAAACGATTCCAACGCACTGGCATTTTTAAATAATATACCAAGTTTTGCTGCACGGCCAAGCCCAACTGCAATAGCAGCAGGTGTTGCAAGCCCCATGGCGCATGGGCACGAGATCACCAATACTGCAATTGCCCGCATCAATGAATCGCCGCCCGAAATATTAAAGGCAAAAAAGTTAACCAAAAAAGTAAGCAGCGACAACCCTAAAACAATCGGTACAAATATGGCGCTTATTTTATCTGCCAGTTTTTGCATGGGCGGTTTTTCTGCCTGTGCATCCTGTACCATTTTTACAATGCCCGAGAGCACGGTGTCTTTTCCTGCTGCGGTAACCTGTGCTTTTACCAACCCATCGGCAAGCACACTACCACCAATTAAAAAATCTTTTTTTGTTTTGGCCAATGGTAAACTTTCCCCCGTTATGATTGCTTCATTCACCATACAATCGCCCCATAAAATTTTACAGTCTGCGGGTACCTGCTCACCATTTTTTATGAGTACCAAATCTCCTGTCTTTAAATAAATATTTTCCAGCGGAAAAATCTGTTCCTTGTGTTCATCATCAAAGGCAATCATATTTGCCATCACTTTTTGCGAAGCTGTTAGCGAGCGAACTGCCTTTTGTGTAGATTGTATAGAGGCTTCTTCCAGGTAATTTCCAAAAAATACGAGTGTAATGATCGAAGCGGTCGTTTCAAAAAAAAGATAATGCTCGCCTAAGTTTAATACAGCGCCAACAAGGCTGTAAACGAAAGCAGCAAGTGCACCTACTGCAATCAGCACATTCATATTTGGTGTACTATGTAATAAACTTTTTACGGCGCTTCGCCCAAAAAAATACATACCAGTTATAAACACGGGCAGGCATAACATTATTTGTATCCACGGGTTCATCAACCAATGGGTGTAAGTACCCATGGGCAACATGTGCAGCATTAAAACCAAAGTAAAAGGCAGCGTGAACAAAAAACGTTGCTTGTTGTTAGATAAAAAAGATGCTTTTTTCGGTTGATCACCTACACTTTCATCAACAACGTTGTAGCCCAGTTTTTTTATGCCTGCAGTCAATTTGGCTATTCCTGCTGCTTCTGCTGATGTAAAACTAACCTCACCTGTTATCGGATTCACTTTTACATCTGAAAGGCCTTCTTTTTTAAGGTAATTGCTTACGCTTAATGCACAGTTGCTACAGGTCATTCCTTCTACTTTCAATTCTGTTGTTTGCATACTGCAAAATTATCTCTATCTCCGTTAACCATTTACTAATTATGCATTTTATCTTTGCAACATGGATGTAAGTTTTTCTTTAAGTAATATAAATGAAGCGGCCCTTCAATTCCTTCATGCCATTGAGGGTAAAAAGGTAATAGCCCTGCATGGCGAAATGGGCGCCGGCAAAACTACTTTTGTACATGCTCTCTGCGATGTAATGGGTGTGAAGGATGCAGTGAGCAGTCCAACGTTTTCCATCATAAATGAATATATGTCTGCTGAAGGAAAAATAATTTACCATTTGGATCTGTACCGTTTAAAAAGCGTGCAGGAAGCAATAGAAGCCGGCGTAGAAGACTGTTTGTACAGCGGTAATCTGTGCATGGTGGAGTGGCCGGAAATTGCGCCAGCATTATTGCCGCACGATGCGGTACATTGTTACCTATCCGTTACAGGCGACAGCGAGCGAGCGTTAGTTATAAGTTGATTTGAATTCACCGCAGAGAACCAGAGAATATTGAGTTTTCGCAGAGATTCTTGGCGTAAACTCTTTTAACTTTTTTCTCTGCGGTGAATTTCATTTCGAGAATTTTAAATACATCTGTTGATTTGAAACTTTTATTTAAATTGTAATACATTAATTTGAGCAGATCTAATTTTTATAAAAGGTATCAATATTTTATAAGTTAAATCAAACAATCAACTAATTAACCAATTACCCAACCAATGGCAACCACAAAACCTTTTGTATCTCCCTCTCTCACTTACGAAACCCTGGAAGAAACCCTTGATGTAAAACCGAAGCGTGAATCGTTGTGTATTGGTATACCAAAAGAAGATTCTTTTAATGAGAACAGAATTGCGCTTACCCCCGAAGCGGTGAGTGTGATTGTGGCAAACGGGCATGAGGTAAATGTAGAATCCAATGCTGGCATTGGCGCAAACTATACAGATAATGATTACAGCGAAGCCGGCGCAAGAATTTTGTATGATAAAAAACAGGTTTTTGAATGTGACATCATTGTAAAAAGTGCACCGGTGAGCGAAGAAGATTGTGAGCTGTTAACCATGAACCAGTACATTATTTCTCCCATTCACCTGGCAGAGATGAAAAGGGAGATATTGATGAAAATGATGGCAAAAAAAATAACTGCCCTTAGTTTCGAAAATTTAAAGGACGATAGTGGCCACAATCCTATTGTAAGAAGCATGAGCGAAATTGCAGGCTCTGCCGTTATGCTTATTGCGGGCCAGTATTTAAGCAATGCCAATAATGGAAAAGGCGTTTTGGTAGGCGGCATTAGCGGAATACCGCCCACAAAAGTTATCATTATAGGTGCAGGGATCGTAGGCGAATATGCGGCTCGAACAGCACTTGCCATGGGTGCAAGTGTAAAAATATTTGACAACAGCATCTACCGTTTAAAAAGACTGCAAAATAATATTGGAGGCCGTTTATGGACCTCCGTTATAGAGCCTAAAATTTTAGGAAAACAATTAAAAACATGCGATGTTGCCGTAGGTGCCTTGGGGAATGATGGCGGTAGAACCCCCATGGTGGTTACAGAAACTATGGTAAGCAATATGCGCAAAGGCAGTGTAATTGTAGATGTGAGCATTGACCATGGAGGCTGTTTTGAAACAAGCAATGTAACGACCCACAAAGAACCAACCTTTACCAAGTATGATGTAATACATTATTGTGTACCTAATATACCAAGTGGTTTTGCACGTACTGCATCGCAGGCTATTAGTAATGTATTAATGCCTTTGTTATTGGAAACAGCCGAAGATGGTGGTGTAGACAACATCATCTGGTACAAAATAAATATCCGCAGTGGTATTTATTTATTTAAAGGGTCGCTCACTAACTTTCATCTTAGTGAAAGATTCAATTTAAAGTTTACCGATTTAAATTTACTAATAGCAAGCAGGAGGTAAGGAATAAAGTTTATTTTCTATGAATGAAAGTGGACCGTATTATTTGTAATCATACGGTAACTGTTCAGCCACTTTATCCCATGCCCAATAGCCGCTGATGGAGATATCGTTCTGGTCATAAAAATATCCGTTCTGTTCAATAACAATACTTTCCGCCGGGCGAAAACTCAGTACAGAAAATTTAAAATCTTTTGGTTCGGTTGGGTAACTCGCCATATAGGCATCGCCGGGTTTTTCTCCTTTAAATAAAATACCAACTTCCTGCTGGTTGGGCAATATTTCTACCGTTTGTGTGCTGTCATCCATTTCAAAATGAATGGCACTATAAGGGTCCTTCAATTTTAGCGCATGATCAACACCATTCTTTTTCACAATAAACTGTATCTCAAACTCCTGTTCTTTTAAATTTTTATTGTACACGCTTCGCATAAAATGCAGCAGCGAGCCTTTGTAAGCGGCCTGCCTGTTTGCCTGCCAGGTTTTTTGCTGCAGGCTATCGCCCTGCATTTCTTCATATAAAGGCGAGCCCGAGTATATGCTTACGCCAGTATTGTACTCGTGGGTAAAAGAATCGATGCTGTATTTTATATTGTAACCAAGAGCAGTATTTTTTATAATAAGTGGTTCTGTTGCTGTTATTTTAAGCCTGTTCCTTTTTTTAGAAAAGAAGAAGTGCAATGCTTCGGTATTTTGAATGGTACATTCTTTACTGTTGTTTGTTTTACCAATAAATTCTTCGTTAAAAAACTGGCCGTATTTTTCAAGCCCGTCTTTTACTTCGTTGGTAGAAATAATGGCAACCGTTTCCATTTCTTTTTCTTTCTCTTTTAAACTTACACTGATAGCACCAGCTGCATCTGCGGTTGTGATACGCCTGCTTTCTGTTTTATAACCGGTAAATGTGACGATGAGATCGTACCCTCCCTGTGGCAACTGTAATGTAAAATTTCCGTTTTCATCAGTAATGGTTCCAATGGTTGTATTCTGTGCAAATACAGATGCAGCGGGCATTACAGCGCCTGTTACTTCATTTATAACTTTACCCGAAACCGAAAAATAACTTTGGGCTGTTAAATTGTTTAAAAAAAATAAACCAAGAAGTGATGTAAATAATAATTTCATAGTAGGTATAAATAGGCATTGAAAATAAAGATTCCCTTGTTAATTTTTTGTTGCAGCAATTATTTAATAACATTTATTTTTAAATACCCTGGTAAAATATTGCCTAGCTTAAGCCTTGGTTCGCCAACTTATTTAATAAATACTTACAGGAATAGGCTACCGTTTCCTTTAAGGGGCGGTATTTAAAATTTGGTAAAAATTGAAGCAGTTTATTGTTATTGTAAGCCACATTAGCCAATGCTGTAGCCGCCGTTTCTCTTGTTAGTAATGGAGAAGTGCCTGTAAATTTACTTTTAATACTTTCTATCCTCCAGGTGATGGCTGCAATAAAAGCGGTTACTTTTTTTGATGGTGCTTTTTTACCAAATGCGTTTGCTATCATCGTAAACATATCACGGTAAGAAATATTATCTGCACTGATAATAAATTTTTCTGCCGTCACATCACTTTTCATTAATTCAATCATAGCATTTGCTACGTCTCTTGCGTCTACAAAGCCGGTTGTACCTTCTGTGTACCAAGGGAACTCGTTGTAAACAGATTTAAATATCTTGGTTGAGCTGTCATTCCAATCACCGGCCCCTAAAATAATAACCGGGTTTACAATCACTGCATTCAATCCCTCAGCTACACCCCGCCATACTTCCATTTCGCCAAGGTATTTGCTGTGGCCGTATTTACTGTTGCTGGTTTCTTGTGTCCACAACATGGTTTCGTCTATTATTTCGCCGGGGCGTATTCTGCCAAGCGCTGCTACAGAACTCACGTGTACCAGTTTTTTTACGCCTGCATTTAGAGCGGCATTCACAACATTGGCGGTGCCCTCTACATTTATACTGTACAGTTTTTTTTCATCTTTTGGGTTAAAGGACACAAGTCCTGCACAGTGATATACTTCGGTTACATCCTTCATGGCACCTTCCAGTTCAAATACATCAAGTATGTCACATTTAAAAGTTTGAAAATGGGTAGCATCTTTTACAGCCAAAGCTGTGTTGTTATAAATTGCCCTTACATGCTCACCTTGTTGCAGCAATGCCTCAATTAATGTATTGCCCAATAAACCGGCACCTCCTGTTACTAAAATCATAGTGCAATATTTTGCTCATAATTATAAAAGCCCTTTCCTGTTTTTTTACCAAGCTCACCTGCAGCAACTTTTTGTTCCTGCATGGGCGAAGGTTTAAAACGTGGCTCGTTGTTAAACGCTTTGTATACTGATTGTGATACGGCAAGGTTTATATCCATACCAATAAGATCCACTAATTTAAAAGGACCCATTTTAAAGCCTGCATTTTCCATGAGCATATCAATGTTTTCGATGGGTATTTTTTGTTCGTATGCCAGGTGCATTGCTTCAAGGTAAAAATGCCTGGCCACCCGGTTCACAATAAAACCGGGCGCATCTTTGCAAACAACCGGTTGCTTTTTTAAATGAATGCAAACATCGTAAACAGCCTGTATCGTATCCTGCGAAGTTTCTTTACCCGCCACTACTTCAACCAACTTCATTACATGTGCAGGGTTAAAAAAGTGCATGCCGCAAACCCTTTCCGGATGTGCAATATTTTTTTGAATTGCTGTTATGGATAGAGAAGATGTATTGCTGGCTAAAATTGTTGCAGAATTATTAATGGCGGCGAGTGATTGGTAAAGTGTTTCTTTAACTTGAAGGTCTTCAATAATCGCTTCAATAATCAAATCGCCAATGCACTCGTTTATTTCTGTAGTGAACAATATATTATTGTAAATATTCTCTTTTTGTTGTACAGTTATTTTTTCTTTGCTTACCAAGAAATCTAAATTCTTACTGATTGATTTTTTTGCATTATCAATACCCTTTTCATTCGTATCAAATAAGATGGTTTTATAATTATTCTGTGCAGCTGCCAAAGCAATTCCGCTGCCCATAGTACCTGCACCAGCAACACATATTGTTTCTATCATCCTGCAAAAATAAAAAACTGTCGTGCTATTCTCATTTTTTTATTTTAGGTTAAGAATTGCATTACTGTGATGGGTTATACTGTACAAAAAAACCGCAGCACATAATAAAATGATACTGCGGTAAACTTAACGATAAAACTAACTATTGTCTGTCTGCTTCTGCTTTAGCATCTGCTTTCATTTTTTCGTTGGCCGTTATAGAAAATTCTACCCGTCTGTTTGCCGCTCTTCCTTCCGCTGTATTGTTATCTCCTTTTGGTTGAGACTCGCCATACCATTTTATTGTAAGTCTATTTACAGCCAATCCGGCACCTTTTAATGAATTGCCAACTGCATTTGCTCTTCTTTTAGAAAGCGCCATGTTAGATGCTTCAGTCCCTACATTATCTGTATGTCCTTCTATCAAAATATTTGTTTCGGGGTACTCTGTAAATATCTTAACCAACTTATCTAAAGCAAGTTTTGAGTTGGAACTAATATTGTACTTAGCAGTTTCAAAATATACACCCGCCTTGCTTCCATCGGGGTTATTTTCATCAAAAGTAACGTTGATGCCTTCGCCAACTCTTTCTACTTTAGCGCCGGGTATTTCTGTTTTAATTTTTTCGGCCTGCTTATCCATTTTATTGCCAATAATGCCACCTGCTGCACCGCCAACAGCCGCTCCAATAATTGCTCCCAGGGCTGTGTTACCGTTTTTACCAACGTTGTTGCCAATGATGCCACCGATTACTGCACCGCCTACTGCACCTATTGCTACACCCTTGTTTTGATTACTTGCTCTTCTTGTGGCATCGCAACTTGTTGCAATCATAGAAATACCTACTAACCCGTAAAATGTCTTTGTTATAAGATTTTTCATATTGTCTTTTTTAAAATTAAATTCTTACAAAATTATAAATGAATGACGCTGGTTTTCCTTCAAAAGTTATCTCACTTTTTACCTGCATTGTGTTACTCGTTATCTGTATAATATTAAAACGGAATCCTCCTTTGCCTTCGTCAATGTCTTTATACTTCTCATCTACTCTTTTATATTGCAGCATTTTTGGAGAACCTTTTTCATCAAATATTGACCAACGGATATTTCTTTTTACAGCCACACATTCATTTCCATTCTTGCTTATTTCGTAATATCCAAGGCTGTTGTATTTATCAAACCTCCATGTGCTTCCTATAAAACAATTAAAATCTGCTTCATCTAAAACCTGCGCTTCTATTTTTCCTGTGATGCCCTCTGTAGTGATGCTTTTAAGCTGCCAGGTACCCACTACATCACTTTTTAATGATCTTGCCTGTTTTGATGTGGAGCATGCGGCGATTGTAAACACAACAAGGAGGGTGCTTATAATAAATGTGCGTTTTTTCATGGTGTTAATTGAGGGTTGATGTTTTAAATGTATGGCATGCAAATGCATACCATAACATTTTCAATTTTAATGCCAAACAGCATTAATCCCATGTTTATGGAAGACAAAAGATTGTGAGAGGAAATGAGATTGCTCTAAGCAGATTCAAATTGTTTTAAAAATCGAAGATCATTTTCGCTGAATAAGCGCAGATCTTTTATTTGATAGGAAAGCATTGTTATTCTTTCTATACCCATTCCAAAAGCAAAGCCGGTATATTTATTACTGTCTATACCACAGTTTTCAAGCACTTTTGGGTGCACCATTCCGCAGCCTAAAATTTCTACCCAACCGGTTTTTTTACATACGCTGCAACCTTCTCCACCACAAATGAGGCAGCTTATATCCATCTCGGCACTTGGCTCCGTAAACGGAAAATACGATGGGCGAAACCTCACTTTTACATCTTCACCAAACATTTCTGTTACAAAAAAGTAAAGGGTTTGCTTTAAATCGGCAAAGGAAACATTTTCTGCAATGTAAAGTCCTTCTACCTGGTTAAAAAAACAGTGAGCTCTTGCGCTGATGGTTTCGTTTCTAAAAACACGGCCCGGACAAATAATACGTAGTGGCAGTTTTCCTTTTTGCATTTCCCGTATTTGTACACTGCTTGTGTGTGTGCGCAGCAACCAGTCGGTCCCACCAGACTCGGCGTTATGGCTGATGTAAAAGGTATCCTGCATATCTCGTGCAGGGTGGTTCTCCGGCAGGTTAAGCGCAGAAAAATTATGAAAATCATCTTCAATTTCCGGACCTTCTGCCACTGAAAAACCTAATTTATTAAAGATTGAAACAATCTTGTTTTTTACGATGCTTATTGGATGCCTTGTACCCAATGGCGCAGGTGTACCTGGTAAAGTAAGGTCGAGCTCAAATGCGGGATTTTCGTTGGTACCTGCATCTTCCACAGCAAAAGAGGCAAAGGTTTCTTCCACAAAAACCTTAAATTCATTCAACAACTGGCCAGCTTCCTTTTTGTTTTCTACAGGCACATTCTTCATTTCGGCCATAATGGATTTTAAGAGTCCTTTTGTGCCGAGGTATTTTATACGAAATGCTTCTTTCTCCTCTATAGTAGCCGGATGCTGGGTATTTATTTCCACTTTATAATTCTCAATTAAGGCATGCAAATTTTCCATAAGGCAAAGATAATGAATTGCCAATTTGAATGCGAATAGAGCAAAAATGTACAACGGTAGCAGTTTAATAATTTATTAACAAGTCCTTTATAGCAACAGCTTATTTTACATCATACATTTATGTCTTAAACCAACACGTTACATGGACTCCGACTCGGGCAGTTATTTTAACAGCTCCATGCTTTTTAAAGCATCAATATTAACCATCAGTTTCACAACATTTTACTTTTACAAAACAGGAAAACAGTTTAAGTTTCCTCCTTTGTCTTCGCAAAAAACCGACACAGCAACTGCAGTCATTGCCGAAAAGCCTGTCCTCAAAAAGAAAAGAAAAACGATCTACCTCACTTTTGATGATGGACCTGATAAAGGAACGAAGACCGTTTACCACATTTTAAAAGAGGAACAGGTTCCTGCCACTTTATTTATAGTAGGGGAACATGTGTATGGCAGCACAACACAGCAAAACATGTACGATTCTTTAAAGGCCTGCAATTATTTTGAAATGGCCAACCACAGCTATTCCCATGCTTTTAAAAACAGGTTCGATAAATTTTACAGCGAGCCCGACAGTGCCGTCGTTGATTTTGAAAGAAGCGCAGACAGCCTGCACTTTAGCACCAATATAGTACGCACACCCGGCAGAAACATATGGCGTACGAACAGTATAAAAAGTACCGATATAAAATTATCAACAACTGCTGCAAACAGTTTATACAGCAAAGGTTTTACAGCCGTTGGCTGGGATGTGGAGTGGCATTACAACAAAGACCAGCGACTTGTGCAAACAGATAGTGAAATACTTACTATGATAGACAGCGCTTTTGCAAAAAAGCAAACAAAAACCGCAAACCACCTTGTATTGCTTGCACACGACAGAACGTTTAAAACCGCAGAAGACTCCACAAGTCTTCATAATTTTATTGTAAGAATTAAAAAAGAAGATGTTTATGATTTTGCCGTAATAAGCCAGTACCCTGGGTTACAAAAAGACAGTTTACAAAAGAAGCATTTTGGTACGACCGCGCTTCCTAAATAAGAAGAAGTTGTAACTTTACATAAAAAGTGGGGCCTTTACATGCAAATATTTAGAATAGTAAATACCATGTCTTTGTAAACGCCTTCTTAACATTTATTCATTTTATAAAACAAACATACAATGGCATTATTTCAATCAAGTAACCCTGCCCTCTCAGAGAAAAAATTTACAAGCACCGTTATTGCTGATGTGCTGGATGTAGAAAACGCAATGACGGTGAAAGGAGCGTTGCAAAAATTTGGCTTTTTATTGATCATGGTGCTCGGTACAGCATTCTATTCGTGGAAACAATTTGCAGAAGGTGGAGCAGTAACAGGCATGATGTGGACAGGAATGATCGGCGGTGCAGTAGTTGCATTGGTAATAATTTTTAAACAGGAATGGTCTGGTTACCTGGCACCGGTTTATGCATTGTTGCAGGGTTTGTTTCTCGGTGCTATATCTGCCATGTACAACGAGGCTTTTGCACAAAGGGCCCCCAATTTAATTATTAACGCGGTTGGTTTAACTTTTGGCGTTGCGGTAGCCATGTATTTGTTGTATAGTTTTAGAATAATAAAAGCTACCGAAAAATTTAAGTCAATTATTATAACCGCAACAGTAGGTATTGCTGTCTTTTACTTGATCGTAATGGTATTGCGCATGTTTGGTTTTAATAACATGCCGTTTTTGCATGAAGGCAGTACAATGGGCATCGTTTTTTCGCTGATCGTTACTGCAGTTGCTGCACTTAATCTGATACTAGATTTTGATATGATAGAACGTGGCAGTGAAATGGGTGCGCCAAAATACATGGAGTGGTATGGTGCCTTTGGTCTTCTGGTTACCATCGTTTGGTTGTACCTGGAAATATTAAGGTTGCTCTCTAAAATAAGCAGAAAATAATATTGGTCCTATCATCTTTAACTTGTTTAACCTCTTCTTTACCAGAAGAGGTTTTTTTGTGTTGGAAATGTATCTGAAATAATATTCTTAAAAGGTGAAAGAAATAAGAAAGCCACAAAGAGGTATCTCTGTGGCTGCTAAATAATTTAATTTCTACTACTCAATTTGCGTTTCTTTTTTAACTATTCAATGACAATATTGTTGCCACTAATATTGTGGTTAATATCTCATAATTGTTTTATTTTTTATAGCTCTTAATTACTACTTTATTTTTTAAAAACATGCCGCTCCTCTGGAGCTCTGATAGTGTTATATAATTTATTTCTACTGACAGGTCACCTCTAACGAGGCTAAAAAAGTTATGATTTTAGCTCCATTGGAGCGCCATGCTATCAGAAAAGAAAAAAAATCTGGTATGAGAACTCCGAAGGAGTGGCATGTTAAACAAGTTTAAACTAAGCCATTGTTGTAGAGTGAATAGTTAGTATTTTTTTTCTTTCCCTACAATAAAGGTCATCCGGTATTAAAATTTCGTGTCTATGTACAATGGCAACATCGCTCTCCATGTAGGCCAGTCGTGTTTCCACTCTGTTCCCCATATAGCCGCATCGTGGTCTATGCCTTTTGCATACAGTATTTCCGAAATTTTAACCGTGCCCGAAGGGTCTTCATAATCGCCGCTACCCGTAAGAATATGAATATGTTTGCTCTTTCGTATGTTGTTTAAATACCATTCATCTGAAAGGTTTGGAATATAGTGCGCCGGTGAGTTAAAATAAACCTGCTCATCCCAGTAACCATCTGTGTATTCTGTAAGGTCGTACACACCGCTCATGGCAATTACACCGTCAATAAGATCGGGCCTTTTCAAAAATAAATTTAAACTGTGTAACCCTCCAAAAGATGCACCTGCAACTATAATTGGCGTTTCGGCAGATGTATTGGTTTTAATGAATGGAATAACCTCATTAAAAATATAATTGTTAAACTGGTTGTGTCGAATGGCTTTGTGGGTACCCTCCATTTCTTTGTTAAGCCAGCTTTCATTGTTAATGCTGTTTACAGAAAAGATGCGAACCTTACCACTGTTTATAAAGGGGGCAAGTGTTTCTATGAGTTGAAAACGCTCATACTCCAGGTAATCTGCCGCTGCAGTAGGCACTAGCAATAATGCAAAACCGTAATCGCCGTAAGCCACAATAGGCATATCTTGTTGCAGTGCAGGGCTAAACCAGCTTGCTGTTTCTTTTTTCATATTGTATTTGAAGTTTAAGAAATTTCCTCTTTTGTAAATATAGAAACAATATTTTATCACAAATGGAGTTATAGTAAAGCGAAGCGCATTATCTTACAGCCCTTCATTAAAATCCAATATTATGAGATCCGGTATTTCCCTGGCAGTTGTTTTTATGGCATTTATATTTTCATCTTGCGAAAAAGATACAAGTGAAGAGAACGGACAGATACCGGGGGCCGGACCAACTATTATTACACCCGGAGGAACCGGTGCAGTAAACAATGCAGGTTGTAAAGACTGTATTTATTACCCCATTTGCTCTGGTTCTGTTTATAAGTACAGCGATACAAGCGCAGGCTCTACAACACCAACTGTAAATAATTATACCCTTACTTATATAAAAGATACCACCATAGAAGCTAAAACGTACAAAAAGTTTACCGGCGCAGGCCAGCAAAACACCTTCTTTAATTGTACCGCAGGCGTATCTACTTCTATTACTTTAAATGGAACCACACAGGGTGGTACAACATTGCCGTATGTAAAAATTACTGCACTAAAAGCAAACGAGCCGGTGGGCGCCTCTTGGTCAGATATTATCTCAAATATGGGGCAGGCTGCTACTTATACCTACACCATCGTATCTAAAGGAACGCCAAGAACGGTGGCAGGCATCACCTATCAGGATGTGATACATTTACATGAGCAAACAACCATCAATTTTAGTGGCACAACCATTCCTGCAGGGCAGGGCGAATATTATTTTGCCAAAGGTGTTGGCCTCATTGAAAGCGTGAATATTGATGATTTTAGCGGCACACAAATTTTACACCATGTGCTTATAAGTGCAACCATTCCGTAAATTTATTCCAGCACGCCTTCTGTTATTTCCGTCCATAATTCCCGGTAACAGCGGGCAGCATCGCCACTGCGGGCAAATTCTTCAATTGGTTGTTTGTAAATGCCCATTTTTTCTACGTCAGATAAATAGGGGATATAATTGCCAAAAAAGCGTTTGTCTTTAAACAACTGCTCCATTATTTCGTGGTGCATATTCTTGCGCAGGTCCGTCATGGTAAAAAAGCACATCAACTTTGCCATGTCAATATCCTTTTCTTTAAAATAATCTTTTACCATATTGTAGGTGCGTACACTTAACGTGGTTGGTATCACAGGCATCAATACAATATCTGCTGCGCTAAAAATGTTTTCGCTCAGCGCACTAAAACCCGGCGGGCAATCAATAAAAACAAAATCGTATTCCCCGTTAAACTGTTTCAGAACACTCTTTAACCTGTTCTTATTGCCCCGCATTTCGTCCAGCATTACATCAAAACTTTTGGCCGAATTGTCTGCAGGAATAATATCTAAATTTTCGTAACCGGTTTCCATTAAAACTGCTTCCAGGTCTGCATCTTTACTGATCAGTTTTTTTATACCGGGGTGTGTTTTGGGCTTTGCCTGAAAGTAAAATGAGGTTGCTCCCTGCGGATCAATATCCCACAACAGTGTTTTATAGCCTTCTTTTGCAGCGAGATAGGAGAAATTTACACAACTAGCCGTCTTACCTACACCGCCTTTAAGATTGTACAACGCTATCACTATCATAAAAAATAAGTTTTAGTATATGTATGAATAGGAAAGTTAATGCATAAATATAAAATAAATACCCATTGTTTGCAAAAAAGTAAAATCCGTCCTAGTGTGTTAGTTTTTCATGGACGTTTTTTGCATAAAAAAAAGCAGCCCAGGGTGAGTGAACTGCTTTTAAAATAAATAGGGTCGTATTAATTGGCTTTTGCGCCTGCTGCTTCTTTTTGTGCTTTTTGCGTTGCTTTAAATATTTTATATCTCGCCTCGCCCATAATGGTTTTCATAATCTCGCCGCGCTCTTTATTAACAGCATCTAATTTTGCTTTTTTATCATCGGCTGTTAAGGTTGCATCTGCCCTAATCGCTTTCGATTTTTCGTTGCTTTGATCAAGCGCCGCCCTGCACATTTTTACTTGCTCCTCATCTGTTAACCCTGCTGTGGTAAAAGCCTCGTTTAGCTCAGCTTCTTTTTTTGCTTTTGCGGCTGCTTTTTCCTCTTTGGTCATTGTTTTAGTTTCTGTTGCCGCCATTACCTGTGCATTTGCTGCTGTAAACACAGATGCTGTAAATACAGCTGCCAATAAAAATTTCTTTATCATGTTGTTTTTTTGGGGTTTGAAAATTTTCTTTAAGACCATGAAAATAATGATATGTTTAAAATTTTTCAATTTTATTTTATCTAGGGCTCCTAAAAAAATAAATCACTTCAATGAAAGTTGTTTTTAACTAATCAACCCAAACAGATTTAATATTTACAAACTCCTTTATGCGATAGTCAAAAAGTTCTCCGCTATAGCCGCTGTTTTTTATTCCGCCAAAAGGCAGCCGGGGATCTGATGCTACCAGTCTGTTTACAAAACTGTTTCCGGCTTCCAGCTTCAGGGCAACTTTTTCGCCCCGTTCTTTATTGCCGGTAAAAAACCCTGAGCGCAAACCAAACTGAGAATGGTTGCCAAGCTCAATGGCTTCCTGCTCATCTGTTGCTTTTATTACAGAAGCCACGGGTCCAAAACGCTCTTCGTCAAAACCAACCATTCCGGGCTTTACACCTACAATAATCGTTGCAAGATAATAGACACCATCTCCTTCGGGTATTTTGCTGCCAATAATTAATATGCCGCCTTGCTTAATTGTTTTCGTTACCCAATCCTTAGTTTATTGGTGCGAGAACCTGTGAAGGCAAAATCATTTTTAATTCCCAGCAACATCAACCCAATTTACGAATTGAGGAATTTTATAATTTTTACGAATAGGTAAAGTTGTAATAACATTCTGTTAACAGAGCTTCTGGGATTTCGTAAAAATTACAGATATGAAAAAATTATTTTTGGTTACAGGGCTTTTTGCAACTGTTATAATGGGTTGCAATAAAAAAGATGTCACATCAATTACAGAAGACAAGCCAGAATTTAAAAACCGTTCTAATGCAGAGTCTTTTGTATTTCTTACTCCAGCTTTTTCCGGAGTTAGTGCTTACACATTAATAAGCAGCAGCGATACCATTCCCGGGTCTCCAAATTTTGTATTTGGTGGTGCGCCGGATGGTCAAGGGTTCCTAAAAAATCCTGATGGTAGTGGTTATATAATGGTTACGAACCATGAAAATACATATGCAGTATCAAGAGTTTATTTAGATAAAAAATTAAACCCTGTAAAAGGTGAATATATTGTAAATACCGATGGCGGTTTGTTTAGGCTATGCTCTGGTACATTGGCTACACCAGAAGAGCATGGTTTTGCAAAACCTACTTTTTTAACAACAGGTGAGAGTAATGTAAATGCAATGACGCATGCTATAGATCCTATTGCACCGGCAGATGCAGCAAATTCATCAAGAGTAAAACCGGCCTTAGGCAAGTTTAGCGGAGAAAATAGTGTACCGTTACCAAAAGATGCTTATGCAGGAAAAATAGTTATTATTCTAGGTGAAGATGCTGGTAACGGCCAGGTGTATTTATATGTATCTAACACAGTAGGTGATTTAGACAACGGTAAATTATATTCTTTAAGAAGAACAAATCTTGACCAGATAGAAAAGAATATGACAAAAGGCAACATTTATGATGTTGAGTTTGTAGAAGTTCCTAATGCAAAAAATTTAACCGGTGCTGAAATAGAAAATCTTAACCCTACTTTAAAGTCAATTCAATTTGCAAGAGTTGAAGATTTAGATTACAGAAAAGGCGGTGGTGCAAATGGAAGAGAAGTTTATTTTGTTGCTACTGGTGTGAGCGGCCAACCAGATAAAACTTATTGGGGAAGAATGTACAGGTTAAAAATGGATACTGCCAATCCTTTAACCGGTAAATTAGAAGTAGTAGAAGATGGCGATTTAAACCCTGGTATAGACATAATTAATCCGGATAACGTTTGTGTTACAAATAACTACGTGTACATACAAGAAGATGGCGATTCTTTTTTTCCGGGAGCAAGCCACAACTCTTTAATATGGCAGTATGATATAGCTACGGGTACAAAAAAAGTAATGCTTGATTTGAAAAATAAATCATTAGGCGGTACTACTTTCAATTCTACAAATGACCAACGTTTTGCAACTTGGGAGCATGGTGCCATGGTAGATATTTCAGAAACGATAGGCGAACCAAATACTTTTTTAATAAACATACATGCGCATACTTGGGTTGAAGGAAATCGTTTTCTTAATCCTAGTAAAGCAAATTCTGTTCAAGCTTACAGGTCAGGTGGACAAACTCTAATACTTAAAGGAGTACCACGCTAGTATATCTCACTTTTAAAAATGCCCCCTTGTTAAATTGACAGCAAGGGGGTAATTTTTTTATAATATTTTTTTATGAACAAGTACATTGTATTTTTTATTTTATCGTTTGTTGTTTTATCTCAGCTCATAATTAATAGCTGTAATACTAAAGCAAATAATAACATAGACGTTTCTATAAAAGAATACTACCGCTTACAGGTAGATAGTACCATTGCCAACCTGGATGTATTAATAAAAAGTGCTGCTAATAAAACACCTACTGCAGGGTTACAGAAAGATTTTTTGAAAAGCCGGTTGTCTTATAAAAAAATAGAAGCCATTGCCGAGTATTATTTTCAAGGACTTACAAGACGTATTAATGGTCCTGCCTTACCCGATGTAAAAACCGAAGACGGAGTAGTGTGGCCCCCACATGGTTTTCAGGTAATAGAGCAGCTATTATTTAGTAATTACCACGACAGTTTGATCCCTATTTTAACACAAGAAATTAATTTACTTAAAACAGATCTACAGTTTACAGTATCTAATTTAAAAGAGCAAACCATCACGCTCGATCATTTAGATGAGTTAATTCAACATCAACTTATTCGCATAGCGGCTATGGGTATTACAGGGTTTGATACCCCACTATCTCAATACGCGTTGCCAGAAACAATTAGTAGTATCGATGGATTAAAAATAATATTACAAAAACAGGCACCTCAAAAGCAGTTTAATTTTATTAACGCGATAAATTATTTAAAAGAAAACAATGATTTTGAGAGTTTTAATCGAATGGCTTTTTTGACAGATTATTTAATGCCTTTAAGTGATTCTATTGCAGGTAACAACACAAAAGATACATTGGCAAACAAGCCATTTACAGGAGGGCTATCTGCTTTGCTAAAAGGTAAAAACTTTAATGCTGATTTTTTTACAAACTATTCAATTGCTGCTACCAATCCGGCTAAAGTTGCTTTGGGTAAAAAATTATTTTACGATGCAATTTTATCTAATACGCTGAAGGTAAGTTGCGCAAGCTGTCACAAACCCGAAATGTATTTTACAGACGGGAAAGAAAAAGCGGAGAATTTTATTCATGGCGGCAAACTTAGCAGAAATACGCCTACAATTTTGTATGCTGGTTTTCAGAATAATCAGTTTTATGATTTACGAAGTGTGAGCTTAGAAGACCAAATAAATGAGGTGATGAACAACAAAGAAGAATTTAATTTGAACAGCAGGCAAGCCACAAAAAAACTACTTGATAATAATGAGTACAGAGAATTGTTTGCAGCATCGTTTGGCGTTAAAGACTCTATCAGCAGCTTCTTTATAAGAAATGCTGTAGCAGCTTATGTGAGATCATTAAGCTCTTTCAGCTCATCGTTTGACGAGTATATTAATGGAAATAAAGCTGCCCTTAGTCCACAACAAATTACCGGGTTTAATTTATTTGCAGGAAAAGCAAAATGTGCAACCTGCCATTTCATTCCGTTATTTAATGGTACAATACCACCTTGGTACAATAAAACAGAATCAGAAATTATTGGTGTGCCAAAACAGGCATTATGGAACAATGCTACGATTGACGATGATAGCGGCCGATATAGAATAAATCAATTTGCAGAATTGTTATATGCCTTTAAAACACCTACAATACGGAACGCAGATAAAACAGCTCCTTATATGCACAATGGGGTATATAAAACTTTAGATGAGGTGGTTGAGTTTTATCATAAAGGTGGCGGTGTTGGGTTAGGAATAAATTTACCTTATCAAACATTGCCTTTTGATAGTTTGGTATTACAGGTAAATGAGAAACAGGCTTTAGTAGCTTTTATGAAGGGCTTAACAGATAAACAACAATATAAATAATGAGGTGGTTCGCATTCGTACCCATAATTATTTTATGCTCTTGCAAAAAAAGCGCAACTGATAGTGACATTACTCTACCTCCTTCATTCAATTTTAATGTAAATGCTACTCCATCAATGCCGTGCACAGGCACCGGTACTGTAACAATAAATGATCTGAATGGCAATTATACCTACAAAATAGACAATAGTATTTACCAGCCAAGTCCTGTTTTTATTAACATAAAAGTTGGGAGTTATTTAGTAACGGTTAGAGCTGCAAACAATAAAGAACAAAATAAAGAAATTATTGTAGACACGGTTCCCAATGGGGTCTTGTTTAAAACTGTACAACAATTATTGGTTGCAAAATGTACACCTTGCCATATGGGCGTTAACCCACAAAGCGGTTTGGACTGGAATAATGTGTGCGACGTGGTAAATAGTTGGGATAGAATAAGAGAAAGAGCTGTTTTTGGTAATCCTTCTCCAATGCCGCAACCAGGATTGTTACCACAAACTGAAAGGAACAAAATAATAGATTGGATAAATGCCGGACATGGCTATACAAACTAATCAAATTTTTGGCTTGCCTTTGCAGATGGAAAGTAAAAACTATACCCCCACGTACATTCCGTCACGGAGGGGTTTTCACAAGAACAAGAATTGAAGTGTAACAGAACGAACGGTGAAACCCCGACGCATGAAACAACTTGGTTTAATCATTAACCCAGCCTACAAATCTTTAGCATGTTTTAGTTCTTTCAAATAGCGAAATCAATTTTTAGCGGCAAGATGATAATGGACATTTGAAATTCTTTGCCCATGTTGGTACCGTTTAAAATTCCGAAGCCCACCGTCTGCCGTCGTCGTGTATGCAGCGCAGAAAATGTGCGAGGGCGCACCAACAACATTTGTGTAAGCTTATGCGTTTAATAAATCGGCAAGCCCCCGCCTGCGTTCGTGGCACAAAGCATAGCACTTGGGCTGTTCATTTTAAAGATTTTATCGTTAAATTTAATGAAGAACTGAGCAAAGGTCTCGTGTGTAACGAGCCTAGGGGAAGAAATTCTTTTATGAGTAGTGCTGCGTTCAATGTTGTTGGTACGCTGGGCTACATACCTTTGCTGCAAACCAACAACAACGATCTTTAAAATCAGGCAGTGGATTGAAGTTTCTAATTCTATGTGCCAACAGCGGCGGGAATCACATATCCTTTAGGTAATATAACCACCCCGCCCTGCGGGCACCCCTCCAAGGGAGGGGAATCTACTCGCAGCAATGTCTCTGCCCTTGCCGTACATTATGCTCAATGATGTTACATTATTGTTATTAAAAACGCAACGTCCCCGTTGGAAGACGTTGCTAAGAAATAGCCATCCCGTTTCATATCCTGACCAAGTGTGTATTTATATTCTTTTGAAAAATCTTTGGTACATTCAGATATTTTCAAAATAAGTTGATACGTATCTCGGTAATCTTGTGAGCATTGGTTTTGGTCTCTGCAAATACAACGCACTACTTTGCGTCGGGGTTTCGCAGGAGGTTTTCTTTATCATTTATGAATTATGGTTGCGAAAACCCCGCCAGGACAGAACCGCAGCCATATCTAAAAAACACCTTGAACAAAACAAACCCGCAACCATCAACCCGAAACCCGCAACCGTTTACACAAACAACATCCCATCTCCCATATTCGTCCTCGGTGTTCTTCCTAAGTGTCTGTAGGCTTTTTCAGTGGCTTCTCTACCACGGGCAGTACGCATAATAAAACCTTCTTTTATTAAGAAAGGTTCGTATACTTCTTCCAACGTGCCCGGCTCTTCGCCCACCGCGGTTGCAATGGTGGTGATGCCTACGGGGCCGCCTTTAAATTTATCTATGATGGTGCTCAAAATTCGGTTATCCATTTCGTCTAACCCATACGCATCTACATTGAGGGCATTGAGGGCATGCTCGGTAATGTTCATATCAATAATGCCATTGCCCAATACCTGCGCAAAATCTCTCACACGGCGTAGGAGCCCGTTTGCAATACGGGGCGTACCACGGCTTCTGCCTGCAATTTCTGCTGCAGCATCGCTGGTAATTTTTGTTTGTAAAATGCCCGAGCTGCGTAGTAATATGTTTTTTAAAGTAGCAGCATCATAATATTCAAGCCTGCTTTTTATACCAAAACGGGAGAGCAACGGTGCTGTAAGCAAACCACTTCTTGTGGTGGCGCCAATAAGTGTAAATGGATTGATGTCTATTTGAATGCTTCGTGCTGCCGGGCCGCTATCAATCATAATATCTATGCGATAATCTTCCATGGCGGCATATAAATATTCTTCTACCACATTGCTGAGGCGATGAATTTCATCTATAAACAATACATCGTTCGTTTCCAGATTTGTGAGAAGCCCTGCAAGGTCACCGGGCTTTTCTATAACCGGGCCACTGGTTTCTTTTATGCTTACGTTTAATTCGTTTGCAACAATTCTGCTAAGGGTTGTTTTGCCCAATCCCGGCGGGCCATGAAACAAAATATGATCAAGTGCCTCACCCCGAAGTTTGGCTGCTTTTATAAATATTCTTAAATTTTCTATGGTTTGTGGCTGCCCTGCAAAATCTGCAATTTCGCTTGGTCTAATGTTATTTTCAAACTCCTTTTCTGCAGTCGTTTGTTTGGTAGCATCGGTATTTAAATTGGGGTTGGCCATGCTGTAAAAATAGTGAAATATAAAATTGATTGGAAATTGAAATCCCTTAAAAGAGCCTGAATGAGCCATACGGGAGCACCAAAAGCCTTTTAAACTTATATATTGCCAGTAATAAAAGTAAAAACCCACATTACAGGGCTTACAATTTACATTTGTAATACATGAAAAGAAGAACCCGATATTGGATTTGCCAGCTGGCAGGATGGGGAGGCTGGCTGTTGTTACAGGTATTTGTAGCCTACCAGTTTGCGCCAGAATCTATCCTTACACCAGAAATAAAAAGAAACCTTTTCTTTTTTGCACTGTTTGCTGATTTTATGTGCTTCATTTTAGTAACACACAGCCTTCGCTATATTCTCAAAAAACTAAAATGGCTCAGTTTTTCGCCTGAAAAAGTTTTTATAGCCTTTATTGCAGGTGTGAGTATTACAGCTGTTCTTTCTTTTTATGGCTCGCAACTTTTAGTAAATATTCCGGGCAATACCTTCGAAAAATATGAAATAAACGAGCGAAAAAACAAAGCTGCCTTGCTGGAAAAAGAGTTGAAAGTTGCAGGCTCGGATTATTATAAATATGAAAAAAATGGTTTGTTGGATTCGGCTAAATATGTATCGTTTATTAAAATAAAAAAATCGACCGGGTGGTATAGAAACAAAAACAACAACTGGCAGTTTGAGGAACAACGCAAAGGACGAAATTTTGGCGGATTGGTTTTTAACATCATCCTGCTGTCTATCTGGTTGCTCATTTACCTTGTGTGGCATTATGTAGATAAAAACAGAAGAGATCAGCTGGATAAATTGCGACTGGAGGGAGTGGTAAAATCGCTTGAATTAAAAACAATTAAATCGCATGTAAATCCCCATTTTATTTTTAATGCACTCAACAGTATTAGAGCGCTGGTAGATGAAAACCCCACGAGGGCAAGAACTGCTATTACAGAACTCAGCAATATTTTGCGCAGCAGCCTGCAGGCAGAAAAACAGGAAACAGTGCCACTGCAACAGGAACTCGATATTGTAAATGATTACCTCGCTCTTGAGCAAATGCGGTTTGAAGAAAGGTTGAGGGTAGAACACGACATAGACGAGGATACGCTCACCCAACCTATCCCACCAATGATGTTGCAGACGCTTGTAGAAAATGCCATAAAACACGGCATCAGCAAACACGAAAAAGGTGGTGTTATACAAATCTCATCTCACTTTGTAGACAACCACCACGAACTTATTGTAAAAAATACGGGCAGCCTGCAAACCATAGAAGTAAAAAATCCCGCCGGCTTTGGTATAAAAAGTACACAGGAAAGATTGAATTTGCTCTACAATAAAAAAGCCTATTTCGAAATAAAAAACAACGACAATAATATGGTGCAGTCAAAAATAACAATGCCTGTTGCCGAAATTTTATAATGATAAAAATTACATATTATGTACAAAGCAATTATAATAGATGATGAAAGACTTGCCCGCAACGAATTAAAAAAACTGTTGAACGAATTTGCAGAAATTGAAATTATAGGCGAAGCTGCCAATGCCAAAGAAGGAATAGAAAAAATTGAAAGTTTAATGCCCGATCTTATTTTTCTTGACATACAAATGCCTGGTAAAACAGGCTTTGATATGCTGCAGGAACTGGACAGGGCGCCGCATGTAATATTTACAACAGCCTACGATGAATTTGCTTTAAAAGCTTTTGAAGTAAATGCACTGGATTACTTAATGAAACCGGTAGAGCCAAAGAGACTGGCCGATGCATTGCACAAACTGCAACTCGCAGAAGAAAAAGAAATGGCATCGTCCCTCGCCGGTGTAAACAGAGGAATTTTAAGAGAACACGACCAGGTTTTTGTAAAAGATGGAGAACGTTGCTGGTTTGTAAAACTATCTGAAGTGAGGTTGTTTGAAAGCGTAGGAAATTATGCCAAAGTGTTTTTCGGCACCAACAAGCCTCTTATTTTAAAATCGCTGAATGCCTTGGAAGAAAGACTCGATGAGAAAGTATTTTTTAGGGCAAACAGAAAACACATTATTAACCTGCGCATGATTGAAAAGGTAGAAACTTTTTTTAACGGAGGATTACTGATTGATTTAAAAGGCGGCGAAAAAATAGAAGTGAGCAGGAGGCAGGCAGTAAGGTTTAAAGAGATGATGAGTTTGTAAAGCAATGCCTAGGTTTGGTTTATTTAAAAATTTAAAAAGTAGAAATGAAAAATATTTTTCTGGTAGCAGCTGTTTTTAGCAGTGCAACATTATTTGCACAAAAGGCAGTAAATGTTTTAAATGCAACAGAAGCGCTGCGCATAGAAACAGTGCTTGCTGCCGATGATATGCGTGGCAGACGACCGGGCACGCCTGAAATAGACAAAGCGGCTGAGTTTATTGCAGCCGAGTTTAAAAACTACGGGCTTAAAAACATGGATGCTGTTAGCGGTTACAAACAAAATTTTACAAACATTCGCAGCCGTTTTTTAAATGCAACAGCCAAAATAGATACCAGCATTATTGATCAAAATAACATTATTGCTGTTACCACCGATTCTCTTTTAAAAATAAACGAAACATCGGGCTACAAAAAAATAGTCATTGGCAACAGCGAAAACTTGTTGGAAAGAGCTGAAGCGATCCTTGCGGCTAAAACAAACCAGCTCGTTCTTGTAAACAGCTTTTTTACCAACGATTTTAAAAAATTGCGCCGCTATAAAAGAGATGGTGTAAAAACAAATTTCTCCGTAATATTTGTGCTCACAAACAACCCAGCAGATAAATATGAACTGGATGTTAAACATAAAATAACAGCTACTAATTATACCAAAGTTGTAGGCATAATTCCCGGCAAGAGGCTGAAGAATGAAATGGTTGTTTTTTCAGGGCATTACGATCATTTGGGTGTGGGTAAACCCAATGCAGCAGGAGATTCTATTTACAACGGCGCAAACGATGATGCGGCCGGCACTACCGCAGTAATGATGCTGGCAAACTATTTTTCCAAATTAAAAAACAATGAACGCACCCTCGTATTTGTAGCTTTTACAGCAGAAGAAAGCGGAGGTTATGGCTCACAATATTTTTCTAAAAGTGTAGATGCAGATAAGGTAATTGCCATGTTTAATTTAGAAATGATAGGCACGGAAAGTAAATGGGGTAAAAACAGTGCTTATATAACAGGTTACGAAAAATCAGACTTTGGTAAAATATTACAAAAGAATTTAGAAGGCTCCGCATTTAAATTTGAGCCCGATCCTTACCCTAAAGAAAATTTATTTTACAGAAGTGATAATGCAACCCTTGCAGCGCTTGGTGTGCCTGCCCATACCATCTCCACATCAAAGATGGACAATGAGCCCACTTACCACAAACAATCGGATGATATTACCGCCATTGATACAGATAACATGGCAGAAATAATGAAGGCCATCGCACTTAGCAGCAAAACAATTATTAGTGGAAAAGATACACCTACCCGAGTAGAAAAAAGATAGCAAAATGGAAACTAATCTTTGGTGTTCTTTTTCTTTCTTAATTCCTCTGCCAATGTTTTACCAACACTAAATTGCAACGGTTCACTTCTACCTTCATTACTTCCCTCTGTAATGACGGAATTGTTTTCTATGGTTTGAATGGTCCATATAAAACGATTGAGGGGTAGGGTTGAAACCGTTGCAGAATCCTGTGAAGCGTCTGTTATAAAGCCAAGTTGTGGTTGCCAGATAAACTGGGTTTGGTTGTTTACTATCTTATCGAGCACAGGCTGGTTGCTGCGCAGTGCCTGTACAGGTTGTTGTCCCGCCAAAACTTCAAATACCTGTAAGCGATAACCTACCGGGCCTTGTGGCCTTGGCATCAGCGGTGTCCAACGAAAGGTGATGGCTGTTTTTGCTTTTTGAATATCAAGTTGCTGTCCGTTTTGCGGCATCATCAATATGGGCAGTTGTAAAGCTGCTACAAAAAATATTTTACATACTTCGTTTGTTACTGGTGCAAAATCAACCGAGTTTACAAGCTGCACACAAAACTGATAATTATCTGCGGGTAATTTACCTGCACGCTGCAAGCTTCGCTGGTAAGTACCATTAAATTTTTGAATCTCAAGCGGATAAACCGTTGATGCATTTAAAACCGTATTGCCATCGGGCAAGGTTATTACAGGAGCAAGGTTAAGGTCTGTTACAGACACCTCTGTACCATCGGTTGTTTTTACAGTGGTTTTTATTTTTACACGGCGTTGTACACCCTGTGCTATATTATTTATAATGAGGGTTACAACTTCCTTTTTTGCTACCCATTCGCTCAGGTTTACAGGTGGCCTGTTGCTTACAATGAGGTTTATAGTTACCTGTGCAAACAGTAGTTGGCTGCAAAAGAACAAGGTAATGGTTAAAATAAATGATTTCATATAAATGCGGTTTTTCTAAGTTTAAAATTTGTATTGCAATCCTGTACGCACGGTACTCTCAAGATAATTTGCGCCGTTAAAAGTGCCGCCCAACTGGTTTCCGTATTTGTAATAATTGGTGGTTAAATAATTTGTCCAGGTTAGTTTTTTGTTGAGTTTGTAATCTGCATTGGCACTTGCAATAAAATTATTATCAGGTGTAAATGAATTTAATTTTCCCAGCGTATAAGAAAGTTGCCCACGCAGTTTTAGTTTCTTCTTAAGGGCAGGTAACGATAAACCCGCACTTAACGTTGTGAAAGATATTTTTGCCCCGGTAGCATCGTTTCTAAAATAGAGAACACTAAAGTCAGGCGAAATATCTTTTGTTAGATAAACAGGAATATAGGACAGCAATGCTGTGTGGGTATTGTTTGATTGGGTAACTGGTGGTGCAGGAAACAGGGTGTAGGTTTCGTTGTATTTGCTGTAACTGTAACTTAAGCTGATGGTATTGCTCATGGTTTTTGTTGTCCAGGTATAGGTTGGATTTACACCAATATCTGTACTTACGTTTTTTATACTTGGTATAAGAGTAGCCGTAAAGCCATTTGTATTGAAGCCAAAATTATTGAAGCTTACATTTAAACTGAATGCATCATTAAATTGGGTGAACCAGTTTAAGTTGCCTATAAATTGCTTGGCTTTTAAGCTTACGTTGCTCACATTATTCACACGCTGCCCAAGGCTCGCCACCACATTGGTTTTATTTTTCCATGCATTAAAACGGGTGTTTACGGTATACTCAAACCGGTCAGGCTGCAGGTAAGGATAACCGGTTGTTTGAAACCCTGCACCAATATATTTACCGCCGAGACCAATATCAAAGTTTTTAGATTTTTTACCAAACTGTGCCTGTGCAGCATAGTCTGTAACGGTAGAATTTTTCGCTTCTATAAATGGTTTAAAAGATTTGATCGCAGGGTTTACTGCATCGTTTTCATTTCTTGTATAGATAGAATTTGCCCCTTCCGTTTTAATATACCAGCCCTTCTTTAATGTTTTTTCAACCTGCGCACTTAAGGTAAAACCTTCCTGTGGCGGTGCCGCCGGATAAACAGGGCTTAAAGAATTGACTATATCTTTTCCCTTGCTAAAATTAAATGCAACGAGGTAATCTTTTTCCCTTTCTTTACCAATGCTGAACATATAATGCGTTCTTTTATATGCACCGGGTATTGCAGGCGCAAGCGAATAATTAACGCCCTGCTGCGATACGCCTGTAAAAAATTTAAACCTGTAATCGCCGGGCTTTAAAGAAAAGCCCGCGCCAAAAATGCCAATATCCCCGGTAGATAGGTCAGAGTATTTTAAATACTGTGTACCCAGCTGAAACTCTGCCCATTTGTAAGTTGGATTAAGCCCAAAATTATTCATTGGGTTCGTAAGAAACTGACCAAATGTTGGCTTTTTTAAACCTGCATATGGGCCTGCAAAATTTGTAGGAATAGCAGCGAAATTAAAATTCATTGGCAACGAAAAATTCTTACTGAATTTTATAGTAGGCATAAAATTAAACCTCACCTGGTTCCATGGGCGGCGTTGCTGATAACCCGTAAAACCCGTAGGATTCCGGTTTAAGCCATAACCCTCGTAAGTGATGCCTGCGTTGCCAGTGATGGAGATGGGTTTTTTCTTTTGTGCCTGAAGTTGTATGACAATACAAATCATTGCAAGAACAACAAGTATAATTTTAGCTTTTAATTTTGGCATTATATTCAATTTATTTTTTGAACAAAATATCTCTTCAGCTTAAATATTCTATTTACCAATAAAAAAATCCTGTATCTAATAATTACGCTGCCAATCTTTATTTTAATACCCAACAAGATTCTTTCACAAAACCCATTAAGGTATTACAACTGTGAGCTGGCAATTGCATTGCTTACCGCCACAAGTCCCTGATAAGTTGTAGGTGTATGTTGCTGACTGCGAAAAAGTATAATTATAATTTGGCCCAGTCAACACACTTGTGACCCCTGTTACATTATTGGTTATTGTAACTGCTAATGATGATGGGCCACATGTTGGCGAAGCAGGTGTACAAGTAAAATTCGGATTAAGCGATACCGGAATATTTCCTTTAAACAATGATATTGAACCTCCACAGGCAACTGCTTTAGAGCCACCTTCATAAGCAAATACAGGGTTCCAGTTACAATTACATGAATCGCCATTGTTACCGGTGTTTCCATTGTCTTTACAATCTTTTCCATTAAAAGTTTTATAACAGATGGTTGTATCACACATCACGCAAGCTGTATCGGTAAAAGTGTATCTAATGCAGTATTCAATCGTATCGCAACAGCAGGCAATGGGACTGCGTGGCGGCAATGGGATGGTAAAATTTAAAGGCACGCCGTTGCTAAAATTAAAACCTGCACTATCTTTCCATTCTATTAAATGTGTGAAAGGAACAGCTGCGGGAACAGGATTAAAAACAAGCCCTCCGGTTGGGTTCGTTATGTTGCCAAAATGCTTCGGATTTTTTACGCAGATGTCACAATCTTTAGGATGTTTTACTTCAAAATTTACCAGTGATACGGTTACCTTTTTTAATTTATTAGGCCCTGCAGTTAAAATAGCATTTATAGTAAGTACGTCGTTGTTTACCGATTGTGTTGTTTTTATTTTCTTTAGTAAATCCTTACAACATCCGCCCGGCGGCACTTCCGGCACTACCACTTCTATACATACAGGATTTGTTTCTACCGGATTTATTGTATACCCTGCCACTACAGACTTCGCTATAAACCCTGCGGTATTGCAATCGATTAATCCATTGCCTGTAGCCGCAGGTATTTTTGTTTGAAAAGTAAATGTGTAAGAGCCCCCCGGCGCCAATGTGTAAGTAGGATTAAAAGCAAATTTTACACCGCCGTTTGAAACAGCCGCGGTCCAAACTCCTGTATTGCATGGCGTGCCGGTTGCAGGCCACAGTGTGCAAATATTTTGGGTGGTAGTATATTGAGCTGTATAATTAATATTTGCCGGTGCTGCAAGCATTTGCATATTAAAGGCTGCTGCAACGGGCGCTGATGAAGGACTGCCAAGTATGGTAAGATTTCCGATTGCAGGAATCCTATCAATGACTTCCAGATTATTTACCGCTATTGTACCCGTGTTCCTAACAGTTATTTCATAATCTACTGCAGTGTTTGGATTACCGGTACCGCTATTTGCGAAACTTCCGTTTAAATTTCCTTTTACTTTTTTATCTATACCAATAGCTGCAAATGCGCAAATATTTAAGGATGTATAACAAACATATTGGGGGTTTATTAAGTTGCCTCCCGATGCAAATGACCAGAACGCATTTGTACCACCTGTTGCCCCACTTTGTACGACAGCATTAAAACAGATCTTATAACTATTTGGCCCAACCGGTATGCTTGGTAAATTAAATTTAATATTGGTGGCAGGCATAATTGTAGGGTTTGGCGAAAAGCCTGTATAAACAACACTTGCATTCAAAGCCTGTAACCAGGCAGGTAACTGCACATCAAACACGCCACCGGTAAAGGTCGCATCTCCAGAATTTTTAAATTCGTAACATAAATTGATTGTGTCTCCTATTTTTTTACAACCCGAAATAAATTGATTTGCCATACAGGTAATATATGGCTGCGGGTTATAAATGATAACCGGGTTTTGCTGCCCTGCCTGGTTGCCGCATGGAATGCATGGTAACGGCGGTGCAACACAGTTATACGTTATGGATAAACTGTCTTTATATGGGGGTAAACCTGCAGGACCGGCGCATGATGATGTTAGATCATAATACAGGTAAAGACCCACACTCTGCCCGGGTTGCAGATTATTTATTGTGTGATCAAACTTTTTTGTGTTTGTTATTGGTGCATTTGAATTGGTAGCTCCGTTGCCAATTAACGGGTATCCTATTGTAGGCGTAACGGCACAATTATAATATACAATTGAACAAACAAGTCCCGCCTGTGATGTTGTCTGCGAAACAGAATTAGGTGCGTTTTTTAAATGCACAGCAGGCAATATGTTTGTAGATGTAAGGTTAAGCGGTGTATTACCTGTGTTGGTTATATTGTAATAAAAATAGGTGGCCGTTGCAGCAGTTGTAACAGAAATATTGGGAGATGCAGCAGGAGCAGCAGGTATTGTAAAGGAAGCGGGAATGGGACCTTTTATGGTGCTATTGGCAACGCCACAGTTTATTCCTTTTAATGTTACATTGCTCGTAAGCGTTTGCCCTAAGCCGGTGTTGCACGGCAGTTTTACTACATAATAAAAACAATCATTGGCATATTGACCAAATGCCGTTGTATTTGGCGTAATGGTACTTCCTGCAACTGTGTAGGTATAATTGCTGCCATACGCTGATGTGATGGTACCCAAGGCAGGAGAAAGCGCAATATTAAAAACAGGATTTTTTATTTTAAAACAATCGGGATTAAAAAAACAAACCCTGTACGTTACTTCAGCAGTAAGCTGGTTAAAGGAATAAAAATTGTGGGTGAGGGAGAAATTATTATTTAATATTCCATTGGCGGTGCAGGATGATGTTTGTGTGGTGGCTAAATTATCAGTTAATGTACCGGTAAACAGTGATGGTTTAACAACACCGGTGCAGGAATCAGGACATTTAAAAGCAAAGCAAACATTAAAACTGATTGCACCTGTATTTGTACATGAATTTAAATTGCTTATAGCAATTGTTAACTGCCCTGCTGTATTTGTAACAGTCATACAAGCCGGTAAAACCGCAGAGCAGGAAGGATCATAACTTACCAGAAGTGAATTATAATTAATAACAGTTGTTGCACTGGTTGTTGTTGGTGTCCAGTTAAATGACACATTTACCGGAAATGATGCGCCCAAACTGTTATTGCCCGCAGGTGTAGTAATGGTAAATCCATTTACCTGAGACACTGCGTTTGAACAGATGCCTACAACTACTAGAAGTGTGATGATAAATCTGAAATATTTATTGATATGTTTCATAATAATTTCTTTTAAAAATTTGGGATGGGTTTTACTGTGCTTTCCTTTCTATTTCATAACACTTAATAAAGTCGCAAGCATGGCAGCAGAAATCCCAGACGGTATATCTTATACAAATTTTTATTTTATCGCCACAGCATTTTAAACTGCTGCCCGGCGGCACTGCAATGGGTAATGCAAAACTGTTAGCTGCAGCGGAAGGTGGCCAAGGTTGTACAATAACGCCTCCTCCCGGATTTACAATTTTTGAAGCACTATTACTTGGGTCTGCAGGCGCAGGGGGAATTCCCGTGCCGCAAGTTGCGCAGGTTTGTTTTTTTGTTGGATTATCAATACCGCCACCATTGTGATCGGTTCCTCCACAATCTTTTTGTATTTGTGTAAGCCATGTCCATTCTCTTCCAAAATTTATTCCGTTGAGCACTCCGGGGTTATATCCAGTAAAAGAACCAGCAGCGGGTTTTATGAAATTACCCCACTCCTTATTTTCGGCGCATTTAACGCAATTGCTATCTCCCGTTTGTTCAATGTTAAAATAAACAAGTTCCATAGTTATTTTTTTAACTATACTAGGATTTAAACCAACCAAACTACCTGTGAGTAAAACTTGCCCACTACCCGCAATGGTGGAAAGCTTGTCATCTTTTAGAGTAACGCCTAAAGTTTTACATGGATCACATGCGCAAAAAAGGGAGTCGCAGGTAAAACTTTCTGCTTTATTTAAACCCGGCAGCGCCTGGTCTTTTATATACCCTTTTAGGCAGGCTTGAACAAAAGGTGTTGCATAATTAAAGGAACCTGTTACCCAAATGCACCCGTTGGCGGGTATGGTTGTACCAATTGCCGGAGTGATAGAAGTAATATTAAGCGGTGTGCCCAATACAACTGCATTCACAATTACAAGTTCCAGTTTATCAAAAATGGCAGTTGCATTATTAGGATTACAAATTTTTACTTTGAAATTATATTTTGTATCTAGAGGGCAATCTATTTGCAAACTATCTATCGTAATTGCATACGAACCTGCAATACTAAAAGTTGTTGGTTCACTAAATCCATCATTGCTTCCTATCGGTTTCCCCTCTTTATTTACGGCCTGTACATTCCAAACATAATCGCATAAGTATGGTGGTCTGCATGGACCCGTATAAATATTAGTAACAACGGCTTGCGTTATATTGTCTACATCTTTCGTAACAATTGGTTGGTTGGTACGCATGGCCCCACTTCCTGTTTGCCCCTGCATTAACTGCCATACTTTTAGGCGGTAAGTAATGGGATCTCTAGGTTTTGGAACAACGGGCACCCACCTAAAAGTTACCGGTGCTTTTAATTCTTCGGGTTTAAATTCCTTACCGTTAACTGGATTTATGTTTTGTGGTGGGCTATAATTTTGCTGAACCTGAACAGCATCTTCTACCACAAATTCTTTACATATTTCTTTGCTGATGGGGTAACGATCTAAATTGTAAAACTGCACGCAAATACTGTAGCTGCCCGGTTTTAGTGTGGTGCAATTACTTATATACCCACTCAATTCAGCTCCCGTAAAAGTTTTCACTGCATTAAAGTCCAGCAAAGGAGAAGCATCTATGGGGTTACCACATATTTTGGCACCACCCTGTTTTATTTGTACAACAAGTTTTATTCCTTGTAGAGCCGATTGAGGAATTCGTTGCACTGTAAGTATCATTCCGCCCGGGATGGTACTCCATGTAGAAACATCAGCAGGGAGTTTGTTTTTAACAGAAAAAGATAAAATATTTATCTGGTTAAGCGGTTGCTGTGCAAAACTATACAAGCTAAAAAATAAGCTGCATAGCAGTAATGCGAAGTTTTGGTATTTACGCATAATAGTATGTTTGCGTAAATATGTAACCTTAATTGTTCATACAAAACCAGCATTGTATAAGTGCAGGCTTTGAAAGTATAAGCGTGTTATTTTTTTCTTAACCACTTCTCAAACCTGCTCAATAATTCGTCTTTTCTACGGGATGCCACATTTAATCTTGTACCATTTTCTAAAATCACTTCACCGCCACTTCCCTTTACATATTCTTTTATGCAGGTGAGGTTTATTATATGCTGGTCGTGTATGCGTACAAAAGTATCGGCAGGTAATAATTTTTCATACTCACCCAATTGCCTGCTTACCATTATTTTTGAATTATCTGTAAGATGAAAATTAGTATAGTTACCGCTACTCTCGCAGAAACAAATTTGTGTAAGTTTTATAAACTGCAAACCCTGCATGGTAGGCAATGCAATTTTATCGTGTTCATTTTTATGTTGTACATTTTCCAATAATGAAAATATATTTTCTGTATATTTTTTCTCTTCTATTTTAATAATTGCTTTTTCTACAGCGGCAGTTAATTTTTGCGTAACAATAGGTTTGGTTATATATGCCACCGCATTATACTCAAATGCCTCTATTGCATATTGGTTATATGCTGTTACAAAAATAATTTCAAAAGCTAGTGGTTCCAGTTTACTTAAAAGTTCAAAGCCTGTCATGCCGGGCATATCAATATCCATAAAAACCAGTTGTGGTTTCAATTCTTTAATATACACTAGTCCATCATGTCCATTTTCGGCCGTTGCAACTATATCAAGTTGTGGTAGGTGTATTTTAATAAGATCCTGTAAAAACAAAAGATTGTTCGTTTCGTCATCAACCAATATTGTAGCAATTTTTTTCATACAATTTAAATTTACAGGATAAGTATAACTGTTGTTCCTATGCCGTTTTCTCCTTTCATCATTTTTACATCTACATCATATAATTGTGCCCTGCGCTGCTGTAATGTAAGGCCGTGTGGGGGATACAAATCGCCTGTACCCAAATCAATTTTATTAATCTCTTTTAAGCCAGTTCCATTATCCTGAATAGAACAAATAATTTTATCGCCATCTTTTTTTATTTCAATTCTTACTTCTCCCTGTCTGTTTTTTAAATGCCTGATACCGTGTTTTATAGCATTCTCTAAATAGGGCTGCATCAGCAATGGGGGTACCAGTACTTCTTCTGCATTAATATTTGCATCTACAGTAATTTCATACATCATTTTATTGCCGAGCCTTAGTTTTTCCAGCTCCAGGTAATTTTTACTGAACACAAGTTCATCCTGCAATGAAATTTTTTGTAGACCTGAATAGTCAAGCGTTTTACGTAGCAAGTACGAAAATTTATCTAAATATATTTCTGTGTCTTTAAAGCGCTGCTGTTGGTTGAGGTATTTTATAGAGTTTAAACAATTGAAAACAAAGTGTGGATTTATCTGTGCTTTTAGAGCCTTCAATTCCAGATCAGTTAATCTTTTTTCGGTTATTAATTTTTGTACTGCCCGTTCTCGTTTTATTTTATTTCTTTTCTGTAAAAAATAAATTATTATAAGGAGTAAGCCTATAAATATCACTATCGTAAAAATGGGTGTTCTCCAGAAAGGAGCACTAATTTTAAATGATACCTCTGCAATTTGGTTTGAAGGATTTCCATCTCTTTTTAATGCTCTGATTTGAACTTTATAATTCCCTGGAGCAAGTTGCTTCAGCGCAATATTTTCAATATTAGAAATTATCCAATCTCCATTATTAATTTTATATTGGTAAATTCTTTCTGTGGTAGCAGCAAGATCAGCGGCTGAAAAATCAATACCAATATCATTTTGTAAATAACTAAGATTATATTCTTGCAACAGTGTAGTATCTGTATTCTTTATTTTGATTTTAGTTATATAAACAGGTATCTCCTGCACATTAAAACGGAGGTTTGAAGGCAGCATACTGATACCACCTGTTGTAGCAACATAGATTGTGTCGTTTCTTTCTGCGATATCATTTATCTGCTTCCCTGCAATGCCATCTGATGTTGTAAAAGCAGCAATTTTATAAAACATTTTTCCTCCATTGAACGAGTAATCAATGCGACCAAGCGCAGTGTTTGTACCCACCCAAACAATTCCCTTTTTGGATGTAAATAATGATTTGCAGTTATTACCAGGCAGTTTTACGCCAAGTGGTATAATACAGATACTGCTGTCGTTTCGCATAGCTACCAAAGAATCGGTGGCAAGCCCTATCCATAAAATACTGTCCTTTCTATTATAAGTAAGTGCGCTTACCCTTGTGCTCAGCAGCGGAAAACTTTTTGCTAAACTTATTACCCGTTTTTGATTTTGAAACTTGTATAAACCCGTATTCGACCCCACAAATATTTCCTTTGCTGATGCTGCTTCAAGAGCAGTTACCCTTATTTTCATCAACTCCTTTACTTTTAGTGATGGCAGTTTTACTTCATTAACCATTCCGCTGTTTCCTGTAAAAAGCAAAGAATCATCTACAACTATAAAGTCTTTATTTGCAATGTTGGTATTGTTGTTAAAAAGTTCGGTTTTCTTTAAATCATTTCCTAAAAAAATCAATCCCCCTTCTGCACCTATGTACAATCCATTTTTTACAGGGACCATTTTTCTTATCCAACTTGCATAATTCTTTTCTTTTTTTAAAAACATAATTTTATTGTTGAAGGTGCCTTCGTGTAAAAAAATCTCTCCATCATTTGTACCTGCCACAATTGCATTATTAAGAAAAGAAACTGTATTAAAATTTCTCTGAAAATCCGGTTCGCTAAGGGATAAAATACCTTTTTGCTGGTATCGTATTAATCCATTTTCTTTTGTGCAAATCCACGTATTACCTGCGTTGTCTTCAAATACATAACGGATTAAACTGTTAAACGAAAAAGCCTGCTGGCTAAACGTTAGCGAAGCAGTATCTGCAAAATAAATATTACCGTTTATGGATGATAGTGCCAGTTGTTTTCCTGTAAAATTTAATCCCTTTATTTCGAAGGGTAGCGTGAGCAGTGTTTTCTTACCCATATATCCATCAGGCAATATTTGTATTTTAAAAAGCTTTAACGAATCTGTTAAATACAGTGTGTTGTTGACATACACTGATTGTTGGTAACTGATATTTAAAGGCTGTGCATGTACAACTTTATCATGTACAATTTTCCTGATAGAATCTTGCGAAACGATCAACTGAAAATTACCATCCATTTCAATTAAACGATTGGAGGAACTTTTTCTGGCATTTGCAATAACAAACGACCTGCACCTTTTGTTTTTATAAATGAAAAACTGCGCCTTGTTATTACAAAATGCCACACTACCATTTTTTTGAGGGTAGCAATTATTTAAGTTACCAAATAAAATTTTTGAAAGTTCTTTGTCAGTAGAGCTGTTTATGAACCTATCATTTTTTTCGTCGTAATAGGCAGGTGTTTTTTGAAATGGAACCACCCAAATTATTCCTGCAGTATCCATTTGTACGTTCAAAACATCATTGTCGGGCAAGCCTTGAGCAGTGTAATAATTTGTAAACTTTTTCCCGTCAAATTTTGACAACCCATTTTCTGTGGCAATCCACAAAAAACCTTTCTTATCTTCTAAACAATTATAGGTATCGTTTGACGGCAATCCATCACGCAGTGTATAGTAAGTATAAGCAGGTTGTTGTGCTATGCAAAAAGTAGAGCACATAAGCCCATACAAAAAAATTGTATAGAAAATAGTTTTGATCATAGCCGCTTCTAAAAATAACACAAATTAATTATATGGTATTTTTAAAAACAGCTTATATACGTTGAAGTATTTTAACGACTGTTTGAACAAGCTCTTTGTTTGGACCCTATCTAAAAAATAACCGCAAACACTCGTTTAAAAATAAACGTTGTGTTTGCGGTTACGATGCTAAAATAAACTGCCAAATTCTCTGTGGATTTTTATAAACACCCACATTAAAAGTTCTCTACTTCGCCTTAAATTTTCCTATTGCTTCTTTGCTAAAGCTGCTTAAAATTAATTTACCGCTAATGAGTGCACGTTCGTGTAAAAGTGTATCCCAATGCTCTGTTCCTTTCCAGAATACTTTTTTCATTTCTGCCATGGCGTCTGGGTTTGAGTGTGCAAGGGTGTTGGCCAGTCGTTTTACCGATTCATCCATATTGGCAATGTTTTCGTGTACCTCCGCAAATAAGCCTTTTTTCTTAGCCCAATCGCTGTTGCGCCACATCGTTGCATCTATAGCCAGTGCGCTAAAGGCAGCTACGCCAATTTTTCTTTCTACCGCAGGGCCCACAACAAATGGACCTATACCAACCGCAAGTTCGCTCAGCTTAATGTCTGCACCTTCTACAGCAATGGCATAATCCGCTGCAGCCGCAATACCTACACCACCACCTACACATTTACCTTGTATGCGTACTATAATAAATTTTGGACAACGCCGCATGTTGTTTATCACATTTGCAAAACCGCTAAAAAACTTTTCGCCTTCGGCGGCGCTGTTTATTTGTAACAACTCATCAAACGAAGCACCGGAGCAAAATGCTTTATCGCCAGCCGTTTTTAATATGATCACTTTTGTCTCATCATGAGTACCTGCAAAATGTATTTCCTGTGCTAGCTTTTCCAGCTGCTTTGTGGGCATTGAATTGCTTTGTGGATGACTAAACTCAATAGTAGTTACACCGGCATGTGTTTCGGATGTTACATATCCTAATTCCATATTCTATTTTTTAATTATTGTATTTGTAATATTATAAAAGTTATCTCTAAATAGCTAAACAGTTTTATATCTTCTCTTTCATTTGCACCATTGTTAAAATAGTTCCCACACCTACCGCCTCGTCTGCGTCATCAAAAATTTCCACATACCATTTTACAATTCCTTTGGGTATATCCTGTCCATGCACAAAAGGTACATCTGGGTTTACATCTTTTAATTCCTGCGCTGTTTTTTCTTTACAGGTAAAACGAATATAAATAGAATTGCCCGCATACATTGGCTTTACAAACCTCATATCATCTATACCATAATTTAAGAGCACCGGGTTCTTTTCAAAACTTGCAACAAATAAACCTGCTGCTGCACTGTTTAAAAAATAACCGTGTGCCACCTGCTCGGTAAACATGGTACCGGTAAAGTCAGTATCTATTTTATGTGCGTAAAAATGATCTCCTGTCAGTTCGGCAAATGCATCTATATCTTCGGTTGTTATTAAACGCTTTTTGCTGATGAGCTGGTCGCCAATTTCCAACTCTTCAAAATATTTTGTAAACGGATGTCTGTCTTCTATTTTACCTGTTGCATGGGGTTGGTAAACATTGCTTATTGCAGTTATCATATCCGGTGAGCCCTGTATTGCTGTTCGTTGCAGGTAATGTTTTACACCACGCATACCACCCATTTCTTCGCCTCCACCTGCACGACCCGGACCACCATGTACGAGCGATGGCAATGGAGAACCATGCCCGGTACTTTCTTTTGCACAGGCTGCATTAAGCACCAATATCCTGCCATGGTGTGTAGCTGCACCAATTACGTATTGTTTGGCTATAGCAGCATCTGCCGTTACGATAGAGGAACACAAACTGCCTTTTCCTTTTTTACTCAAAGCAATTGCATCATAAATATCTTTATAAGGCATTACAGTACTAACGGGCCCAAAGGGTTCAATATTGTGTGGCTCTTCGCTGCTGAATGGATTTGTATTTAATAATAGTATGGGGCTGATAAAAGCGCCGGCTTTTTCATCAGCATCAATTACCGCTACGCTGTCTAACGAGCCATAGATCATTTGTGAAGATGCTAATATCTTTTGTACCTGGCTGCGCACATCATTTCGTTGGTCTTGCCCGGCAAGCGAACCCATGCGTACTTTTTCATTTAAAGGATTTCCAATTGCGGTTGTTTCCAATGCAGTTGCAATGGCTTTTTGTACATCTTCCAGTTTATTTTCAGGTACAAATATTCTGCGGATGCCGGTACATTTCTGTCCGGCCTTTACTGTCATTTCTTTTTTTATTTCCTTTATAAAAATGTCCCACTCGGGCATTCCGGGTGCAACATCAGTACCAAGTACAATACAGTTAAGCGAATCGGCCTCCATATTAAAAGGAACACTTTCACCTAAAATCTGCGGGTGCGATTTCAATTTTAACCCAGTGTGTGCAGATCCGGTAAACGTTATAACATCCTGCGAGGTAACATAATCCAGCATATTACCTGCGCTGCCACAAATGAGTTGCAGTGCTCCTTGTGGCAAAATGCCTGATGCAATAATTTCTTTTACCACAGCTTCTGTAAGATAAGATGTTACCGTTGCAGGCTTAACAACCGCGGGCATTCCGGCCAGTAAATTGCAGGCAATTTTTTCCAGCATACCCCATACGGGGAAATTGTAAGCATTTATATGAACAGCAACACCTTCCTTTGGTACCAATATATGGTGCCCCATAAAAGTATTTTCTTTGCCGAGGTTAATGGCATCTCCATCCAGGCAAAAAGCTTCGTCAGGTAATTTTCTGCGCAGCGTTGCATTGCTAAAGAGGTTTCCAATACCACCTTCAATGTCTATCCAGCTATCAATCCTTGTAGCCCCGCTCTGGTAGCTTATGTTGTAAAAAGTTTCTTTGTGTTTTAATAAATGCAAAGCGAGGGCACGCAACATTCTACCCCGTTGCTGAAAAGTCATTTTACGCAATGCAGGGTTTCCTATTTCCCGTCCATATTTTAGTACTGCCTCAAAATCTACCCCTTTAGATGTAGCTGCGCTGATGATATTTCCATTGACTGCGTTAAATAAATTAACACCGTCACCATCACCTTCTATCCATTTGCCTGTAATATAATTACCTAGTTTTTGCATTTTTTTTGTTTGGTGCAACAAAGCTAAGCAATGAAAAGAAAATTGTAATTTTATAAGGGTAAATATATGTAGCGACGATGACGGCAAAAATGAAAGACTAATTTGTTGTTGTTTTTATGATAGCTTTAGCTGTATCGTGCAACACAACAAAAAGGAGATAGCTGTAAAGACATACAGCAATGCATGTGTAGCACAATGTGCGGGTGTGAAATCGTTTACAGAAGAAGCCTGTTATAAATAATTACGATAAATAAAACTAGTGATAAATAAACCAACCCTCTTTTTTAAAACCTCGCTCACAAGCCGTTTTGTATTTTTTGGAACATTGTGTGTATTGTTCTTTTGGATGTTGAGTAGGGCGATAAATGTTTACCAATATGCATTGGCAGGAGCAATATTTGAAATTTTATGGTTACCTATGATCGTTGCTTTATTTGTGCTGCCATTCGTTTCCTTATGGCATTTGATAAAAGAAAAATTTTCGGTAAAGTCCTTATACTTGTATGCTTTAATAATTTCAGCACTTAATTTCTTGGTGTTGTTTTTAAACAGATAATTGAATAACCTACAACAACGAAAATTGGGTTAAATGATGTACTACATGCTTGTAATGCAGCTTTGTCCATTCACCAAAATTGAGTTCTCCAAATACCGGATGCAGGGTTTTTCTTTCTGTACGCTCCCTAAAATATTCTGTAAAATCTTTAACAGCTTTTTTTAAACTGTTCTTTGCTTCTTGTAAAGATGCAAAACGAAGTGGCAATGGCTTTTCGCCTATGAGTGTGACTGGAGCTTTTGTATTTTCCTTAAAAGGTTTATCACTCATTAAAAATTCCATATAGCGGGGCAACTGTTCTTCGGGTGTTACCAATTCTACTTTTATTTTTTCTGTAGCTATATTAAAAAAGTCTGCCAAATGCTCCACCATTTCCTGTGCATTCATTACGCCCCACAATGGCTTTGCTTCTTCTGTTAAACCCTCCATTTTTTGTAAAAAGCCTGTTGTAATAAAATCTATTTTAGAAGTATCCATCTATCTTATTTTTATAACATACATAAAAAAAGCAGGCTTAAAGCCTGCTGTCTATTTCTTTACAAATTCTTTCAAAAATAGCCTCTATACTTCCTTCACCGGCTATCATTACAACCTTGTCAAATTTTTTGTAATGTTCTGCTACGGATTCCGTTTCATTTTTATAAACACTTATTCTTTTTGCGATTATTGCAGGGTCACTATCATCGGGCCTGTTACTTGTAGCACCACGTTTCATGAGCCTGTCTGTAATTTCTTTTTCGCTTACATCTAAACCGATGAATAAATTTATTGTTTCATTTTTCTGCATCATCAACGCATCCAGCGATTGTGCCTGAGATTCCGTTCTTGGAAAACCATCAAATAAAAAACCTGCTGCAGTCATATTATGGTCTACAGACGAGCTTATCATACCAACAACAACTTCATCAGGCACCAATTGCCCTTTTGACATTAACTTTTTTGCCTCTAAGCCCAAAGCCGTTTGTTTTGCAATTTGTGAACGCAACAAATCTCCTGTACTTAAATGAACAAGTCGATATTTCTCAATTATTTTTTCACTTTGCGTACCTTTTCCACTACCTGGAGGACCAAAAAGTATTAAATTAAACATAAGTCTGCTTATAATTATCTGTTCGGGTAAAGATAAGGTAAATTATATTTTTTTGCGAAGGATGATAAATCGAATAAAAAATATTTTTACATCCGTGCTAAAATTCTGGCAAAGAGGTACAAGTATGCCTAATATGTGCATACCTCCATACCTCAATCCTTAAAATCTTCCATTCGGCTTTAGGAGAATAAATACTCCACATCTGATTTACTCAACGCCTTTACAAAATTGGCATCATCAGCAATCAATTCCTTTGCAAGAATTTTTTTACGTTCCTGCAGCTGCAATATTTTATCCTCAATGGTATCAATACAAATCATACGATAAGCAAAAATGTTTTTTGTTTGACCAATCCTATGTGTCCTGTCAATTGCCTGTTGCTCTACGGCAGGGTTCCACCATGGGTCCACTATATAAACGTAATCTGCAGCCGTTAAGTTAAGCCCGACACCGCCCGCTTTCAGCGAAATTAAAAACACACGACACTCATCATTGTTTTGAAAATTCTGTATCGCTTTCTCTCTGTCGGGTGCAGATGTGCTTCCATCAAAATACTCAAATGGAATATTATTTTCGGTTAGTTTTTGTTTTATGAGTGCCAGCATTCCCAAAAACTGTGAAAATACCAAGGCCTTGTGGTCGCCAATGTTTTCTAAAATTTCTCTCGTTAGTTCATCCAATTTTATGGAGTGATTGGGGAATTTATCTTCTTCATTTAAAATAGCAGGGCTATCACAAATTTGGCGAAGTTTCATTAGGCCCTGCAAAATAGTAAGCTGCGATTTTTGTATTCCCTGCTCTTCAATCGTTCCTAGTATTTTATCTCTGTAGCTGTTGCGGTAAGCATCGTATATTTTACGTTGCTCTTTTTCCATTTCGCAAAAAAGAATTTGTTCTGTTTTTTCAGGTAAGTCTTTTGCCACCTGCTCTTTTGTGCGACGAAGAATAAACGGATACAATAATTTGCGCAGGTGTTCTTTTTGCTCCTGCTCGCCAAATTTATCAATAGGGTTGGCAAATTCATTTCTAAAAAACTCCATACTGCCTAGTAGGCCGGGGTTTAAAAAATTCATTTGCGCATAAATATCAAACGTATTGTTTTGCAAAGGCGTACCACTCATACACACACGGTTGGTAGCATTTAACAAAGAAGCAGCTTTGGTTACTTTTGATGACGGGTTCTTTATTGCCTGGCTTTCATCGAGCACCACATAATCGAAATGTATTTTTAAAAACAATTGTATATCGCTGCGCAACGTACCATAGGTTGTAATGATGATGTTTGCTGCCTTCAATTCCTCTACATTTTTACTTCGGGTGCTGCCATGGTGCACATGGGCTACGAGCGATGGGGTAAACTTTTTAATTTCATTTTGCCAGTTGTAAATAAGGGTTGTAGGGCAAACAACTATGGCAATTAAAGATTCATTCGCATGTTTATAATGGTCTAACATGGTGAGTGCCTGCACAGTTTTACCAAGTCCCATATCATCTGCCAATATTCCACCCCAGCCTACATCATTTAAATAACTAAGCCAGCGGTAACCTGCCAATTGGTATGGTCGCAAAATTGGCTCTAATTGTGCCGGAGCATCAATTTCAGGAATGTTTTTGTACTCTCGAAGGCGCTCGTATTTTTCATCCAGCGCAAAACTCATTTCTTCCTCATTTCTGTTTTCATACAGATCATCTATCACACTCATGTGGTATTTGCTCAGGCGAAGCTTATCGCTTCTTCCATCGCCCACTTTAAACAACAGCGAATATTTTTTTAACCATTCGTCAGGCAAAATTCCCAAGGTACCATCGCCTAGTTGCACGAAAGATCGTTTATCTGCCAATGCCCTTTTAATATCTGCAATACCAACCCGCTGCTCGCCAAACTCAATCTCTACTTTTGCATCAAACCAATCTTGCCCGCTGCTTACGTGAATATTTGTGTTGGGCCGTGCCGTGTTAAACCTAAAGTTCTTTAAGGCTTCAAAACCGAACACAGAAATTTTCATTTCCTTCATGGCATCTACAAAAAGAAAGAACCAGTTGTTGCGCAGCACATCAGCACCTTTTAATACAAGGCTGCCGGTTTCCTGCTTGGCTATAAAGCCTGAGTGCAAGCTTTCCAGCTTGGCCATAAAAACATCTTCTGCATCTTTATTCCGATATATCTGTAAAATTTTATCGCCATCAGGTATTATCAACACTTCTTTGTCACCTGCTTTTGTTTCAAAACCTTTATATGAAAATACCGGTTGAAAAAGTAAATACTCTCCCCGTTCCTGCAACATCAATTTAATTTCGGGCACGGAAACTTTTACTTCCTTCACCAACGATTTATCAAATTCAACTTCGTATTCTTTGGTTAACGGAAGTATGATATTTTCCATTTTATCTGCCCAGTTGCTTTTGCTTAATGCAATGTTTCCTTCTCTGATAAATTTCTCCGCCTGCATTACATCTTCCGTTTTTTGCCAGGTATACATTACATCTTCATACAAAAAAACAAGGCTGTTGCCAGATTTGTTTTCGGTAAATGCTACAGGCTCACCACCAATTTTTACCATGCACGAAATTTCGAACTGGCTTTTTTTGGCAGCAACTTTAAATACCGGAGATAAGAATTCGTCACTCAAATCCATCTCGTGTAAATTGGCAGTTTTTAGCTTTTTTGAAGCCTTTAATATGAATACAAAAGGGTTGTTGCATTGCTCATCAAAAATCTTTCTCAGTTTTGGGTGAAGGTATTCAGTAATTAATTGTTTTGTTTCTTCCGGCAAATCATCACCGTCTGTATGGATAATATTTTCCCATATGCCACTAAATGGAGAGTTGCGGTTAAGGTATTTATTAATTTCATTTTCCTGCAGTTTTCTTACCTGCTGAAAAAGCGATTTATCATCTTCAGAAAAATCAGACGTATCAACAAATTTTGTAAGATCAATGGCTTCTGTTTTGCCTAAATATTTTTTGTTGTCTTCATCAGGTTCTCCCTGTATTGCATCTACAGTAAAGCCCGGATAATTTTTTGAATTAAAATTAAACACGAGCCCTAACCTCATGCGTTTTAAAGTAGCTACTTCTTTTTCCTGCTGCGGTACATTTGTAATAGGTACAAAAGCAGGAGCTGTTCTATAGGTAGGTATGGGAGATGGCGATGCAGCCACTACACGCTTTATCGATGTATCTAATACTTTTAAAAACGGCTTACTGTCTTTATAGGTAAACTCAAATTTACCTGTAAGGTCATCCGCCAGGCTGTAACCATAAATCTGTAATAGTTTATTTTTTTCCTTATCTCGGTTACGTATGCTGTCAAAATAATCTGCGCCGTAACTGTGCAAAAGCTGTACAAACAACAAAACTTTGTGTTCGCACAATGGATGCATTGCTTCGCTGCACATACACGAGGTATCAAAATTGCGCTCGTCATTTTTTTGAATGACCAACGGAAATTTTTCTCCCTTAATAATTAATTCTGCCTCCACCCTTTCATCAGCAGCTTTAAGAATAGTTGCTTTGGTTGTTTGCATCAGTTCTTCTGCCTCATGAAAAATAGAAGGTGATGAAAGCATCTTAATCATTTTAAGATCAATGTTTTTCATCTTTGCAACCGAGTGCATTTGGTTGTATTGAATGGCGCTGCTGTGCAATAAGTTTTTATCAACCATATCCTGCAAACGCAGCAACCCTGCTGCCTCGTGGCGACAGATATCTCCCAAATTATACGGACAACTGCAACGCAAATTCATTGCCTTTGCATCGCTGTATTTTTCAATATATACTTTGTAAAAGGTACTGTATACATCATCTTTTACCCTAAAGACGATATTGCTCATCAACTCATCATGCTCCACGAGCTCTACAAAACCAAGTGATTGAATTTTTTTTCCCCGGCGAATAACTTCGTCTGTGCCATTGTTATAAATATGCTTAATTAAGTGTGGTAATGCCAAAAGAAAAATAGTTTATAAATGATGAAAGCATGAGCGATCGTTTGAAAGTAAATAAATTGGCATTTACCGACCGCATTACGCAAGGTACGAAGGGAAAGGTACTCTACAAAGTAAAAAGAATTAATAATGTATTATGCTTCGTTGCAGAAAAGAATCTTTATAAACTAAGAAATTCCATTTACCAATTTTCCTTCTACATATATAGGCAACGAAGGTGCGCCATCCGCCGTAAGACAATAACGAATATCTTTTTCTAAATGGTATTTTGTAAGGCGATGGTAATGGGTGGCATTGCGTTCCTTCATAAATTCATACAGGTCATTCTTGGCTGTCATGTAAAGACTTTCTGCCATTTGAGATGAATCACATTGTAACGTAAAGTTTTCTTTAAGCCTGTTTACCACGGCACCTACAAACAAAGTATCTTCTATATTCACTTTATCTTTCCAGGCTGCACAGGCAAGTATTACATTTTTATTTTCGGCCAGTAAATGATTACATACTGCACTTATATTTGGGAACGAACCTGTAATAATATCCGTTGCACCATTTGCAAGCGCCATGTGCAATAATTTTGTTCCGTTTGTGGTAGTGAGTACCAAAGTTTTACCGCCAATAAATGCTGTTGGGTATTCAAAAGGAGAGTTACCATATTGTAAACCTTCTGCCACCTGTCCGTCTCTTTCTCCCGCTGTTATAGCATTTAATTCTGCACCAAGTCTTATACATTCTGCAACATTATCAATAGGTATAATATCTGCAGCGCCATTGTGTAATGCAGTGGCAATGGTAGATGTAGCACGAAGCACATCGATAATTACAACGATACTGTTGCTTACATCGTATAAATTTAAAAGTGCCGGAGAAAGGCAGGTATAGAGACTAGGTTTAATGTTACTCATTTATATTCTACTTTTTAAAATAATGCTGTGCTGTTCGTTTTTCCTTTTTGTTTAATGATGGTGGCAATTATAAAAATACCCATTACACAAAAGGTACTTTTACCACGACTGCCCTCAATAAAGTACTTCTCACTTTTATAAATATTTCAGAATCAATGGTGGAGAATTTTGTATCAACATATCCCATACCAATCGCCTTGCCGAGTGAAGGCGCTTGGGTTCCCGATGTTACTTTACCTATTGTTACACCCTCAAAATCTTTTATTTCGTAATCGTGGCGGGCAATTCCTTTTTCAATCATTTCGAAACCCACCAGTTTTTGAGATACGCCCTGCACTTTTTGTTTTTCAAAAATTGCTTTTGCTGTAAAGTCTTTTGTAAACTTTGTTATCCAGCCAAGGCCAGCTTCAATGGGAGATGTTGTGTCGTTTATATCCATTCCGTACAAGCAAAATCCTTTCTCTAACCTTAATGTATCTCTTGCACCCAAGCCAATAGGTTTTATGCCTGCAACTTTACCTGCTTCAAAAAT
>JBBAQB010000023.1:0-1914 GCA_040400515.1 Ferruginibacter sp. | reverse complement strand
CAATACACCAACAGGTCATCTACAATTCCGCCTTCTTCATTTGGCATACAACTATACTGTGCTTTGCCTGCGGTAAGTTTACTTGCATCGTTTGTTGTTATACGTTGTATCAGTTCCAGCGCATTTGGCCCCTTCACCATAAATTCTCCCATGTGGCTCACATCAAAAACACCTGCAGCATTGCGCACCGTTGCATGTTCATCGTTAATACCGGAGTAAGAAATGGGCATGTTAAAACCGGCAAAATCAGCCATTTTAGCACCAAGTGCAATATGCTTGTCAGTAAAAGGAGTGTTTTTCATATTTTAATTTTATGTGCGCAAATGTAAATAAAAAAAAAGCCCCACCATAAACGGCAGGACTTTATTCAACCTCAACTTAACTTGCTCAGTAATTGAGTAAAACCATGGCATTTCTAAAAGGAAGCGATTTAAATAAAAACGTAGTACCTTCTTCCTTGTTATCGTATTTCTCTAATTGCTTTTCTATTCTTTCTTTTTCTTTTTGCAAAGAGTCTTTGTAACGCTTTTCTTCTTTTTTAATATTCATTTTTATCGAATCAAATTTGTCCATCGGCTTGTTATTATCGTAACGGTAATTACCCTCGCTGTCATTATCATCCTCTATTGTAATACCATTCCTGTTTATGCGTACCCTTCCGTTTTCGTCTCTAACATCAATGCCGTTACTGTTTATTTCTACATTGTTCCTCCTGTAACTGTCTGCCGGCTTACCATCTTTTGTAAATAATCCAGCCTTTGTCATGGTGTACCACTCACCCTCATCCCATCCTTCTTCGAGGTTTTCAAACTTTATGCTTTCAAAATCTCTCTCCCAATTGTTGTTAAACGGACCGGCAATATTTACTCCTGAGGAGGCGTTTACCCGATCATTTATTTTTATTTGTTTACCTACAGGAACATATACCGTAATAATCACCTGCTGGTTCCTAAACTTGTTTACTTTATTAATGCTTATCCCTTGGTCTATTACAAGTAAAGAATCTTTTTGCTCTGCATTAAAATTTATAAGTGAAGCAAGGGTATCTGCATTTCTTCTTGTATTACCGCAAGCAGTTTTTATCATTGTAACTCTGAAGCTGTCATTAGTAGCTTTTACAATGTGTATTGTTGTGTTTCTAATAACTGCGCTGTCTTCGTCTGTGCCTTCAAATGGCTCCATGCTAAACCAGCTGTTTCTTGTAAACCTAGTGCCTGGTGCTAGTGTTGTTACTTCAAGCGATTTTACTCCAGGGTTAGGTAAGTAAATTTCCTGCTCGTTTATATTTGATGAGTGCCTAAAATCTTTTGAAAGCGATGCAACCAATAAAATGATACTTGCCCATCCTATAACCCATAGTGCGATAAAACCTAACCTGAGCATTTTGCTTCCTGTTTTCATCTTAGCAAGCTTTCTTATTATCCACGTAATGATTGCAATCATTGGCGCTATAATAAAGAACAACAACGTACCCCATGCAAACACATTTTGCCATCCTTCAGTCAGTAAAAAATCTTTCATTGGGAAAACGCCCATCGCTGCTATCCCAAAAGTGAAAAGCGCTATTATTAATGATATTCCTATAATCCCGAGGATGAAGTATACAAAACCTTTTACAAGCAGTACGATAATGTCACCGGGGGTTTTACGCCCCTTTCTTGCCATAGCTGTTGCAGTTCCAAATGCTTTAGTTCTTTCATTCGCAACATCTACCGCTTCTTTTCCAAATTTTTGTACTCTTTCCTGTACACCTTTCATCTCTTCCACTACAGATTCTTTAATGCTGTTCATATCCACTTTTTCACCTTTCATTTCCAACTTTTCCGCAGTGGTTTTAGCTACGGGCAATACAAGCCATAATATGATATAGATGAATAAAGCACCAGGGCTAAAGCTGAAGAAATTAAAATCGCC
>JBBAQB010000022.1:41394-63368 GCA_040400515.1 Ferruginibacter sp. | reverse complement strand
TATAAAATAAGAAAATGGTCTTTCCATCAGTTTGTTCATACGCAAACTGCGCATATTCTATACCTTCTATAAAAAAATCTGCATGCAGCAGGCATTTTAAAAGCTCCGTCCAGCCACTTATATTTTTTGGGCGCATACGTACTACATTACCAAAACAAGCAAGTGCTTCATCAATATTATTCATTTGCATGTAACACTGGCCCAAAGCGAGGTTATAATCTGGCTGCATGCGCTGTGTACGAAGGGACGTATTAAGACATTTTATGGCACTTGTCCAAGCGGCTTCATTCATATAAGTACATGCAATTCGGTAGTGCATTCTGCTATCTTCAGGATCTAAATGGCTTGCTTTCTTATAATAAAAACGAGCTTGTGCAAAATTTTCAAGTCTATCATAACAATGCCCTATCGCTTCATAAAGCACAGGTTCAGGCATGGTGAGCTCCAATACTTTTTCCAGACTTTCTATGGCATTTTTGTATTGGCGAAGTCGCAGGTGAGCATCACCCATATTGCGGTATGCATTTTCAAATTTATCGTTTATGGCTACAACATATCCATAGGCGTCTAATGCTTTCTCATGAAGTTTTATACCTTGATAAGCTGCACCCAAATTAAACCAAGCAAGTTCGCTAAAGGGCTGTTCTTCTATAATTTCTTTGTGAAGGGTGATGCTTTCTTCATTTCTGCCGGTAAAATCTGTCCAAAAACATATCTTGTATAAAGCTTCTTCATTCGCGGGGTCCTGTTTAAGAATTAAGACAAGGCAATCAAAAACTTTTTCAAAATTTTCATAGTCATCGTAAACATCGCACAACTCAAAAAGCAAATCTATCTTGTCCTCTCCTTCAAAATTGACAATTGCATTTTCCAGGACTTCTGCAGCTTTTTCCTGCATATCTAATGCTAAGTAAGTATCCGTTTTTAAAATATACAAATTACAATCTGTCGTGTCTAATTTTTCGGCTTCATCCAATAAGTCTAATGCAGCCGGATACTTTTTTGTAACAATTAATAGGTTGGCTTTAAGGAGAATAAGGGCTGACGTACCGGGATATTGGTTAATTGCATACTCACATACTGTGAGCGCATCTTGAAATTTATCTTTTTCATCAAAATATTCAATTAATCGTTCAAAACCCTCTTGTTCTATAAAAGAATTTGCCCTACCCGCCCTTAAATTATCATATTGCGCTAATAATTCTTTTAACTCTTCTCTTTCTTGCCTGTATCTGTCGTTTCTCATATGTCAAGCTTATAGAATGTAATTTAATGATTTATTGAGAACTATTCCGTTTCGCAAAAACGGTTATCAACATTAAAAACACATACCACATAATAATTTTTAAAATATTTCGCTAATTATGGTATATTTGTTAATATAAATGAAAAAGACGCTCCGCATATTATCCTTAGTAACACTGTTTACAATACAGATGTCGGTGTCATTTGCGGATAGAGGTGTGGGTAAGAAAAAAAATAAAGTAGTTTTAAATATTAAGTCTCCTGCAGACTTTACAAAATCGTTAAATTTCAATCTAAAAAATGGTATGAAGTACACAGGTTCTCTTGTGAGTACTTCAGTTACCACCCCAACTACTAACTTTAATTTTTTAATAACCTACCAGAAAGGCAACAGCGTTTATATTCTCCCTTACAGACAAAAAGTTTTAGTGGCAGATGTTCGCCAGGGTTACACAGGCACAAAACTTATCATTAGAGTGCATTAATATCATTCTCCCTTTTTCAATTGTTGGTTTTCCTCATACGTCATTACCCTAAATCCTGCTTTGGGTTCATCAAATTTCGCAGCGCTAACTACATCTAAACTTAGTTTATTAAGTATATATTTAAATACCAGGTTACCCGATGATAGCTGGTACTGTATAGGCAATCCTTTCAGCTGTGAAAAAGCGTTATTATACGTTTTATTGGCAACTATTATTGCTGGATCGTAGTATACCGTGTATTTCTTACCATCTGAACTAGTGGCATTTGCCTTTTTACAATTGTAACCGGCTATATTAAAATTTCCACTCTCTGTTTCAAAATTGAGGCTGCTGTTTATTTGGTTTTTTTGAGACCAGTTATCAACAGTTGTGGTGATCATCAATTTTTGCCCGCTGTATTCTTTTAAAATAAAACCTTTGCCTGCTTTGTTATCAAACACAGTTGTTTCTGTGCCTGGGTTACTTACCATCTCCGATCGGCTTTTATCTTTTGCTAGAAAGATTGTAAGCGTTGCACCATTTAACGAATTGGAAAGTTGCTTTTCTCCATTTACACTCGCTATAGAAATGTTGTAGGTAACAACTGCATCATTCACTATTTTTTGCGCAGATACGGCAGTAACAAATAAACTTAAACCTGTAAATAAAATAACCTTTAACCTTTTCATTGTAACTGTTTTTGCTAAGGTAGTAAAATGTATGCCGAATAATGGCTTTAGTAAAATTGAAAAAGCTGCGCCATTACGAGCGCAGCTTTTAGTAACATATTTTTAACTAAATCTAATTTTTACTCGTCTTGTTTTTTAGTTCCTGCAGCTTTCTTTGGCTCTCCTGCATGGCTTCCACCTTCTCTGCAATTTTCGATTTCTTTACAGGTTTCTTTCTGTTCTCATTTATCTGTACAAGAATTTTTTCGTGGTTTATAACATACTTCTGTATAATAATTTGCAACACCAAAGTAATAGTATTTGATATGGTATAATACCATGTAAGAGCAGCAGGAAGATTATTAAAAACACCCAATAACAAAACAGGAAATATGTAAGGCATATATTTCATTACTGGATTACTGTTATCCTGCATGTTACTCATACTATAAATAGAAATAAGCATACTTGTAACCACTGCAGTCAAAGTAAATAAACTTACATGATCGCCATAAAATGGAATATCAAACGGGATTTTTAAAATGGAATCATATGATGCCAGATCGTGTGACCACAAGAAACTTTTTCCCCTTAAATCAATATTGCTTTGAAAGAAATAATAAAGCGACATAAAAATAGGTATCTGCAACAGGGCAGGCAAACAACCACCTAAGGGGCTAACACCTGCAGTTTTCCAAAGCTTCATCTGCTCCATACTAAATGCCTGCTGGTCCATCTGACCCGATTTATCTGTAAACTTTGCTTTTAACGCATCAACCTCCGGCTTTAAAACTTTCATTTTAGCGCCACTCAAATAACTTTTGTATAAAATTGGAGACGTTATAAGCCTGATAAGCAACGTAACAAGCAAAATAACTATGCCCATACTAGCAATATTCTTCTGTAAAAAATCAAAAACCGGCAATAAAAAATACCTGTTAATGTATTTTACAAAAGAGAAAATACCCGATCCGTAAGGAACCATATTTTCCATTTTATTATTGTATTTTTTTAGAATATTGTAATCACTTGGCCCATAATAAAACTGTAAAGCTGTGTTTGATGAACCAGCAGAAGTCTTTACAGGCAGTCTAAGATTTGCTGTTGTTCTAAACACAAACGCATTACTGTCTGCAGGAACTTTCCATGCTACGGTGCCCGATTCAAATTTATCTTTTGCAACAAGAGCTGCAATGAAAAACTGCTGCTTGGCACCTATAAAACTCAATGGCTTTGAAAACGCTTTAGAGTCTTCGTTTGCCGCATTTTCAAAATCAAAGTTATCCTGTTCTAAATAGGCTACCTGCGATTGTGTAAGCTCATATTTATGATCTTTTTCAATTTGAGAAGCTTCCGTTTGCCAAAGTAGATTAATTACATTACCTGTAAACAAGTTATCTCCTTTAGCAATAATATTAAAATCCATCATATACTCACCAGGGCGAATCGTGTATTGGTGAATAATTTCTTTACCACCTGTAGAGTCGCCTGTTTTAAAAAAAATCGTCTGGCTCTTATCTGCATTTACAACAACGGGCAATGCATTAAAATTGATGCTTTCCGTTCTGGCCACGCCATTCCCCGAATTGATATCATACGAAATTTTATTGAAATTTCCACTTTGTAACAACACCTGCGAGCTGTCAAACTTTTTATATTTTTTTAATTGTACACTAGCCGGTTGCGCTCCTTTTGTATTAAAAGTAACTTTCATTACATCGTTTTCAAAAGCAACCATTTGAGGCTTTAAGGTATCCTGAACAAAACCCTGAGCTTGCTTTAACTCTTTTAAAGAATCTGCCTTTTTAATATCCAGCTTTACCGTATTAGAATCTATTTTGGGCTTTAATAGCGCAATAGAATCATTTATTTTTTTTTGCTCTAACTCGTATGTTGCTTTGTTATTATTATTTATTACAAGCATACCTATAAGCAATGCGCCAATAAGGCCAAATCCTATAAGTGTATTCTTATCAAATCCCATTGTAAGTTATTTTTTTAATTGATGGTGCCTGCTTTAGCGGGCGATGCTTCTAGGATACAAACTGTATTCCGTAAAATATTAATGCCTTTATGGCATTAATGCTGCAAATGTAACTAAGTTTAAACAGTGCTTATATTAAAAATGCCTCCATTTACGAAGGCATTTCTAATGTTTTTATTCTTTATATTATTTTTTTGCTGCTGCAGGTGCTCCTTTACCTGCCGGAGCTTTTGCTGCAGCTGTTTCTTCCTGCTTAAGCTGACGGGTCATTGTTACAGATGCAATAGGAATTCTTGGAGAGTTCATAATTTCCATATTCTCTGCCTTAATATTCTCTATGCGTATGTTTTCGTTTAACTCCAATGCGCTAATGTCAACCTCAATGTTTTCTCTAAGGTATTTTGGAAGTGTTTTTACCTTTACAGATTTTATTTTTAATACCAATTTACCACCTGCTTTCACACCCATTGGTGTACCAGTGTATTTTAGAGGAAGTGTTGCAATAACTTTTTTATCTTCTACCAGCTCAAGAAAATCAAGGTGGATTAATACATCAGTAACCTTGTCAAACTGTAGGTCTTTTAAAATACAGTTGTAAGAATTTCCGTCTACTGTAATGTTAGCAAACATAAATTCTGAAGTGTAAACGATGTTTTTGAAAGCTGATGCAGGTGCAGAGAAATTTACTTCTGATTTACCACCGTAAATTACAGCTGGCACAAGTTGCTGAGAGCGAAGTTGGCGGGTGGCTTTTTTTCCGCTTTCGGTCCTCAGTTGTCCTTCGATTGTAATTGTTTTCATTATTTAATTTTTTGTGAGCTGCAAAAGTAGGGATTTTACCTGCAAAAACATACATATTTGCCCTTTATCTTTCTATGAGGCTATCCTGCCGCCGGTATATTTTTCCAGTTTTCGCCACGGCGTATACGAATAATCTGCATATCACTTACCCTAAACTGTTTAGAAAGTTGTTTTACTGTTTTTCGGCCTTCTTTTAATAATTTTTTTAGCAGCATTACTTTTGTAACAGTCAGCTTTATCGTTTTCGATGTTAGGGCACCTTCCTCTACCCTTCTCCTTTTTTCTTCGATAACAAAGGGGCTTTTAAGTTGGTGCTCGTAATTTTCATTCGGGGTCATCCATTTTAAATTCGCTGCGGTATTGTTCTGCTTGTCAAAATCAAGATGTGCTACAATCGTTTTTTTAGTACCCGGTGCCGGTAAAAAATAACGGGCCACAAGCCTGTGCGTAAGGGAGTGGTAATGAATTGTTCTATCCTTTGTATGTTGGGCAAGTTGCGTTTTGTAATTTGCCTTCGCTTTTTTTAACGCTGCTTCTAATGAGTGTATTACATTCTTTGACTCCTCTTTTTGCTCCAGTTCCTCTATATTGGTTTTCATAGTTGCTATCATCTTTCGCAACTTTGCCATTTCTTTTTCAACAGCAGCATCAGGCACTGTAAAAAACTTAAGCCTTATTATGTTATACCCTTCTGTAGTTCCCCCCTTTAAAATATTACCGTTAGAAATTTTATTGAAAGACCGTAACCTTCCAAAGTTTGATACCTCAAGACGGTAGTCGTTGGCGTACTCAAAATTGAAAGCGACGTTTTTCCATTTTTCGCCGATGTATTGTATAGAGGTATTACTTTTCAAATATTAAAATTTTACTGCCCCCTCAATCTGCCTCTTATAAAAAGACTATTAATGCTCTTGTTCTCATAAGCATTTCTTAAAGCTACAGCAAAGAGTTCGTCAACAGACAATATTTTTATTTTGTCGCAAACACCACGTACCGGTATGGTATCGCACACTACCAGTTCTTCTAATGCACTGTTTTGAATATTTTCGTAAGCGTTGCCACTTAACACAGGGTGTGTACACAAAGCCCTCACACTACGGGCACCTTTTTCTTTCATTAAGCCGGCACTTTTGGCAAGTGTTCCACCGGTATCACAAATATCATCAATCAATACTATATCCCTGTCTGTCACATCTCCTATCACCACCATGCTCGCTATTTCGTTCGCACGCTTGCGGTGCTTATCGCATATCACCATTTCACATTCAAAATAAGTAGATATCTCCCGAATTCTGTTTGCACTACCTACATCGGGTGCTGCAAATGTTAGATTTTTTAAGTTTAGGCTTTCTATGTATGGAATAAAAATAGCCGACGAATCAAGGTGATCTACGGGTATATCAAAATAACCCTGTATTTGCGGAGCGTGCAGGTCCATTGTAACTACTCTATCAGCACCGGCCGCCGTAAGCATATTTGCTACAAGCTTTGATCCTATTGCAACACGTGGTCGGTCCTTTCTGTCCTGCCTTGCAAAACCGTAATACGGCATTACCGCTATTACCTTATATGCAGATGCTCTTTTAGCAGCATCTATCATCAACAACAATTCCATTAGGTTGTCTGATGGGGAATACGTGCTCTGTATTAAAAACACCGATCTACCCCTTATGCTTTCCTGAAACTCAACGCCTATTTCACCATCACTAAACCTTTGCACATTTACTTTTCCCAAAGGTTCACCAAACTTTTTGGCAATTTTTTCTGCAAGATATTGCGAGCCTGTACCTGAAAATATTTTTACGTTGGGTTGCATGAGCTAGATTAAATAATGATGAATTTTATGCGAAAATACATTTAGTTTGCATCAATAACCTTCACAATTAATGGAAAATTCAGAAATCGGTAAAACTTCTATAAAATACTGGTCAGAGGATGATAGACCACGTGAAAAAATGACCAAACATGGTGCCGAGGTTTTGAGCAACTCAGAATTACTTGCCATTATTATCAACAACGGCAGCAGAGAAAAATCGGCATTGGATCTTGCAAAAGAAATTTTAAAACTTGGGCAAGATAATCTAGATGAACTTGGTAAGCTATCGTTAGCAGATCTACAAAAAATAAAAGGAATAGGTATTGCCAAAGCAATCGCCATTGCAGCTGCGTTGGAGCTTGGCCGAAGAAGAAGTGGTGGTGAGCTGTTGCAACGAACCAAAGTGAGCAGCAGCAGAGAAATTGCAAATTACCTACGTACCATTTTAAAAGACAAATCAAATGAAGTTTTTGCGGTGCTGTTTTTAAACCAGGCCAACAAAATAAAAAGTTTTAAAATAATGAGCAAAGGTGGCATTACAGGCACTGTCGCAGATCCTAGGGTAATTCTTAAACAGGCGCTCGACGAAGGTGCCACAAGCCTTGTTTTAAGCCACAACCATCCCTCAGGTAATCTAAACCCAAGCAGAGCCGATCAGGAATTGACTCAAAAAATAAAACAGGCTGCCTCTTATTTTGATATAAAAATTCTCGACCACATTATTGTAAGCGACGAGGGTCATTATAGTTTTTCAGATGAGGGTTTGTTGTAAATTAAAGCCTGTTCATTTAATTAAAAGAACAGCTCCAAGAGCTGTTCTTCAGTAAATATCAACATAAGGTTTAAGCCTGCCCCGCAGGCCCACCAAAATTAAATGGTATTTCAATAGCTTCTAAATCCTGCACGGTACCATTTACGGCCTCAAATTTTTGAACATTCTCTACAATAGCTTTCATAAAGCGTTTGGCATGAAAAGGAGTCATGATAATCCTACTTTTTACCTTGCTCTTGGGTGCGCCAGGCATCACACTTACAAAGTCAAAAACAAACTCTGCGTGGCTGTGAGTAATAATGGCTAGGTTGATGTAAGTGCCTTCCGATGTTTCTTCGGAGATTTCGATGTTTATTTGGTTGGGTATAATATCTGATTGGTTTGCCATAATAACTGGTTTAAATATAAAATAAAACTGCCTCATAAAGAGGCAGTTTAAAAAAATTATTTCCTAATATTTATCTCGGACCAATATAAACCAATTTTTGTGTCCACTCCCTTGAAGATGCAGAAGAAAATGTACCACCTACATAATTGTAACCAAATTTAGCATAAATTGTTTTCTCAGCAGGAACATAACGTGAACTAAAACCAGGATTCATTGTGTAGAAAGTAACAGCCCCTGCTGCTACATTTTGCACTGTAACAACGTTGGTGGTTGAATTAATTGTGTACTCTGGTTCCTGGCCACCGAAAGCAGTCAAAGCACCGTTTAAATATGCAGGATTAGCAAAAGAACCAAATAAATCCATATAAATTTTTACTGAATTCGGGCCTGAGGTGAACATCTTCACATTGTAAGTTCCACCAATATAACCTGGATTAAGCGATGGGTGATAGTTTGTAAACTCGCATCTGTAAATACCATCGTACTGATTTTTTGCACCAAGAACTGTATAAAACTGATTAAAGTTACCACTTAGTACATACCCCGGATTGTTTACAGACTTCAACTTGAAGAATATGCCGTACGTTGATGAAGGATCAAACTTTGATGAATTTGTCTTAACAACAAGCTTAGCCTCTCTCTGCCCTTTAGGGATTGTAACGTTAAAGCCAGTTGAAGGTTGTGTGTATAACCTTGGCAGTCTATTAAAACTAGAATCGCCTTCTGCAACTGTTCTTGCAAACGTTCCTGTAGTATCAAGGGTTACAGTAATATCCTCTATAGCCGGATCCTTTGCCGCTAATCTAACTGTAACAATAGCAACATCTACAGTAGCGTCAACAAAATCTAACCCAATGGTTTGCCTACTTGCCTGGCTTGACGCAAAAGCTAGTTCTATTACCTTAGGAGCATCGCTTAAATCTAACCCTACAGCATCTTTGTCGAATTCTTCATCCTTTAAACAAGATGAAAGGCTTAATCCAACTATTGCAACAAGTGCAAATTTTAATATCTTTTTCATTTTATTATTTTAAAAATTTAAAATTATGGCATCCAAAAAATCTTACTGGTTTGAATATTAATCGCTCCTTCAGCTGCAACATTACCAGCGTTCGTGTTAAACTCTATTTGAGGATAAGGATAACGCTTTGGTATATAAGCTGTACCTACATTATTAGCAGCTGAACGAGGAACAGCAGGGAAACCCGTACGACGTAGATCTGCATACATCTCAAAATTTGCTGTACCAACTAAGCTAAAATACTTTTGATAAAGAAGTGTTTGTAACTTATTTGTAGACCCGGAATAATTGGTTAACTGAATGGTATTACCTGCAATAACAGTAGACTTATTGGATGCAAGATAACTTGCAGCCTCAGTAGCCGCATTAGGAACAGCTAACCATCTGAATGACTCATTAACCGCATCAGCAAATAAAGTTGCATCAGTACCCGCAATAGTGGCTGTACCGGGATATCTTTGCTTTGCCTCTGCCTGAAGAAACAAACTCTCAGTAGCTGTTAACATCCACTGATCTTGGCTTGCCGACTTTGCTAAACCTGGACCGGCAACACCTGACTGGTTATCAGAATTTAAAGGAATGACTGGTTGACCGTAAACGCTTCCTATATAATTTCCACCAACAACTGTCGGTTCAAAGTAGTAAGCCCTACGTATATCAACAGGAGTTGCGTTCTGGATGTCAATTGTGAATGCATTTGCACGAGTTGATCTTGTTGCTTCATTACCGTTAACTAGTTTTTTATATCCATCCCAAAAAGGATTTTGCTGAGAAACATTGCTTCCACTAAAAGCAGTTTTGTAGCCAGGGTTAACTGCAGCTGTTTCTCCTACACCTAAACAACCATCAGCTGTTATTTTTGCAAGCTCAGTAGCCGGTGTAATGATACCAGTCGTGTTAGCCAAACGTAAAACGAGCTTTAACCTAAGGGTGTTAATAAATTTACGCCATTTTGTTTTATTACCTTGAAACATAATATCAGCGGTAGATATGTTAACATCAGCACCACCACTTTGGATTAATACTAAAGATTCATCTAGCTTTACAAATAGATCTTTGTATATATCCACACCTTTATCATATTTAGGTGAAACATTGGTACTCAAACTAAATGCTTGCTTGTAAGGAACGTTATTAAACAAATCAACCAATTCATAAAAGCACACAACTTTCATTACTTTAGCTATACCTGAATAAAAATTTTGATTTAAAGCTTTCGCCTTTTTATCCATTAATTCATAATCATATGCGTTATCATACAATGAACTCCATGTGCCATCACTAAAAGTAGATACTACTTGGTAGGATTCTGTTTGAACGTTTGGTCCAAAATCTCCACCTCTACTCCATTGACCACACCAGTTTGCAAGAGTATTATAACCTGCCCCATGTCTTGCTGCTGTAGCATGAAGCGCTCTTGGAAGTATTAAATCAGCTGTGATTGTACCATCGCCAGGTTGATTTGGATTTTCGTTTATATCTAAGTAACCTTTTTTGCAACCAAATAAGGAAGCTATTGTTACAAGAATTATTATATATTTTTTCATGTTGTAGGTGTATTGTTTTTAATTAGAAAGTAGCTGAAATATTGAAACCCATTGTTCTTGTTGGAGGGTTAATTTGCGAAGTGGATACACCATTTGCATTTCCTGTTGTAAAGTTAAAGTCAGGATCTGTGTACTGGTTTGAACTCGGAACAAATAAAAACAAATTTCTTGCGTTAATTGTAAAAGTTACTTCTTTAAATACCTTTTGACCTGCCATAACTTGATCAGGTACACGGTATCCAAGTGAAACTTCTCTTATTCTGAAAGAGGCAGCACTGTGTATGAAGTTTGATGATGCATCTCTATAAACACCTGTAAAATATGATTCTACATCATTAACCTGAACATTAGTGTTAGGGACAAATTTTGTACCATCCTTGTATACTGAGTTAGGGAAAACAAAACGCTCACGTCCGTTTTGTGCAGTTGCAGCGGATACACCTGTCCAAGCCATTTCGTTTCCTATACGGCTGTAGGCAATGTGCCCTGTTTTAAACTCAGTAACAACAGCGAATCTGATGTTTTTGTAAGACAATGTTGGGTTAGCACCTGCAGTCCATAGAGGTAGCGTACGTCCAAACTGTTTTAATGTAGGATTAACTGTAGGTAAACCTGTTGTGGCACTTACTATTACTTTCCCATCAGGAGAACGCTCATAGTCATTAGCTAATAAAACGAATGCTGGTTGACCAACAAATGCAAAGTTACTTGCAGTTGCAAAGCCACCGACGTTCAATCTATCAAAACCATCTAATATTTTATTAACAACACTAGTATTTCTACTTGCATTAAGGTTTAAATCAAAATTAAACTGACCTAATTTAACCAAAGGTGTAAGCTTTAAGTCAAATTCTATTCCTTTATTGTCAAAGGCGGCAGCATTCCGATTACTTTGAGTAAAACCTGTAGTAGGAGAAACACCCACACTGATTACCTGGTCTGTGTTGTCTTGCGTATAGGCATTTACCTCAATATTCACTCTGTTTTTGAACAAACCAATTTCAATACCTGCATCTCTGCTTTTAATTAACTCAGGACGTAGCAATGGATCAAAACTTGTATTACCGGTTGTAAAACCAGGTACATTGTAAGGGAAACCTGCTGTAGTACCTGAGAAAACGTTACTTAATCTGTATGGAGCTAAATCAGAGTTTGCAGATCTGTTTGTAGATGCTTTGAATTTAAGAAATGAAATGAAAGTTTTGTTAGCTTGTAAAGCGGGAATAGCGTCAGATGCAATGAACGATAGGGAAACTCCTGGATAGAAAATGCTTCTATTTTCAGGTGCATAAACGGATGCCCATTCGTTTCTTACCGTTCCCTCTACGTTTAACCAGCCTTTGTAGCTTAAGTTAACCTGGCTAAATACAGCAGCTAATCTGTCTTTTGAAAAGAAACTGTTACCTGAAGGATTTCCAGCACCGTTACCCAAGTTGAATAAACCAGGCGCAACTAAGTTAACTGTGGTTGCATTTAATATTTGTCTTTGTCTTTCTCTGTATGAAGTACCAACTACCACTCCAACCTTTACATCGCCAATTTTCTTATCGTAGCTTGTATTAAATTCAGTAAACAAATTACTTTGTCTATCAAAACCTTCACTATAACTACTAGGAACTGTTTGGTTGGTGTTTGGTGCAGCACTTGTTACGGTCTGCCCTTTTGAAGTATTGTTTGTATTAACATTTCTAATATTAGCAGCCACACGTAAAGTCATTTTCAAATTACTAGCAGCACTATAGATAAAATCTGAATTAGCTATTATATTATCTGTTTTTCTGTTTTGACGCCAGTTATTTATAGCAAAATATGGATTTAAACCATAATGGTTGTAATAATTGTCGTACTGAGAATATTTATCACTTAAATTAGAATAGCTTTTAAGTGGAATATGTGCAGCTGTATTAAATACCAAGTTCATCAAACCGTCGTTCAATCCTGCTCCCACAACGTTTCTCTGGAAATCAGACATAGCATTATCATCAAATAAATTCGTGTTTTGCTGCACGTAATTCATACCAACCGCTACCTTGAATTTACCAAAAGTTTTGTCTGTATTTAAACGAGCACTTACCCTTTTGCTTTCATCGTCAGGGACGATTCCTTTAACATTAACACTTTGTACACTTAAAAGAAAATCTCTAGCTGCAATTGAAACATCAGTTTGACTTGTTACACCTGTATTAAAGAATTCTTTTCTTTGATTTGTTGGTGAATATTTAACCATTTGTTGAGAACCATCTCTTAATGCCGAACCTAATGGCCTCATGCTACCATCGTAGCGATCTCCCCAACTCCAGTTCTCATAAGATACATAACCTGCACCATATCCTGTTCCAAACTCTGATTGCATTTTTGGGAAAAAAGAAATTTGAGAAAACTGTGTTGTTCTCCCTACAGTAATCGTAGCTTTCTCTCCTCTTAAACCTCTTTTAGTAGTTACTATAAATACACCGTTTCTTGCAGCAGAACCATAGATACCTGCACCGCCACTACCTTTAATGATATTTACATCGGCAATATCTTTAGGATTAATAGAAGCTAAATAGCTGATATCGGTAATGACACCATCTAGTAAAAGCATTGGATTGTTATCGCCCGTTAAAGAACGAATACCACGCAACTGAATTTTTACCTCTTCTGTTACTCCATTGTTTACAGACGATATGTTTAGACCAGATACTTTACCTTGTAAACCGTTCACTAAGTTTACAGGAGCGGCTTGGTTTAACGCAACATTACTAACTTTCGCGGTTGAATAACCAATTTGCTTCGCTTGACGCACAGTACCCAGAACACCGGTTACTACTACGTTCTCTAAGTTGACATCTGTTCTTTTCAATTCCACGTCAAACCTAGCTCCGGCCACAAACTCGATTGTTTTTGATTCATAGCCACTGGAAGAAATTGTAAGTTGACCCCTATCTGTAAGAGTCTTAATTTTAAATGAACCGTCGGCACCGGCATTATCGCCTGATTTTGCACCAACAACCCTTATAGTTGCGAAGGGAACAGCATTGCCTTTCCCGTCTGTGACAACCCCCGAAACTGTTCGGTTTTGTGAAAATGCCAACACTCCAGTTAGCATGAACACTACAAATAGTGATAAAATTCTTGTCATAAGATTAATGTTAAATGTTATTTGAATTGTAAAAATAAGGATATTTTTAAAGGTAAAGAAATTGTTAATTAAAAATATTTCATTTTAGGTCTACATTACAATGACATTTGGCTTTTAGGTAATGCTGCTTTATAGTTAAAAAAAGTTAAAACTGGTACAGTGCCTGCAGTTTTACTTCAGTTTTATGGGGTTTATTTATCTCATCTAACGAAGAGCCTATTTTACTGTCATCTGGGTAAAAAGACTGGGCAATTCTACCCCAGAAAGTGAGTTTTTTTGTTACATCGTAATTTAAGTTTAGGTAACAACGGTAGCCCTTACTATAAAACACAGGTATTGAAAAACTGTAAAGTACATCGTTCTCGTAAGCATACATGCGGCTATTGTAACTATCGGTTTCAAAATATTGTAGCCTTACGCTTGCAGATAATGGTTTTAAAGCAGGATTGTACAAAACGTCGGCGTATATTAAAAAACCATTTTCGGCAGAAGCTCCTTTTTTATCAAACCAAACAGCCTCTGTTCTGCTTCTAAAAGTAAAAGTAGGGCTCACTTTGTAAGAAAACTGAGTGCGCCAGTTTTGCCTCGGCTTTGGTATCACAGGGCTTAGAACCAACTCTTCGGGGTTGTAATTAATGGCTTTTTTTTCTGATTTAAACCGAGTATATATTTCAAACAGTTTGTTGGGCTTGTAGGTAAGTTGTCCTACATAATCAGCCCCTGTAGTGGGCGCATTCACCCTGTAACGTAGCCAGGGAAACTTATACATATCTACATACCCATCAACCCGCCAGGCATTTGTAGGTCTTATGGTAATCCCCGAAAAAAATCCTTTTTCATTGGTAGGGTACGTATTTTCTGTAAACGCATTTGTATAAAGAGACTGGTAACCTTTTGATATATTCCTATAAACAAAACTCATATCTACGTTGGATGATGTGCTTATAAGAAGACCATTTATAAAACCTGTATATTTTTTATTGGTAATGGCAGCTTCGCCAAAAAAATGAAAATTTTTATGAGTGTAACTGTAATCTGTGCTATAATTACCAAAGTTTTTTCCGTTTAGCGCATATAAATTATAGGGCTGTAACTGCTTTTGCAATGGGAATTTAAGGCTGTATTGTATGGCATTTATTCCTACATGTAAGCTGCGCAACCCGTAGGCAATATTACCACCAAATGCAAGCTGTTTCTGCAGGCCTTTATCTGCTACTTCGCTTTTTGTTCTATGAAAGCCGGAAATCTGAAAAGAAGTAATAAAATCATCCTGCGTTTGTGTGGTATCGCCGGCAGAAAAATTAGCATCTACACTTTTATATGACCCAAAAAAAGTTGCTTCCCAATTGTTTTTTGCAACGGTGATGCCTATGCCACGATGAAAATTAATTTCGCCAGCTGAGTTGTAGGGTCTTAAAACATCGGCCTGGCGCTTTGTTGACAATACATCAGGTCCTTTTTTAAACGCAAGGCTCATCCACTGTGTTAAGCCCTGCCCCATGTTTAGGGTGTAATCGCCAATGGCAAGCGATTTTATGATACCGATATTTCTCGCAAACAAATGCGCAGAGTAAAAATCAAACCCCTGCTTTTGAGCACCTTTAAAAAATTGTTCACCCCCATCTTTCTCTCCCACTACGCCGTATTGCAGGTTATTCTTGTAATTATACCTGTATCTTAGAAATAACCGCTGTGGCGATCCGGGATAATAATTTTTACCCGTAGCAGGATCTATTTTATAGCCCTTAGATTCTTCAAGCACCTGCGATACCCTGAGCAGAATGGTGTGACTACCGCCTTTCAATCTGCTTGTAAGAGTAGAAAATAAATCATTTTCAGACGCAACACTTATGTATGGCTTTATTCTTTGTATCGTTCCAATATCCCACCCCGGCACAGATTGCAGTTCGTAAATAGACAACAGCTTACCTAGATAATTCCTATAACTGATGAGATTTTGTACCTGCATAGGAGACAACATACGAATGCTTGCAAGCAACGAAGCGCTTGCCGTGTTTATGTTTATTGGATTTTTTTGGTATTGCATCATCTCCTGCAGATAAGAATCATCTTCTGTTTCATTATCCTCGGTGTTTTCAGTAATGTTTTCCAATTGTTGCTCTACGATGGTACTTGGTTGAACAACGGGCTTCTCAGTTTGCTCAGGCACTTGGCCTAAACAATACACAACCATAAAACAATAGAAGAACGAAAGGGCCGTTTTCTTCATTTTATTCTCCTTTAAAATTGTAAATAAGAAGTAAACCAGGCGATATTCCCAATTGTGGGTGGTAACTCGCAGCAACATCTATCCGCAGCTTTTCGTACTTAAAGCCTACGCCAGCGAAACCTGTGTTATTATCACTTCTAAAACCTGCTCTGGCAAAAAACTGTTTCCTAAACCTATATTGAATGCCACCAGTAACATTTATCGGCTGGTCTTCTTCCTTTACAATTTCTGTACTTACATAAAAGTTTTCTGAGGCATCGTACCCCAACCCAAATTTATAAACCGCTGCAAGTTTTTCATCTGTGGCCTTATTAAGACTACCGCCAACAGGGTTGTACAGGTGCACACCTGCATTTAATTTTTCCGAAAAATGAACTATTGCGCCTGCTTCAAAATTAACAGCGGCACCATTTTGATAGGAGGGAATTTGATAATTGTAATAGTTAAACTGAACGCCTATATCAACTTTACTTCCAAGAGACCTACCATATGCAAGACCTGCTTTTTGTTCGTTAAAATTTGCAAACCCTGCATAGTTTACCTGCACACCAAAGTTTCCCAGCTTAGTAGGCAAAGCAGCTGCAAGGCCGTACACACTGTTTTCTGCCAGCAAAAATCTACGTTCACCATAAACCCCAATACCACCAATAGCTGTTTTTGCAAGTGCAGCCTGGTTACCCGTAAATGAAAATGGATCTATTTGCCTTGTAGAATAGGCACTAAGATTTACATAAGGCAAACTGATTGATTGCCTTAACGCCTGGCAAATGACATTTAAATAAAAAAATGACAGCAAAAGTGTTACTGACGCTGTTAGTAAAAATTTTCTCAAAGCAGGTAGTGTTTTGGAACTCTAAGATAAAATAAAAGAACAATAACCAATACAAGGTTAAAAAAATTAAAAGTGCCTTTAGTTATATACTTTTGCAAAATGCAAATTTTAGATGGTAAAGTAGTAGCAAAGGCTGTGAAGGAGGGTATCATAACCCAAACAATTTCACATAAAAATAATACCGGCCACACGCCTCACTTGGCAGCTATTTTAATTGGCAGCGATGGCGCAAGCGAAACGTATGTTGCAAGTAAGATAAAAAATTGTGCTGATGTTGGTTTTAAAAGTACCCTCATCCGATTTGACAGTAGTGTAACGGAACAGGAAGTTACAGATGCTATTACCAAGTTAAATGAAGATGATGATGTTGATGGAATATTGGTGCAATTGCCGCTACCAAAACACATTGACGAAGCTGCCATCATTAACCTCATCAACCCCGCAAAAGATGTTGATGGATTTCATCCAATAAGTGTAGGAAAATTAGTGCAGGGGTTGCCTACTTTTATACCTGCAACACCTTATGGTATTATGTTGATGTTGGAACATTACCAAATAGAGACAACCGGAAAAAACGCAGTGGTAATTGGAAGAAGTAATATTGTAGGACGGCCTATGAGTATTTTACTTAGCCAAAATACAAGTTTTGGAAATTGTACGGTAACCCTTTGCCACAGCAGAACAAAAAGCCTTGAAAAAATTTGCAAAGATGCCGACATAATTATTGCTGCATTGGGCATACCGGGCTTTTTAACAGCCGATATGGTAAAACCCGGCGCAGTGGTGATAGATGTAGGCATTACGAGGGTTGCAGACGAATCTAAAAAAAGCGGCTATGCCATTAAAGGCGATGTTGACTTTGAAAATGTGGCACCAATTGCCAGTTTTATTACACCTGTACCGGGCGGTGTAGGGTTAATGACCATTGCTGCTCTTTTAAAAAATACACTTGCGGCCGCAGGTGCAAAAAAATAATTTGTATTGGAAATTTTAGAAAAAATAAAGATGGAATTACCTGTAATGGAAAGTTTTTATACCATACAGGGGGAAGGATTTTTCCAGGGCAGAGCCGCTTATTTTATCAGGCTTGGCGGTTGTGATGTAGGTTGCGTTTGGTGCGATGTAAAGGAGAGCTGGGATGCAGCAGCACATCCAAAAAGAGAGGTGACAGCGCTCGTGGCAGAAGTAAAAAACACTGCGGCAGAAATGGTGGTGATAACAGGTGGCGAACCATTGTTACACGACCTGGCAATACTTACAGAACAGTTGCAGGCCGCTGGTTTAGAAACAAATATTGAAACATCAGGCTCGTCGCCATTGTCAGGTAACTGGAACTGGATATGCCTTTCACCAAAAAAGTTCAAAGCGCCGTTAGCCGAAGTTGTTCCTTTTGCAAATGAGCTAAAAATTATTGTTTATAACAAAACAGATTTTAAATGGGGCGAAGAGTTTGCTGCAATGGTATCACCAAACTGCAAGCTTTACTTGCAACCTGAATGGAGCAAAGCGCAGGAGATAATGCCTTTTATTGTAGGATATATTAAAGCAAATCCTAAGTGGGAACTCAGTCTTCAATTGCACAAATACATAAATGTGCCTTGAGCTGTATATTTCACACTTTATAGTAAAGTTATAGTCGTCAAAATACCAGCCTCACCCGTATTATACAAGTGCCGCCCCTATTTTAAACCCGTATCACAGCATACGAGTAATTTTTTTAGTATACATACTTTTCAATTCGAGTAGCGCAAAATCATTAGCATGCACTTTATAGAAGGAACCTAAATTTTCACATTATGTTATTATTATAAAAATTATCTTCAACATAATTAATTTGTTCTAATGAAAGATAAAAACATGGTTCGCTTTTGCATATTTATTCTATTTATTTTAATGGCTGATTCTATAACAGCGCAGTGGTACGATCCGGGAAAAGTAAATAAAAAAGCAATAGTATTTTATGAAACGGCTTACCAGGAAGCGATTGATGGAAAATATACAGCATCTGTTGCACACCTTGCAGATGCGCTGAAAGCTGATCCTAAATATTTAGATGTATATCTTTCCCGCGCGGGTATTTACGCAAATATGAAAAACTACCAGGCATCTGTTGCTGATTTTGAAACTGCTTTTTCTGAAGACTCTGTTTATTCAAATACCTATCTGTTACCTTACTCAATTTCTCTTGCGGGCACAGGTAATTTTGAAAAGGCACTTGTGAAAGTGAATCAATTTTTGAGTACACCAAAATTAAACCAACAAAGTATTAAGGCAGGAAACTACAGAAAAAATACCTATGAATTTGCTCTGCAATACAAAGAAAAATCATCCATAAAAAACTACCTGTTCAATCCGCTAAACATGGGTGACAGTATCAACACAAACGCATTGGAATATTTACCTTCCCTTACTGTTGATGGCAATAAAATTATTTTTAACAGGCGCATAAACGGCGATGAGGATTTTTACGAAAGTAACAAAGTGAATGGTGTATGGCAGAATGCAAAACCAATTGAAGGCAGGCTAAATACCAATTTTAATGAGGGTGCACAAAATGTTTCTGAAGATGGTGAGTGGCTCATTTTTACAGGCTGTAATTATCCTGAAGGTTTTGGAAGTTGTGATCTGTATATTTCTTATAAAAACAAAAACGGGGAGTGGAGCGAAGCAGAAAATATTGGTAGAAATATAAACACAGATGCATGGGAAACTGCTCCATCTTTATCGCCAGATAAGCGAGATCTGTATTTTTCAAGTACGAGGGCAGGCGGCTTGGGAGGGTCTGATATTTGGGTATCTCACAAAAGTGATAACGGCAATTGGCAAAAGCCTGAAAACCTTGGCGAAACAATAAATACAAGTGGGGATGATGGCTGTCCGTTTATACATGCAGATAACCAAACGCTTTACTTTAATAGCAATGGGCACAAGGGTTACGGCATGAGCGACCTGTTTTTAAGCAGAAGAAATGAAAAAGGCGAATGGCAGACACCGACCAATTTGGGTTACCCTATAAATACGATTGATGATGAAGGATCGCTGGTAGTATCAGCAGATGGTGAAACAGCTTATTATGCAAGTGATAAAGGCGATTTTAAAAACGGACTGGACCTTTATACTTTTGAACTAAGGGAAGACATAAGAGCACAAAAAACATTTTGGGTAAAAGGTAAAATCTATGATAAAAATACAAAAGCAGGTTTGCCCTCTTCGGTAGAACTTACCACGTTGGACTCAGGCTATGTATTGTCTAAATTGCAAACAGACGAAGATGGAAATTACCTTACTACATTGCCATCCGGAAAAAATTATGCGTTCACTGTAAATAGAAAGGGCTATCTTTTTTATTCAGAAAGTTTTAAGTTGACGGGAGATATTTCTGACTCGCCAAGGGTAGTAAATATAGCATTACAACCAATAGAAGCCGGCGCAGCCATTGTGCTGAAGAATATATTTTTTACTTCCAAAAAATTCGAACTCGAAAAAACGTCCTATGCGGAATTAGACAAGGTTGTAGCCCTCATGAATGAAAACCCTAAGCTTACTGTTTTAATAAGTGGCTACACAGATAATGTGGGCAAACCTGCAGATAATTTATTGCTGAGTGTGAACAGGGCCAAAGCGGTGGTATTTTATTTACAAACTAAGGGAATTGATGAAAAACGCTTGTCAGGCAAAGGTTTTGGAGAAACCAAACCAATTGACATCAATACAACCGAAGCAGGCAGAGCTAATAACAGAAGAACAGAGTTGAGTGTGGTAAGTAATTAATTTTTTTACTTTATAGCACGTTAATTGCAATGGCTAAAATCATAAGAATGAATGGACCTGAAATCTCAAAGGTTTAGGCAACAGAGGCATAAATAATAATTTTATACCTATCGTGTCGCACATAACGACAAAGTGATTATTATTGTGGGTAGATATTATTACTGTTTTTTATTTACAGGATTTCATTTTTTATGCAAACAGACCTCCTTTATCAAATAGCACTTACCCTTGTTCCTAATATTGGAGATGTAAGAGCAAAAGCATTGCTACAAACATTTGGCGATGCAGAAAGCATTTTTAAATGCCCAAAGAAACAATTGGAAAATATTGAGGGCATTGGCACGATTGCCGCAAATTCAATAAAAAACTTTTCTGATTTTAAAATATGCGAAGATGAAATAGCTTTCATAGAAAAAAATAAAATACAGACCTTTTTTATTACTGCAGAAAATTACCCCCAAAGATTATTGAACTGTTATGACAGCCCTACCCTTTTGTATTACAAAGGCAATGCAGATTTAAACACAGCAAAAATTATTTCAATAGTAGGTACAAGAAGTAATTCTGACTATGGCAAAAGCATTTGCGAACAGCTTATTGAAGAACTTGCAGAACAACAGATTTTAGTAATAAGCGGGCTTGCGTTTGGCATAGACAGTATAGCCCACAAAGCGTCTCTAAAAAACAAATTAAAAACGGTTGGCGTTGTAGCCCATGGGCTCGATAAAATTTACCCGGCACAAAATAAACCTCTGGCAAAAGAAATGCTATCGCAAGGAGGTTTGCTTACAGATTTTATGAGTGGCACCAATCCTGATCGTCAAAATTTTCCACGCCGAAACAAAATTGTAGCAGGTATTTGTGATGCCTTGCTCGTAATAGAAAGCAGCAAAAAAGGCGGCTCTCTTATTTCAGCAGAACTAGCCAATAGTTATAACAAAGATGTATTTGCATTCCCCGGCAGGGTAAACGATTTGCGAAGCGAGGGCTGTAATTATCTTATTAAAACCAACAAATCATTACTTATTACCTGTGCAGATGATTTGCTACATATAATGAATTGGAAAGACAGTCCAAAAAAAGTAAAGAAACAACGGGAACTTTTTATTGAATTAACGCCCGAAGAAAAAATAATAACGGATATTCTATCTCAGCAGGAAAGCATACAAATAGACCAGCTTTATTTTAAAAGTGGATTAAGCAGCAGTGCTGTTGCCAATGCTTTGCTTATGCTAGAAATGCAGGGCGTTGTTTCTATGCTGCCGGGCAAGGTTTTTAAATTAAGCTAAAAAGACGACGGGCCACAGACGACGG
>JBBAQB010000022.1:1753-41294 GCA_040400515.1 Ferruginibacter sp. | reverse complement strand
AGACGACGGGCCACAGACGACGGAAAACAGCAGAACTTCAAAATTCTTGAGATTAATGTTAATAAAAGATTTGATTTTGGTCATAGTCTTCTGTGGTCTGTAGTCTGAAGCCCCTTTTACGCCTAACGGTTTCTAAATACAATTTTCTTTATCTTTGCCTATGGCAATAAAAAAATCTCCCGCAGCAACCAATCCAAGTAAATTTTTTGGCGAAGGACTCACGTTTGATGATGTACTTCTTGTACCGGCTTACTCGCAAATATTACCGAGAGATGTAAGTATTCAAACAATGCTTACAAGAAAAATAATGCTTAATGTGCCCATGCTCAGTGCTGCAATGGATACAGTTACCGAAGCAAAACTGGCCATTGCTTTAGCAAGACAAGGCGGCCTCGGAATTTTACACAAAAACATGGGTATCGAGCAACAGGCCGAACAGGTGCGAAAAGTAAAAAGAAGTGAAAACGGCTTGATACTTGACCCTATCACCTTATTGCCCGACGCCACGATTGGTGAGGCTTTGCGCCTTATGAAAGAAAATAAAATCGGGGGTATTCCGATCGTAGATGCACAGCATAAACTGGTGGGAATTCTCACAAACAGAGACCTCCGTTTTGACATCAATAAGAAATTAAAAGTGAGTGAGGTTATGACAAAGGAAAACCTTATTACAGCTCCGGAAGGCACCGATTTAAAAAAAGCAGAGCTGATTTTTAGAAAGAATAAAATAGAAAAATTACCGGTAGTAAACAAACAAGGCAAATTAATTGGGCTCGTAACTTTTGGAGATATTTTAAAACTAAAGAGTCATCCAAATGCCATCAAAGATTCGTACGGCAGGCTGTTGGTTGGAGCGGGTGTGGGCATTACGTCAGATACTATCTTGCGTGTAGACGCTTTGTGCAAAGAAGGTGTTGATGTTATTTGCTTAGACAGTGCACACGGTCACACAAAGGGGGTGATTGAAATGCTGAAAGCCATTAAAAAATCATATAAAAATTTAGATGTGATAGCGGGAAATATTGCAACGGCAGCTGGTGCAAAAGCCTTGGCAGATGCAGGTGCAGATGCTGTTAAAGTTGGTATTGGGCCTGGATCTATTTGTACCACAAGAATAGTTGCGGGCACAGGCGTACCACAAATTACAGCCGTATTAGAAGCGGCATCGGCCCTAAAAAACAAAAACATTGGTATTATCAGCGATGGCGGTATTCGTTACACAGGCGATATGGTAAAAGCACTTGCTGCAGGCGCCACCTGCGTTATGATGGGTAATGTGTTTGCAGGTACAGAAGAAAGCCCGGGCGAATCGATTATTTACGAAGGCAGAAGATTTAAACAGTACCGTGGCATGGGTTCACTTGGAGCCATGGCACAGGGCAGCAGCGATCGTTACTTTCAAGATGTAGAAGACGATATAAAAAAGTTTGTACCCGAGGGGATAGAAGGCCGTGTACCTTTTAAAGGAAGTTTACAGGAAGTAGTGCACCAATATACTGGCGGATTAAAAGCAGGAATGGGTTATTGCGGGGCAGCTGATATTAAGGCTTTACAGTTAAAAGGACAGTTTGTAAAAATTACAAATGCAGGCATGAGGGAAAGCCATGCGCACGATATTGCCATTACAAAAGAAGCACCTAATTACAGTAGATAGGGGCAGTTGGCAATGGGCAGTTGGCGGGTGGCAAAGCCTATCTTTTTTATGTACCTTTTTAAATTAGCAGAAAACGATTTTAGATAAAACAGCTTCACTATGTCATTTTATGGGCTGAAATAAAAAAATGAAAAAAATATTATTATATTCTTTACTGATTTTAAGTATAAACAGCATTTCAAATAAATCGTTTGCGCAAGACTCGTCACGCATTCGCATATCGTTGCTTACCTGCACACCCGGCGAAGAATTGTATTCAACCTTTGGCCACAGCGCATTAAGAATAATAGACAGTAACAGCGTTACAGACCATGTATATAATTTTGGCACATTTAATTTTGACGATCCAGGTTTTTACTTAAAATTCGTAAGAGGGCAGCTAAAATATTATTTAAACGTAGAAGAATTTGAAGATTTTAAATTTGATTACATTGCCGAAAACAGAGGCATAACGGAGCAGCTTTTAAATTTAATCACTGCTGAAAAAATTACCATTCATAGGGCATTAATAGAAAATATTAAAGAAGAAAACAGGTTTTACATGTACGATTTCTTTTTTGATAATTGCACTACGAGACTAAGAGATATTATTGTAAAATATCCAAGACCAACTCCTCTGTTACCGGCTGTAATGCCCACCACTTATACCTTTCGCAATGCCATACACCAATACCTCGATGCCAATGATATGGCTTGGAGTAAACTTGGTATTGATATATTACTTGGTGCGCCCACAGACGCTGTAATGACCATACAGCAACAGCAGTTTCTGCCACAAAATCTAATGATGGCGTTGGACTCAACTAAAAATACAGCCATCGTTGCCGATTCAAAAAGCCTTTATCTTCTTGGAGACACCAACACAAAAAGGCAGTTATTTACACCCACTGTTCTATTTGTTACCATACTATTGGCATTTATTTTTTTAAGTCTATTCAAAAATAAACAGGTTCATGCTGTTTTACTTGGGTTAGATGCTTTTTTATTTTTTGCTGTAGGGCTGTTAGGGGTTCTTCTAATTTTTATGTGGGTAGGTACAGATCATTTAATGACAAAAAATAATTACAATCTTTTATGGGCATGGCCCATGCATATTGTTTTTGCATTTTTTATAAATAAAAATACAAGACGGGTAAAGACTTATTCTCTTCTCACCGCCGTATTTTTATTTTTATTGTTGTGCAGTTGGTTCTTTCTGGCACAGAAAATGAATAATGCTTTTATACCCCTTATTGTGCTTTTAATTTGGCGCAGCGGCAGCAGGTTCTTTAAAAAAGATGTTGCAACAAAGGCTGTTTAAAAAAGACTATTTAATTTTTACCCTCATGCAAAAAAATATTCAATACCAAAATACAGCTGTGCACTACAGCATGAATGGTAAAGGTAACCCTGTAATGCTCGTTCATGGTTTTGCAGAAGAAGGCAGCGTTTTTAACGACCAGGTAAATCATTTAAAAGAAAATTTTTTAGTAATTGTACCCGATCTGCCAGGTGTGGGTAAATCCGACATGTTGCAAAAAGAAAATGTTAGCCTACTAGATTACGCCGATGTTTTAAAAGCAATTATTGACAAAGAAAATATTACTTCGCTCACTATCATAGGCCACAGTATGGGCGGCTACATCAGCATGGCTTTCGCAGAAAAATATCCAACGGTATTGAATGGCCTGGGTTTGTTTCACAGCAGCGCATGCGCAGATGATGCAGAAAAAATAGCAACCCGAAAAAAAGCCATTGCATTTATAAAAGAAAATGGCACAGCCGCTTTTTTAAAAACAACCATTCCTAGTTTATTTTTTAATGTTGAAGAAAGCAAAGAAGCGATTAACCACCTTATCGAAATAGGAAATTCTTTTGCGCCTGCAGTATTGGTACAACAGTACAATGCCATGATTAACAGAAAGGATACAACGGCTGTTTTGAGTTCTTTTGCCAAGCCCATTTTATTCATCATGGGTGAGCATGATAAAGCCGTGCCTATTTCTCAAACGCTGCAGCAATCACACCTGCCACAAATTGCGTATGTACATATATTGCGCAGTACTGCACACATGGGTATGAAAGAACAACCGGATCTTGTAAACAAATATTTAACCGATTTTTTACATTCCATTTAAGTTGAAGTCATACCAATACAGCATTATTGCCTAACTTAGTATCATACTCTTATAAATGACAAGACTTTTATTCATCCTCTTATTTGCTTGTGGGTTTGCGCCTGCTTTTGCCGCTCATATTACAGGGGGTGAAGTTATTTATACCTATGTAGGTCCGGGAACTGCTCCCGGTACAAAAATTTATAGAATTACCCTTCGCTTATTTAGAGATAACAACTGCCCACCACCATGCGCTGGAATGCCTACAAGCGTCGCTTTGGCTATTTTCGACAATGGTAACAACACTATAATTGGTGGCATTAGAAGTATCCCTTTAAATTCGAACAATGGTGTAAATACTGTAGCCTCGCCTAGTTGCATCACCAACCCCCCGGTTTTTAATTACAGCGTAGGCAGCTATGTTTTTGATGTAGAATTGCCCGACAATATGGAGGGATATACCATCACTTATCAAACTTGTTGCAGGGTTGCAAATATTACCAATATTGGAAGTGCACCAGGCGTTGGTTCAACCTATGTTGGTTCAATACCGGGAACACGAACTTTGCCCTCCGGTTTTGATAATAGCCCACAATTTGAAACAGGTATTTCGGTTATTTGCAAAGACAATAAGTTTTTATTAGATTTTAGTGCGACGGATGCAGATGGAGACTCTTTGGTTTATTCTACTACTTTTGCCTTCAATGGAGGTTCTGCCGCGGATGCTAGCTTTAGTAACCCGGCTCCACCTCCTTATGGTTCTGTACCTTACTCCACACCTTATTCGGGCATTCAGCCTCTTGGCCCTCTTGCAACTATTAATACAGCCACCGGATTCATTTCAGGAACGGCTCCTGCCGCCGGAAAATATATAGTTTGTGTTTTAGTTCAGGAATACAGAAACGGCATTTACATTGGCGATCATCGAAAAGACTTTATTGTAACAGTGGCCCCATGCGACTTTTCGAGCTCTGAATTAAAAACGAGCTATGTAAACTGCGACAGCCTTACATTTCATTTTAGAAACGAAAGTACTTCTGCGCTTAACCTAACTTTTGACTGGAACTTTGGTGACCCATCAACTGGTGCATTAAATACTTCTACATCAGAATTTCCAAGCCATACTTATTCAGCCCCGGGCGATTATCAGTTAATACTAACCGTAAACGCAGGTACTCCCTGTGCAGCAAGTGATACGTCTATTGTAAAAGTTTACCCAGGTTTTTTTCCGGGTACCGATACGGCAACAACAACATGCAAAGGTGTACCCGTGCAATTTAATGATATAACCACTGCAACATTTCCTCTTGTAAATTACTGGCAATGGGATTTTGGAGACCAAACCACCAACGCAGATACAAGCCGCATTAAAAGCCCAACATATACCTATTCAACAGCAGGTAATTATTTAGCACAACTTATTGTGGGCTCGAGCAGAGGTTGTAGAGATACATTGACTGTACCTGTGAGAATAGTAGATAAACCAGATTTTACGATATCCCGAGATACACTCATTTGTACAGTAGATACGATCCAACTGAGAAGCAGTGCAACCGGCGGTACCGTAACCTGGTCGCCGGGTTATATGATAAACAACGTAAACAGTTACAACCCCCTCGTAAGTCCTGATGTTACAACGAGGTATACCGCATTTTATGAAAATCCTGTAGGTTGCGGCAATACTGCTAGTGTGTTGGTAAGGGTCGTAAATGAAGTAACCTTGCTCTCCGCACGGGATACAACTATCTGCAGAACAGACAGTGCAAGGCTTACTTTAAACACCGATGCCTTATATTTCAACTGGACACCTACAAATGTTATTCTGGATCCTCAAGTCAAAAATCCAATAATATTTCCCACAGATTCGATCACCACTTTCAACGTGTTTGCTTCTATATCCAATAAATGTTTTAAGGAAGATGAGGTTGTTGTAAGAACAGTACCATATCCTGTTGGAACTGTGAATGGGCAAAGTCCGATTTGTTATGGCACCAATGCACAGTTAAATGCGTCGGGTGGCAGTAGGTATCTCTGGTCTCCTCCGGCCTTTTTAAACAGTATTAATATTCCAAATCCGGTATCTGTATTTCCTAAACAAAATATTACTTACACAGTTGCAATAAGCGATACTTTTGGTTGCCCTAAACCCGTACTAAAAAACTTTACAGTGAATGTTGTTAGGGTTTTTCCTGATGCAGGACCGGCAGATACCTCTGTTGTACTTGGGCAACCGCTCCAATTAACAGCGACTGGCAGCACCAATTATTCTTGGAGCCCCGCCACGTATCTGGATAATCCTAACATAGCAACACCAATTTCTTTGCCGCAAAATAATATAAAGTACACAGTAACAGTGAGCAATGCTGCCGGTTGTTCGGCAACAGATACCATCAATGTAAAAGTATTTTTTTTACCGCCAGATTTGTACGTACCATCAGCATTTACACCGAGTGGCGACAGAAACAATGATCTTTTCAGGCCTATAGCTCTGGGTATTAAATCCCTTGAATCATTTAGTATTTATAACAGGTGGGGAATACTGCTTTATAAAACAAGCAAAATTGGTGATGGCTGGGATGGAAAATACAAAGGCATAATGCAGGACGCAGGCACATTTGTGTGGCAGGCAAATGCAACAGATTATAAAAACAAAAAAATATTTAGAAAAGGAACTGTGATCTTGATAAGATAATGTAAAAGCCACACAGCATTTTTGAAAGCAACTCTATTATTCTATTTTTATTTGAACCCCCATAAATTATGAGAAAAACGGTTTTTATTACAGGTGCTACATCGGGCATTGGTAGGGCATGTGCAGAAAAATTTGCAGAAAACAATTACAACCTCATTATAACTGGGCGTAGACAGGAACTACTGGAGACTTTTAAAATGGATCTTCAAAAAAGATACAACATTGATATTACAACACTGTGCTTTGATGTGCAAAAGAAAGAAGCTGCTTTTAATGCTGTAAACGAATTGCCATCAGAAAAAAGAGCAATTGATATTCTCATAAACAACGCCGGCCTTGCACTTGGCAGAGACCCATTTGATGAAGCGGATATTACAGATTGGGAAACCATGATGAACACAAATGTGAATGGACTTTTATACATGAGCAGGGCATTAATGCCTTTTTTAAAAGTCAGCAAGGGTCATATAGTAAACATTGGCTCCATTGCAGGAAAAGAAGTGTATGAGAATGGCAATGTTTATTGTGCGAGCAAGCATGCCGTAGATGCTATTTCAAAAGCAATGAGAATAGATCTTTTAAAGCACAGCATTAAGGTTACGTCTATAAACCCAGGTGCTGTGGAAACGGAGTTCTCATTAGTACGTTTTAAAGGTGACAAGGATAAGGCATCTGCCACCTATAAAAATTACATTCCATTGTCAGCAAATGACATTGCAGATACAATTTTCTATTGCGCAACATTGCCCCCCCATGTATGTATTAATGACCTAACAATTACATGCTTGCAACAGGGCAGCGCAACGCTTTTTTATAAAGATTAATCTGGGTAATACATTTACTACAAAATAAAATGACGAAATCTACGCAGGGAGCACAATAACTTACTTAATTTTCAGTTTAGAACTGATAAGAGTAGTTTTGTCCTAAATCTTGTTATTTATCTATAGCGCATGAAAAACTTTTTAACAATACTGTTTTTAGTAATTTGTATTACCTGCCAATTACCATCTGTTGCACAGCCTTTATTAAAACAATCTGCATGCGATAATGTTGCTATTGTGCAACAGGCAGACAGTCTAAAAAAAGAATTTAAAAAGCAAGGATTCGTTATTGCCAAAGAGGCGAGTATGCCTATGGAAAGCGAGTACGAAATACCGGTTGTAGTGCCACTTAGGCAGGGAACTTGGTACAGGGTTATATTTATTGGAGACGTAACCTCTCGTGTGTACGAAGTGCGCATGTTTGACTGGAATGAAAGGCAGGTCGTGTACCAAAAGAAAATGTGGGGAGATGTAGATGGGAATATCATTAACTACGATTACATTCCTCAATTTACTGAATACCACATGATAAAGCCTCTTCAAATAAACAAAAAGAAAAAACAGCTATGTGGTTATTTTATGATTTTTAAAAAAGTTGTAAAACCCGAATAATCGTCTGAATATAATTCCCTCTGACACTGAAATAGAAAAGGCTGTCTCATTCATTTGAGACAGTTTTTTTTATATCTAAAAACGATGATCTAAATTTAAAAGAAAATGATGTTCGTCAAAAGCGGGTCACTTTTGCCCATTACATTTAAATATGAAACATTCACTTAGAAATAATCTCCAAAACGATAATTCACTTATTTCTTAATAAGCTTCTAAGCATTTCCTGAATTAAATCAGACTTTAAAATTTCAATGGATGTTTGTAGAGACCTGCTTAAGAGAATAATTACAAAGGAAAATATCTTGATGATTTGGTTGTTTTAAAAGTGAACGAAACCTGTAAATTTTGTAAGTAGGTTCCTGTTTGGTTATAAAAAAAGAGGTTGCGCTGCAACCTCTTTTTTATCTTTTGTATTTTTCTTGTTTCTATTATTGCGCCAGTGAAATCCTAACCTGCACGCCTGCTCTCGTATTGGTTGTTGGAGCACTTGATGATATATAAGGTTTTACTTTACGCTGATCGAAGTAAAACTTAAGGTTCACCCTGTTGTTTAAGAAATAATCTACAGTAGGTGTAATCGTAATTTCCCTGCTGCCACCTGTAGCAAAATTATTATCCTGGTCAAGTCTGCTGTTGGCAGTTACATTGTCCCTTACCCTATAATCTATTCTAAAGTTTATCTCATTTTCCAAGGCTTTTCCACCTCCTAAAAACTTAGGCAATTTTAATCCGCCCAGCAACTGCAAACCTTTTTTACGATAGCCTGCACCAATGCTAAACTCTGTACTGCGCTGCTCACTTAGCTGATAATCGTACAAACTCAAACTCAGTGTCCTTGATTTTGCATATTCAAATTTTGCCTGAAACTGGTTTGTAAACTGCATATCAAAACCAAGCAAAGGTGAAAACTGTTCCTGTATGCTTACATTAGGCACCAGAAAGAATGGTATATATGCTTTGGAAACGGTATCAAAGAAAGATGGATACCCAAATCTCGATACATCCTGATAAAGTAATGCAGATGTAAAGCCATTCATACTTAAACTTCCATTGTATGCATGTGATACGTTAAAACTGTTGAAAATTTTATCAAGCCCTTTAATCTTTGTTAATCCATTATAATTAATATTCCAGTTAGGCTTTGGTATAATTCCTTTAAACGGATTTGATTTTGTACGACTGTCTGTTTGTTTTATAAGCGATACTTTTTCAGGATCCTGACCTGTGTACGCTGCAATGAAAGAAGGTATCAAAACATCTACCGCATATTTACCATAACCATAATAATAACCATCTGCCTGCAAACCACCGTTACCCTGCTGCTGGGTGTATGGGTTTAACTTACCCAGCCTACGAGATAAAACAGCACGGTTGCCTTCAAATGTTTTAAATGTCTGTGTCACCTTGTTTGGATCAAACTTACCAAAGAGGGTTTTAAATGCAATATAACTTACATCGAACCCACCTGTGGAGTAAGGCGTAAGGTGCATAAACTTTTGGTTGGTACCGCCGGATGTATCTATAAACCGGAAGGTTTCAGAATAATCTTTGGTAAACGATTTTTTTATATTAACGGTGATATTTAAATCTCTCACAGGTTCTAATGTAGCACTCGCTGTAATAGTCTGGTCAAAATGCTGTTGAAACAGGTAATTAAAAGTGGAGTCTTTTGTAATGAGACCGTTTGCCGCTTTTCTGTTCAACCAGTTACTGTCTACCTGTTTACCAAAAACAAAATCAAGACCAGGTGCCATACTCTTAAAATTCTGCCCTACATATTGGGTACTGTCTGTATAACCAGGCAATCTCGTACTTCCCACTTCTCCAGCTGATACATTTACCTGTTTGAGGCTGGTAAGTAATTTTCCAACCACTTTAAGCGGCGTGTTTACATAAGGTAACGCCGTTTTATCTAAAATTTTACGGGTGCGTAATACTCTTTTTCCAAATTTGTTGGTAACACTATCTGTTATTTTAGTGTACCTGTTTTGCCATCTAATTTTATCTTCTTTGTTACTCGGTGCATCAAGCTGTCTTAAAAATTTAGATTTCTGGTAAAGCCTGTTAAAATCCATTTGTACCGTAGCTTCTTTCTGCTGCCCGTTTTCTAAGAAATTACCCAAATTAACCGCTAATCTGCTGGCACCGATCCACCGGTAATTTGCCTGGTACTTTACATTTGCTGTTACAAAATCCAATAACGGAATTTTGGTGAGCGGTAAAGTGTAAGAAAGGGATGCCGTCTGGTTAAACAAGGTATTACGGCCACCTTTAAACAAATTGGTAAGAAGCGTATCTTTCTTTGCTTTTGTATCTATTCTTCCTGCGGGTTCATCTACACGGGAATTATTGGTCGCTACGTAATCAAGTTTTATTGACTTGGTAAAATTCCATTGTAACACATAATCTCTTTGAAAGATAAAGTACTTATCATATGTTTCGGGTGTTTGGTATTTATCGCCACCAAGGCTCCTTGGTTTTATCACACCAAATTGCCTTTGTAGATCTGCCCTAAAACTTAGCTGAGATGGTACATAATTGATATTAAAATCTTTAACAAGATCAAACCACTTGGTTTTTGTTTTCTTAAACAAGACCTTAAATGGTGTAATATACTTTGGTTGTGGCGCAAAATTGTAACCTAGTGCACCTCTGTGCCGTGTTACATCGTTAAACTCAATTAATGGATTATAACTGCTTGTTTTAATATATGAGTAACTTACGTCTACGTTAGATATATCATAGATCTTAGGCTTTTTCGAACCTTTTTTTAGCTTTCTAACATTGGTAAAGTTTACCGTTTTAATAGAGGTAAAATCTACCGCTGTTTTACGGATAGAATCTTTCTGGTTTGCCGGTACTGCATTTAATTTATCTTTTAACTTAATATCGAGATCGTATGGATCGTACTCCGGCTTGCTCACAGATTGTGAGTAGCTCGCAAATACGGGGATAGACATTGCTGCACTTTTGGGAAGCAGTTTACCAAGTTCTAAATTGGTCGCCACATCAAACTGATAAAAATTATCTCTGTACCGCTCGTTCACTCTTTGCTCAAGCGTACCAAAGCCTTGTGTATGCATGTTACCCGAAAGTGATAATGTACCAAGATCAGCAAGTGTAAAATCTATTCGAGCCAAAGCTGCGTAACCACCCTTTTCATCCAACGAAGAAAGCCTCAACTCATTCACCCACATTTCCCCTGATGCAACGAGCGATGTTTTGCTGTTTTCAACACCTATAAGCATTCCTTTAATCTCACCTAAATTCGGATTCCCAATCACTGAATAAGTTTGACCGTTACTTTGCAACTGCGGAAAAATTTTATTTAAAGGCGTACTGCTCAGATTTCTTGCCTGCTTCAACTTTGTAAGTACTGTTAAATCAAGGTCGAGAGAGTTCCGTGGGTTCCACAATGAATCGTTGTATGCCTGGGTGTCAGGCCCTAATTTCGCAGCATCCAGTTTGGTATTTATTAAAGGAATTCTTATTTCATAGTAATTGTTAACAAAATCTGCCCCAAGCCTAAACACCGCTGTAAGGTCTTTGTCTTTAATTGCTGGATTAGCCGTCCTTGATTGCTCAGCATGAATATACATGGAGAGTTTTTTGAACTGCCGCAAATCTTTATTTGTAAATGTTTGAAAGACACCTTTTGCATCGCCTCGTTTTAGATCAGTAAACTGCAACGTCATAGACTGTTCGTTCTGTAAAAGATTTACACCGTTGTTGCTCAATGTTTGCTGGCGCTGTATTTCTCTTGGCGTGCGGTAAGGCAAAGGCAACCTTGTATCGTTCTCTTCTATGTTTACTGCACCTACATTAAAAGGTGAGTTTGTTGCCACATTAAACATTCCGGTTGTATCTATTTGAAACTTAAATCTTCTCCAGATGTTTCTTGCCAGTTGTAATTGTGCGAACCGAACAACCGCCGTGTCATCAAAATCAGTCATAAACATTCTTATAAACCTGATGGATTTAAAATCCTGAATACCTCCTATTTTTTTATCGTAACTGTTTACCGGTATGCGCAACTGATAGAATGTTTCATTGCGGGTTGTACCATTTGGCAGGGTTACCGGCACAATTTTTTTATCTACAATAAAGTTTTGTCCTATCTGCATTTCGGGTGCAGAAGGTGGTTTAAGATCTACTATATACTGATAATATTCTTCTGTTTCGTTCAGCGTATTATCTCTATTAAAATCTTCTGCATCGGGGTATAAAGTTGCCGCTGAAGTAAACTGCCCGCCGTTATCAATTGGCGAATTTCCTTCGGGCGAATTGTAGTTTTTATACCGTGCCAAAATACCGTCGTTTGCACTAAAGCCTGCGTTTCTATAATGCTTATAATTATCACTTGAAGGATCTGCCAGAGCATTTTGATACGCTGCAGAATTTGTTCCAAAAGCTGTTGCTAGCCCTGTAAGATAAGTCTGCCTTCTTCTTACTTCTGCTGTATCAATTAATCCATCCAACCCAATATCCTGAAATTTTCTATCGTCGGGGTTATTGCTAAAAGCATTTGTTACCTGTAATGAATTTCGTGGTACACGCCCCCAAACCGTTTCGTCCATTGGTGCCGGTGCATTCGGTGTTGATATACCATTTTCATAAAAGCGCCTGCCATCTTTTAAAACATCTTCCGAAATATTACCCAGGTTAAAATACAATTTACCGCCGTTAGATGATGGATTGTTAATAAACGGATCCTGCACCCATGCTTCAATAAATTCAATATTGGCGGTTTCAAAATCTGTCTGGTCAATGTTTCGCTGTAACCCTCCCCACCTCTTACGTGGGTTTAAAAAATTACCCTGAGCGTTTAAAACGGCTGCACTATCTTCAAAATTATAAGGACCTCTTTCTTTTGGATAATAGGCAAGATCGAACGTTACCAACTGGCTTTCACCAAAACCGGTTGTACGTTGCGGGAAAATTTCTTTCTGATAAATCTGACGAACCCTTGGATCACTTAGTAAGTTCGCATTTGTAATCGGGTTGTTGTTCGCACGCAGTTGCTGCAAAATTTGCTCTATCTGGTACCAGGCAATTTTCGCCCTGTTTTTTCCATAACGCAAATTGTTGTTTAACCGAGCTTCCGGAAATAACTCTAAAGTGCTATTCTTTGCAGTTGCACCTAGCGGTGCTGCAGCAAGGCCCCAGGCAACAGAAGGAAAGCGAAGATCGATACCTGATTTACTTCCTTCGAAATCATCAATATAAATAACCCCGTTTGCACCTTTTCCTATTTGTGGCGCATGGCCTGGATCGAGCATGGCACCTTCGGCATAAGCATTAACAGTAGATGGAGCTTTGGTAGAATAAAAAGGTAATTTATCCAGCATTTTTGTGAGCCTTGGCAAATCTTTTTTAAAGTTTACATCCAACCCATACATAGCATTTCTTATAGGATCTTCACCTAAATTTACCTTTGTAAAAAAAGGTCTTTCACTGAGGCGTACAACTGTACCGCCGATAGACAATTGCTCTTTGGCAGTATTCTTTAATAGATAATCGAGCCTGAGCCCCAAGAAAGATCGCTGCTGCAAACCAAAAGACGCATTGTTCTCAAAATTCACCTGCACCGGTAATCCTGAATTTACAATGGCAGGATTTATAATTTTTATCGTTCCTAAATCATAATTAATATCATAGTCTACACCTTCCTGCAAAGCACGGCCACCGGCTGTTACAGACACTGAACCCTTTGGAATATTATAACCAATGCTGATATCGCCTGAGCCGGATGTTTTTGCAGAGCCCCTTAAAATGAACCGGTTAAGATTGGGATATTGTTGGGCAACGGCTTTAATAGAATCGTACAAGGCATAAAAAAGTGTATCTGCAGCTGTTGTTGGTACCGTATTATAAACTTGTGGCGCAAGGTCACGGCCAAAAGGTTCCAGCAAAGGAAATATTACCCTGCTGTATTGTGAGTTTACTGTAAAGTTTTCAATATAGTCAAATACGCCATCGGGCTGCGGATCTAGCTGGCTATTAAGCCTATCCACATTTATTAGTGTAATAATAGGCGCTCCCTGGTTTTTATTGCCAAAAGGAAGATAACGTTTAGCACCAAGGCCCGGTTGTTCGTACAACACATCAAGCTTAAAATCCTGCGGTGTTAGCACGCCGTATCCTACAGAATAAACGTTTTTCATCATCAACTTCCAAATAGGAAGGTTGGTACGCTGCGATGTTGCTTTTAATAATTTTAAAAACAAAACTTTTTGCGTGGCAGTGGTGCTATCAGGCGGCACATCTTCTGAAAACTCACCTACCTGAAATATTTTTCCGTTGTAAGAATATTGATAAGCTACGCCAAGTACTTCATCCGTTTGCAAAGGTGAACTTAAAGAAAGCGTACCAAGTTGTCTGTTATATGTGTAGGAAGTGCTGTCAAGTTTTCTGGCAAAGGTTTTTTCAAAATCCTGCACCGGTTTTAACCTAAGGCCAATAAGGTTGTTGTAAATGGTAGAAGAATTTCTTGCATCGGGCAAATTCCTGATTTTTGTAAGCAAGTCATTGGTACCATTTGTAGGTATAGGCTGGTTGCTTAAAACATTAATGGTATCTGCCTTCAAATAAGGATTCCTCTCTGCTAAATCCATCAACCCCACAACGTCTCTTGTTTCTGTGGTAACACCATTTCTGTTGGTTACCCACACCTGCATTTTTAAAATTTGTATGGGGCTGTTAATGGCAGGTGCATTGCTCATTACTTTGTTGTAATTGTCTCTAAAATACTGCGCTACCAAAAAGTGACGGTTCTCTTCGTATTCATCCGCTTTTATTTCAAAAGTCTGTGCAGCAGAACCACCCTGCAAATTTACATTTTGTCGTTGCGATTTTTGATTGGCAAGGATAGTGGTTACAAATAATTTACCAAATTGTAATTGCGTTTTTATTCCAAAAAGCTGCTGTGCACCGGGTATTAAAGTCCCTTTAGAGGCGAAGCTTACGGAGCCGGCTTCAAATCTCTTAATGATATCATCGTCGTTGCCTGTATAGTCTAACTTTAACTGGTTATCGAGGTTAAAGTTTGCAAGCGTGTTGTAATTAATAGGAAACTTTAATTTATCGCCAATACTTGCGTTTACATTTAATTGTGCATTTAAATTAAAATCCAATCCACCACTTTTTCTTGCACGTTCGGGCAACGTTGGGTTGTCTATTCGCTGCCCTTGGTAACCTGCAATGATATCTAAATTTCCTTGTGGGGTTATTTCAATTTTACCATTACCAAACAACCTGTTAAACAAATTATCTGATAAGGAAAGCTTCGGTTTTAGTAATTTTCCCCTGTTTAACAGATTGGTCGTATTTGCCCTGCGTTGAAAATAAGCAACTTCAGATTTTCTGTTTTGTATGGCCCAGTATTCATCAAAAGAGTAAGTAGTGGGTGTGCGATAATATTTATTACCTATTTTTTCGTAAACAGAGTACGTGCGGGTAATGGCATTGTAAACAACAGAATCTTTTACGTTTGTTGGATTAGGAAGGTAGAACGTTCCCCGATTACCAGACGAAACAGCATCTCCCCTGCTGTCGCTTATAGGATATCGAAGATTTGGCGGAGGAGTATCCCTCACATTACGAGAAGTGTTGGTACCAATTTCGAATAAGTTTCCTTTATATGTATTTGCAAACAGCAAAGGCACAACGGCACACACCAAAAGCGTGAGAAGTAATTTTCTTATAAGCAGCATTAAGATAATAAGTTAATGTAAATCTAGACTCAAATGGCTTTAAGTGCTTTTTTAATCAGGTCTTCTAATTTTGTTAAGTCAGGTTCCGCGGATACAATTTTTTTCACAGATATCTCAGCTTGCTTTTGAACTATTCCTAATGCTACGAGAGCATTCACAGCATCTTTTTCAATATTATAGACACCCTTTTGCCATGTTTGGCTGCTTGATGTAGATTTATTTCCAACTTTATCTTTCAGCTCCAACACCAGCCTTTCTGCCGTTTTTTTTCCAATTCCTTTCACGCTTTCTATCAACCTCAAATTGCCGGTTGTTATAGCCTGCTCTACTTCTTCAGGCCTTAGAGATGATAACATCATACGTGCTGTAGCTGCTCCAACCCCGGAAACGCTGATGAGCAAAACAAACATTTCTTTCTCCTCTTTTTCAAAAAACCCGTACAGTGTATGCGCATCTTCCTTTATTTGCAAATACGTATACAGTTTTCCCTCAGTAAGGTGCTCTATTGCAGCAAACGTGTTTAAGGTAATATTTATTTCGTAACCCACACCGTTTATATCCACATAGACCTGAGAAGCACTTTTAAAACTAAAATCACCCTTTAAGTATGCATACATATATTACAAATCTGACGATTAACGAAAATAAGGCATTTTATCCTTATTGGCCTTAAAAATAAGTTCACAATGATTTGATTTATATTTACAGCAATTATTTACAATAAACTAAAAAAATAACAAAAGGAATGGAGAAAATAACAGCGGCGATAACATGCGTGAGTGGATATGTACCCGAATACAGACTCACTAATAAGATTCTTGAAACAATGGTAGATACCAACGACGAGTGGATAAAATCTCGTACCGGTGTAAGCGAGCGTAGAATTTTAAAAGGCGAAGGACTTGCAACAAGTGATATGGGAGCGGAAGCTGTAAAGAATATTTTAGAAAAAAAAGGAATATCACCCGATGAAATTGATTGCGTTATTTGCGCCACTGTTACACCCGATATGCTTTTCCCATCTACCGCCAATATTATAAGCGATAAGGTAGGAATAAAAAATGCCTTTAGTTACGATATTAATGCAGCATGTTCTGGGTTTCTGTTTGCTCTAACCACAGGCGCCAGTCTTATTGAAAGTGGGCGTTATAAAAAAATAATTGTTGTAGGTGCAGATAAGATGAGCAGCATTATGGATTATACAGACAGGACAACCTGTATTTTATTTGGCGATGGTGCAGGTGCGGTTTTACTTGAAGCATCTATAGACGAGAATGGCATTTTAGACAGTTTATTAAAAACCGATGGTGCCGGAAAACCGTTCTTACATATGAAAGCAGGAGGCTCCTTAAAACCATCTACTGTAGAAACGGTAATGGCAAAAGAACATTACATATACCAGGAAGGTCAAACGGTTTTTAAATTTGCCGTAAAAGGAATGGCCGATGTAAGTTACGAACTGATGCAACGCAATAACTTAACGGGCGATGATATTGCATGGCTTGTGCCACACCAGGCCAACTTAAGAATAATAGATGCTACGGCAAACAGAATGGGCCTGCCAAAAGAAAAAGTAATGATCAATATAGAAAAGTACGGCAACACAACCGCAGGTACTATTCCGCTTTGCCTGTGGGATTGGGAAGATAAATTAAAGAAAGGCGACAACTTAATTTTAGCCGCTTTTGGTGGAGGTTTTACATGGGGAGCAACATGGATAAAATGGGCCTATTAATAACCAGGTTTACGATAACAAAACAATATAAAACGGAGGCCTTGCGTTAAGTACACATATGGCATGAAGATGAATATTTTAAAAGCAAAAGGATCATAAAATTGTATAAAATGAAACCGATTATCACTGTTATTTTTTGCATTTTTTTTGCAATGAATGCAACAGCCCAAACTCGCTATATTGTAAAATTTAAAAACAAAGGTACCAATCCTTTCTCTATTGCAAACCCGGCTCAATACCTTAGCCAGCGGTCGTTGCAGCGCAGAAACAGATACAATATTGCGATAGATAGTTTAGACCTGCCCGTAACGCCAAGATACATTGACAGTGTGCGACTTGCCGGTGCTGTAACTATCTTAAATGCCTCAAAATGGCTTAACCAGGTTACAATAAGAACGACTGATGTTGCAGCATTGGCCAAAATAAACAGCTTCCCGTTTGTGGTAAGTTCTATAGCAACTGCATCTAAAACGACTGAGCAATCGGTACCGGTAAATAAAGTACTGGACCAGGCGGGTACAACGCCATTTTCTTTTGACAACACTTTGCCCATAATTGAAAAAACACAAGCAAATGATTTGGCTTACGGAGCATCCAATGGGCAAGTACGCTTGCACAAAGGAGAGTTTTTACACAACCATGGTTTTAAAGGAGAAGGAATGTTATTAACGGTACTGGATGGCGGTTTCTTTAGGTACCAGACGCTGCCAACTTTTGACAGTATAAGACTAAACAACCAGATACTGAATGTATGGGATTTTGTTGCAAATGAACAGAGTGTAAATGAAGATGATAGCCATGGAATGAGCTGCTTAAGCACCATTGCGGCGAATATGCCCGGCGTGTTTGTGGGCACTGCACCCAAAGCAAATTTTTGTTTATACAGAACAGAGGATGTGGCAACAGAAACAAGAATTGAGGAACACAATCTTGCAGCAGGTTACGAGCGGGCAGATAGCATTGGAGCTGACATTTGCAGCGTTTCTTTGGGATATACAACATTTGATTATGCTACTCAAAATTATACATATGCAGATATGAATGGCAACACAACCATGGCTGCAATTGCAACTGATATTGCAGCAAAAAAAGGAATGTTACCTGTAATTGCTGCCGGTAATGAAGGAGCAAGCGCATGGCGTTATATTTCTTCACCGGCAGATGCAGATAGTGCTATGGCAGTGGGCGCTGTGGATACCTTGGGAAATGTTGCAGCCTTCAGTAGTTTTGGGCCAAGCAGCGATGGCCAAATAAAACCAAATGTTGCCGCTACTGGTGCAAGAGCTGTTGTAGCAAGCCCAAATACCGGCCTACCGGTGTACAGCAACGGAACCTCTTTTGCAGCGCCTAATATGGCGGGGCTTACCACTTGTCTTTGGCAGGCGTTTCCAGAATACAATAACATCGCAATATTAGATGCCATGCAAAAATCTGCAAACAGATTTGCCACACCAAACGACAGAACGGGATATGGTATACCCGATGTTAAAAAGGCCTTTGTTATTTTACTAAGAAAATCGTACAACCAGCAATCAGCCATTACAGGCTGCAAAGCAAGCGTGCAATTAAATGTGAAATATGATAACAGCATGAGCGTTGTAGTCGAAAGAAAACAGGCAAATGAAATTGTATTTACTCCTTACAAAACATTTGCAGGTACAGGTAGTTTCACCAGTAAGAATATTAATTTTACTGATGATTTAGCCTTGACAAGTGGCGGAAATATTAATTATAGAATTAGAATGGATATTGCCACGGATACGAGTTTTTATCTTGATTCGCTTACAGTGACTTCATCGCCAACCTGTAATATTAAAAAAGAAAACAAAATTAAAATAACCCCTAATCCTGTAACGGATGTAGCAAACATTGCAATAAGCAGAACAACAGCAACCCAAATAAAAATTGTTATTGTAAATGCCGAAGGTAAAAGAGTATACGCATCAGCATTTCAGCAACCGGAAGGCACTTTTATAAAACAAATTAACATGAAAAATATGGCGGCTGGCATTTATTTTATTTCAGTTTTAGGTGACGATAAAAAAATACTAGCTGAAAAGATTTTAAAAAGATAATATTAATAGGTCGCTCACATGAAGTGTTGTTGTTTTTTTAGGCAGCTTATTATTCACAAAATAAAACATTGATATTTATCAGAACCAAGTTTCATCTATACAAAAAAAACACCCTTTCGGGTGTTTTTTTTGTGTCTTTATTTTTCTAAAATTATTTATTAACAACAAATTTGATCATCTCAGACGATGCCATATTTTTCAAATAATAAATGCCCTTGGCAAGCGTAGAAATATTAATATGATTGTGACCCGCAACCAAAAAATAATTCCCCATATTTTTACCGTCAGCGCTTATGATATTAACCTTTGTGTATTCTGAAGATTGTATATCTAAGATGCCACCCGAAACAATACTTGGATTGATAGAAATTACCCCTTTACCATTAAGATTAACGGTAAGAACTTTTGAATATTCCACAGCCCCAGCAACAGTTGTTGATTTTAAACGATAGTAAAAAGTATTTTTACCTGACGGAATATCTTTTATTTCATAATCGGTTCCTGTTCTGTTTAAAATTTTTACTGGGTAAAATATGTTTCCATTTACACTTCTTTCAACTTCAAATGTTTTAGCGTCACTATTAATATCTACAGACCATTTTACAGTAACAATATTTTTTTGTGTAGCGGCAGTAAAACTGTTTAGATTAATAGGTAGAGCACTTGAATTTGAAAGTCCAAGGCTTCCACAAAAACAAAATGTTCCGTTCCGTTGAGAATTTTGTGTATCGGAACCTAATACACGGAAATAATATAATTGACCGGGAACCAATCCCGTTAGTACAAGTAAAGTATTGACTGATATGCCAGTAGCACGTGTACAGCCAATTTGCACGAGATCAGTAGTAGGATTTGTACCACAAGTAGATCCTGAAAAAGCCTGGATAAGAGCAGTAAATGCAATTTGAGGATTTAAACTTATTGTGGCATTGCCAGAAGCAACAGCATAAAATTTAAACCAAAGATCAAAACCGGGTGTTTCTGTGACACAAGAAGGCGCAGGAGCACAGGCCTCTAATGCTTGCGTTTCTGCACATGAAGCTGATGGCCTGTTATCAAATACCTGACCTGCCCCCCCGCAGGAAGTTGCGTTCGTACATCCTGCTATACTAGCAGGATCAAATAATAATGCAGTTGCAAAAGTTTTATTGGAACATATTGAAGTCTGTGCAACAAGTCCAGTTATGAATGCGAAATTGATAAATAATACGGATAAAAATTTTTTAGACATACAAAATTTACTTTTTTTTAGTTCGAACGTAAGCGTAAAAAAATATATTTTGATTTATATTAACAACTAAATAAATAGATAGCGAAAAGTGTAAAATAAATAATATATGACTTAACTAGAATATGTTTTTACTATTTACAAAGCACCGCCACAAACATAGTATCAGCCTGCATTTCATACCCTTTTAAATATTCCATTTGTAGAATTTGCAAGTGGAATTTTTTTTGAAGGCAATCAACGACTTCTTCATTTTCTTTTTTAAATACCGAGCAGGTAATATAAAAAAACAAACCGTTTTTGTCTAAATGTTTTAAGGCTTCAGATGCTATCTTGTTTTGCATAGCAGCATACTCCTCTATTTTTTGTGGGGTAAAAAATACAAGTTGCTCAGGCGTACGGGCCCAGGTGCCACTGCCACTACAAGGAGCATCGCAAATGACCAGGTCAAATTTCTTTTTAATATCTACAACATTTCCCTTGAGCATATCAGCAGTAAATGCCTCGTATTTTTTTATACCAGCTTCTTTAAACCGAATGCGTAGATTGTTTAAAATACTACCTCTCACATCAGAAACATTTAGCTGCACATGCCCATGTAACACGTCGTGCAGCAGTATCGATTTTCCACCACTTGCAGCACAGCAATCCCAAACCGTAGCATCTTTTTTTAAAAACACATCGGTCTGTTGCAAATATTTAAATACCAGCTGTGAGTTGCGATCCTGCACAACGACTTCTTTATTAACTACAAAAAATTGTTCTGTTTTAACCCCCTGTTGCAATGCCAGGCAAGAGGTTGTTATTTCTTCAAAATCAATTTTATTCTCGGTAAGTTTTTCAAGCACCATCGTTTGTCTTCCGGGTCTAATTCTTAAAAAGAACAAAGGCTGCACTAGAAATGATAAGGCAAATTTCTGCTGGTTCACCTTCGTTCCCAGCTCCTGCTTAAAAGGAAAAATATCAGAAGTGTCTATGTCTAAAAACGCTAATTTATCCGAGAGAGATCGTTTTATTTTTTCATTAAACAACGGATTGATAGCAGCAAGAAAAGGACTGTTTTCCGTGTTGCATGCAAAAGTTGCTATCACAATTTTTTCTTCAACAGATTTGTGTTTGAGTGCTTTGCCCAGCCTGTAATAATTGTAACAAAGGGCAGCAATATGCTTTCGGTCTTTAGCGCCAAACTTTTTATCTGCAGCAAAAAATCTTTTAAGGTGGTGCACCAAAGGCTCACCTTGCTCCTGTGTTTGTATCACTTTAACAGCAGAACTCAAATGTGAATGGTGGTGGCTCAATGTGATTTTTTTAGGGCAAATGTAAGTTGATTTTGTGCAAGGAGGTGCTCAATTACATTGGAGAATTTTTATCAGTTTCTTATCTGGTTTTGCCAACGATGATTTTCTTTTTGTGTACACAAATCTGAAAACAGCACCTGAAACCCTCACAGCAAATCTTTCATCATCCATATCTGGCAATAGCTATGCCCTGTATTACCAAGTGGTTTATCTAAATTATAAAACCCGGTTTTTTGATAAAGGGTTTGCGCATCTTTCATAAAAGGCATGGTTTCCAGATAGCATTTTTCGTAACCAAAAGCTCTTGCTTCTTCAAGGCAGTTTTCAATCATTTTGCTGCCCATGCCTATGCCCCTTGCCTGCGGTAAAAAATACATTTTCTGAAGCTCGCAAACGGTTGGCTCGGCATTTTCCAATGTATCAATACCGGCACCCCCTACCACTTCTCCATCGCTCTCTATCACAAAATAAACAGCATTGGGCTTATCATATGTTTCAAACATCCTGTCAACACTTGGGTCAGCATAAGCAGTACCAACTTTAGGTGCACCCATTTCCATTAACACCGTGCGTACAATATTTGCAACAGCCGCATTGTCTTTCCTTTCTATTCTTCTTATTAACATAGGTCTCTAATATGAAAAATGGCTTTTCCAGATAAATGAAAAAGCCATTTTTTACTTTTATAATATCATTACAATTCAAGTAATGCATCTACAGGGTCTTTACCAAATAGGAGTAATGCAGGATTCTCCAATAATTGTTTTACCAATACCAAAAACCCTACTGATTCTCTGCCATCAATAATTCTATGATCGTAACTCAATGCCACGTACATCATTGGGCGAATAACAACCTGGCCGTTTATTGCCATTGGCCGCTCTACAATATTGTGCATTCCCAAAATGGCACTTTGTGGAATGTTAATGATAGGCGTACTCATCATAGAACCAAAAATACCACCATTGGTAATGGTAAATGTACCACCGCTCATTTCTTCGATGGTAAGTTTATTGTTTTTTGCTTTTGTTGCAAGTTCCACCACAGCTGCTTCCACACCTGCCATACTTAAACTTTCTGCATTGCGTATAACAGGCACCACCAAGCCTTTCGGTGCACTTACTGCAATAGATATATCACAATAATCATGAAATAAAATATTCTCTCCATCAAGGTATGCATTTACCGAAGGAAACTTTTGTAGGGCATAACAACATGCTTTTGTAAAAAAGCTCATAAACCCAAGGTTTACGCCATGCTGTTCTTTAAACTTATCTTTCGATTTTTTCCGCACCTCCATGATGGCTGTCATATCCACTTCGTTAAAAGTGGTAAGCATTGCTGTTGAATTTTTAGCTTCTACCAATCTCCTGCTGATCGTTTTGCGAAGATTGCTCATTTTTTCGGGGCGTTCGTTTCGGCTAAACATGGGTGCAGCGGGGTTTCTGCCAGGGTTATTCAAGGCTTCTAACACATCTTGCTTTATTATTTTGCCATTTTCGCCGGTAGGGATTATTTTATTGCTGTCTACTTTTTTATCTGCTATGATAGCCGCTGCAACCGGTGTCGCTTTAACATCGGGTTTTATTTCTTCTTTGCCAACAGGTGCTACAGTTTCAGTTGCAATCTTCGCTGCCGGCGCCTCTTCTTTGGCAGGTTCTGCTTTTTGCTCTGCAGCAGCTTCGGGCTTTGCAGCTTCTGTATCTATGCTACAAACCACATCGCCAATAGCAAGGGTATCTCCTTCTTTTGCAACCTGCTTTACAACACCTGCCTGTTCTGCATTCACCTCAAACGTTGCCTTTTCGCTTTCCAGCTCTGCAATTACTTCATCTCTTTGTACATAGTCGCCGTCATTTTTGAGCCACTTTACAAGGGTTACCTCACTTATACTTTCGCCAACTGTAGGAACTTTTATATCGATTGCCATTAAAACTTTTTTATTTTTGCGAATTTCGGATAAAAAACCCAATCCTTTTCAAATAGAATTTTACAGAAAAGGAAGAGTTACTTTTTTGGTAAAATATTCAAAGCAGGTGAAAATAAAAAAATAAAAAAAAGTTCACGTTAAATTTTTATCTATACTTGCAGAATACAAGCATTAATAAACAAAAAATGAGTAAGAAAGTTTTATATACTTTAGAATATCCTGTTCGTAGTTCGCCCGGTATTCTATATGATTTTTTAAGCAGCGCATCTGCTCTTCAGGAATGGTTTGCAGATAAAGTGGATGACAGAGATGGCGTGTACACTTTTGGATGGAACGGCACAGACGAAAAAGCAGAAGTATTAGACAGAGAGGATAATAAATTTATTCGTTTTCGTTGGTTACATGGCCCCAAAGACGAATATTTTGAATTCAAGATTGAAAAGTCGGAAGTTACCAACCAGACCATTCTAATCATTACTGACTTTGCAGAAAAAAAAGATATTAAAGACCAGACCCAACTGTGGGAATACCAGGTGAAAGATCTGTTTCACAGAATTGGAAGCTAAGGTTTTAAAAGGCCTGCTATTTTTTTATACCCAATGGGTAATATTGACTGCATCATATTCCAATGATGCAGTTCGGATTTTATAGCTATTTTAAAAAAGTTTTTCTCTGCTACACTTTGCTTAACTGCGTTGCTTATTGAAGAAAAAATGACAAAATTATTTTCTTCAAAATGATGCTCCCACTCTTCGTCACCTACGGCCAAGTAAACATCATTTTCCCATTGTAAATTTTTTAAAATAAGAGGTGCATATTTATCTTTATAACTCCCTTTTAAATGAAGGGTAATACTGAAAAACTGACCCCACCAAAACATGGTGCGTACCGCAAAAATATTTTCTTTACCAAACACTGCAGGATAGTCCATTAACACATAAGGGAAGCTGTTATAATTTTCTCCTTTAGAAATTTTGGGAACAGAGGCAGAAAGCTTTTTATCTGCTGCTGTAATATCTTTAAAAGTCTGGCTAACTTCTTTGATATTGCCGCTGAACAGCATAGATGCACTTTCAATAATGGTCCGTTTCGTTAAAATAACATTTGTATTGCAAGCCATAGCAAGTTCGCCATTTGAAAGTATTACTTTTGCAGAGTTATTCATCTTTAAAAATTAAGGATAAAATTAAAGCTTTTATACAGCCACTATGTTTAAAAAATTAGACAAACTTATTCTCAAATCTTTTCTTGGGCCGTTTGTCGTTACATTTTTTATTGCATTTTTTGTTTTGATGATGCAGACATTGTGGAAGTACATTGATGATCTCGTGGGCAAAGGCTTGCCATTTTTAACGATCATAAAATTTGTTTGGTATGCAAGTGCAACGCTGTCATCGCTTGCTATGCCTATTGCGATTTTAATATCGTCTATTATGACGTTTGGCAACCTTGGCGAAAATTTTGAACTGGTTGCCATAAAATCTGCAGGCATTTCGCTGCTCAGATTTATGAGACCATTGGTTTGGTTTACGGTACTCCTCTGTATCATCACCTTTTTATTTTCCAATTATGTTATTCCTTATTCTCAATTAAAATTTGTAACGCTGTATAGAGATATTCTTGTAAAAAAGCCAGCCCTTAATATGAAGCAAGGTATTTTTTACCAGGATATAGATAAGTACGCCATTAAAGTTGGTAAGAAAAATGAGAATGGCGACAAGATTGAAAATGTACTTATTTACGAACAGTCAAATCCTCTTCAAGAAAATACCATTGTTGCAAAAAGTGGAAGCATGCAAATAACACCTGACAACAATTACCTCGAGTTCAAACTAAAAGATGGGAACAGGTATCAGGAGAAAGGGAACTACAGCGATACATCTACTGAATACGTAAGATTGCAGTTTCAAACCTTTACAAAATTATTTGACCTAAGTGCTTTTAACCAAAAAGCAGGTGATGAAAATGATCTAAAAAACAATTCAAAAATGCTAAGTGCAGCACAACTAAACAAGAATATTGATTCAATTTCTATCATAAAAGACAGCTTGGGTAAAACAATCGCACAATATTTTCATTTGTCTTTAAAATATGTAAATGATACGTCTGCAAAATGGAAAAGTGTAGCCGCTACTAAGTTTAAGAAAGGGGAAAAATTATTCCCCGATAGTACAGAAGAAATTCTTTATGATAGGGCAGTAACCAAGATATCAGAAATAAAAAATACGCTATTTTTTAATACCACAGCGTATGAAACAAAAAGACTCGATATAATGAACCTAAAATTAGAGTGGCAGAGAAAATTTGCATTCTCGCTCGCCTGTATGGTTTTGTTTTTTATAGGTGCGCCGCTTGGTTCTATTATTCGCAAAGGCGGATTGGGAATGCCACTTGTCGTTGCCATTGTATTCTTTTTAATTTTTCACCTGCTGAATATGTTTGGAGAAAAATTTGTAAAAACAGAAGTGATGTCGCCGTTTTTGGGCATGTGGCTTGCTATAATTGTACTAACCCCTGTTGGTATCTTTTTTACCTACAAGGCAATGAACGATTCGCAGTTATTTAACAAGGATCTGTACTTTAATTTTTTTAGAAAAGTAAAGTCATTTTTACCTGGCAAAAGAACTCTTTAAATTTATTTATTATGGACAACAACAACAGCCGCAGAAGTTTTTTAAAAAATACCGTAAAAAGTGCCGCAATCTTTACAGTAAGTGGTGCCGCAGCGTCTACTTTTTTAACCTCGTGCTCGCCGTCAAACATGCTCGTTGTACCAAAGGCCTTTGCCACAGGGTTTGACCAGCAACCTTTACCATATTCCTACGATGCATTGGAGAATGTGATAGATGCAAAAACGATGGAAATACATTACAGCAAACACGCAGCAGCCTACAGCAAAGCAGTTAAAGAGGCAGCAACCGCAGAAGGGGTTGATATGACAAAGCCTTTGGAAGATGTACTTGCAAAAATTTCTAAATACAGCGTAAAAATGCGCAACAACGCAGGTGGGCATTATAACCACGAAATGTTTTGGAAAAGCATGCAGCCAAAGACAGTTGGGAATGTACCAGTGGGCAATTTGCAATTTGCAATTAATAAGTCCTTTGGCTCATTTGCAAACTTTAAAACACAATTTGGCGATGCCGCAAAAACCAGATTTGGAAGCGGGTGGGCTTGGCTATATCTTGATGGTACAAATACATTAAAAATAGGAAGCACGCCTAACCAAGACAGTCCACTGATGGACAAATCTGATATAAAAGGATTTCCAATACTTGGGCTTGATGTATGGGAACACGCTTATTATTTAAAGTACCAAAACAAAAGGGCGGACTATATAGAAAACTGGTGGAATGTAGTAAACTGGAGCTATGCAGCAGCACGTTTTGATAAGAAATAAGCCATAGCCAAACTTATTGGTATAAACATAATTAAAAAAAGCACTTTTTTCGATTGCGATTTTAGTGCTTTTTTTTGTAACATCTTTTTTAGGTAAGTATTTTCGGGCAACGGAAATAAAGCCTCTCTCTTTCTATTTTACCAAAAGATTTTTTTTCGATTTCTCGCTAAATAGACTCAGCCTTTGCAAAGCAACTTTCTATAAAAAAGAAGCTAAGCAAAGGCTGATGAATTGACATTGCAATCGTAGGACAAATGTAATGAACGAGGATTGGTTCAGACATATTTTTGCTTAAAAATTTTTCACAATAAACTGTTAAAGCGAACAGGATTTTTTCTACTAAAATTTAAATTACTTTCGTGTAATAATATTAACAACAAGTCAAAATTATTTACATGAATGCATGGAAAGAATACCAGGAACAAAATAAAGATCGTTTTTTAGATGAATTATTAGATCTGCTGCGCATACCTAGCGTGAGTGCTAAAGGAGAGCATAAAGCAGATATGATAAAATGTGCCGAAACGGTAAAACAGCGGCTTGAAGAAGCAGGTGCAGATAAAGTAGTTATTTATCCTACAGCGGGGCATCCAATCGTTTACGGAGAAAAAATGATAGACCCAAGTAAACCTACCGTTTTGGTATACGGTCATTACGATGTACAACCTGCAGAACCTTTGGAACTTTGGAACAGTCCGGCGTTTGAACCCACTATTATTGACGGAAAGATTTTTGCAAGAGGAAGTTGTGATGATAAAGGCCAGGTTTATATGCACGTAAAAGCGCTAGAAATATTGGTAAAAACGAATACGTTACAAAACAATATTAAATTTTGCATAGAAGGTGAAGAGGAAGTAGGCTCCCCTAACCTTGGAAAATTTGTAGTGGAAAATAAAGAATTATTAAAAGCAGACTGTGTACTGATAAGCGATACTGCTATGTTAAGTTTGGATACGCCAAGTATGGATGTGGGTGTGCGTGGACTTAGCTACATAGAAGTAGAAGTTACCGGACCAAACAGAGATTTACACAGTGGTGTTTATGGTGGTGCAGTTGCAAATCCAATAACAATTTTAGCAAAAATGATTGCCTCGTTGCACGATGAAAACAACCACATTACCGTACCTGGATTTTATGATGATGTTGTTGTATCTACAGACGAAGAAAGGGCATTGATGGCAAAAGCACCTTTTAATGAAACAGAATACAAAGAAGAGTTGGGCGTAAAAGAACTGTGGGGCGAAAAAGGTTACACCACCAATGAGAGAACAGGCATAAGGCCAACGATGGAAGTAAATGGTATTTGGGGTGGTTACACAGGCGAAGGTGCAAAAACCGTATTGCCAAGTAAAGCATTTGCAAAAATATCTGCAAGGCTTGTGCCTAACCAAGGCTCTGATAAAATAACAGAAATCCTTATCAACCATTTACAGAAGATTGCTCCGGCAAATGTTACCGTAAAAGCCAGTTTACACCATGGCGGCGAACCCTACATGACACCAATAGACAGCAAGGGTTACATGGCTGCGGCAAAAGCAATTGAAACCACATTTGGCAAGCAACCCATACCTGTGCGTGGTGGTGGCAGTATTCCCATTTGTGCATTATTTGAAAAAGAACTTGGTATTAAAATAATTTTTATGGGCTTTGGTTTAGATAGTGATAACCTGCACAGCCCTAATGAGAAATTTAATATTGAAAACTATTACAAAGGGATAGAAACCATTCCATATTTTCATAAATATTTTACAGAAATGGCTTAGTAACAGCCTTCCTCTTTTACAAAAAGCTCGGCAGTAATGCCGAGCTTTTTGTATTATCCAACATAAGGCGCTTCCCTAAAAAGAAGCGACTTGTTTTTTTGCACATAACATAAGTTACCTATTATTCACAAACTCGTCATTAATTTTCTATTGGTAATTTTCTATTGGTGGTGTTGAAAATCAAAGAAAATTGGAGACTATTATAGAAATAAGAAGCCGGAATTGGAATTAGAAAATTTGAGCTTTAGAAATAAGCAACAATAATAACTTTTGTTGTTAGGTTTAAAAAAATGTATCATTTTTCTAAACTTATCATTAAAATATACCAATGCTAATTCTATTTAAATGATTACCTCAAAAGCATCACAGTTCCCTTCATCTTCCGCCCCTTGCCTAACAAGATAAAACTGCTTTGCCAGGTATAAACCCCTTTATCTTGAACGTTGTTATTAAATTTCCCATCCCACCCTTCATTATAATTCGTCGTTTCAAAAACTTTATTGCCCCACTTGCTATAAATCGTTAACTGATAATTTTCCAATGCATCTGCATTTAAAGCTTTAAAAAAATCATTTTTTCTATCGTTGTTTGGGGTGAAAGCACTTGGAAAATAAGGTTCGCAATTAGGTTTTACTGTAAGTTTCGTATTTATTACACTATCACAATTGGTCGAATTCCTTAGTGTATCAAAATAAATTCCGCTGTTTGTATGTTCTAAAAAAGATTCACCTGCACAAATGGTTTTTTCAAGTGCAGTGAAAGAGTTTTTGTTAACTGTAAGGTTCAAAATCCTTATACTATCACAGTTATTTATTGTCTTAAAAGAATCGATGTAATTGCCGGTTGCATTGTAACCAAGAAATGTTCGTCCAGCACAAATTGTTTCCTCAAAGTTTGTTTGCGCAAAAGTTTTTATGGTTGTAATTCTAAGGCTATCGCAACCATCAGCAGTTGGCAAAGTATCAATGTAAGTGCCGGGCATATTCACAACTGTGCCATTTGGCAAAGTGTAATTGCTGCCATTGCAAATAATCACGTCGGGGTATACAATAGAAATGGGCGAACACTTTTTAAAAGAAATATCATCAATACCAACATCATTTCCTTGAAAAAAGATACTCTTGTTTGTGATGGCAATAATTGCTGACTGACTATTTCCTGCGTTCCATACAAATGTCTTTTGTACCCATGTACACAAAGAGGTAGATGCTGTAAATAAACTCGTTACGGGTTATCCGTTAATAAGAAAATTTAATTCGGGTGACGCTCCTGCAAACAACGAATTTATCCAGCACGAAAATGTATAATTAGCATTAGGGATAATATTATTTATCTTTTGCGACCACATAATTGCATTGGCAGTATCAGCGAGATCAAACCATACAAATCTCCCTGTTCCTGTTGTGTGGTCCTTACAACTAGCCCAGTTATTAGGGTTCGCAGTTCTGGAATCTGTGACTATGCCATACCTCCCCGGCAAAGAGCTAAAAGCAAACGTATATGATGAAGAAAAACCGGTATTGCCTAAACTAAAATCACCATTCTTTATCAATTCATTTCCTGCTCTGCAACAGCGAAAGCACTGGCCCCAACTATTTTGGATGGAGATAGAAAAACTAATAACAAAGATTAAAATTTTAATTTTCATAATGATCAGTACCACCTTGGAATTATTACCATGTTATAACAGTATCAAAATAAACAATTCCGAATTTTTTGAAATAAAAGACTGATATATGTAAAAATAATTTTAAAAGATGAGTTTACAAGTATCCCAATTTAAAAATTCTTGTGCCACGAACCTTGACGATTGATAAAAAAGTAAAACCCAAATCTAATAAAAGAAATGGGCTTTGTATCGGGGAGCAGACTTGAACTGCCGACCTTCGGGTTATGAATCCGATGCTCTAACCAGCTGAGCTACCCCGACATCATATTTTAAATACTTCTTGTTTTCATTCCTATCGGAGAGCAGACTTGAACTGCCGTCCGCCGAAAAGGCGGATATGAATCCGATGCTCTAACCATCCGCCGTGGCGGATACTCCCGACATCACAACAAACAATTAAGCAAATGCCTAACTGTTTTGGGCGGCAAAAATAGCGGTTTTTATCATAAAAGAAACATTTACTCCATCAAATTATCAAAACAGTTTGAAATTATACCTTATATTTTAATTTGATGGGTAACTCTTGTAAAAAGATTGACGTAACAATGAATAAGTCCTCTCGGGTATATAATACTGGTAACGGTGCAGTGGTACTTAAAAAAGAAGGTACACCAGATAAGCGCTATAAAGCAAACAAAAAAAGTTAGTCAATTAAAGACACTTTATAAAAACCCTTCGCAAGTTGAAGGGTTTTTTAATTTTATTTTTTCTGGTACAAACTTTTCATGGTAACTGTAAAACAAATTATGAAAAGCAAAAAGGAAATGTCTGACAAAAACTCACTGGAAAAAGTTTCAGATCTAAAAAAAGAAACAACAGCAAAAGACCCGTTACACAAAGGCTACAACGAAAAGAATCCTACACAACCTGAAGGAGCATTTAAGCCAGACTCAAAGAAGTAGCATTATTTTTTTATTCTTGGTATCCATTTTACCTCAGGCACTTGTAGTAAATGCGCCACATAACGGGAGAGTGCAAAAAGATGATCGCTTAATCGGTTAAGGTATTTTATTACCAAGGGATCCACAAAAATATCCTCTTCTGCCATGTGCACGCAAATACGTTCTGCACGCCTGCAAACACATCGAGCTATGTGCAATGTTGACACTGCTTGGTGCCCACCCGGTAATACAAAAAATTTCATGGGTGGCAATGCTTCCATCATTCTGTCTATATCGTTTTCCAGGTAAGTCACATCATCTTCCAGTAAATCTGGAATCTTCATCAACGGCTCCTTATCAGGGTCGCAGGCAAGAGAAGATCCTATGGTAAAAAGTCTGTCTTGCACTTCTTTTAATACCACTTTACATGCTTGGTCTTCTATTAAATCTCCACACAACCCAATGTAGGAGTTTAACTCATCTACCGTGCCGTAGCTTTCAATACGAATATGACTCTTTGGCACTTTTGTACCACCTATCAAACTTGTTTTACCGGCATCTCCGGTTTTTGTATAAATTTTAAAAGACATAGGGAAAGTTTAAGGTTCATGGTTGAAGGTTAGCTGTAGCGAAACCCCTTCAAATCACTATCCTTTAAATATTTTATGAATGAAGTTATTTTTTTACTGATTGTTTCACATTTCAATTTAAGTTCTTCAAATTTAATGATGTCAATATGTGTTCTGTCAAATGCTCTGTGAAGTTGCGATCTTACTTCTCCATTTGAAGCTTTTGATATGATTAAAAAATTGATAAATTCTTTGTTGCCAGATCTTTCAAATCCTTCAGCAATATTATCCATTACCGAACCCGAACTTCTGGAAATTTGATTTCTTAGCTCAAAATCTTTTGAGAAAGATCCACTCCCATATACCACCCACAATTCATTGGCTTGCTGCCTTGCCATTTGCCATACTTCAAAATCTTCAAATTTTGATACCGTTGACATTAGAAAGGTTTAAGGTTGATAGTTCAATGTTTTGCTAAACAAAAACCTCTTCAAATTCATACGCCGAAATTTATTAAGGAGATCAGTATTTATGCCCTTCAAAATTAAATAAAGATTGCTATTTGAAAAAACCTTGAACCTTCAACCTCGAACCTTCAACCTCGAACCATCAACCTTGAACCTTCAACCTTCAACCTTCAACCTTTACTGGTTACTCAAAGTAGGCGTTGCATTCAGTTTATCTGTTTCAATCAATCCATCTTTTAACCTGATAACCCTTCTTGCGAAATCTGCAATATCTTCTTCGTGTGTTACCAAAACAATGGTATTACCGTCTGCATGTATCTTACCTAAAATATCCATTATTTCGTGAGACGTTATCGAGTCCAAATTACCGGTAGGTTCATCTGCCAAAATAATTGCCGGGTTGTTTATCAATGCTCTTGCAATGGCTACCCGCTGGCACTGGCCACCACTCAGTTCATTTGGTTTATGATCCATCCGGTCTTCCAGTTTTACTTTTCGTAAAACCGCCGCTGCACGTTCTGCTCTTTCGCTTTTACTTACCCCGCTGTATATTAAAGGCAGGGCCACGTTTTCTGCTGCAGTAAGCCTTGGCAATAAATTAAACTGCTGAAACACAAAACCAATTTCTTTGTTTCTTACTGTCGCAAGGTCATCATCTTCCATCCGGCTCACGTCGTTTCCATTTAAGATATATCTGCCACCGGTTGGCGAATCAAGGCATCCTAAAATATTCATCAGCGTCGATTTCCCACTACCGCTCGGCCCCATCAATGCCACATAATCGTTCTTAAAAATATCCATCGTTATTCCTTTGAGCACAGGTAGTTCCTGCTTACCTAGAAAATAACTCTTTTTAATATTTTGCAATTGAAGAATTGGCGACGAATTCATATTCTATTATTTTGGAAAAATTATTTTTTAATTACTTTAGGCACAATAAAAAAAGGAGCATTTTTAGCTGCTGCATTTTGCAATGCTGCTTCATTGGTTATGCTACCTGCCACCTCATCGTTGCGCAGCACATTTACATTGCCCGTCATATGCAACAAGGGTGCTACACCCGTTGTATCAAGCTCATTCATTTTATCTATAAAGCCAAGCATATTTTGCAGATCGTTCTTTATTTGCTGTTTCTCTGCATCGCCAAATTTTAATTTAGCAAGGCCCGCAAGTTTGTCAATCATGGCATCGTTCACTTCCATGTTACAAAATTAGTTATTTAAGCGGAGTGGCTACAGCATTTTATATAGACGGATAAGATTATGAGAAATCGTAAAACCGGCGATGTATTTTATTATCTTCGCCGCAATAATTTAACCATGAGCGCAGCAACCAGTTCTACCCCAAAAAATATAGTGATGAGTGGCATAAGACCCACCGGATTTTTACACCTTGGCAATTATTTTGGTGCCATAAGAAACTATGTAAAAATGCAGGATGAGTTTGAATGTTATTTTATGGTGGCAGACCTTCACTCCCTTACTACACACCCCGATACAAAAGAACTTAAGCAAAATGTTTATCGTGTATTGGCAGAAAATATTGCCTGCGGTTTAGACCCCGATAAAGCGGCATTTTATTGCCAGAGTCATGTGAGAGAAACATCTGAATTATACCTTTATCTAAATATGCTTGCCTACATGGGCGAGCTCGAAAAAACAGTAACTTTTAAAGACAAAGCCCGCCAAAACCCTGACAACATTAATGCAGGGTTGCTTACCTACCCTGTGTTACAAGCGGCAGATATTTTAATACACCGGGCAAGCTATGTGCCTGTAGGCAAAGACCAGGAGCAGCATCTTGAAATGGCACGCACATTTGCCAACAGGTTTAACCACCGTTATGGAAATGTGTTCCCCGAGCCAAGGGCTTTTAACTACAACGACGAATTAATAAAAGTACCCTCGCTGGATAATACCGGCAAAATGAGCAAGAGCGAAAACCAGGCGGCAACTTTGTACCTGGCAGATGATGATGATACCATTGTAAAAAAAATAAAAAAAGCATTAACGGATAGCGGACCCACAGAAAAAAATTCGGTAATGCCAGATTATATTGAAAACATTTTTGCGTTGATGAAACTCGTAAGCAGCGAAGAAAAATTGCAGAAATACAAAGATGATTTTAACAACGCCTCTATTCGCTATGGCGATATGAAAAAAGACCTTGCAGAAGATATGGTCAATTTTATAAGCCCCATCAGGCAAAAAGCGCAGGATATTTTAGACGATGAAACGGCCCTTAATTTAATAATGCAAAAGGGTGCAGAAAAAGCAAATAAAAGTGCTCATGCTACAATGGAGGCGGTGAGGAATGCAATGGGCTTGAATTATTAAGAAACCGCTTGGGATAGAAATGCTATTTGTCAAGGCTAAGAATCAGACCCGCAAAAGGCGGAATCATAATCGTTGTGCCTGCCAGCTAAGGCAGGTCAATCACTTCAGGGTTATACCTGGCAGATCGTTATAAACCCATATAGGACAGAAGAAATTATTTATACCAACAGTGTAAGAGTCATAAGTTATTTGGGTTAGAAACAACATGGAATTTATAATTATTCGCATTTTTTACTCGGTAAAATCTTCTAGTTCCTTCCCACTTCAAAAAGGATTGCGATTCGGTTTTTTAAAACATAAAAATTTGTTAACAGCCGTGTAAATGTAACCTTCTAAATTGTTTACATATTAATCCATATTACATTTACATACACTAAAAACTATTTATGAAAATTCTCAACATTTTAATTGCATTTTTTGCAACGGTATGTTTTAGCCAGCATTTATCTGCACAATACAACAAGGCAGATCTGTTGCCGCTTAACCCAAAAGTTACGACGGGTAAGTTACCAAATGGCATTACCTATTACATAATGCCTAACAGCAAACCTGAGAAAAAAGTAGAATTGCGCCTTGCTTTGCAAAGCGGCAGTGTAAGTGAAGATGATGACCAGCAGGGGCTCGCACACATGGCAGAGCACATGGCTTTTAACGGTACTAAGAATTTTAAAAAGAATGATATCGTCTCTTTTTTACAAGATATTGGTGTTGGTTTTGGCAGCGATTTAAATGCCTATACTTCGTTTGACAGAACTGTTTATATTTTACCCATCCCAACAGACAAACCGGGCAACCTCGAAAAAGGTTTTCAGGTAATAGAAGACTGGGCACACAACGTAACCTACAACACAGAAGATATTGAAGGCGAAAGACAAATCATTTTAGAAGAAAGCAGGTTGGGCAAAGGTGCTAATGATAGGATGCTTCAAAAATGGTTGCCTGCTTATTTTAATGGTTCCCGTTTTGGCAACAGATTGCCTATTGGTAAAGACAGTATCATCAGCAATTTTAAGCCAGATCTTATCAGAAAATATTACAAAGACTGGTACAGGCCAGATTTGATGGCCGTAATAGTCGTTGGAGATATTACCAAAGAAAAAGGGCTTGAAATGATTACCAAACATTTTAGTAGTATTGAACAAGTTGCCAACCCAAGGGCACTTCCGCCATTCGAGTTTCCTGCATATAAAGATGACAGAGCTGTTGTTGCTACAGACAAAGAAGCAACGGGTTTTAACGTACAAATGTCGTGGCCTGCATTTAAACAAAATGCACTTACAACGGTAGGAGATTACAAAGATTATATAACCGAATCTTTATTCAATGCCATGCTCAGTGCACGTTTTAGAGAAATTACCCAAAAACCAAACCCTCCGTTTTTATTTGCAGGCGGAAGTTTTGATGGCTTCGTAAAAGGGTTTAACCAGTTTAGTGTAAGTGCCAGTACGGGTACAAATGACCCTTCAAAAGCGGTAAAGGTTTTAATAAATGAAATAGAAAGGGTAAACCAATATGGTTTTATTCCAGCAGAATTAGAGCGGGCAAAAAAGAATTTGTTTTCAAACTACGAAAGCCAGTTTAAAAGCAAAGACAAAACAGAATCGGGCAATTTTGTAGAAGAGTACATTACCCAGTTTTTAGATGGCGATGCAGCACCAGGTATTGAAAATGAATTTGGATACGTAAAACAATTTTTACCGGAAATTACTTTGGCAGACGTAAATAAGCTGGCAGATAAATTAAAAGAAAACCAAAAGCGTTTTGTAAATATTACCGGTCCAGAAAAAACGGAAAATTTTAAATTGCCTACCGATGATGAGTTGGTAGCGATGGTAAATACTGCCGCAGCAGAAAAAGTTAGGGCCTACGAAGAAAAAACAATAGCTACAGATTTACTCAGCAAAAAACCGGTTGCAGGAAAAGTAGTGAAGAAAACAACCAATAAGATATTGGGAAGTACAGAATTGTTGTTGAGTAATGGCGTTACCGTTACCCTAAAACCAACAGATTTTAAAGCAGATGAAATAAAATTGCAGGGAGCCAGGTATGGCGGCAGCAGCAATTATGGTTTAAAAGACAAATTTTCTGCACAGTATGCAACGGCGGTGCAGGCAGCAATGGGTTTTGGCAGTTTTGCGCCACAAGATCTTACAAAAGCAATGAGCGGCAAAAAAGCATCTGCAGGTGTTTCGTACACAGAAACGAAAGATGTAGTGAGCGGCAATGCCACCATTAAAGATTTGGAAACGATGTTTCAAATGCTTTATTTAAAAGTTACAGAGCAAAGAAAAGATACAGCATTGTTTACTTCGTTTGTAAACAAAAACAAAGCACAGGTTGCAGGTATTATGAGCAACCCACAAGCTGCGTTTATAGATACGATGTACAAGTTTATGAGCGGCAATAACCCAATGGCACCAATTGCAGTGCCGCACCCTGAATACTTCGATAAAATAAATCTTGACAGGGCCATGCAGATTTACAAAGAAAGATCTGGCGATGTAACAGGAATGCAGTTTGTAATTGCAGGAAGTTTTACAGAAGAAGCAATTACTCCGTTAATAGAAAAATACATGGCAAGTTTGCCTGCAAACGGTACAAAAACGGCGTACAAAGACAATAAAGTAAGACCAATAAGAGGTAATAAATTACTTGAGTTTAAAAAGGGTAAAGAACAGAAAAGTTTAGTAATGCAAATGTACAGTGGCGATGTGGCTTACTCTGAAGATGCTGCTTTAAAAGCAGAGGCCATGACGGAGGCGCTCAATATAAAAATAATAGAAGAAATAAGAGAGAAAGCACAGGCAATTTATGGTGGTGGTGTGTTCGGTAGTTTGCAGAAAGATCCTTATCCAAGTTATACGATGATGGCACAATTGCCAACAGGACCTGAAAAAGTAGAAAATGTATTAACAAGTTTAAAAGGAGAAATAGAAAAAATACAGAAAAACGGCCCTACACCTGAAACTTTAGAAAAAGTAAAAAAGCAATGGCTGGAAAAATACAGAGAATCTTTAAAAGACAATGATACCTGGGTAAATGTATTGCTTGATGCTAAAGTAGAAGGATCTAACACTGACAGGTTTATTAATTATGAAAAATATGTAAAAGCTATAACAGTGGCAGATGTGCAAAAAGCTGCGAAAGTTTATTTGAACCCGGCAAATATGATTACTGCCGTACAGTTACCAGAAAAGGCTGCAGAAAAAACGAATCCGGTTATTGGAGGAAGAACAACCAAATTAATTGAAACGTTTGAGATTACAGACGCTGACGTTACCATTGATATTGTAGACAACGCAGAAGCAGATGGCGACCAGATCACTTTATATTTTAACGGAACGGTGGTAGCAAGCAAGCAAACACTAACTGAAAAAACAATATCGTACAAAGTGAAAGCAGTAAAGGGTACGAATAACATTATCATGTTTGCAGAAAACGAAGGTACTAATCCACCAAATACTGCTCTTATGCTTATACGCAGTGGTGGTAAAGAATACAGAGCAACTGTGAGAAGTGATCTTAAAGAGAGTGGTGCTGTGCAATTAAACTTTAAGTAAAAACAAATAACCAATACGAAATGGCAATGCAGAAATGTGTTGCCATTTTTTTTACCAAATTATCAGGATGAAAAATGTTGCATCAAAAAAATAAGCACTGCCAGATATCTGTATGAACCAAACTGCCCATCTTGTCGACTTTGTATAAAATTTCTATCATTTTAATAAAAAATTACCGATAGTTATTTAAGTCTTAAAAAAATATTTTCATTGCGATAATTACCCTTACTTTCGTGAATATTATAAAATTTTATATTCGGTTATGGCCAAAACAAAAAAACCAAAGCATATTGCAATTGCAGGGAATATTGGTGCGGGGAAAACGACTCTTACAGAAATGCTGAGCAAACATTACAAATGGATTCCACAGTTTGAAGATGTAGACCATAATCCTTATCTTAACGATTTTTACGATGATATGCCAAGGTGGAGTTTTAACCTACAAATTTTCTTTTTAAACAGCAGGTTAAACCAGTTGTTGGAAATACAAAGAGGTACTGAAACGGTTATACAGGACAGAACCATTTACGAAGATGCAAATATTTTTGCGCCTAACCTTCATGATATGGGCCTTATGGGAAAACGTGATTTTGAAAACTATTACAAGTTTTTCGAAACATTAAAGTCAATGGTTCAACCTCCTGATTTATTGATTTATTTAAAGGCATCTGTGCCCACACTCGTATCGCAAATACAAAAAAGAGGAAGAGAATACGAAGAAAATATAAGGCTGGATTATTTAAAAAAACTGAACGATTATTACAACAGTTGGATAGAAGGATATACAGAAGGTAAATTACTGATCATTGATGCCGACACAAATAAATTTGCAGAAAACGAAGACCACCTCGGCGAGATTATTTCAGGGATAGATGCACAGTTGTTTGGGTTGTTTTAAGGAATGAGCTAATGTGATAATTTGCTAATGTGCTAATTTGCTAATTTCATAAATTCAAGTGTCTATACTAAATTACAGAGTTTATTCAACCTTGAACCTTGAACCTTGAACCTTGAACCTTGAACCTTGAACCTTGAACCTT
>JBBAQB010000022.1:0-1653 GCA_040400515.1 Ferruginibacter sp. | reverse complement strand
AACCTTGAACCTTGAACCTTGAACCTTGAACCTTGAACCTTGAACCTTGAACCTTCAACCTTCAACCTTGCACCCTAATCCAGCAACCTGTTCTTCATTGCGTAAAAAACAAGACCCACTGAGTTTTTCACACCAAACCTCTCCATCAGCCTATCTTTAATGGCTTCTACAGTTCGTGAGCTTATGAATATTTTTGCGGCTATTTCTGTTGCAGTAAATTCCATCGCAACTAACATTAGTACCTCTTTTTCTCTTTCGCTTAAAACCGCTTCCTGCGTAAGTGATGGATTAAATTTTTGTTTGCTGTAATTCTTCTTTATTAAAATTCTGTTTACAAAACTGCTAAGGTAAAAGCCGGTGCGCCGCACATCGTTTATTGCTTTGTAAACTTCAGCAGGCTCCGTATTTTTTAAGATGTAGCCCGCGGCGCCACAATCCATTAAATGACCTACAAAACGATCATCTTCATACATTGTAAGTATAATAACCCTAATGGTAGGATACAGCTTTGTAATGGCTTTGGTGGCATCTATACCATCTTTAATGGGCATCTTTAAATCGCACAGAATAATATCGGGCATAATGTCCGGAATCATGGCCAATAACTCCTCTCCATTTTCTGCTTCTAATACAAACTTGAGGTTAGTGTAGTGTCGCATAGAAAGTATAACGCCCTTTCTAAAGAGTTTATGATCGTCTGCAATTCCTATTTTTATTTCGGGAAGCATAGTGTGTTAAAAGAAATTTTTTGTTTCGCCTAAGTTAGTATTTAATATTTCAAAAATGTAAAATTACTAATTACTAATTTTTTGTAATTTCTAATGTTATCTTATAATAAGTGTTACTGGAGTCTATTTCAAATAATATTTTACTGCTCAACACCTTCATTCTACTTGCAATATTTTTTAAGCCAAGCCCATTTCCCATATAGTTGAGTTTATCGTACTCCGTTTGAATGATACCCTTACCATCGTGGTGTATGCGAATGTACAAATTGTTGTTGCTCACATTTTGCGTAAGGTGTATAAAGTCAGCGTTGCTGTGCTTGATGATATTATTAATAATTTCCTGCACCACTCTAAAGGTCAACATTTCACGCTCACCAGACAGCCTTTCCCTGTAATCGTGAAAACGTGCAGATGCTTTAATAGCACCACTTCCGTTTATTTTTTGAAACAGATCGGTGGTAGCGCTTTCCAATCCAAAATTCTTAAGTGTTGGTGGCATTAAGCTATGACTGATGTTTCTTACCAGCTGTATGGCATCATCAATAATTTGTTTTGCACTAAGAATACTTTGTATTTGTTGTGATTTTTCCTGGTTTACCAGGTTTTCGTTTAAATATAAACGAACGGTAGCAAGCAATGGCCCTGCATCGTCGTGCAAATCTGCCGCAATGCGTTGTCTTTCTTCTTCCTGAAAACGAATACTTGCTTTTAAGTAAATTTCCTGTTTCTCTTCCTCCAACCGTTTCATTGAATTTTGGAACTTAATTATTTTGCGTTGGTGCATGACTACAAAAACAATAATTACCAACGCCAGTATAAGCATACCGACAGAGCCTACAACCATCATTTTGCTCCCAAGGGAACCATCAGAAACCTGCAAAAAGAACATGGGCTAGGGGTTGTTCGTTTTAGTAAAATTAAAGTC
>JBBAQB010000021.1:0-63593 GCA_040400515.1 Ferruginibacter sp. | reverse complement strand
ACTTCCATTAGGCCTGCTTTCATGGTTTGTATTTCATCTCCCCCTTCGGGCACAAGCACCACCACAGTTGTATCTGCAAGGCTGGCAATTTCTATTTCATTCTGGCCAACACCTATTGTTTCTATAATAACATAATCAAATCCGCTTGCTTTTAGCAGGTCAGATATTTCTATCACTTTTGGGCTTAGCCCGCCAAGAGAACCTTTGCCTGCAAGAGAACGAATAAAAACGTTGGCGTTGTCAAACCATCTGCTCATGCGTATTCTATCGCCAAGCAATGCCCCTTTGTGAAAAGGCGACGATGGATCTATACACAGCACGGCCACTTTTTTATTTTCAGCAATCAATAACTGTATAAGCTGGTCTGTAATGGTACTTTTACCTGCGCCCGGCGGGCCTGTTATCCCTATGATAGGCACATTAGATGCTGGTAAAATTTCCAGCATTTCTTCATAGCCTTCTGCTTCGTTTTCAATAAGTGATATGCAGCGTGCCAACGATTTTTTATTTCCCTCTAAGGACTCCTTTAAAATTGCTGCGTATATCAATGTGTAAGCTTAAATTATTTTAGGCAAGTTAAAAATTAATAAAGACTTCTATACACATTCAAATATTTTTCTGCAGCATCCTGCCATGTAAACATTTTTGCCCTCGCCATAATGTTGGTTTTAGCAGAAGGATCTGCCTGGTAAGTTGCAAGAGATTGCGCAAGGATCATCTGCATATTTTCAGGTTCAAAATCAGTAAAATAATAAGCGGCATCACCACCAATTTCGGGCAGGGCTGTGCTGTTAGATATTATTACTGGCTTACCAAAATACATAGCTTCAATAACCGGCAGCCCAAAACCTTCTGCCAACGAAGGAAATACAAATGCCTCGCAACGCTGCATGTACCATTGCTTATCGTTCTCGTTAATAGGCCCTGTAAAAACAACTCTTTGCTCCACACCAAATTTCAAAGCTTCGTTTATAATTTGCTGCTTATAGTTTTCATCGTCTGTTATTCCCGCAATAAATAACTGCTTATCGTTCCCCACCAACAAACAGGGCAACACATGAAAATTTTTCTTTGCATTAATGGTACCGAGGGTGAATAAAAAAGATTCCGTTGGCAAAATTTTTGGCTCCTTAATATCATCCATCAATTTGATATTACAACCATTGTGTATAACGGTTGTGGGTTTGTTGTGCAGTTTCAAATGCTTCTTAACATCTGCCAATGTAAAATGAGAAATTGCAACAATATGATCTGCTGCATTTATTCTTTTTTGAATTTTATTGAGTTCTTTTTTTAGCCGCTGTGGGCTCATTTTGTTTTCGTGTACCACATTAAGGTCATGTATGGTAAATACAACTTTTGCTTTTTTGGTAAACGGAAAGTAGTTGGTAGCCTGGTAAGTTGTGTGCCACACCTGTCCCTTTTTTACAGGCATATAAAATTTATGCAGGCTATGTTGTTCAATATAATCTGCCTGCGCGCCAAACGCTTTTTCATGGCCTGGGCGCACATAAAAACGCAGCGTTTCCTCTTCGGTATTTATTATCCGTTGCAGTGCCAGCCCTAGTTGCAGGCAATAATGATACAATCCCGTATGGGGATATTTCATTCGTTCCGCATCAAAAACAATTTGTGTTTTATGGCTCATTATATAAGTGATTTTTGAAGGGCAGCATCGTCCAGCGCCGTTTTAATTTCTATTGCAGTTATGGCATTTACACAAGGGCAAAAGTTCTTATTGTTTTTGCAATCATTGCAGTTTTTATCTAACACAAACACATTTACTTTCTTTCCCAGGGGCGCCCACCTGCCGGGGTGTATGGGCTTTATTGGTGGGTAGATGCCAAATGCATGTATGCCTAATGCTGCCCCAACATGCAAAGGCCCGGTTGCATTTGCCACTATACCATCACACGCATTTAAAAAAGCTATAAATTGTCCGAGCGGGAGTTTGCCCGCCATATTAATTACCGGTTTGTTAACCCCATCAATAATCTGCTGCACAAAATCTTTTTCTTTTTCTACGCCAGATAAAATGACGTTGTATTTATCAGAATCCAGCAGGTTAATTAAATGGATGACATGATCTATTGGCCACTCTCTTGAACTGCCCTGCGATTTTGGGTGAATAATGATATTGAATTTATTTTTTTGCAGCAGCTGTGCATACTGCTCCTCCAAAGGTTCTAATTTTTTAATTCCAAACATAGATTGCAACTCAACTGTACTGTACGATTTTACAATACCCAGCGGTGCAAGTAATTTAATATTTAGTTGTGCCTCATGCAATGTGGAAGTTTTTCTGCGCAAATGCACCAATCTGTTACAAGTAAACCAATGGTATAGTCTGCTGCTGGTTCCTATTCTTAACGGTATTTTTAATGCCTTTGCACGCAAGGCTACCTGCTTATTTGTGCGCACATGTACAATGGCCTGTGGTTTTACTCCGTCAATTAAAACAACGCTGGAAAAATAATCGTCTTCATCTATAAACTGATCTATGTAAACGCATGCATCTATCAATGCCTTTGTATATTTTTTTCCAATTACGGCTATTTTTATGTCGGGAAAATGCGATTTTAATACAGCTGCCATGGGAAACATCAATACCATATCGCCTACGCCATCGTTGCGAGTAAGTATTATGTTGACAGGTACCATAGCGGGCATAAATTTTTTGTACCGCAAAATAAGATTTTTAAACCTGTAGCCCTCAAAAATAATGAGTGGGTTTTCAATTTGCTGTGATGCTGATTGTGTTAACTTTGGTTTTTAAATATTATGACCAATTTTATCCCCCTCTTTCCGTTGGCGCTCGTTGTTTTTCCTGATGAAGAACTGAACCTACACATTTTTGAACCAAGATACAAGCAACTTATAACGGATTGTTTTACGAACAAAAAACCGTTTGGTATACCTACAGTTATAAACAACGAAGTGAGTGAGTATGGCACGCTGGTAGAAATTTTAGAGATAACAACTGTGTATGAAAATGGAGAAATGGATGTAAAAACCCGTGGCACACTCGTTTTTAAAATATTAGAAAAAATAGAAACGCTTCCGGATAAATTATACCGGGGTGCTATTGTAACGTACCCGCCAACCAAGTATGTTGGCAGCATACCACTTATGCAAAAAATACTGGAGAGCATAAGATCACTGCATGTATTGCTCAATGTTACCAAAGAATTTAAAAAACCAGATGAAACCCTGCTAAGCTTTGATGTAGCGCACCATTCCGGCATGACGCTGGACGATGAGTACCAGTTGCTACAGTATGAACATGAGTTGCACAGACAGGAATATATAAAAAGACATTTGGTAAAAGTGATGGATGTAATGACACAAATGGACAAGCTGAAAAATAAAATTATGCTGAATGGGCATTTTAAAAATTTAGAGGGATTTGGGTTTTGAGGAATTAGACACAAGATGTTAGACACTGGACAATGACCATAGAAACCTGATTACAAAAAATATATGATCAACAAACAGGCCCCCGACTCAATAACTAATAACACTTACAACCATTAACTATAAACTATCAACTATCAACCGATACCTGCCATGACAACCCTTTGCTTAGATTTTGGAAATACAAGAAAAAAAGCTGCCATTTTTGCGAATGATATTATGAGCGATGTTTTTTATTTGGAAAACGAAGAAGAAAAAGCCATACTCGACATTCTGGAAAAATACAAACCTGAACACAGCATTCTTTCGTCTGTGGTAAACCACAACAGTAATATTGAAAAAATACTGGCAGATAAAACCCGTTTTCATAAATTATCTGCAATTACAAAAATAAATTTTACAACACCAGTTGGTAAGCCGGAAACCATTGGGGCAGACAGGCTAGCATTAGTAGCTGCAGCTGTTCATTTTTATCCTGCAAAAAACAATCTTATCATCGGGCTCGGTAGTTGCATAACATACAATTTCGTAAATCAATCTCACCAATTTTTGGGTGGAGGTATTTCGCCGGGCATGGATATGCGGTTTAAAGCAATGCACGATTTTACCTCATTATTGCCATTAGAGAAAGAAACCTGGAATTTTCCATTGATTGGATACGATACCAAAACAAACCTGCAGAGTGGCGTATTACACGGTATGGCAGCTGAAATAGACGGAATAGTAGATAAATACAGCGACAAATTTGGCAACTTTAACGTGGTTTTAACCGGTGGTAATTCATCGTATTTTGCCGGGCAGCTTAAAACCCGGATATTTGCCGACCATAATTTTTTATTCAAAGGACTGTATGCACTTAGCCAACTCAACAACTGTGATCATTAAAAAAATTGCCCTACTTATTTCTGTAAGTTTTATTTACACATTTGCATCAGCCCAAGAAAACTCACCTTATTCCAGATATGGTATGGGAGATATTGTACCATCTCAAAATATTGTGAGTCGAAGCATGGGTGGTATCACCGCAGGTTATATAGATTCTGTTGGTTTTATCCCTTATACCGTTTTAAATGGAAATATTTTTTTCCCTTCGTCCTCTATTAACTTATCCAACCCCGCATCGCTCGGTAGTTTAAACACTACTTTGTTTGATATTGGTGGCGAGATAGATACACGTACCCTAAAAAGCAACAACGCCCCTACAAAATTTAAAGCAACCAACACCCTTATTTCTTATCTGCAACTTGGTTTTCCTATTACACCAAAAAAGATGATTGCAAAAGGCAATTCACTTAATATGGCTTTAGGCCTGCGGCCCGTTACAAGAATAAATTATAAAATAGCCGCCGATAAAAGATTGCCGGGCATTGATAGTACCACAAGTATTTTTGAAGGTACAGGTGGCATAAGCCAGGCAAACTTTAGCCTTGGTGCCAAAATAAAGAATTTCAGTATTGGTGTAAGTACCGGCTACTCATTTGGTAACAGGCAAAACAACTCAAGACTTTTTTTTAACAACGATAGCATAACCTATAAACAATCTAACACCCAATCAGAATCAAGGTTTGGCGGCTTTTTCGTCACACTTGGTGCGCAGTATGGCATACGCTTAAAAAATAAAAATGTGCTGCGCTTAGGTGTATCAACCAACCTTCAACAAAACTTAAAAGCTAAAAGAGACAATATTAATGAAACGTTTGTGTACGATGGAATTGGTAGCACGGTTTCTATAGACACTGTTTCATCTGCCATCAACCAAAGTGGAACAATTACGCTGCCCGCAACCTATACGGCAGGTTTTACATATACAACACCGCATTGGATAGTTGGTGCAGATGTAGATTATGCACAATGGAGTAAATACAGGTACTTCGGTGTAAAAGATGCTGTTCAAAACAATGTTAGGTTTCACATAGGAGCGCAGTATTTTGCGGCAAATAACACTACCCCATCTACAAAATACTGGAGCTTTGTAAAATACCGTGCAGGTTTGTATTTTGGCAACGATTATGTAAAACTAAACAATGCCAACAGACCTGATTATGGCATTACATTGGGCGCAAGTTTACCCCTTACCTCTTTTCAAAGGTTAAGGTTAGGCGAGTTTGTAACGCTCAATACAGGTATTGAGATAGGGCAGCGTGGCAACAAACAAAGCCAGAGCTTAAGAGAAGGTGTAGTTCGTTTTGATTTTGGCATATCAATGAGTGCATCTTGGTTTCAAAAACGCAAATACGATTAATTGTATTTAGATAAATGCTGGTAATTAGAAACAATATTACAGAATGATAAATACGATAAATAAATATATTTTAGCAGTCCTTTTTACAGGCTGCTTTTTTTTGTGTTCGTGTGAGAATAATATAAACGAAGTAAATAATATCAATAAAAAGACAGGTAGTGTAGAAGAAGCCACTTTTATAAAAATTAATTACAGTATTGCAGGCAAAGCAAAAGCCATACTCACTGCACCCCTGATGCTGCATGTAGAAGATACTGTTACTTACTATGAATTTCCAAAAACGCTGTACGCAGAATTTTACAATGCAGACCAAATAAAAGAAAGCAAACTATCGGCTTTGTATGGTAAATATAAAGATGGCGAAAGCATCATATATTTAAGAGACAGTGTAAAAATTGTAAATATGCTAAAGGGTGATACTATTTACTGCGATGACCTTTATTGGGACAGGAACAGGATTGGTGTTGAATTTTATACAAATAAGAAAGTGCGCATCAGGCATAAAAATGGCGACTACTTAAATGGGATGGGTATGGAAGCTGACCAGGCTTTTAAAAATTACTACATGTTGCGGCCTAGAGGTATCGAAACATTTGAAGGTAGCGGCCTGCCTAAATAAAATGCACTGAAACGCCTTGATAAATCAGCTTTTTATCTATTTAATTTAGAAAATTTTTCTGTTGTAAAACATACTGACTATGATACCGATATACGGCATACCAAACTGCGATACTGTAAAAAAAACACTTACTTGGTTTAAAGAAAATAATATTGAGGTTGTGTTTCATGATTTTAAGAAAGAAGGTGTTTCTGCAATAAAATTAAAAGAATGGCTTAATGTAACTCCGCTAGAAAAGCTCTTAAATAAAAAAAGTACTGCATTTAAAAACCTCAGCGACGAGGATAAGAAAAGAACAGAAACAAAAGATGCTGCAATAAAATTGATGCAGGCCAATACCAATCTTATAAAAAGACCAGTAATAGAAATAGATGGCACAATTTTAAATGGTTTTACGGAAGATGACATCAAGAACGTATTAGTGAAAAATAAATGATTTTTAAAAAAGTTTTTATTGCCACCAACTTGATCGAAAACAGGCTTTTGAATGGATTTTCATCCCTTATTGTATTCACTTTATAGTTCTTGCTATTTTTGTAATACCCTTAAGATGGAAAAAGGAAACACATAACAAAAGAAAAAAAGAACCATTTAATACACACAAAAAATTAATAATTTAAAAAAGAAAAATCATGAAAAGAAATGCAACAGCCGTATGGCAAGGAACAGGTAAAGAGGGTAAAGGGCACTTAACAACCCAAAGCACTACTTTAAACCAAACACAATACTCTTTTAAAAGCCGTTTTGAAGATGGCGTAGGCACAAACCCCGAAGAACTTGTAGCAGCAGCCCATGCAGGTTGCTTTACCATGAAACTGAGCTTCGTTTTACAGGAGGGAGGTTTTACGGCAGACAATATTGAAACCAAATGTGACATTGATCTTGTTGATGGAGCGATCACTTCATCTCACCTTACCGTAAATGCAACCATACCAAACATTACACAAGAACAATTTGATACGGCAGTTGCTAATGCAAAAGAAAATTGCCCCATCTCTAAATTGTACAATACCAATATTACTGCAACCGCTACGCTTTCGTAATAATTAATTAACATAACCAGCCATCAAAATCATTACCATAAAAGGAAATAATTACGATGGCTGGTTTTTTTATCTATATGTTTGCGACCATTCATAATAAATTTAAAAGACTTGCCTCAAGATCAACCAACAGTTTCAGTAATAATGGCAGTTTTTAATACGGATTTTGTATTCGTAAAGAGAGCTATTGATTCCGTATTGAAACAAAGTTTTCAAAATTTCAAATTAATTATTTTGGATGATGGCAGTGATTACGATCCTGAACAAAAACTCCTACGGTATATAGCACCATTTAAGCACAAAATTTCTTACCAATACCATCCAAATTGCGGGCAATCACATTCCATCAATAAAGGAATTTTACAAAGCAGCAGCGAGTACATTACCATTTTAGATTCAGATGATGAATATGAACCTCATCACTTAGAAAAATGCTTACATGAAATGCAGCACGCAGATTTAATAGCTTCTACTACAAAAACAATTGTAGACAAAGAGGAAGATTATTTTGTACCTGATAAATACGATCGCTCAACGAGTGTTCATGTAGATGATTGTATTTTATTTGCAACTTTATTTGGGAAAAAAGAAGTTTTTAAAGCTATCCAATTTCATGATGCTTATGCAGCCGATGCACATTTTTATGAAAGGGCCACAGAGCAATTTAAAGTGAAGAAAGTAAATTTGCGTACTTATATTTATTACCGCAACAACCCAAACAGTATTTGTGCAAAAATGAAGGATAATAATTTTGTACTCGTTGCATAATTAAATATGCACTCAAAAAACACTCAAGGTCAAATAATAATGGGCTGTTTGCTTACAGGCATTCACGATGTAAACAGAAATACTGTTTTACAAAATGATGATTACAGCTTAATAAAGGATTGGGCAAATTCTATTATTGCATTAAATCTCCAGGGAATAATTTTTCATAATAACTTTTCTTCAGAAACCTGTGCGGAATATGAAAATAAAAACATTCATTTTATACAGGTAAAGCATGATGCTTCTTTTAATGCCAATGTATACCGTTACTTTATTTACAACACTTTTTTAAAAGAACAAGCCGGTCGTATTAAACAGGTTTTTTGTACAGATGTAAGTGATGTTGTAGTGCTTCAAAACCCTTTTGAACAATCACTTTTTTTGAGTAATCCTGATAAGCTTTTTTGTGGCGATGAACCCAAGAAGTTGAATAATGTGTGGATGAAGGAACATGCTTCGCACTTAAGAAATAATATTGCGGATTATGCAGCCTACGAAGATACTTTTAAAGATAAGCAATTATTAAACTGTGGCATTATTGGTGGAGATGTAAACGTGATGGAGAAATTTATTGAAGAGCTTGCCAACCTTCATGAACATTACAATCAGAATAATCAAACTGCCTTTACGGGAGATATGGGAGCATTTAATTACCTCGCCAGAACAAAATACCATAACAACTTACTACATGGCGCTCCGGTAAATACTGTATTTAAGGCCTATGACAACAGCAACAGTGAGTGCTGGTTTAAACACAAATAATTACTCAAAAATATACCTCATTTTTAATTTGAAAATGCTAACTTTTCACTTTTATTACGAAAGAAATTTATTGCATGTCATTTAAAGGAAAAACAATTTTTATAACCGGTGCCAGCCGTGGCATTGGTAAAGCCATTGCATTGCGCATGGCAAACGAAGGTGCCAATGTGGTTATAGCTGCAAAGAGCACAACGGAAAACCCGAAACTTGGTGGCACCATTTACTCTGCGGCAAAAGAAATAGAAGAAGCAGGTGGAAAGTCGCTAGCCGTAAAATGTGATATTAGAGATGAGTTACAAATACAGGAAGCTATAGACAAAGCTGTAGAAACTTTTGGCGGTATAGATGTGCTCGTTAACAATGCTTCGGCAATATCGCTTACGGGTACAGAAAAAACAGAGCCAAAACGTTTTGATTTGATGCACGACATAAATGTACGTGGTACTTTTTTTATGAGCCGGGCCTGTATCCCACATTTAAAAAAAGCCGATAATGCGCACATCATTACCTTGTCGCCCCCATTAAATATGGATATGAGGTGGTTTAAAGATCACATTGCTTATACCCTCAGCAAATACAATATGACAATGATTGCATTGGGCTTAGCTGCAGAATTAAAACAGTTTAATATTGCATCAAACGCATTGTGGCCGCGTACTACTATTGCTACTGCTGCTGTGCAAAATTTGCTTGGTGGCGATGTGCTCATAAACATGAGCCGTACGCCAGATATTGTTGCAGACGCCGTTTTTGCTATTTTAAGCAGGCCCGCTGCAACCTGCACAGGCAACGCTTTTATTGATGAAGATGTGTTGAAGGAAGAAGGTATTACAGACTTCGATAAATACGCTGTTGTACCAGGAGGAACCTTGTACAACGATTTATTTTTATAAATATTTAAAGAGGATATAAATAATAAGAAGCTTTACCTCCCAATATTATTTATATCCTCTTCATCTATAACGTCGGGTAATTTTGACAAATGATTTTTTATGAGAAAATAAGAAGAAAATGCGCAACCTATTGCTACAAGCAGACAACTAAACAAATCATCCTTTCCAAAAATAATTACTGCAATAACAGCCCCTATCAACTCAGCCAAAATCCATGCGAGTACAAGTCTTAGTTTCCAACGCCCCGCGGGCAAACCTTTAGATGCGGCAAGCACACCGATATTCTTTGTAAGAAAAAAAAGTATAATTATTTCAATCATATCATGCGGTTAAACTAAATCTATATCAAAATTTACCAGCTCTACAAACTCCGCAATACGGGTATCAATGTCTGCTTTGGTAATTTCCTTTAAACGCTCAGGTCCAAATTTTTCCACACAAAAACTTGCCATAGCGCTGCCTACAATAATGGCGGTTTTCATATTATCAAAGCTAATATCTTTCGTTTTTGCCAAGTGGCCAATAAACCCTCCTGCAAAAGTATCGCCTGCCCCAGTTGGATCAAATACTTCTTCTAACGGCAACGCAGGTGCAAAGAAAACCTGCTTTTCATGAAACAGTAAAGCCCCATGTTCTCCTTTTTTTATAATTAAAAACCCCGGACCCATTTCCATTATTTTGTTAGCGGCTTTAACCAGCGATAATTCTCCGCTCAATTGTCTTGCTTCTGCATCGTTCACCAATAAAACATCTACATTTTTCAACACTTCTTTTAGGTCGTCCATTGCAATATCCATCCAAAAATTCATGGTATCCATTACAATTAATTTTGGGCGCTTTTTCAGTTGGTTTATAACGCTTAGCTGCAGTTTAGGCATTAAATTACCAAGCATTAAAAACTCCGCTCCCTGGTAAGTATCAGGCACAATCGGGTTAAAATCTTCGAGTACATTTAGATCTGTAATTAGTGTATCTCTGGTGTTCATATCCATATGGTATTTCCCGCTCCAAAAAAACGATTTCTTGTCTTTCACAATTTCCACACCATCAAGTTCAACACCCCTTTGTGAAAGCAGGTCCAATTCTTCCTGCGGAAAATCGTATCCAACAATAGATATTTGTTGAATCGGTGTTACAAAATTTGCAGCAGCATAAGCAACATAAGTGGCAGAGCCACCAATTATTTTATCTACTTTGCCAAATGGCGTTTCAATTGCATCAAAAGCCATAGTGCCGACAGTAATTAGTGACATGGTATTAAATTTGTAGGTTTGATTGTTAAAAACGGAGCAAAAGTAAGGAAAACAATGAGCCAATGTGCAAATGTGCTAATGAGGTTCGTTATAAAGCAGGGTGTATTTGCATAATCAAACAATTTAACTATTAAGTGATCTAATGAGTTATTAGAAACTGCGATCATCAACTAATATCCGATAACAAGTCAACCCAAAGCATGCTACTACATATACATCCAGATAACCCGCAACCAAGGCTTGTAAAACAACTGGCCGAATGCCTCAGAGATGGCGGTATCATTATATACCCAACTGATACTATTTATGGTATTGGCTGCGATATTATGCAGCCAAAAGCTGTAGAAAAGATTTGCCGCATTAAAAATGTAGATCCTTTAAAAGCACAACTGTCTTTTATTTGTAAAGATTTAAGCCATTTAAGCGACTACACAAAAAGCATAGATACGCCTTTGTACCGCATGCTGAAAAACCATTTACCAGGCCCTTTCACGTTTATATTGCCAGCAAGCAAACAGGTGCCTAAAATTTTGCAAAGTAAAAAATCTACTATTGGGCTTAGGGTACCGGATAATAATATTTGCCGAGATTTGATAGATGCACTCGGCAACCCATTACTGAGTGCTTCTTTACCCGGTGATATGGTAGAGGATTATACCGACCCGGAAATTATTTTTGAAAATTTTAAAGACAGAGTTGATTTCGTAATTGATGGTGGAATTGGAAATATGACCGCATCAACCATTGTAGATTGTACAACAGACGATTGGGTGGTTACAAGGCAGGGTGCAGGTGTTTTTGAGGGGTGAAATACCAGATATATCACTTTTAGAAAAATAAACTCAGAAATATTTTTTAATTTCGAAGAGGATTATGGCAAAAATTAAAGTAGAAACAAACAGTACAATTAAAGATATCATTCTTACAAATTCAGCCGAATTGTTTAGGAAAAAAGGCTTTGCAGCTGCATCCATGCGTGAACTTGCAGAATCGCTTGGTATAGAGGCACCGAGCCTTTATAACCATATTGGTTCTAAAGCCGAACTGTTACAGGAAATTTGTTTTGAGGTCGCAAAAGATTATACTGCGCATATGGCAGAGGTGATAAACTCCCAGAAAGATGCGATAGAAAGAACAGCAGAAATCATCCGTTTTCATGTACGCAAATTATCAACTGATTTTGATAAAGTTTTTGTATCGGAACATGAGTGGAAAAGACTTCCTCAAAAACACCTCGAAACTTTTCTTGCCCAAAGAAAAGTCTATGAAACAAACATGATAGAAATTATACAGGAAGGAATAGAAAAAAAGTTATTTAAAAACCTACTGCCGAGCATTGCGGTACTTGCAATTCTTTCTGCGGTAAGGGGTTTGGAATTAAGGCAGCGGCATAAGAACGAGTTTACCGTTGAGGAGCTGGAAGATACAATGGTGCAACATTTACTACACGGAATAATTAAATAATGGCAACACATTTTCACCCATTAAAGGTAAAAGAGGTAAAAAAAGAAACGAGTGACTGTGTTTCTGTAAGTTTTATTGTTCCTCATGATTTAAAAGAAATTTTTTCATTTAAAGAAGGGCAAAATATTACCGTTAAAAAACAAATTAATGGCGAAGAAATACGCCGTTCTTACTCTGTATGCAATGCCCCATATGAGAAAGAACTGAAGGTTGCTATTAAAAAAACAACCGGGGGGCTTTTTTCTTCTTTTGCAAACGATGAATTAAAAGCCGGAGATGTGCTGGATGTTATGCCACCAACAGGCAGGTTCAATGCAAAGGTTGATTCAGGAAATTATCTTGCCATTGCAGCAGGCAGCGGCATTACACCCATTATTTCTATCATAAAACATACGCTTAAAACCCAAACCGAAAGCAGTTTTACCCTTATTTATGGTAATAAAAGCCGGGGGTCTATCATTTTTTTTGAAGAGATAGAGGCTTTGAAAAATAAATTTATGCAACGGTTTACCTGTATAAATATTTTAAGCAGAGAAAAAACAGATGCTGAAATAAATTATGGTAGAATAGGCACGGAAAAACTGGATGGGTTAAAGCATCTTTTAAAATTTAAAGACTTTAACAACGCCTACCTCTGCGGACCGGAAGAAATGATTTTTGCTGCGGCTGCCTTTTTAGAAGAAAATGGGATGGGTAAATCCAGTATACATTTTGAGCTATTTACTACACCGGGGCAAAAGCAGAAAGAAATTGGTAAAGAAACGTTTGTAATAGAAACAGACGAAGGGCCAAAAAGCAATATTACCATTAAGCTTGATGGAAGAACTTTTAATTTTGACCTCGCCTACAAGGCAGATAATATTCTTGATGCGGCACTACAACAGGGTGCTGACTTACCTTATGCCTGCAAGGGCGGCGTTTGCTGCACCTGCCGTGCAAAACTTATTCAGGGAAAAGTGCACATGGATGTAAACTATGCATTAGAAGATGATGAAGTTGCAGATGGCTTTATCCTCACCTGCCAGAGCCATCCACTCACAGAAAATGTTGTAATAGATTTTGATGTGAAATAACAGCGTAAAAATTGAGCACTTATATGCACTGCTTGCCAAAGAAACTTATTTTAACGGTTTCAATAAACAACGAACATTTAAAAGCAGGGTTTGTTTTTTAAATTGAAAATAGCAGTCTTAAAAAAGATGCTGTATTTTTTGTAATACCTTTTTTATTTAGGCTAATACCATGATTAGAGAGAGCGTTTAAAAAAGCCGCATAAAAAAACCCCAACATTTCTGTTGAGGCTTGTGGTGCGAGCCGGGGTTGAACCGGCGACACATGGATTTTCAGTCCATTGCTCTACCAACTGAGCTATCACACCGTATCTCTAAAAAAGAATTAATAGAAATATCCCCGAAGGGGCTGCAAAAATAAGGAGTTATTGTTAAACAAGCAAACGAATTGTACATTTATTTAACCAATATGCCCTTCTTCAAAAAAAGTAACATTGTGCTCGGCTAAAAAAGATTTTATTACATCTGTATGTATGCATTGGCCTAGATGAATAAAAGAATAATCTGATATTTTTTTTATTTTATTATCTATCAAAACCTGTTTATCTACAAGGTCAAACCCAAGGTGGAGGTGCTTTGTAGAAAATTGCATGCCGTAAACAATTCCTTTATCATTAAATAATGGCCCACCACTTTGCCCTCTCAGGCCAGGTGTACTCATTTCTATGCCAGTAATCTGGTTACTCTCTGCCAAAAATCTGGTTACCATCCCTTCTATTGGAAAACGGGGCGATGCCTGTATACCCGTGTTTGTCCATTCAATATCATCAATCGTTTCGTTGTATTTAAAATTTGTAAATTCAGGAAAAGGGAAACCAAGTCTGCATAAAAAATTGCCTTGTCGTATGGTGCCCGTATCTTTTAAAAAAACTGCATTGCCGGTGTAATGGAGCGTTTTATAATCATTAAACTTTATAATGGCAAGATCTTGTGTGGCATGTGCGTGGCAGGTGTAGCTGCTCATTGTATCTACACAATCTACAAACATGTTTTTTATTTGAACAACTGTATCGTCTGTATACTTATATTTTAGCTCAAGACCTTTTAAACGCATCTTGTATTTTCCATCTTTGGGTAAGGCATCCCGCTCGTTTTTAAATGCTGCGTGGGTATGATTTATCTTATCTGCATTTGCAAGCATATCTGCAACATGCTTGCAGGTAATGGCATAACCATCTCTATTTACAAAAAAGAGTGTAGATGAGCCTGGTATGATTTGCTTACCTCCATAGGTTCGTATAATGGTATTTATTGGCCTGGTGAAATTAGCCACTGCCTCTATTGAATGTTCAAACATACTTGTAAATTGTTTTGTTGTTTAACAGGATGCAACCATCACCTAATTTCCATATTCACTTAAGAATTTTATTCGCATTATTTTTAATTGCTCCCATGTAAAATCGCCATCTGCAAGTTCTCCCTGTGCAACAGTAAGATCAGATGTTTGGCAGCCTTTAAAATAATCCATTATTTCTTCCTGTTCATATTCATCTACCATCTCATCTATTGCATAGCCAAGGTTCAATTTCGTACCGCTTGCTACAATGGTTTCCATTTCTTCCAACAACTCTTCCAGCTTTAAACTTTTATTCTTAGCAATGGTTTCCAGGGTTATTTTTTTATCTACATTTTGTATAATAAAAATCTTATTATTATTTTTATTTGCAACACTCTTCATTACAAAATCATCGGGCCTTATAATATCATTTTCTTCAGCATATTTAATTATAACATCTAAAAACGGCTTGCCATATCTTAAAGATTTGCCCTTGCTTACGCCACTTATTTTTTCTAATTCCTCCATCGTTGTTGGGTACATGGTGGCCATATCTTCCAACGAACTTTCTAAAAATATAACAAAGGGTGGGAGGTTTTTTTCTTTAGATACTTCTTTGCGAAGCTCTTTTAATTGCTCCAATAATTTTTCGTCTATTACACTTTCCACTTCTCCCTCGGACCCTGCTGCTTCATCATCTGCATTGGCATCTTCAAATAAATTATTGAGTGTAATTTTAAACGAAACGGGCTTTTTCATATAAGCTCTGCCGTCTTTGGTAATCTTTAAAACACCGTATTCTACAATGTCCTTATCAAGCAGGCCTTGTAACAGCATTTGTCTTATAAGACTGTTCCATAAGTGCGGCTCTTTATCGTTGCCACATGCAAAAACATCCAACTCTTCGTGGCGATACATTTTTACTGCGGGCGTAGCTTTGCCGGTGAGTATAAGTAAAACATACTCAATAGCAAACTGTCCGCCTAATGCATCTATTGTTTTTAATACGCATATTGCTTCATCTTTTGCTTCAATTTTTTCTTTCGGGTGCATGCAATTATCGCAATGGCCACAACTTGCCTTATCATCGTAGTTTTCACCAAAATAATACAGCAGGGTTTTACGGCGGCATACGCTGCTTTCTGCATAAGCAACTGTTTCATTAATCAATTGTGCTCCTACCTCTCTTTCACTCAAACTTTTATCACGCATTAAATGCTCCAGCTTGCTCACATCTTTATGAGAATAATATAACAGGCATTTCCCTTCCATCCCATCTCTGCCTGCCCTACCGGTTTCCTGATAATAATTTTCGATAGACTTTGGTATGTTGTAATGTATCACAAAGCGCACATCAGGCTTGTCTATACCCATTCCAAACGCAATGGTAGCAACGATCACATTTACTTCGTCGTTTAAAAATAAATCCTGCCTTTGTGCCCTTAATTTAGCATCCAGCCCCGCATGGTAAGCCACAGCCGTAATTCCATTGGCATTTAACATAGCCGCAAGTTCTTCGGTCGTTTTTCTATTTAGCGTATAAATTATACCACTCTTATTTTTATACGCGTTTATAAAGCGAACAATGCTCTTGTTGGTTTGTTCCAGGTTTACTTTAGGTTGTATTTCGTAGTAAAGATTGGCTCTGTTAAAAGAAGATATAAATATATTTGGTTCTCTTAACCCCAAATTTTTTACAATATCACTTTGTACTTTAGGGGTTGCAGTTGCGGTGAGTGCAATAATAGGAACATTGGGATTTATTTGCTCCGTCATTTCTTTAAGCCTCCTGTATTCGGGTCTAAAGTCGTGGCCCCATTCAGAAATACAATGGGCTTCATCCACAGCAAAAAAAGAAATATCAAGCGTTTTAAAAAACTCCACATTTTCTTCCTTCGTCATGGTTTCAGGCGCTACATACAACATTTTGGTACGACCGGCCAATAAATCATCTTTTACAATTTTAACCTGGCCCTTATTTAAAGTGCTGTTTAAAAAATGAGCAACATGGTCTTTGCTGCTAAAGCCACGCATAAGATCTACCTGGTTTTTCATGAGCGCAATAAGGGGCGATACAACAATGGCTACGCCTTTACTCACCATTGCCGGCAGTTGGTAGCAAAGGCTTTTACCACCACCGGTAGGCATTATTACAAATGTATCTTTGCCAGATAAAATACTGTTTATTATCTCTTCCTGGGGGGCTTTAAAGGTATTAAAACCAAAATTTTCCTGCAGGTGTTCTTTAAGATCGGGGTATGCAACAGAGGCTGTAAAATTGCTTTCGTTTTGAGATGGATTCTTTCTTGTAAGCGTGGTAGTTTTTTCTTTAGGCATAATAAATTGGGATCAAAAAAATTCGTTCATTTTAAATATAGAAAAGCCGCAAAACAGCTTTTTTACAGCGGGCAGTGAAGGTACTTAATAGCATCTTACGACAAACGTAAAGAAAGGGTTAAAAGTATCTTTTTTTACCGGTGTTTAATTGTTTAAGGTAACTAAAAAAATACAATAAAATTGATATTTGATAAATTTTTATTTTGTCGTGAGGCAGCTTGCTTGCACTATGAAGTAATTAAAATAAATTGCACCCGTGAGCAATAAAACGGAGAATAATATTTTAAAAAGTGCCTTGCGCACCATAGAATTACAGGCTGCTTCTATTAATGAACTTAGTCTGTACATTAATGAAAGCTTTGTAGATGCGGTTAATGCCATTGCTGTCTGCAAAGGAAGAGTGGTAGTAAGTGGTATTGGCAAAAGTGCCATTGTAGCGCAAAAAATTGTAGCTACTTTAAACAGCACAGGTACCCCTGCTTTGTTTATGCATGCTGCAGATGCTATACATGGTGATCTTGGAATGATACAGGAATACGATATTGTATTGATCATAAGCAAAAGCGGCAATAGCCCTGAGATAAAAGTTTTATTGCCGTTGGTAAAGAACTTTGGCAATTTGGTAATAGGCATGGTGGGAAATGTTCAATCATATTTAGCTGCAGATGCAGATATTGTTTTAAACACGACTGTATCACAAGAAGCCTGCCCCAACAACCTTGCCCCTACAACCAGTACAACCGCACAAATGGTAATGGGCGATGCATTGGCCATTTGCCTCATAGAATCCAAAGATTTTACGACTGCAGATTTTGCAAAATTTCACCCGGGGGGCGCACTGGGTAAACAGATGTATTTAAAAGCAGGCGATTTGATTGCACTGCATGAAAAACCTTTTGTTTCAGCCAATGACCCTATTAAAAAAGTGATTGTAGATATTTCAAAAAAACGTTTGGGTGCAACTGTTGTTTTAGACACAAACGGATTGCCTGAAGGAATTGTTACTGACGGAGATATAAGAAGAATGTTTGAAAAACACGACCACTTTAATGATCTTATGGCTAAAGACATTATGAGCATTAATCCAAAAAGTATAGACACAGATTCATTGGCTGTAGAAGCATTACAATTAATGAAAAGGCACAATATTAGCCAGTTGGTTATTATGAAAGGCAACGAATATAAAGGCGTTTTGCACCTGCACGATTTAATAAGAGAGGGTATTATTTAATATATTTTAATAACAAGGTTTGCTTTTATAATTGATGAAAATTACCAAAACATAAGCTGACAAAGGTGCTGAGCACAACAAAATATTTTTACCATAAAAGATCTAATAAACAATACAGATAGCCCTTTGAGCTATATTTACGACAGTTTAATCCTAAAATAACCACAAGAAGACGTACAATGAACAAAAACAATTATGTAGCCATCATGGCTGGCGGTATTGGTAGCAGGTTCTGGCCAATGAGCAGAACAGATATGCCTAAACAATTTTTAGATATTTTAAATATTGGGCGAACACTAATACAATCAACCTACGACAGGTTTGTACAGTTTATTCCTGCAGAAAATATTTATATTGTTACTGCAGCTCAATATAAAGATATTGTGAAAGAACAATTGCCGGAGCTCGATGAAAAGAATATTCTCTGTGAACCATCAAGAAAAAACACGGCTCCATGTATTGCTTATATTTCTTATAAACTGCACCAGCTTGACCCCAATGCAAATCTTATCTGTGCGCCTGCAGACCACCTTATTACAGAAATGCAGTCTTTCATAGATATCTGCAAACATGCGCTGCACTTCACATCTCACATAAAAGCATTGGTTACGTTGGGTATAAAACCTACCAACCCAAATACTGGTTACGGCTACATACAATACGAATCACTTGCAGCAGGCGAAAATATTTATAAAGTAAAATTATTTACCGAAAAACCCGATAAAGAACTGGCAAAAACTTTTTTATCCAGCGGCGATTTTTTATGGAATGCCGGCATATTTGTATGGCAGGTAAAAAATATTGTAAAGGCATTTGAAAACAATGTGCCTGAGCTGCACGAAGTTTTTGATGCAGAAAAAGATTCTTTTAATACAGAAAAAGAACAGGAAGCCATTGATAAAATTTACCCGTTATGTACCAACATTTCTATAGATTATGCCGTAATGGAAAAGGCAGATAATGTGTATGTGATTCCCTCTTCATTTGGGTGGAGCGACCTTGGTACGTGGACAAGTGCTTACGAAACTTTTGAAAAAGATTATCTGGAAAATGCAGTGGGTGGCAACGAAGTAATGATCATTGATGCTACAAAAAACATGGTACAGGTACCGCAAAACAAACTTGTAGTGCTGCAAGGGTTAGATGATTTTATCATTGTTGACACCGCAGATGTACTGTTGATTTGCAAGAAAGATAGGGAGCAGGAGATAAAAGACTATGTAGCAGAGGTAAAGAGAAACAAGGGAGATAAATTTATTTGAGGCGTAAAATTTTTATAAAAAAAAGCCATCCTTAATATTAGGTATTAGTAATATGAATCGATTTTTTTTGGTAAATTTAGGTATGATAAAATTACTAAAAGTCTTTTCAAAAGTGCTCACAAGCTCACTTTTATTTACAACGTTATCCATAGTAAGTTGTACAAATAATTCTAATTCGAAAAACAGTTCTGAAGTAGTTATTGAAAATGACGAAAAAGAGGAATATGATGGACCTGCTGAAATTGCAGAATTTGAGTTTATGAGGACCAAGGACCCTGCTTTAAATTACGTACCAACTGAAAGGCTTATGATAGCAAAACAGTTAACAATGGAATCAAAAGCGAGATCTCCGTACTCCATGTCTGCCTTTGGAGTATGGGAAGAAAGAGGTCCAATAAGTGACGTACCCGGACCTTCAAATGGCAATACAAGAGCAAATAGCGGCATTTCAGCAGGTAGAATCAGAGCGATGCTAATAGATAAAGCAGATGCAACAGGAAAAACACTTTTTATTGGTGGCGTAGATGGAGGCATTTGGAAAACTACTGACATTACTGTTAATCCTGCAAATTGGGTTCCACTAACTGACAACTTGAACAATCTTGCCATATCGGATATAGTACAAGATCCTACAAATTTGGATGTAATGTATTTTTGTACAGGAGAATCTTTTTCAAATGTAGATGCGGTAAGAGGCGTAGGTATTTTTAAGAGTGTTGATCATGGGGTTACCTGGACACTTCTCCCAAGTACTTCAACTTATGTTTTTTGCACAAGAATTGTTTGTGATGCATCCGGTAACATCTATTTAGGCACAAACGGAAATGGAATTTTAAGATCTATGGATCGAGGAAGTTCATGGACAAATATTACTCCAACAGGATCAAGTTCAAGGATTGCAGATGTTGAAATAAGTTCTACAGGAAGGCTACATATTACAACAGGGCTTGGTAATTCAGCTTTAGGGGTTTATCGATTTACAGATATACCAACAACCGTGAATTCAGGAACTTGGACAGCAGCGACAACGGCATTTCCTTACCCAAGCGGTGCAAATTGCAGAGTAGAGTTAGGCTGTAGAGATAATACCCTTTATGCCCTGCCAAGTAATACTTCTGCTCAAATACCAACAATTTATAAATCTACGAACGGTGGGGTAACCTGGGCTGCAACATCAGGTCAACCAACTTCATCATGGGCATCAGGGCAAGCATGGTATGCTTTGTCGGTAGACATAAATCCTGCTGATTTGAATCAATGTATAGTGGGAGGGTTAGACACCCATAAAACGCTGGACGGTGGTATTACATGGACAAAAATTTCTGAATGGGTTGGTACAATCGGACAGTATGTGCATGCAGACCAGCATAAAATAATTTGGTATGATGGTGGTAATAAATTGCTATTTGGTTGTGATGGTGGTGTGCATTATTCCACAGATGGTGGTGTCACAATTAGAGATAGAAACACAGGTTTACGGATCAAACAATTTTATTCTGTAGCAGCACATCCAACGAATGTAAATTACTTTTTGGGTGGCACACAGGATAATGGAAGCCACCAGTTTACCAATGCAGGGCTGAGCAGTACCATTGAGGTAACTGGTGGAGACGGATGTTTTGTGCATATTGACCAAGATGAACCACAATTTCAATTTACTTCGTTCGTATTTAATCAATACAGAAGAAGTACAAATGGTGGAGCAACTTTTTCGAACGTAAATCTAAGTAGTACAACAGGGCAGTTTATAAATCCAACTGATTATGATGATTTGGGTAATGCCATGTATTGTTCAAATACAGCAGGAACTTATAGAAGGTGGACTGACCCTCAAATTGGTAGCACAAGTGCGACCGTATCTATAACCTCGTTAGGTGCTAGTAATTCAGTATCTGCTGTCACAGTATCACCTTACACGTCAAATAGAATTTATTTAGGGACGTATTCATATAATACTTCTACTGGGGCACCATTGTCATCAACAGTTGTTTATGTAGACGCAGCTAATACCACAGCAACTGGAAGCGCGGGAGTAAATATTACTGCGGGTTTACCCACCAATGGTTCTGTTTCTTGTATAGCAACCGGTACAGACGATAATAACCTAATGGTTAGCTATTCAAATTACGGCGTAAACAGTGTTTGGATAAGCAATAATAATGGAACCTCTTGGACGAGTGTTGAAGGAAATTTACCTGATATGCCCGTACGTTGGTGCATGTTTGCTCCCGGAGATAACAGTAAAGCAATTATAGCAACAGAAACTGGTGTTTGGTTTACCCAGTCGTTAAACGGAGCCTCAACGGTGTGGACAGCAAGCCCGGGTTTTCCGGCAGTTAGAACCGATATGCTAGCCTATAGAAGCTTAGACGGTACAGTAGCAGCAGCAACGCATGGCAGAGGATTGTGGACCCAAACGGCTCTTTCAATTCTTCCGTTAAATAATTTTACTTTACGTGGCAGATGGACAGGTAGTACTGCTGAATTAAACTGGAATAATGAAAGTCTACCGTTAGGTTCAACATTTGAAATTGAATCTTCAATAGATGCATTCAGTTATACAAAAATTGGAACGGTTTCAAAAAGTTCAGTTACCAATTATTCTTTTAAATATGTACCGCAAACCGTCAAAAATATTTTTTTCAGAATAAAGGGGGTAGAACAAACAGGAGCTATTAAATATTCCAATATTGTGAGGCTTTCAAAAGATAATAGCACCAATGGTACTTTGGAGATTACAAAGTTGTACCCTAATCCAGTGCAGGATTTAATGAACATCGGTTTTAATGTTCCTGAAAAAGGTATTGCAACTTACACTGTAACTGCTATGAATGGACAAACGATATGGAAAAGACAGGAGAAACTAGAGTTTTCCGGTAATTACAGTATTACGGAGTATGCTGCGGTATTAAAACCAGGTAACTATGTATTTACTATTTTGTTAAATGGTCAAAAATCATCCCTACCTTTCATAAAGAAATAATAGCTTATTTTAAAAATGCCGCGCTTTTATTAGGTGCGGCATTTCTTTGTTTATAATCTTGGTTTGTTTTAATAACTATCAAACCCCTGCACTGCTGTTTCTTTCGCAATAGCTGCTTTAAACGGTTTGGTGCCTATGCTACCTTTAATAATGATTGGTGTCAATTTGGTTTGTATTGGATGGTTAGCAAGTTCTTGAATATTGACGCGCCACATTGAGCCCCCTTTAAATGGTTTGATGCTCGATTTTTTTGAGTACTTTCAGAGACGGGTGCATATTCTTTTTCTGCTACATTTAGAATATCCCACTTAACGGCTGTTTTATTATAACTAATTGTTTTAATAGTAGGCTTATTTTTTCCCGGTACCATAACATAAATAAATCTTTCTCTATTAATTTTATTCTTCATGGGAACTCCATTCTCATCTATAGGAATAGTACCGGGCTGAATTATGATACTGAATGCATAACCATAGGGTTGATTGGTTTTTTGTGCAACTGCATTATTAAAAAATAAAAATCCTAATAAAATGAAAACTAACTTTCGCATATTGTAATTTTAACGCAAATGTAATTTGATTAAACTTCAACTAAACAATAACAATATCCATAAATTATATCCCTAAAAATGCATCCTACCATTCACAGCAAACTTCCCAATGCGGGCATAACCATATTTACAGAAATGAGTGTTTTGGCTGCAGAGTACAAAGCCATAAATCTTGGTCAGGGTTTTCCTGATTTTGATATGAGTCCAGAACTTGTAAGCCTTGTAAACAAAGCGATGCAGGCAGGTAACAACCAATATGTACACATGAATGGCTTACCGCTGCTCAGAGAACGGATAGCAGAAAAAATTGAAAAATTATATACTGCAAAAGTGAGTGCCAATGATGAGATAACGGTGACACCCGGCGCAACTTATGCTTTGTATACAGCCCTCACTACCATATTGCAAAAAGGAGACGAAGTAATTGTTTTTGAACCTGCTTATGACTGTTATATTCCCGCTATAGAAATGAACGGGGCCGTTGCTGTTACAATACCGCTTTTATTACCAAATTATAAGATTGATTGGGTGAAAGTAAAAGAAAAAATAACGCCTGCTACAAAAGCAATATTGATAAACTCTCCGCATAACCCCACCGGTGCTGTTATAGAAGAAACAGATATAGACGCATTAAAGGCCATAGTAAAAGATACCGGTATTTTTATTTTGAGTGATGAAGTGTATGAGCATTTGATATTTGATGGCAAAGAACATTTATCCGTTTTAAAATATCCCGAATTGTACGAACGCAGTTTTGTAAATTTTTCTTTTGGAAAAACATATCATTGCACAGGCTGGAAACTTGGTTATTGTGTTGCTCCTCCTGCACTCACAAAAGAGTTTAGAAAAGTACACCAGTTTAATGCATTCACCAGTTTTAGCCCTACGCAATATGCCCTAGCTGAATTCTTGAAACACGAAAACGAATACCTTCAACTGGGCAGTTTTGTACAGCAAAAAAGAGATTATTTTATGCAGCTCATGTCTAATACAAAATTTGAAGCACTACCTAGCTATGGGAGTTATTTTCAATTGTACAGCTATGCAAACATTACAGATGAAAAAGAAAAAGATTTTGCGGTAAGGCTTACAAAAGAGTATGGTGTAACAACTATTCCTGTAAGTGCATTCTACAGTAACCCAGAAGAAAATAAAGTACTTCGTTTTTGCTTCACCAAAAAAGAAAGTACGCTGGAAGCGGCAGTTGAAAAATTAAAAAATGTGTAAAGCGCCCCTATAAAATTTGCTGTAAAAACTGTGACGACGTTGCGTTTGTGCTACAAAAAGCCCCAGACATATTTACACGATAAAAAATTTTAGACTTTCTGCTGTTAGTGGAAATTTAATAAAAACCGAATATTTAATGCTAAAAAATTTTTGCCTTATTATTTGCTTTGCAGGTTTTGCATGTAAAGATGTGGCAAAACAAACGCCCGATTCTAAAGTCCCGCCTGTTGAAAAGAAAGGTTCGGTATTGACAAAATCAGATAAAATCGACAAAAAAATTTTTAATATTTCTCCCCTAAACATTCAAACAGACACTGTTGATATCAACCTTGCAAAAGGAATAAATTTTAAACTGGCGGTACCCGCCGGCTATAAAATAAGCATAGCTGCAGAGGGGTTAAAGCGATTGCGTTTTATGGCGGTTAGTCCAGATGGGAAATTGTTTTGTACAGATATGTACGATAGATCTGACAATAAAAAAGGAAGCGTATATATTTTTGATAAATGGAATGATAGCATAAAAAAATTTGGACTTGTCAGTACTTATTTAGACAGCCTGCACAACCCAAACCAAGTTGCATTCCATAATAATTTTATTTATGTTGCAGAAACTGAAAAACTTGTTCGCTATAAATACTTGGCAGGTGATTTACAGCCAAAACATAAAGGACAAATTATAGCCAGCTTCCCTGATTATGGATTGAGTTATAAATATGGTGGGTGGCACCTTACACGAAGTATTGCGTTTCATAATAATAAACTGTATGTGAGTGTAGGCAGTAGTTGCAATGCATGTTTGGAAAAAGAAGAAATACGTGCTACTATCACAGAGATGAACCCAGACGGAACTGACAAAAAAATTTATGCAAGAGGACTAAGAAATTCAGTAGGCATTAAATGGATAGGCGATGAACTTTGGGCAACAACAATGGGCAGAGATTTAATTGGGCCTGATAAACCCGAAGAGCAATTCTTAAAAGTTGAAAAAGATCGGTTTTATGGCTGGCCCTATTATTTTCAGTATCAAAATAAAATGTATGAAGATGCACAGTTTAAAGATTCTATAAAACCGGTTTATGTAAAAAAACCGCTTGTTGGTTTTGCAGGTTTTAAGGCACACAGCGCTCCACTCGGGTTTGAGTATTTAAAAGATTTTGATGATGCCTACTTAAAAAACAGTGTATTGGTTTGTCTGCATGGGAGCACCACTGTTGGCAGGCAAAGAGGCAATGCAATAGTGAGGGTGGAGGGTGGAAATAAATACGGTGAAATTGTATCCGGTTTTCTGGCTGGTAAAACCGAAAAAGAAAGATATGGCCGACCTTGCGATATTTTACAGAAAGATAAAACTTCGTTTTATTTTACCGATGATTTAGACGGTGTGCTGTATTATTTTTATAAATAAATTTTTTACAGCATCGTTCTTAAATATGCTTCTGCTTTTGCAAGATCTTCGGGTACATCTATTTTTACCCCTGCATCTTCGGTTTCTACCATGCGTAGTTGTATACCATGTTCAAGGTAACGAAGGCATTCAATCTTCTCTGCTTTTTCAAGCGGGGTCATTTCCCAAACAGTAAATAAAAGCAGCGCCTCTTTTCTAAATGCATACACGCCTATGTGTTCATAATAAAATGGAATAATGGTTTCATCACGATAAAATGGAATTAGGTTTCTACTAAAGAGTAAACTGTTCATGTGATTATCTACAACTACTTTTACGATATTTGGATTAGCAGCATGAGCAGTATTTAATATTTTTTTTACAGGAGATGCAACTTTTATTTTTTTTTCAGCATCATCCTTAAAAACATCCAATAGTTTTTTAAGCAAGTGCGCATTTACAAAAGGTTCATCGCCCTGCACATTTAGCACTATATCTACATCCATATCTGCAACGGCTTCTGCAATGCGGTCGCTGCCACTTTCATGTTCAGATAAACTCATAATAGCATTGCCACCATTGGCAGTTATTTCATCATAAATTATTTTATGATCTGTTACTACAAATACGTCGTCAAACAAACCTGTTGCTACTGTATTATCATACGTATGCCTTATAACCGATTTGCTGCCCAAGAGCTGCATCAATTTATAAGGAAACCTTGTTGCCGCGTATCGAGCGGGTATCATGGCAATTACTTTCATACTCTCATTTTATGAAGCTGATGGAAGTTGATCAAACAAATTATTACAGTTCGTACACCGATATAGTTTTTGGTAGATCTCAGATTGCCCGTAAGCAATTTGGTTTTTTAACTTGCCCCAAAAAGTTTGTGGGTTGTTTATTTTTTCTTCTGTTACTAAAGAATAATTTTTACAAATTGTGCAGGGAATTTCTTTGATGTAAATGTCTTCAGCATCTTTTATTACAGCTAAAGCACGATCATACTGCACATCTGCCACCATTAACTTTATGCCACCTACTGCTGGGCTTAAAAAGGGATCTATTGTAACAATATTTTCATCTTTTAAATGACAGTTTATATCATTCTCCTCCAACAAGCCCAAAGTCATATTTGCAAACATAAAATTATCAAAAGATGCTATTTGTTTAAAAATCATTCTTTGCTTATTTAGTGTCTATAATCATTGGTGCACCGCCTTTGCCCATTACAATTACTTTTGCGTTGGTGCTAAGTGCCAGTTCTTTCATTGCTTTAATTTGCTCATATTGTAGTTGCTGGTCGGTAAGCCCGGTGTTGATAATTCTCTGGTAATCTGCAATACCTTGCGCTTCCACTCTTTTTCTTTCAGCCTCTTGCTTTTCTTTCAACAAAACAAACTCCATTTTCTTTGCATCCTGCTCTGCATTTATTTTCGATTCTATGGAGGCTTTTACAGAGTTGGGCAACGTAATATTTCTTACCAACAACTGCTCCAGCATTAGCCCACGCTTTTTAAAATCTTCTTCAATGGTTTTATAAATTCTTTGCTGAAACTCATCTCTTTTTGAACCAAATAAATCTACCGCCTGGTAGTAAACGGCATTGTCTCTTATTTTCGTACGTGTAATGGGACGAACAATTTTATCACGGTAATCATTACCAGTTTCTCTTAATAATTTTGGCGCATCTGCAGAAACAATCCTGTATAAAACGGTAAGATCAATCGTTACCTCAAGGCCATCACTCGTTAAAACTTTTATGGCATCGTCACCCTGTTTTTGCCCTTCATCATTCACACCACTCATGGTGTAATTTTGCGTCTTCACGTCAAGTTCTTCAATGTTGTACAATGGGTTTACGAAATGTAAGCCGCTGCCAAGTATCTCATTTTTTATATTTCCAAAAAGCGATTTCACACCAATATTGCCCGCGTTTATTTGTACAAAGCAAGATGTTATAACACCAAGCACGATAAACAACAAGCCTAATATTTTGCCGGTGGTTTTAAATTTTGCAAGCTGTTCGTTTCGTGATAAAAAGGCTGCTGATGCAATGAGGAGAATGATTCCGAGTATTATTAAAAACATGACAGTTAGGTTTTAGATATGTAAGTTCAGTTAAAGTTAATAATAAACGTAAAATGCTTTTATACATTTGTTTTTTAATTGGGAAATTATTAAATACCGGAAACCAATATTTTGTAAACAGTCCTAATCATTTACGGCACAAAAAATCCGCAGAGGATATATCTGCGGATTGTTAATTTATATTCTTTGATAATTAATTGTTTAACATTAATGGCATCACCAACATTAATAATTCTTCATTTGGCTCTTGCTCACTTGGCTTTATAATACCTGCTTTGGTAGCGGTACTCAGCTCCATATTTATATCTGAAGTATCAGCACCGTTTAGCATTTCTATCAAAAACTTTGCGTTGAAGGCTATTTGCAGATCCTCACCATCGTAGGTACAGGCCATGCGCTCGTTGCCTTCAAAACTGAAATCTACATCCTGGCTTGCAAGCTGCAATTCGTTGCCGCTAATGGTAAGCGCCACTTGGTTTGTGCTCTTATTACTAAATACACTTACACGACGCAGGGCGCTTTGGAAATCGCTGCGGCTCACATTCATTTTATAAGGATTATCTACTGGTATTACCACTTTATAGTCAGGAAAACGTGCATCTATTAAGCGGCAAACCAATTCCGTACCGCCATGTTTTACAAATAAATGATTGCTGTTGTAAGAAATTGTGAGCTCATCTTCGTTATCGGGTAAGGCAGATTTTAAAAGATTTAATGGCTTTTTAGGAACAATGAAGGTATCCTTTTGCGGACAGCTTACATCCGTACGTGTATACTTTACCAATCTGTGTGCATCAGTAGCTACAAAACTGATTCCCGTTTTATCTAGTTCAAAAAACACGCCAGTCATGGCAGGACGAAGATCATCGCTGCTTACTGCAAATATGGTTTTGTTGATGGCGGTTACCAATCCTGTAGAAGTCATGGTAAAATTGTTAGCATCGTCTGCCGCAGGTTCTTTTGGAAAGTTATCGGGGTTTTCGCCCATTACTTTGTATTTACCGTTATCGCTTGTAAGCTCCACAGCAAAGTTTTTATCAATATTAAAAGTAAGCGGCTGCTCAGAAATATTCTTAAGAGAGTCCATCAAAATTTTTGCTGGAATACAAACACGGCCACTTTCTTTGGCTTCAATATCTAAATGTACTTTCATTACCGTTTCCAGGTCGGTAGCCGTAACGGTAAGTTTGTTTGTTTCTATTTCAAACAAAAAATCTTCGAGTATTGGCAACACAGTATTGGCATTAATAACGCCACTTATTTGTTGCAGTTGTTTCAGCAGGGCTGAAGAAGAAACGATAAACTTCATATAACTATTTTAAGATTGCCAAAGATAAAAGAATGGCGTATTGCTTCCAAGATAATATATTTACCATTTACCCACCGAAAAAAAACAATTTTGCCCAACAATGGCATTTGAAACCAAAAATATTGGAACAGAAAAGGCTTTTGGAAAAATAAAGCATTATTGCGCCTACCAGGAGCGTAGCCATGCAGAAGTAAAAAAAAAGCTGTATGGCTATGGTTTGTACAAAAATGAAGTGGAGCTCTTAATGAGCCAGCTTATTGAAGAAAACTACCTAAATGAAGAACGATTTGCTGATGCATTTGCAGGAGGAAAATTTCGTATTAAACAATGGGGTAAAACAAAAATTAAATACGAATTAAAACTACGGCAGGTAAGCGATTACAGTATTAAAAAAGCTCTGGCACAGATAAATGAGGATGATTATTTACAAACCCTACACAAAATTGCTGCAGAAAAATTAGCCACTTTAAAAAGTGAAAAAAATATTTTTACCAAGAAAAGTAAGTTGCAAAATTATTTAGTGGGCAAGGGGTTTGAATTTAATGTGGTGGCGGATGTTTTGAAGAATATATAGTACAATTCAGGTAACATTTTAAACCACCTCACACTCATCTGCACATTTACTGCAACACTCGGCTGTTTCTCTACAATGCTCATCATCGTGTTTACTACACTCGTCCGCACAGGCATCGCAGATAGTTGCGCAAAGTTTGCTTATTTCTTTTATGTGGATGCTGCCTAGGCTCATTAACTCAGCTGCTGCATAACATATGGCAGCACATTCCATATTTAACTGAATACAGTCTGCCCGCATATTGGCTTGGTCACTGTGTGCACATGCAGAAGCACAATGGTTACAAATAGCAGCGCAGCGAAGGCATGCATCGATGCAAACTTTATATTGATGATAGGCTGTCATAACAGGAAATTTGAGTTATAGTTTCAAATTTCAAGCCACTAAGTATTAATGGCCAATTATCTTTGTAAGGAAATATATTTGACGAATACAAAATTTTTATTTAAACAGATTTTTTATGGCAGAAGATTTAAATATAATAGCAGGAACAAAGGAGGAACAATACGAAACTTTATTACCGCAAATACAGGGTTTGTTAGAGGGAGAACCGGACCTAATTGCAAATCTTGCAAATGTTGCTGCTGCACTTAAAGAACAGTTTGGCTGGTTATGGGTTGGTTTTTATTTGGTAAAAGCAGATGAACTTGTGCTCGGGCCTTTTCAGGGTCCGGTGGCCTGCACCCGTATAAAAAAAGGAAGGGGCGTTTGTGGGCAGGCCTGGCTAAATGCCAAAACACTCGTTGTACCCGATGTGGAAAAATTTCCAGGGCATATTGCTTGCAGCAGCTTATCTAAATCAGAAATTGTAGTACCAATATTTGTAAACGATACAGTAGTTGCTGTTTTGGATGTTGATAGTGAAAGCTTAAATACTTATGATGCTATTGATGAAGAATACCTGCAGAAAATTGTAAGCTGTATTAATTTTTAAAAAAATGCCGAAGATAGAAATCTCCGGCCTTGCTTACCTCTGAAACCACAAAAAAAGATTGCCTGTAATTACAGACGTATATATATTATTATAATGTTTAGTAAATTAACTAGGTTCTAAACCGGAAAATAAACATGGCTTTTTAAAGGATAGCATAGAAAAACCGATGCTTATCTCGTTTTGTAAAATAAAAGATTTTTCTTGAGACTTTCTCATATATTAAAATATTTATTTTTTAAAAGGGCTGTTTTAAACTAATGCTTTGATAATTCCATAGCTGCTAATTCATAAACCTTTTTGTATTTTCGGTCGTACCACCATTTTGGGGCGGTTTTTTTCATAAAACTATCTATGCCACGCATACCAAAGAGTTTCCAAACACCGCCGAGTTTGCCACCAAAATCGCTTTGCAGAGCTCTTAAGCTCATAGCAAAGCCAGATTCTATATATTCCATATGGTGCCAGAAGCCAGCCGGCATAAACAATGTATCGCCATGTTCTAGTATAACTTCATAGCCATTTGCCTTTTTAACTGCAGGGAAATTTTCGTAATCAAACGATTCGCTGTACCCTGCATAATTTGCAAGACTCAAAACTTCCCATGGCTTTCGGTAAAGCTTATATTGTTCTTCATACGGAAAAAGCAATACCCTTTTTTTGCCTTCAAACTGCGTATGGAGTATGTGACTCATATCTATGTCAAAGTGCATATGGGTAACAGAACCTTGGCCACCAACAAAAAGCATAGGGTATTTTTTTACAAAACCTTTCATCAATTCGTCAGGCCAGGTAAAATCTTTTACAATTTGGGGAGCATGCTGAAATATGTTAAACAAAAATATACGAAGATCAAGCGGACCAGCTTTCACTTTTTTTAAATATTCGCCAAATTTCATATAGGCATCGGCGGTATTTATTGGCGTGTACGAATTACTCTTTACGTTATTATAAACGCCTACCTCGCTCTCACCAACAGTATCTATAAAATAATCCCAATTCCATTTATTATATGCGGGCCATTTTTTGGCAAGGTCTTTTATAATTAACGGCTTACTTTGGTTGTAATATAATTTTTTAAAATCTTCCGGGGAAATAGCATCTACAACATTTACAGATTCAAGCTGCATAATTAAGAATTATTTAATGTTGCAAAAATAATAATAATATCCAACTGTTATAAAATTGTCTTTGTTAGAGTAAATAAAAATGAGCAGTTTATTTTAAAAAATAAACTGCTCATTTTCATTTATAAATCTGTTCCATTAGGGCCTGGTTTGTGCGTCGTTTTTTTGGCGATAAATCCTCCTGCTTACTTTTTTCTTATCACTTCTGTAATCCTTTCTTTCTTCGGCTGTTACCACCCCATCTGCTTTATAAGCTTCCTTCTCATTTTTAAGTTTTGCCGTTTCGGTGGCTAGTCTTACCGTTTCGGCTTTTGTAAGTTCACCACTTTTTACCCCTTGTTTAATTCTGGCTCTATCAGTTCTTATAGCACTTACCGGCTTACTGGTAGTTGTTGTTTGTGCTTCTGAAGTATAAGCGCCTGCGCTCAGTAAAACTATCGCTGCAATTGTTTTAAAATTCATGACAGATAATTTTTATGTGGTTTTTTAATATTTTTTTTCAATAATACAGACCCTCACTTTTATGTAAGGTTTAAAACACATTAAAAAAAATTAAAAAAACTATGGTATAATATTAAAACTCATTCTGTGGTATTTACAGAGGCCATTTTGGGCAATTGCTTTTCTGTGGGCAAGTGTTCCATAACCTTTGTTTTTATCCCAGCCGTAATGGTTAAACTCTTTGTGTATGGTTAGCATAAACTCATCTCGGTATGTTTTTGCCAATACACTTGCCGCAGCTATAGAGGCATAAATACTATCACCTTTCACAATACAGCAGTGCTTTATTTCTTTGTAAGGCAAGAACCTGTTTCCATCAATCAATAAATGTGTTGGTGTTTTTTGCAGTTGGCTTATTGCGCCGTGCATCGCCTTAAATGAGGCTTGCAATATATTAATACTGTCTATCTCGTTGTTGCAAACCTGTGCTACAGCAAATGCAATACTTTCTTTTTCTATGATGGGCCGAAGCAAATCTCGCTGCTTTTCAGATAATAGTTTGCTGTCGTTTAAAAGCGGATGAAAAAAATCTTTAGGCAAAATAACTGCCGCTGCAAAAATGGGACCTGCATAACAGCCACGACCGGCTTCGTCTACACCCGCTTCGAGTTTTGTTTTATATAAATAGGGTTGTAACATTTATGTGTGCAAATATCAATTAATGATTCCAACATTAGCAAACAGCTTTTCGTAATTTTGCAACAATATACAATTTATGGCTGCTGTTAAAAAATGGGTATTTGCAACATTTGTTCTTACGTTTCTGGTGATTATTGCCGGTGGTATTGTGCGCACCACACAAAGCGGAATGGGTTGCCCTGATTGGCCAAAATGTTTTGGCTTGTGGATACCGCCAACCAATGCTTCGCAATTGCCGCCAGACTTTGAAAAGTTTTTAAAAGCACAGGACATAGACCATACTTTTAATGTATACCATACCTGGATTGAATATGTAAACCGCTTATTAGGTGCGCTTCTTGGTTTGTTTGCAGTTATACAAACAGCCCTATTGTTTTTTAAAAGAACAAGCCAGCAAAAAGCATTCAGGCTTTCTGTTGCTTTTTTAGCAGGTGTTATATTAACCGGACTGTTTGGCGCCATTGTGGTAAAATTAAATCTGGCCCATGTAAGCATTTCAGTACATTTATTTTTTGCCATCGTACTTGCGCAAATACAGCTGGCATTATTTATGTGTGTAAAGGGTAACCTTTTCAGGAAGACCACAGGCACTAAAATGCGACGGGCCATACTTTTTTTACTGGTTATTATTTTTACCCAGAGTGTGCTTGGCACGATGGTAAGAATGTATATAGACGATGTTTCATCTGCCCTGCATTTTGAACAAAGAGAGGCTTGGCTTGCAGATATGCCAATTGCCTTTATCGTCCACCGCAGTTTTTCATGGCTGGTTTTGGTATCGGTTTTATATGCAAATTTCTATTGCAGAAAAGTACCTGCACTCAGCAGACCTTTAAAAAAACTTACCGCCATTATTTTATTGAGTGTTGTTACCGGTATCATACTTTATTATTTAGATATGCCTGCAATTGCGCAACCACTTCATTTACTTCTGGCCTCTATGGCCATAACGCAGACAATGTTTATCATTCTTTACACAAGAAATACAACTGATTTATTAAAACCACAGATTGTTTAGGATATTGTTGAATATACTTTAGTACATTTAAGATATAAGTTTAAACGACTGGTGTATGAGGGTGTTTTTTAAAAATCTATTTTATTCACTACCTGTACAGCTATTTATTCTGCATTTTAGAAAATACCAAGTTCTGCTTATTTTTTGGTATGCCCTCTTTAGCACCATAGCCAGCAGTTTTATGAAAAGTTTTGGTGCAGATGCACTTTTCTTTTCGCCTGAGTACCTTGGATCGGTCAATTTTTTAGGGGCACTTATAACAGGTATTTCGTTTGGCATTCTTGTAATGAGCTGGAACATCACCACTTTTATTCTGCACAGCAAAAGAATTAAGTTTCTTGCAACTACCTCTCATCCTTTTTTAAACTACTGCATAAACAATGCTGCCATCCCACTTACCTTTCTTATTTACTATTTCGTAAAACTTTACCAGTTTAACGAATATAAAGAACTGATGACTTTAGGAGAAATCATGGGCGAATTCTCGGGGATATTGGTTGGTATTTTATTGTTGATCCTATTTTCGTTTGCCTATTTTTTTAGCGCAGGCAAAACAATAGAACGAGCAATGGTGCCTATTATTAAAGACCAGCGTCTGTTTAATAAAACATTTAGTGTAAAAGAAAACCGGAACGACGAATTCGCATTAAAATCAATATGGTATTTAAGTACTTCATTTGATGTTGTTAAGTGCAGAAACGTATCTCATTACAGACAGGATTTTTTGGATACTGTTTTTAAACGTCATCACCTTGCTGCAATTTTAAGCATACTCATAGCTTTTATACTAATTATTACAACCGGGTTTTTACAGGAATATAAACCATTTGAAATACCGGCTGCAGCTAGTATTTTAATAGTATTTTCATTGCTTATAGCGTTTATTGGGGCCCTCACCTACTTCCTACAAAGCTGGAGTTTACTTGCCGTAATTATTATTGTATTCTGCTTAAATATTCTATATGAATACGAAATAATAGACCCACGAAACAAAGCGTATGGCCTCACGTATGGCGACAAACAATTAAGGCCCTTATACAACAGCCAATCGTTACAGAACCTTTGCAACACGCAACAGCTGGCGGCAGATAAGGCTAATATGATAAAAGTTTTGAACAAATGGAAAGCAAGGCAGCAGCAGGAAAAACCATTGATGGTTTTTATAAATGTGAGCGGCGGAGGCCTGCGCAGTGCAGCTTTTACGATGAATGCGCTACAGCAAACAGACAGTATGTGTGGCGGAACACTTATGAAGAAAACATTTTTAATAAGCGGCGCCAGTGGCGGCATGCTGGCGGCCACCTATTATAGAGAATTATATGCCAAAAAATTAACAGATACAAGTCTCAATATCTACAATAGAATCTTTACGGATAATATTGCGAGAGATCTTTTAAACCCGGTGTTTACATCGTTAATGGCACGAGATATTTTTGCGCCCATTCAAAAATTTTCGGTAGACAACAATCGTTATGTAAAAGACAGAGGCTATGCATTTGAAAAGAAGCTGGCTGAAAATACGGAAGAGGTTTTAAACAGGCAATTGAAAGACGTGGAGATCGAAGAATCTGAAGGGGCAGTGCCACTCATATTTTTTAATGCAGTTATAAAAACAGATGCAAGAAAACTGATTATAAGTACACAGCCGGTAAGTTTTATGATGAAACCCGTTGCAGCACAAAACAGCAATACCACCGCAACAGATGGGGTAGATTTTATGGCATTGTTTAAAAACAGGCGCCCTGAGAATTTGAGAATGCTCACCGCATTGAGAATGAATGCTACCTTCCCGTATGTATTGCCCAATGTGTGGCTACCGAGCAATCCTGTTATAGATGTAATGGATGCCGGCTTACGTGATAATTATGGGCAGGAAACCAGCCTTAGATTTATTGATAATTTTAAAGACTGGATTAAGGAAAATACAAGCGGCGTATTATTATTACAAATTAGAGACCGGCCAAACGATAACTGGCAACAACCTTTTGAAACCCACTCTATCACAGATATGATTGTAACCCCGGCAACAATGTTGCAGCACAATTGGTTTAAATTTCAAGACTATTATCAGGCAGATGAATACAGTTATTTTAAAGAAGCCGTGCCATTTAATATCAATAGGTCAATGATTATGTATTTACCTAAAAAGGAAGAGAAAACAGCAGCGTTAAATTTTCATTTATCAGCCAGAGAAAAAAGAGATGTTGTTGCTTCTTTTAATAATGACGCAAACCAAAAAGAAATAAAAAAAATTGTTTCCCTGTTAAAATAAGTGTGAGGGCTGCATCAATAAAAAAGCATTCTCAATAATTGCTATATCAAAAGCGGCAGCGGTTTCCATAGGTTCACCATCTATATGAAAAGGTGCATTATCTAAATTTTTAACACTCATTTTCTTTGTATGAAAATAGTTTATCGTTCTATCTGTATTACGCACTGGTGCTATTTTACCACTTCGTAAATGTTGAATTAGTTTAAATATCAAACCAAATTTTCCTGCTTTATTTACTATTACAATATCAAGTAAACCATCGCTCAAGCTTGCTTTAGGCGCTATCACAATCTTATTTCCAAACTGGTTACTGTTTGCAATACTTAAAAAAAATACTTTTGTAGTAAATGTATTTCCATTTGCAGAAACCTCAAATGCATATGGCTTTGCCCTGAAAAAATTTTTGATTGTTTGTTTTACATAGGTAGATGGGCCACGCTTTGCCTGCCTTGCAAAGTCGTGCGACACCTGCGCATCAAACCCAAGCCCGCATAAATGGCAGCAGTAATTTTCATTCATCATAAACGCATCTACAAAAGAAGCTTTACCGTTTAATACAATATCTAATGCCTTTGAGGGATCTTTAGAAATACCTGCAGTAAAAGCCAACCCATTACCAGAACCCATAGGAATAATACCTACCCGTACTTTTGTATTTTGTAAATATGCCGTTATCTGGTTTACTGTACCGTCACCACCGCAAATAATTACATCTGTAATATTTTCTGCTACAATTTTATCTTTTAAAAAGGGATAAGCCCCCGTTTTTTCTGTTGCCAAAATCTGGTAAGGCAAATCTGATTCTTTCAGTTTATTTTCTATTAAACTGCGTACATCTTTTTTATTTTTAATACCCGAAATCGGATTTATAAAAACGATAAAATTTCTTGGTTGCAAGGCGGTTATTTAAAAGTTGAATATGCAAATCATAGAAAGAAATTTTACCACTTTAATAATGCACTGCCCCACGTAAAGCCACTACCAAATGCTGCAAGGCAAACAAGATCTCCCTCTTTTATTTTACCGGACTCCCATGCTTCGCACAAAGCAATAGGAATAGATGCTGCTGTTGTGTTGCCATACTTTTCAATGTTATTAAAAACCTGGTCATCTCTTAACTGTAATTTTTGCTGTACAAATTGAGCAATGCGCAAATTTGCCTGGTGCGGAATGAGCAAATCAATATCTGTAGATTTTAAATTATTTTTCTCCAGGGCTTCTATAATTACTTCGGGAAATTTTACAATCGCTTTTTTAAAAACAGCAGGGCCATCCATGATAGGAAAATTTTGTCCATTTTCTAACATAGCATGGCTCATAAACATTTCACCGCGGGGTGCTTCAACAAAATCTGCTAATTTATCTTTTAACCAATGGTTTGCATGTGTGCCGGGATTTGGCATGGCTAATATTTCAGCACTTTCACCATCGCTGTGTAAGTGGGTACTTAAAATTCCTGGCGCTTCGGTTGGTTGCAAAACCACTGCACCTGCTCCATCGCCAAATATTACGGAGATGTTTCTGCCACGGGTACTAAAGTCTAAACCGAACGAATGCTTTTCACTCGCAACCAATAGTATGTTCTTGTACATACCGGTTTTAATGAACTGGTCTGCTACAGAAAGTGCATATACAAAGCCACTGCACTGGTTACGAATATCAAGCGCACCAATTTCTTTCATCTTCATGGCACGTTGTACAAGCACGCCGCAACCCGGAAAATAATAATCAGGGCTAAGTGTGGCGAAAATAATAAAATCAACATCTTGTGCTGTAATACCTGCACGCTGTAACGCAATCTCAGCGGCTTTTACACCCATGGTGGTGGTGGTTTCTTCGGTGCGGTGTGCATACCTGCGCTCCTGTATGCCGGTGCGTTCCTGTATCCATTCATCACTGGTTTCTATGTAAGCGGTAAGATCGTTATTGGTAACTATATTTTCAGGAACATACATTCCTATTCCTGCAATTTTTGTATTGAACATGCTTTCGTTTTTGGCAACGCAAAGTACAATAAATGTGTGGTAAATGAAACGGTTTCATTTGCAACGAAAAAATGAAGTATTAAATGCCGGATTAATTTTGAGACTTTGAATTTAATAATATTATTATCTTTTCTTTTTCTTTTAAAAGATTTTCATACAGTTCGATTATTTTTTCTAGAGGATTAAATTGATAATTTATGAACTGACTCTGATTATTAAAGTTATTAAATATTGCTGCTTCATTAAAACTATTAATAGCATGGGGAGTGACCTCTAGTATATTTGCTATTTGAATAATTTTTTGTTCTTCCAAAATGTCGCTTTGTTCAATTTTTGAATAAGCTTGTTGAGAAATACCAAGTTTATCAGCAATAAATTCCTGTTTTAGCCCTTTGATTTCTCTTATTCTTTTAATATTAAATCCTATACTCATAAAATAATTTTAATTGTAAAATACAATAATTTGATTGTATAACACAATTCGAAATTTAGAAATGTTGTTTAAGATTGATTTAATTTTACTTTCTAAAACTAAATATATGAGACAAAATTTTTTAATTGTTGCTTTATTCATTTTGGTGGTTAACTTATTTGTAAGTTGTAAAAAAGATGGTGGTTTAGAATCTAATAGTTTGGACGTTTCTGAGTATTCTAAAAAAAGTTCTATTAGCGAATGGTTAATTTCGCAAAAAGCAGGCGTCGATGCGCTGCAAGTTAAGCAACTTGAAAATTTATCCCAAAATCTAGAGTTGGGTAAAATATGGAATGAACCATTGACTAATAATAAATATTTGTCTATTGTGCCATTAAAAAAATTTTATTTGAATGCAAGTAAAATTACTGATGAATCTACTTTATATCTTGTTACTGTAATTAATAAAGAAAAGGGAATTTAAAATGTTTTTATTGCCCAAAAAACATTTAGAAATAAGGATATTCATAACGTAGAAATTGGTGAAATAAGTTACATGTTAAAACACAAGGATAATGCCTTTAAAAATAATATTAGTTTTCACAATATATACGAGACTAATTTTAGTGACTCAAATAAAAATTTTAAAGTATCTTCAAATTTTTCAATAAAAAGTTTAGATTTATCAAAAATACCAGGTCCAGGTCCTAATACTCAATCTAAATGCACAAATTGGTATTGGGTAACTACTTATTCTGACGGTTCTCAAACTTGGCTATATTTATTTTCTACTTGCGATAGTGATGGAATGACATTTGAACCAGATGGTTCCGGAGAGGGGAATACAACTAATGAAGATTTGCAAAATCAATTCAATAATTATACATTAAGTACCTCAACACCCTCAAATATAAACCTGTCAACCTCTAATGATGGCCCCGACCCTGTTACAGGAATAATCTCTTGGTCTGTCGCCAGAGGATTAATTTCAAGCTGGAATATTACAGCCAATACTCAGTATGGTTATTATCATTACATATACTCGACCCCTACTTTTTTTGAGCATCAGTTCAACATTACCAATTATCAAACTATTTCTTCTAGCTATAATGGTTCAAATACCTTCATTACTTCGACTTGGACTCAGACAGGGGTTAACGATCAAATTAATTATAATAATAGTGCTAACGCTTATGGTAGTTCACAAGTTTTAGGTACAATTAAACATAGATCAAATTTTACAATATCTAATCCTTTGGGTGGAGGAACAATAACTTTGGAAAAGATTGAACCTGTCAATGGGTCTACAAATATCTATCCACACTAATTATTAAAATATGTTTATAAAAAAGAAAACATTCTATTTAGTATTTTTTTGCTTTTTTTATGGATGTAAGGCCTCAAAAAATACTTTTTATTCATATACAATAAATAGTTTTACAATTGATTCAGTTAAAACATTGTTTTCTACGAGTAGATTTATATCTTATGATAATTATTTGTTTGAATTTAAAATGAGAACTAACTATTTTGATGAATATTATGTGGAAAGTAATAAAAAGAACCACAAAGTTTTTTATGATACCATCGGAGTTTATTTATTGTCACTAAATAATAAACTTTATAGTGAGTTTGACACGTTCTCGATAAAAAATAAAATTGTAAAAACAGGAAAAGTTACAGACAAAGAAACAGGTTTTAAATTTACATCAGATACTGTAAATTCTAATAAGCAGTTTAAAAATTCTATAGGTTTTGCCATCCCCCAAAAAATCACTATTAATAATATTGAATGCTATTACAGTAGAGTAAATAGTAATAATGATACAATTGATATGAAAATTTTGCTTGTAAAAAAAGATAATTTTAATTCTTTTTATAAAGTAAGTGGATTTAGATTTACATACCCAAAATTTTGTGTTATCGGTTCTAATTTTAATTCAATAAAAAATAAGCAGGGCTTCTCTGAGGAAATAGAGGGATTAAAATATTTAACTGAAAAAGAAAAAGACATCTGTGAAAATTTAATAAAAAAGAGTAAAACAATAATTATAGACACTATAAAAGGAATCACTAAAAATGATCTTCTGCCTTTTCCCTAGCTATCATTTATCCTTTTGCGGCGCATTTAAAGAGCTCCACAATAAATCTTTTAGCTGTAAAAGATTGTAGCCCGTTATAGAAGAGAAAAATATGGATGTAATATTTTGTGGCAATTCTTTTTTAATGGCTTCTCTCAATTCTTCATCGAGCATATCTGCTTTGCTGATGGCTATTACAAAATCCTTTTGCAACATTTCAGGATTGTACTCCTGCAACTCATTGCGCAGTATTTCAAATTCTTTTTTATGGTCTGCACTATCTGCAGGTATTACAAAAAGTAAAATGGAGTTTCTTTCAATATGTCGCAGAAAACGATGCCCTAGTCCCTTTCCTTCTGCCGCACCTTCAATAATGCCGGGTAAATCTGCTATACAAAAACTTTTGCAGTCTCTGTATTCAACCATACCAAGCTGTGGTACCAGCGTAGTAAATGCATAGTCAGCAATTTTTGGTTTTGCAGCAGTAACTACAGACAGCAAAGTTGACTTACCCGCATTTGGAAAACCAACCAATCCGACATCAGCCAATACTTTTAACTCTAATGTTCTAATACCTTCCACCCCATCTTCGCCTGGTTGTGCATATTCAGGCGCCTGGTTTGTAGCTGTTTTAAAATTGCTGTTGCCCAAGCCACCACGCCCACCTTTCATTAAAATCACTTCTTCTCCATCATGCAAAATTTCAGCAACTTTTTCGCCGGTTTCAGGATCTCTGGCAATAGTACCAAGTGGCACTTCTATTATAATATCCTTACCGGATTTGCCGCTGCGTTGTCCGCCTTCGCCATTGCCACCATCATCCGCCAACACATTTTTATAATATCGCAAATGCAGCAATGTCCATAATTGGGTATTGCCTTTTAAAATGATATGGGCACCACGTCCGCCATCGCCGCCATCAGGACCACCTTCTGCAGTAAGTTTGTTACGCAAAAAATGCCTGCTACCTGCACCTCCGTGACCACTGCGGCAAAAAATATTTATCTGATCTACAAAATTTGATCTTTCCAAAACATGTGTATTAAGTAAGCGGCAAAAATACAGAAAGGTTATGGCATTGCTGGAAGTGAATTTGGGGGCATTTAAGTTTTATATGTGTCTATTACGAATATTCAAATTTTAATGGTGTCAGCCTGAGCTTGTCGAAGGCGGCTTTTCTTTACTGCAAAGGGTTCGACAAGCTCACCCTGACAATACAATTGAATCTACCTTTTTTAATTTGCAACGAGCTCAAAATTTATTTTATGAGTTTCTCAGCCAGCACTATTCTTAAATCGAATTTATCAGGAAATAAATCTGTCAAATAAACTTTCATTATTTTTTGAAAGTTCAGAACCATATTTATACCTTTGAGGTAGAAAATGTTTCAACAGTAAAAACTTACACATGAACATTATAGCCTACGTCATTTACCTTTTTATTACCTACTTTATTACAGTACATGTAGGAAAAGTATTTTACAAAAACGGCCGCCATTACATTGTTACCATTTTAAACGAAGATGAACAACTCACAGATTTTATTAATAAAATTTTATTGGTTGGTTACTATTTAATGAACCTTGGTTATGCAACCATCATGCTAAGGTTTTGGAAAACCATTACAACTTTTACTGAGTTGATAGCAAGTGTAAGTAACATGACGGGCAGGATCGTTCTATCGCTTGCCATCATGCATTTTGTAAACATGTATGCTATTACAATCATTGGAAAAAAACAACTTTCAATTCACCATAAAAAATAACAACTATGCAAACAGATTTCAATTTCATCGCTTACGTAATTTACTTACCTGTAATTATTGCGCTTACCTGGTATGTGGCGCATACGCTTTTTAAGAACAGTAAAGTTTTTATGCTGGATATTTTTAGCGGCAAGCAGGAAATAGCCTACTCTACCAATACCCTTTTTGAAACAGGCTTTTACTTGCTCAACCTTGGTTTTGCTTTGTTAATAATGGAAGTGAGTTACCAGATAAGCAGCAGCAGAAATTTGCTTGAAATATTAAGTGCAAAAGTTGGTGGATTTGCCATTTACTTAGGCATCATGTTATTCTTTAATCTGTATTTATTTTTTAGAGGAAGAAGAATTTCTAAAACGAAAAGTGTGCATGGAACTGTTGCGAATACTGAATAGTGAAAGGTGAAAGGTGATATCGACTCGTTAATAATTCATAGAAATTAAATCATCACTTTGGTATAGATATCACAGCAACTATTTTGTTTGATTTTTCCGGCAATATTAAAATTATTGCCGTTTTTTGTTGTTGGTATTATTGCTACTAGTTACACGTATTTACATAAATGAAAAAAATTGAGGTATAATTATTGATTCAAGATATAATGGACATTGACTACGGGACAGCAATAGATAGCCTTTTTGTGTTACGCTTAGCGGCAGCAAAAGACCTGCCTGCCAATAGGCAAGTAGCGAAGAATTGCACCCGAAACAAATGCGGGACAAGCATAACCAATGATGCAATATTGTAAAAAGCTCCAAACCTAAAAACAAACCAATGAAAATAATATTGCTAAGTTTTATGCTGGCAACTTTTGGATGTGGACCATCAAAAAAAGCGGTCGAGGTTGCACCCGAGGGAAGCATGGTGGTAGTAGACTCCTTACCTGTTTGTGTAAAAGTGCTGATAGAAAAAATGAAAAGCGAACCCGTAACAAACCCACCCAGCAAGGTTTACAGCTACATCTACAAAGGCAAAAAAGTGTTTTATGTGCCCGCAGTTTGCTGCGATATGTTCAGTGATTTGTACAACGATAGTTGCAGGCTAATGGGTCATCCAGATGGTGGATTTACCGGCCAGGGAGACGGCAATTTTAAAGATTTTGACACCACAAAATCGCAGCAAAAATTGTTATGGGAAGATACACGTAAATAAAATTTACTTTTTTGTTTCGTTCCATGTTTTAAAATTCGCCGAAGGCATTTCTTGTGGTGAAGGTATTTTTCTAAGGGGTTCGCACTCTTTTAAACTCGCATATAAATCAGCAGGTAATTGCTGGTACAATCTTGTTCCTGCTGTTTTCCAGCCAATCATTTCATCGCTTACCACTTTTATTTTTTGGGCAGGGTTACCCACAATTAAACTCCTGCTTTCAAAAATTGTGTCCGCTTTTATAAAACTTAATGCGCCCACAATACATTCGTTGCCCAATACCACATTGTCCATAATAACAGCATTCATTCCCACCAAACAGTTTTTACCAATAGTCGCACCATGTATTACGGCGCCATGCCCAATATGTGCTCCTTCCTGTAATAAAACAGTCACTCCCGGAAACATATGGATCGTACAATTTTCCTGCACATTGCAACCATCTTCAATTATTATTTGACCCCAGTCGCCCCGAATGGCGGCACCAGGAGCAATGTAACAATCCCTGCCAATTATTACGTTACCTGTAACGGTGGCTTGAGGGTGTACACACGAACTTTCGTGTATAACAGGAATAATATCGTTGAATGAGTAGATCATATCAGCGTTTTGTTTGTCCTAAAACAAGTACCCTTAAATACCGCAACCACATGCTGGTGTTGGTTCGTAATTGTTATATGATATAGCCCGGTGCTTTTACCGTTGTGCAACTCGTTGGCTTCAGCAACCAATTCGTCAAGCACATGTACAGGTTTTAAAAAATTAATGCTTGTATCCAGCGCAACTGATAAAACATTTCGGTTGTTGCATGCAAAAGCAAATGCACTATCTGCCAACGAAAATGCAATACCACCGTGTACAATACCAAAACCGTTAATCATTTCTGCACGCACGGTCATTTTAATTTTGCTGTATCCTTCTTTAATTTCAATAACTGAAATACCTAACCATTGGCTGAAAAGATCGTGCTGAAGCATATGATCAACAACCTTATTTGCAGCCAAATTATTTTCTTCGTTCATAATAAACCTGTTGCTTTTATTTTCCTGTAAATACTGGCTTTCTTTTTTCGGTAAATGCAGTGATACCTTCCTTGTAATCTTTCGTAGCAGCTGCTTTTCTCTGCAGTCTGTCTTCCTGCGCAAGTTGCTCTGCAAGACTGTTGTGCATAGAAACGTTTAGGGCAGCTTTGGTTAATGCAAGACCTTGTGTTGGCATTTGGGCCAGTGTTTGTGCGAAGCTAAAACACTCATCGGCAAATGTTGCTTCATTTATAACTTTGTAAACCATTCCCATTTTCTCTGCATCTTCGGCGCTTACTTTATCGCCCGTCATCATTAATGCAGAGGCTTTTTGAAACCCAATAAGCCTTGGTAAAAAAAACGTACCGCCGCTATCGGGTATTAAACCAATTTTAGAAAAAGCCTGAATAAAGGAAGATGCCGAACTTGCCAAAACCACATCACAACACAAAGCAATATTTGCTCCGGCGCCTGCAGCTACACCATTTACAGCGGCAACAACTGGTTTGTTTACACTTCTTATTCGTGTAACAATGGGGTTAAAATGTTCTAATAATATTACTTCAATGCCTACCGCATTTTCACCAACGAGCTCAGCAATATCCTGCCCCGCACAAAAAGCTTTGCCGGCGCCAGTGAGCAGTATGCATCGCACTTCGTCATTGGCTGCACAATCGTCCAATGTTTTTTGCAGCAACAAAGCCATTTCCCCGTTAAAAGAATTGAATTTATCTTCCCTGTTAAACGTTATAAGAGCAACGTTGCTTTTAATTTCAAGTAAAATAGGAGGTTTCATGTTGAATGATTAGCGTTGTTGCAAATCTAAAATCATTCAATCATAAAACAACAAAAGATTAATGACATTTAAAATAATCAAATGGTTCTTTGCAGGCATTGCACTGGTATAGAGCTTTGCAGGCGGTGGAGCCAAACTGGCTTAGTAGTTTTGTATCGGAAGATTTGCATTGCGGACAAACAGGTGGCGTTTCCGTTTTATCTGAGGACATTTTTGGTGGCGCAATGCCGTATTGGTTCAGTTTTATTTTTCCGGTTTCCGTCATCCAATCTGTGGTCCAGGCCGGTGAAAGTATGGTAGTAATTTTTACATTTTTATAGCCCTGTTCAATCAGCTTCATCCTAATATCCATGCTTATCATATCCATAGCCGGGCAGCCGCTGTAGGTGGGTGTAATTACAACTTCAACTTCATCACTGTTTATTTTTACATCCCTCACAACACCTAAATCTAAAATAGATAGCACAGGTATTTCAGGATCGGGTACGTGTTCTAACAAAGACCAAATGGCGGCAGTATCGTTACCCAATTTTACCATGTAGCGGTAGGATATGTTCTCGGCAAATATTGTAATTCAGCAAGTATGTATCCAAGCTTTTCTGTGTGCACGCCATTTTTACCTCCGATATGCATAAACACATCTTGCGGTAAAGTGAGTGTGGCTTCTTCAAAAACAGCCGCCACCTTTTTAAGCCAGGCTTCTTTTAAAAAAGAAGCATCGGGTGCTATTCCTGCCAAAATCATTTCAATTTCATAATCTGCAGGTATAAACATTTCGCCTGTGTAAGACCATAACTCTTTTAATGCGTTTTGTAATCTTTCGTGGCTTTCTTGCGTGCCATCTCCCAAGCGAACTACCCATTCGCTGCTCCAGGTTACATGGTAAGCAACTTCCTTTAAAGATTTGGCAGCAATGCCGGCAAGTTGCTCATTATCGCTTTGCTGCATTTTTTCATATAAAATGTATTGGTATACACTGTAAAAGAATTGCCTCAAAATTGTTTTCGCCCAGTCTCCGTTTTCCTGTTCGGTGAGTAACAAATTTTTAAATTCTCTTTCGTTGCGAAAATATGCCAGAGAATCTTCTGTTACAGCTGTACTTGCTGCGTTATTGTTTATAAGACTTGCAGCATACTGGTATAAATTTCTGCTTTGTCCGATAAGATCGAGGGTGATATTTGTGATGGCAATATCCTGTTCCAAAATTGGCCCATGCCCGCACCATGCCGCATTTCTCTGGGTAAGTATGAGGTTGCTGTCTGCTAGGTGAAGGGTGTAATTAATTAGTTGATTGGTTGATTGGTTGAGTATGAACGACATTATATTTAATTGCTTTCTATTGTTGATAATCTATTTATTCTTTTCTTTTTCTGCTTGACTTCTTAAGAAATTTATACATCCATTTAGTAGTTTAGCGGTTTCATCTATATCAAGTTTTAAACTTTTCAGTTCTTCTTTTGCTATGCATTCGGAATCCATTGCGTCTATCAAATGATTCCAAGTCTAACTTAGAGAACCTCTTCCCATTATGCAATAATTTATTTTGTCCTTGTATGTAAACTTCCCATGGCCTTCCGCTAACATAGAACTGACTCCCCTAGATGATCGAATAAGTTGATCGCATAGTCTGTATTTTTCTTCAGTTGGAAAGGCTTTTACCAGATGCCAGATCCGAATTTTTAATTTTCATGCTGATTTCCAAACATCCAAATCTGTAAAACTTTGGTGCGCATTGCTCATTTTGAATTTGAGAGTTTAAATGTTTTATTTCTAAAAAGAAATGAAATTTAAAGTGTGTTTAAAATCAACTACTCAACAAATCAACCAAATCACATATGCCCAACCTCATCAGGTATGTCATAAAAAGTAGGATGTCTATAAATTTTATCTGCTGCCGGTTCATACATTGCGGCTGCATCGTCTGGATTGCTGGCATGAATGTGCTTGCTCTCTACTACCCAAATACTTACGCCTTCCTGCCTGCGGGTGTAAACATCCCTGGCATTTTCCATAGCCATCGCCGCATCAGCTGCATGTAAGCTACCTGCATGTTTATGATCTAACCCTTGTTTGCTTCTAATAAATACCTCCCATAAAGGCCACATGCTCTCATGGGGCTTTGTACTTTTTAGATCATTACCTCCGCCATTTTCTTCTCCACCAAAATCTCCGTAATAACATTTTTGACTATTTATTCTCATAACAATCATTTAAAATAAAAGTCACAAATTGCGACCCAAATGAGTTTATGCAACTTTTTGTAGTTGCCTTGCAGTTTTTTTATTAGCATAAGCCACAGCGGCCTCTCTTACCCAGGCACCTTCAGCATGTGCATTTTTTCTTGCATCAAGGCGTTGCTTGTTGCATTGCCCGTTGCCTTTTACAACATTCCAAAACTCTTCCCAATTGATCTCTCCAAAATCATAATGTCCTCTTTGTTCATTCCACAGTAAATCAGCATCAGGTAAAGTCATTCCCAATACTTTTACCTGCTGCACGGCCATGTCTACAAACTGCTGGCGCAGCTCGTCGTTCGTTTTTCTTTTTATCTTCCATTTCATGCTTTGGTCGTTGTTGGTGCTCTCACTATCTTTAGGCCCAAACATCATTAAAGATGGCCACCACCATCGGTTTATCGCATCCTGACACATCGCTTTTTGTTCGTCTGTACCCTTACTTAACACCATCAATGATTCAAAACCCTGGCGTTGGTGAAAACTCTCTTCCTTACAAATGCGCACATTTGCTCGTGCATAAGGACCATAAGATGTTCTGCAAAGCATTACCTGGTTTAAAATTGCAGCACCATCTACCAACCAACCAACGGCACCCATATCTGCCCACGTGAGCGTTGGATAATTAAATATTGATGAGTATTTTGCTTTGCCGCTGTGTAAGTCGTCAATCATTTGATCTCTACTCGTACCAAGGGTTTCAGCTGCTGAATATAGGTACAACCCATGACCTGCCTCATCCTGCACTTTGGCAATTAAAATAGCTTTGCGTTTTAGTGATGGCGCTCGGCTTATCCAATTTCCTTCAGGCAACATACCTACGATTTCGCTGTGTGCATGCTGGCTAATTTGCCGCACATTTGTTTTGCGGTATGCGTCAGGCATCCAATCCTTTGGTTCAATTTTTATTTCACTGTCTATTTTAGCTTGAAAAGCCTTTTCTAAATCGAGAAGTTGCATAGTCGTTTGTTAACTACAAATGTACAAAAAAACTAACAGTTGTTAGCGGGTTTTATAATTCCATTAAGATACAAATAAAACAATTTTTTTTTAGCTTGTTTTAATTGTAAAAAGAGAATTTATATTATTAAAAGCACCATATGTTTTTTAATCACCCTTTTTTAATAAAATAACAATACTGAAACAGTCAAAAACTATCATATTACACAAACTTTATTGTTTTAAAATCGAGAATATTTTATCTGAATAAACACATTGGCTATTTCATAGCTTTTGTAGGATAAATTTTATCGCCTCCTTTGCTTGGTAATTCATGTTGTTATATCTAATAAAAATTCTGTTGTTAAACAACACCAATTGGAAAGATTGTAAACTGCCATGATCAGCATTTTTTTAACCGAAATGGTTCCGCTGCATTTATTTCAGCACAGTTGATGTTACTAGTTCTTTATAAAAAATATCTAACGAAAGCAGATAAAATATTTCGCTACAAAACTAAAATTACGATTTCATCCTGCGCTGCAAAAAATGTGCATAACGAAGGATGGCGATAATTAAAAAACCCTCTTAAAAAAAGTATTTTTGCAAAAACATAAGCAACCACGGTGATGGAAGTAGAAAAAATTAAAAAAAGAAACAATAAAATGGGGGATATTGTTATAAAAAAGTATGGCGATAAAACCGTGGTGAGCAAGTATCCAGACATGAGCAATATCATACCAAGCTGTTCTCAAAGAGAAAAGCGCAATAGGTTTGCAGATGCGGTAGCTTATGCAAAGACAATAAACAACAGCACGATTTTGAGAAATGATTTTTTAAAGCGTGTTGGAATGGTAAAATCTGTTTACCAAAGTGCCTTGAAAGAGTTTTTACAACGTGAATTTTAATTTTAGCCCTCTACCGGCACCATTCTATTGAAACCCTCCTGTAAAGAAATAAAAGTTTCTGTACGTTCTATTCCTTTTATTTTTTGCAAATCGTCGTGTAATACTTTTCGTAACTGGCTAATATCTGTACACACAATTTCAATAAACATGCTGTAGTTACCTGTTATATAATTTAAACGAACAATTTCAGGTATTTTTTCCAGATCCTTCGCAACAACATCATATAAAGAACTCTTTTCCAGATAAATTCCTACAAAAGCAGTACAGTCGTAACCAAGCAATTTTGTATCTATACTCATTCTTACTCCGGTAATAATATGCAGATCCTGTAGCTTCTTTATGCGCACGTGAATGGTACCTGCACTTACAAACAATTTCTTGCCTAGTTCTGCGTAGGAAATTTCTGCGTCGTTCATCATCACATTTATTATCTGGAGATCGAGTTTGTCAATATTTAATTTAGCTTGCATTTATATTACTGTTTTTAATAAATTTCAACCAAATTACAACAAATATTGAATTTAAACTAAAGTTTTTAAATTTTTATTAAAATAAATCTAAAGGTTGAGGGATTTACTTTATTATCTGGAGATCGAGTTTGTCAATATTTAATTTAGCTTGCATTTATATTACTGTTTTTAATAAATTTCAACCAAATTACAACAAATATTGAATTTAAACTAAAGTTTTTAAATTTTTATTAAAATAAATCTAAAGGTTGAGGGATTTACTATACCTTTGATTTATCAAAAAGCCAGTAAAGACTGGAATACTGTGGGGTGATGAAATTTTTGGCAGACATGCCCCCTTGTCTCGGGGGTGAGGATAACAGGATAAACGTAGCATAGAGCCATCTTTACAGCAATGTAGGCATGACCGGGGTCGACCACCGAACTTTGTACTATAGCTAACTGCCTCGTGAAGGTTCGAGCCCTTCCCCTACAGCATTAAAAGACCCATTCAAACGAATGGGTCTTTTTAGGGGTTTACCGGGATTATTAATTTTGTTATTTCTTAACCCATTTAGATATGGTAGATTTAACTTGAAAAGTATGACAAAACCATCGTCTAGTCAAGTATTTTTTAATACATCATCTATAAACTGAAATAATTAAAGCCATTGTTTAAAATATTTTTATTTTATATTTTAATAATGGAATACAATTTTAGTTACAGAACATTTTAAAAAAAGAAATGAATGGATGATTGAATGTTTTCACACCATATTGGATTTATTGTCTTGGTTAGCAAGGATTAATAAGTTTTAAAAACGATATTCACTGGAATTAGGTTATTTAAAAACATTCGTTTTCAATGGTATCGACTTTGACAATCACCCATTCATTTTCCGACGCCCTTCGTTCAAAGTAAATGCCAAAAATTATTTTTTTGATTATCATATACTTATAATTAATTTTTTAGATAGAATTTCTCTAATCGAGAATAATTAATATATTTGAGATTGTTCACTATTTTTATAAAAAATTTGAGGATGGATGATTTTAAAATTTTTATTGTAGAGGATGACCCTTTCTACGGCAAAATTCTGGAACATCATTTAAGCCTAAATCCTCAATGTAAAGTTTTTCGCTACACGACAGGTTCGGAGTTTTTGAATAACCTGCACCTGAAACCAAATTTGATTATCATTGATTTTTCGTTGGACGATGTGACAGGTGATGTTTTATTAAAAAAGGTAAGCGAAGCCAATTCCAACATTCCAATTATAATAATAAGCGCCCAAGAAAATATTACCGTAGCCATTAATTTGCTCAAAATGGGTGTAAGTGATTATTTGGTAAAAGATGATACAACAAAAGATTTGTTATGGAATGCAGTTATACGAATAAGAGAAAACCAATCTTTAAAAAAAGAAGTTGAAGATTTAAAAGAAGAACTGGGACAAAAGTTTTCTTTTGAAAAATCTATAATAGGCCAAAGTGAAAAACTGAAAAAGGTTTTTGGGTTAATAGACAAAGCATCAAAAACAGTTATAAATGTATCTATTAATGGCGAAACTGGTACAGGTAAAGAAGTTGTTGCAAAGGCAATACATTATAACAGCGACAGAAAAAAGAAGAAGTTTGTAGCGGTGAATATGGCTGCAATACCAAAAGAACTAATAGAAAGCGAATTGTTTGGATATGAGAAGGGTGCTTTTACCGGCGCCATTGCCAGAAAAGCTGGAAAATTTGAAGAAGCCAACGGAGGAACCATTTTTCTGGATGAAATAGCAGAAATGGATTCAAACGTACAGAGCAAATTGCTGCGTGTATTACAAGAGCGGGAGGTTACAAGAATTGGTGGTGAGGATGTCATTAAGCTTGATATAAGGCTGCTAGTAGCCACCCATAAAAATATTGCTACAGAAGTAGAGAATGGTAATTTTAGAGAGGACCTGTACTATAGAATTATTGGGTTATCAATTACTCTTCCGCCTTTAAGAGAAAGAGGGAATGATATACTAATACTGGCGAAACACTTTTTAGATGAATTTCTAAAAGATAATAACATGCCAGCTATAACCTTAAGCACCGATGCCAAAGAAAAGCTTATGCGATATTCTTACCCAGGAAATGTTAGAGAATTAAAATCTATGATTGACTTGGCAGCAGTATTATGTGATGGAAAAGAAATATTGGCAGAGGACGTCTCTTTTTTATCTCCAAAATCAGAAGAAACTTTTGTTACGCATGAAAAAACGTTGAAGGAATACTATCGCGATATCGTAAAGTTCTTTCTAAAAAAATACGAAGGCGATTATGGCATAGTTGCGCAAAAACTTGATATAGGGAAAAGCACTATCTACAAAATGGCACAACGTGGCGAGTTGGGCTAAGTGAAATTTTGGAAACGAAAAAAAATGATCAATCCAATAATAATTTTTTAAATTCACAAAAATTGCGATTTAGAGCTTTTTAAATTATCATACATTAAGGTTTATTAAATTGTTGGCGATTTATTACCTTAATTTTACCAATAATTACCTTACAAACAGCAAATGATACCTCACAAAAAAGTATTTTTAGTTGACGATTCTCCATTCTTTGTCAAACTATGTGAAAAAGGTCTCATAAAAAATGGCTTTTCAAACATTCATGTTTTTAATTCTGGTGAAGAATTACTGACCAATATGATTTTAAAGCCAGATATTATCTTTCTCGATTACCATTTGAACGATTATACCGGAAAAGAGTTGCTTCAAAAAATAAAAGCATTTAACCCTGATATCGCAGTAGTAATGATGAGCAGCCAAGACTCAATGGATATAACCATTGATTTACTAAATAATGGAGCTTTCGACTATCTTATTAAGAATGACGTATTTATTGAAAAATTATTGGACGTCTCTTACAAATTAGTTTCTTTTTTTTCAAGTCAGCAAAATACACAAGCAAGTGCTATTGATAATTTTTCGGGAAGAGAATACGCTAATATCGTGTTGGACGCCCAGAAAAAAGTGCAGAAGGAAATTTCCTTTGAACTTCATGATAACATAATTCAGTTGTTGAGTTCCTCAAAATTATATCTAGAAATAGCTGCAATAAATTCTTCTAAAAGAGTAGATTTGATAAAAGATTCCGTGTCAATTCTGGAAACAGCAATCGCCGATGTTAGGGCCCTAAGCCATGATCTGAGTTCAGTAATTCTGCTTAAGGCAGATTTAAATGAAAAGCTACCAGCACTCATTAAGCAGCTAAAAGCAAATCAAAATTTTGTTGTTAGTGATGATGTGGCAATAGAAAACTTCGACGATTATCTAAATCCTTATATGCAGCATGAGGTTTTAAGAATTTTGCAGGAGCTTACAAATAATATTATTAAACACTCACAGGCACAAAATATTTCCATAAAAATAAAAGCGTTTAAAAAAGGTCTTAAAATAAAAGTAAGTGACGACGGAAAAGGCTTTGATCAAAAAAATGTGGAACAAAGCGGAATTGGCTTAAATAACATATTTACGAGAATTACCAATCTTTCGGGCAAATATGAATTAGACACTGCTAAAAATCAGGGTTGTACCTGGCATATTTTAATACCTACTTTTGGCAATTTGCAACAATCGTATAGATAAAAGTAACCCGGGATTTAAAGGGTATATTTTATCTAAATGATAATATTTTCTTGTTTAGATAAAAAAATGAAAATTTATTTCTCTAAATGCTTGATAATATGATAATTATGAAGGCGTTTTAATTGGTATGATTTTCCCGATTTAAAAAATGTAAAAATCGAAATGCAAGTAAAAGTAGAAAATTATAAAGATGGAAAATGGGTAAAGACCCAATCTGATAAACAGGTGGACGACAAAAAAGTACAGTTAGCGCTGTGCTTTGGCGAAAAAAATTTGCTGACAAAAGATATGTTTGAGGAGGTAAATCAAAAATATCCAAATACTGCAATTGTAATGGCAAGTACAGCTGGTGAAATATACCAAGATACTGTGTTAGATAAGTCATTAACAGTTGCTGCGCTGCAATTTGATAAAACCACCATTAAAACTGCCGCTGTAAATATCAGGAATTTTTCTAACAGCTATTATGCTGCAATTGAACTTACAAAAAAGCTGCCAATAGAAGGACTTGCGCATGTTCTAATTTTTTCTGACGGCAATCTTGTAAATGGAAGTGAATTGGTAAAAGGGTTTTCAGCTTGGGCCAAAGAAAAAATTATGGTTACGGGCGGCCTTGCAGGTGATGGTGCAAACTTTACATCAACGCTGGTGGGATTAGATGAAACGCCATCAGAAGGAAATATTGTGGCCGTAGGTTTTTATGGCAACGATATTCGTATTGCCCATGGTTCACAAGGTGGGTGGGATGTTTTTGGGTTAGAGAAGAGAATTACAAAATCTACATCCAATGTTTTGTATGAAATTGAAGACCAAAATGCGCTTGAATTATATAAGAAATACCTGGGCGATGAAGCCGACAATTTACCGGCATCTGCTTTATTGTTTCCGCTATCAGTTACAATACCAGGCACAAAAAAACCTGTTGTTAGGACCATCCTATCAATAAATGAAAAGGAAAAAAGCTTAACTTTCGCAGGAGATGTGCCCCAAGGCTCAAAGTGTAGATTTATGAAAGCAAATTTTGAAAGGCTAGCCGAAGCAGCCTCAAATGCTGCTAAAAATACTTTAATAGATAGTAATGAATTTCCGGTTTTTTCACTCTTAATTAGTTGTGTAGGAAGAAAATTAATTCTGGGTGACAAAACAGTTGAGGAAGTAAAAGCAGTAAACGATTTATACAACCCTAAAACGGCAATTGCTGGCTTTTATTCTTATGGAGAAATATCACCCTTCAACGAAGAAACGGAGTGCCAACTGCACAATCAAACCATGACAATTACTTCTTTTTTTGAAAGGTGAATTGAAAGAGATGAATAAATTTTGAACAGCTAAAATGATTCGTTATGTATGGCATAGTAAATAAAGCAATTGAAGACCTTGTAAAAGTGAATTTTGGTGAAGACATATGGGAAGCTGTTAAAAAACGCAGTGGAGTTGGAGTGGATTATTTTTTAAGCAATGAGCCATATGATGATGACATTACTTACAAACTTGCAGGTGCTGTTGCTGAAGAAGTGAACATATCTGTCGGCAAAGTTCTTGAGGCTTTTGGTGAATGGTGGATTTTAAAAACAGGACAAGAAAAATATGGCGGGTTGATGCAAGGCGGAGGCAGAAACCTCCGTGAGTTTTTGGTTAACTTACCCTTGTTTCACAATCGTATTATGTTGATGTACCCAAAACTTACACCTCCGGAATTTAAAATATCAGATGTAGAGGAAAACAGTTTACACGTTCATTATTTTTCAAAAAGAGAAGGTTTACAGGAGTTTGTTAGGGGGCTTTTAACTGGCCTTGGAAAGATGTACGAAACACCTGTTGAAGTAACCTTATTAGAAACACGGGATACCGGTAGCCACCATGAAATTTTTAAAGTAAACTGGTAATATTATGTCTTTGGCATTTACATTTCAGGAGACTGAATTCAGTAATCTCTTTCCATTTTACATTCGTATTAACGAACAAATAGTTGTAAAATCTATAGGAAAAACACTAAAAAAAATATGTCCCAATGTTGATGAAAAAAAATTCTTCGACGGGTTCAAAATTAAACGCCCCCATATTGATGATTACACATTTGATACATTAAAGTCGCTTGAGGGACAGCTGATTACAATAGAATGTAACAACAAACAAAAAACCAATTTACGTGGCCAATTAGAATTCAGGCAAGCAACGAATGAGCTCATTTTTCTTGGATCACCCTGGTTTAACTCAATTGAAGAGTTAATAAATACAGGACTTACGCTACATGATTTTGCACATCATAATCCAGTAACTGATTTCCTGCATTTATTGAAGACGCAGGAGATTACAAATGATGATTTAAGGTATCTGTTAAACACAGTAAACGAACAAAAAAACGAACTAAAGGAAGCAAACAAAGTCATTCATGATATTGCATTGTTTCCTACTCAAAATCCTGACCCGCTCTTTCGTATAGACTTTAATGGTGACTTGTTGAAAAAAAATCCTGCAGCCTCTAAGTTAGATTTTATTGAATTTGAAGATAAATTATATCGGAATGATTTCTTTTTCAAAATTATTGCCAAAAGGGTAGACCCCAATAAAAGTAGAACAGAATTTGAAGGCAGTTATGAAGGTAGAGATTATTCATTTGTTTGTATACCTATGAAAGAGGAAGGATATATCAATATTTATGGTAGAGATATAACCCAACAATTAATTGACAGAGAGGAAGTAGAAAAATTATCAACGATCATTCAACAAACAAAAGACGCAGTTATTATTACAGATACTAAAGGAAAAATTGAGTGGGTAAATAGCGCATTTATTGATATTACAGAATTTAAGTTAGAAGAAATAAAAGGAAAATCTCCAGGTAGTTTTTTACAAGGGAAAGATACCAGCTCCTCAACGGTAGAATACATGAGGGAAAAAATAAGATATGTCGAACCGTTTACATGCGAAGTTTACAATTACACGAAATCCGGCAAAGGTTGCTGGCTAAGGATTAACGCACAACCTGTTTTTAATAAAGCTGGCAAACACGTACAGTATTTTGCTATACAAGAAGACATTACAATTGAAAAACAGGCTAAGGCCAAGATTGAAGAATTTGATAAGCGCTTAAAAGTAGCACTAGAAAAAATAGGTGACAATGTTTGGGAACATGATTTTACGAGTGGTGTAACCAGTTTTTCACAGAAAGAGGCTGATTTATTCGGCTACAATTCAAAAGGGTTTAACAGCAATGTTGATTTTTGGTACAGCCTTGTACATCCCGACGATAAAAAAATGCTGGAAAAAAATAATATCCAATATTTGAAACGGAATATTGATCATCATACGCTTGAATACAGAATGGTGAGTAAAGATGGCAGTATAATCTGGATACTGGATAGAGGTATTTTAATTGAAAAAACTTCAGATGATAAGCCAGTTAAAATTATAGGTACACATACTAACATTACAGCTCAAAAGGCAATTGAAAAAGAGTTAGAGCAACGTGTGCATCAGTTTAATTCACTTTCACAAAATATTCCGGGTGTTATATACGAATACCAATTCAAGCCAGATGGAACTGAAGGAGTAAAATATGTAAGTCCTTCTGTAAAAAAAGTATTTGGATTAACGCCCGAGCAATTTCAAAATTATATCTTTTATATCCATACGGATGATGTAGATAAAATTCTTGAAAAAAACAAGGAGGCCAGAATAAATAAAACCGCTTTTTCTGAGGAGGCAAGATTATTAATACCGGGTAAAGGATTAAAATGGCATTCTATTTCGTCGTCCTATTCTCATACAGAGGAAAACGGCAATATTGTATTTACCGGGTTTATGATGGATGTGACTGTGCGAAAGACCGTTGAACAAAAAATAGATGAACAGAAAAGATTCTATGAACAGATTCTAAACAACATCCCTGCAGATATCGCCGTATTTAATGCTTCCCATGAATATCTTTTTTTAAACCCCAAGGCAATTAAAGATGTCGATTTAAGAAATTGGATGATTGGCAAAAAAGATGAAGATTATGTAGTAAAAAGAAACAAACCTATTTCCATATTAGAGGAAAGAAGAAGGATATTTGATAGAACAGTTAAAACAAAGGAACTTCAAAGCTGGGAAGAGCCAATTCCGCAGCCGGACGGTACCAACAAGTATGTATTAAGGAATATGTTTCCGGTACTGGGCCATGATGGAAATATTAAATTGGTGATTGGATATGGTATTGATATAACTGTATCTAAAAAAATTCAGCAGCAGATTTTAGAGAGTGAAAAGCGTTATAGAGATGTAATTGATAATAGCCTCGCAATTATTACAACGCATGATATGCAGGGAAAATTCCTATCTGTTAATCCAATAGTAAGTAAAATTTTGGGTTATAAAGATTCGGAAATGATTGGTCATTCACTCGTTGAGTTTTTACCATTGGAAGACAAACCTCTCTTTGAAACAAACTATTTAAATAAGATAAAGGACGAAAAAAGTTTTAGTGGAATATTCCGTGTATTGCATAAAAATGGCAATGTTATCTACAACCTATTTAACAACTATTTAAAAGAAGAGCCCGGGAAAGACCCTTACGTAATTGCTTTTGCTGTTGATATAACTGAAAGAATTGTGGCTGAAAAAGAACTAAAACTTGCAAAGAAAATTACAGATGAGTTAGCAAAAACCAAACTAAACTTTTTAGCTAACATGAGCCACGAAATAAGAACGCCCCTAAATGGAATTATGGGGATGGCTAGCCAACTGCAAAAAACCAACTTAAACAAAGACCAATTATCATTACTTCAAACCATTCGCTCGGCTTCTGATAATCTTTTAGTTGTTATCAACGATATTCTCGATTTATCAAAAATGGAAGCCGGTAAACTTTCATTGGAAAAAATAGGATTCGAACCACGTACTATTATCGGCAGGGCTATGAAGGTAATGAAGCACAAAGCAGAAGAAAGGGGACTAGCTTTTACCAATAGTTTCTTCGACACCAAAATATCTGACGTGTTGATTGGCGACCCATACAGGTTAAATCAAATTTTATTAAACCTTATTTCCAATGCAATTAAATTCACTGAAAAGGGATCTGTTAATATTACTTGTTCAGTAATTGAAGAGACGGATACAAGTCAAAAAGTGAGAACAATTGTAAAAGATACTGGAATTGGTATGGAGGAGGCTTTTGTACAAAAACTTTTTCAAAAGTTTTCTCAGGAGGATGAGTCTGTAACCAGAAAGTATGGAGGAACGGGATTGGGTATGAGCATTAGCAAAGATTTGGTGGTAATGATGGGAGGAAAAATTTATGTGGAAAGTGCGAAGGGTGAGGGTACGGCTGTAAGTTTTGAGATTTCTTTCACAAAAGGTACTCTTGAAGATTTACCCAAGACACATGATTTAAATACAGATGTAAAGATACTTGTAGGTAAATGTATTTTGATTGCAGATGATAATAAAATGAACAGAATGGTTGCGGGTGCCGTATTGAAAAACTATGGCTGTAAACTTATTGAAGCAGTAGATGGGGCAGATGCTCTTGAAAAAGTTAAAGAGCATAATCCGGATATTGTATTAATGGATGTGCAAATGCCCGAGATGGATGGCCTAGAGGCAACCAAAATAATTAGAGCCGAAATAAGCAGTGAGCTGCCAATTATAGCTTTAACCGCTCTGGCTATTAGAGGTGATGATGATAAATGCAAAGCTGCCGGAATGAATGACTATCTTACAAAGCCATATGAAGAAAGCCAACTTATTAATATGTTATCAAAATGGTTGGGAACTAAGCAAATTAAAGAACAAAATGAAATAAAACCCATGGTATCTCCACAATCACTTTTTAGTCTTGCTAAAATAGAAGCTCTGGCAAGAGACAATCCGGATTTTGTTGACGAAATAGTAGATATTTTTATTGAACAGGCAATCTTATCTATGCAACAAATGAGGGCAGCATTTGAAATTGGCGATTTAACCACTGTGAAAAAAGTGGCACATCGTTTAAGGGCATCAATTGATAATATGTGCATTGATTCTTTAAAACAGGAAATAAGGGATTTGGAAACAGATACAGATAGGCTATTTGCGAACAACCTTTTGTACCCTAAACTTGAAAATATGGATTTGGTACTATCTCGTATAGTGGCATATTTACAAGAACACAGAAGATAATGATATGAAAAACAAAGAAGAAATTTTTTTAGAAACAAGATTATTGTTAAATGACTTAGGCTTTGCCATTGTTTCGCAAGATGAAAACAGACCTTGGGGTGGCTTTTTTGTAATTGAAGAATCACAGGCAGCCTCGTTTGCCAAGCATTTTTTTCCCGAAGAAGATTTTAACCAACTAAAGATTTCAGAAAAACTAAGTCCTAAAATCTTACTTGTGGCCCCTAACAAACGGCTAAGCTGGCAATACCACTTTCGCCGTGCTGAAATATGGCGTTGTATTGGTGGAAACGTAGCTGTAGCCACTAGCCATACAGATGAAGAAACAGATAAACAAATTTTAAAAAAGGACGATAAAATAAAACTACAACAAGGTGAACGTCACCGTTTGATAGGCCTGGAAGATTGGGGCATCGTGGCCGAAATTTGGCAACATACCAATGCAGCTGCGCCCTCGGATGAAAATGACATTGTAAGGTTACAAGATGATTTTGGGCGATAATTAATTTAGATAAATAAGTGTTTCATCTGTATAATAGGTTCACTACAGTTTGCTTTGGTTCATACTTTAATGATGCATCAATTTTAAACTGACAAAAATAGAAATAAATAGACGCACCCAAACGTATTTTACATGAATGTCTTTTTACAGTCGCCGTTTAAATTACTTAATTTTGTTGCCAAATGGCACAAAAAAAATTACTTCGGTTTGCACAGATAAAAGAGTTCGCTAATGTTTTTGAATATCCCCAAAACATGCAAGGAATGTGGCGTAAACATTTTAAAAATGACGGCCCCATAGTATTAGAACTTGCGTGTGGCCGTGGCGAATACACAGTTAATCTTGCAAAACTTCATCCAAATCAAAACTTTATTGGAATAGACATTAAAGGCAACCGAATGTATATAGGTGCAAAAAAAGCATTGGATGAAAATATTGGCAATGCAGCTTTTTTGCGCACTCAAATAGAAAAGTTACCAGACTATTTTAGCGAAGCTGAGATAAATGAAATATGGATCACATTCCCTGACCCACAATTGCGTCTTTCCAAAGCAAAAAAAAGACTTACCCATCCTCGTTTTTTAAGACTTTATAACAAAGTTTTGAAACCCGAGGGATTGCTGCATCTAAAGACAGATTCACCTGATCTTTACCTGTTTACTAAAAAAGTAGCTGCTATGGTGGGGATACAATTTTTAGCCGATACAGACGACGCTTATAACAGTTCTATCAATTCTGACGAATTAAAAATAAAAACCCATTACGAAAGTCTTGATATTGCTGGTAGCAAAAAAATACATTATGTAAAATGTAAACTACCCAATACCATCATAGATATCGATGAACAATTACAAAACGAAATTGTGAAACAAGCGCAGGATGCTAATCTTTTAAATACGAATGAGCTTGAAAAACAAGGAAAATAATACTGAACCTACGAAGGATTCATTTACGTTTTTCGATGATGTATATGCTGTTGTTAGACAAATCCCCAGGGGAAGGGTGACCTCTTACGGCGCTATAGCTGCTTATATCGGTACAAAATTATCTGCACGCATGGTTGGCTGGGCTATGAATGCAGCACATGACCAAACGCCGCCAGTACCGGCCCACAGAGTTGTAAACCGAAATGGAATGCTCACTGGGCGCCACCACTTTGCAACAGCCACTTTGATGGAAGAATTGCTTTTAAAAGAAAAAATAAAGGTAAAGGATAACAGCATTTTAAACTTTCACAATCATTTCTGGGACCCATCGATAGAGATAGGATTGTAATATTGATAACCTTAAACCGTCCCTAAACGTATAACTTTACAACATGAGCCAGCGCACAGAAGGTAAAATAGCTTTTATAAATCATGATAAGCAGTATGCTATGATTGAATATGAGGAAGGCAATAAGAAAAAAACGGTACGTGCAAGTATTGATGAAAAGGTGCAGAAGGAAATGAAGGAGAAAAAGCTCATCCGAAAAACCCATCATTTTATGGTAGGCGATATAGTTAGTTTTCAGGTAAAACTTTCTGACAGGGGCGATAGAATGATGGCTATGGGCATGGAATTTTTATACAACAATGCCTTGGACGTTCTTATAAACAAAAGCCTTTTAAGCAATAAGTTTATTGGCTATTTAAAAATGGTAGATGACAAATATTTTGTAAAAGAGATAGACAGCTATCTTTTTTTTCCAGTTCCCTTCTCTCCATGGCAAATTGTACCCGCAGAACTTGACCTTAATGAACAGGTAACTTTTTCATTAGAAAATATTGAAAAAAAAGAAAAAATATACGCATCTCTTTTTAACAACAACTACATTCCAGAATTTGAACAGGCAGTAAAACTATTTAAAGCCAAAACAGCCATTGCTGCAGAAGTTTATAAAGTTGCACCGCACAGCATTTACCTCAATGTTATTGGCAATAAAATACAAAGCAAAATAGATTTCGAAGAAGGCGTGCAAATAGGAGACACCATAGATATTGTTATTTCTTACCTAGGCAAAAACAAAATTGCTGTTGTAAAAGCTAGCAATGAAATACCTCCTAATCAACTATAGTAAGGGCTTATCATTAAATAAACCACCACACCACTTACTGCAACAAAAAACCAAACAGGCCAGGTTATACGAACCAGTTTTCTGTGTTTCTCATATTCTCCGGTTAGCGCTCTGTAAGCTGTAAACAGTATGAATGGTAATATAATCGCAGCTAAGGGAATATGTGTGAGCAATAAAACATAATAAAATACTCTGGTACTGCCTGCCATTGCCCTTTCATTTAAGCTCAAAATGCCATCGTGGTCTATATCTCCATATTTAGTATCCCCGGCAAGCAAATGATGGCAAATATAACTCACCAAAAAAAGTACGGATAGGGCTATTGCTGTGAGCATTATTTTTTTGTGAATTTCATACTTTTGGCTTTTTGCAGTAATAATACCTGCAACAAGCAACAATGCCACCATTGAATTTATAACAGCATTTATTGTTGCAAATACATGTACATTAAAAGGTAGATTTAATACTAATTTTACTTTGCTTAATACAACTACAGCTACAAATACGACGATCGACACCGTCCAGATTAACAACTTTGCCTTGTTGTCGTTTTTTTCAATTGATGGTTGCAACATTTAATATTGGGGTTTAATTTTCTTGTTTCTGTTTAATATACCCATTACCAGAATAATGAGCCCTATACCTACAAAAATAACAGGCAGTATTGGGATGAAATCCCTAAATACAGATGGTGCTTTTTTGTCTCTTTCCAGCATGATTGTTGGAATATCCTTCGCTAACTTAGCTAGTTTTACCGTATCAAATCCATTATACCATCCCCTAATTACTCTATTACTATCCAATAAAAAGAAGTTTTCTGTATGAGGGAAGGCGGTGTCTGCTCCTACATCTGCTACGCTTGCCTTCATTTCGTTTAATGCAAAATCATATATTTCCTTTTTATCTCCAGTTACAAACCACCAACTATCATGGTTTGCATCATACTTATCTGCAAATGCTCTAAGCCTTGGCACGCTGTCCCTTACCGGATCTATACTTATAGATAAAAATTGTACAATACTATCGTTTTTTATGTAAGAATCCTGTAAGCGTTTCATGTTACGCGCAAGGCCGGGGCAAATAGAGGGACAACTCGTAAAAAAGAAATCTACCACGAGTATTTTACCATGCAGGTCATCTAACGAAACTCTCTTACCAAGTTGGTTTGTAAATTGAATGTTTTTTACTTTATGCCAAACAGTATCAGTAACTGCTTTCCCATTTTTAGATGTAGTTACCACATCATCAAAGAAATACCTGGGCGGCATATGTACGGCATCTTTGCTAAAAAATTT